>DATJIF010000194.1:0-29339 GCA_035493475.1 Actinospica sp.
ATGACCGAGCGGCTCGGCGCGATCAAGCTCGGCCAGGACAGCGGCGAGGTCTTCCTCGGCCGCGACATGGGCCACCAGCGCGACTACTCCGAGGACGTCGCCGCCCTGGTGGACGAGGAGGTCAAGAAGCTGATCGAGAACGCGCACGACGAGGCCTGGGAGATCCTGGCCGACAACCGCGTGATCCTCGACCGGCTGGTCCTCGAGCTCCTGGAGAAGGAGACCCTGGACAAGCAGCAGATCGCGAACATCTTCGCCGACGTCCGGATGCGCTCGCCCCGCCCGGCCTGGACCGGCTCCTCGCGCCGGGTGCCCTCGGACGTGCCCCCGGTGCGCTCGCCCAAGGAGCTGACCGCGGCGAACGGCAGCGACTGACGATCAATCCGATGATCGGGAGGCGGTCCAGGTACTAGACTGGGCCGCCTCCGGCGTCTCATCACGCCACATTCGTACGACGAAGTAGGCAGGCCACCGTGATCAACCCGATCTCACTCGGCGAGGAGGACTCGGTGGACGCCGGCCGCGCGGTCGGGCCGTTCGACGAGAAGCGGGCCGAGGACGCGATACGCGAACTGCTGCTCGCGATCGGCGAGGACCCGGAGCGCGACGGGCTGCGCGACACGCCCGGCCGGGTGGCCCGCGCGTACCGGGAGATGTTCGCCGGACTGCAGCAGGCGCCCGAGGAGGTGCTGACCACCACCTTCGAGCTCGGGCACGACGAGATGGTGCTCGTGCGCGACATCGAGCTCTACTCGTGCTGCGAACACCACCTCGTTCCGTTCCACGGAGTGGCCCACGTCGGCTACATTCCTTCGGTAGACGGACGTATCACCGGCCTGTCGAAGCTGGCGAGGCTGGTGGACGTGTACGCGAAACGTCCTCAGGTCCAGGAGCGTCTCACTACCCAGGTAGCGGACGCGCTCGTCCGCATCCTGCAGCCGCGTGGGGTCATCGTCGTAGTGGAGTGCGAACACCTGTGCATGTCGATGCGAGGGATCAGGAAGCCGGGGGCGAGGACGGTGACGTCCGCGGTGCGGGGCATGCTACGCGCCCCCGCGACCCGGGCCGAGGCAATGAGTCTCATTCTCGGTCGGTGAAGGCCGAACCGCGGCGAAGATCGGCCGCGGGCACCCAGCCGAAGCAGGACCGGTCGGAGCGGGGCGCGGGCGAGCCGCCGGTGCCCGCCCAGGCGCCGCCGCCCGCCGCCGAGGCGGACGAGCCGGCCAGGGACGGCGATTCCGACCTCACCGGAGCCGTGCTCAACGCCGTGCAGCCGCTCATGCAGCCGCTGGTCCGGCCGAAGCGGCGGCCGTGGATCCCGCGGGTGGCGGGCCTGGCGTGCTACCTGATCGGCGTGCTGGACATCCTGTACGCGCTCTTCCCGGCCTTCCGCAAGACCGGGCCGATAAAGTCCGTGTCCGCGCACGAGGTGAGCCACTTCGTGCCGGGACTGGAGATCAACCCGTACGGCGTCGCCGCGGCCATGATCGTCGGCGTGCTGCTGGTGCTGCTCGCGCACGGGCTGCGCCGCCGCAAGCACCGGGCCTGGATGGGCGCGGTCGTGCTGCTCGCGGTGACCATCCTCGGCCACGTGGTCGCGCTCGCCGGGCACTTCATCCCGCGCGCCACCGGCAACGGGGTCATCCTGCAGGCCGTGCTGCTGATCCTGCTGATCGTCTACCGCAACGAGTTCTACGCCCTCAGCGACCCGCGTTCGCGCTGGCGGGCCATCTGGACCTTCTTCTGCCTGCTGATCATCGACCTCGGACTCGGCCTGCTGATCGTCTCGGTGCGTCCGAGCGAGATCCGCGGGGGCGACGGCACCTTCGCCCGGATCGAGCAGGTGCTGCTCGGCCTGGTCGGGGTCAGCGGCCCGATGACCTTCAAGGTCGACCGGTACAGCGACTACGTGTACTACTCGCTGCTCGGCCTCAGCCTGATGACGCTGCTGGTCACCCTGTACCTCTTCCTGCGCCCGGCGGTGCCCGACGCGCTGCTGACGCCCGCTCAGGAGACCGACGTCCGCGAGCTGCTGGCCAAGCACGGCAGCCGCGACTCGCTCGGCTACTTCGCGCTGCGCCGGGACAAGGCAGTGCTCTTCTCGCCGAGCGGCAAGGCCTGCATCGCCTACCGCGTGGTCGCCGGCGTGATGCTGGCGAGCGGCGACCCGGTGGGCGACCCCGAGGCGTGGCCCGGCGCGATCAAGGCCTTCTGCGACCGCGCGGACAAGTACGCGTGGATCCCGGCGGTGATGGGCTGCAGCGAGCTCGGCGGCGAGATCTGGTGCCGCGAGGCCGGGATGGACGCGCTGGAGCTCGGCGACGAGGCCGTGGTCGAGGTGGCCGACTTCACGCTGGAGGGCCGGGCGATGCGCAACGTCCGGCAGATGGTCAACAAGATCGAGCGCAAGGGCTACGCGTGCGAGACCCGGCGGCTGCGGGACATCCCGGCCGAGGAGATCGTGGCGATCCGGCGGCTGGCCAACGACGGCCGCTCCACCGAGACCGAGCGCGGCTTCTCGATGGCGCTCGGCCGCTTCGGCGACCCCTCGGACGGCGACTGCGTGGTGGTCACCGCGCGCCGGGACGGGGAGATCCGCGCCGTGCTCAACTTCGTGCCCTGGGGCAAGGACGGGCTCTCGCTCGACCTGATGCGCCGGGACCGGACCGCCGACCCTGGCCTGAACGAGCTGATGATCGTGGCGGCGCTGCGCGAGGCCGAGAGCCTGCGGGTGGCCCGGATCTCGCTGAACTTCGCCGTCTTCCGCTCCGCCCTGGAGCGCGGCGAGCGGATCGGCGCAGGTCCGGTGCTGCGGCGCTGGCGCGGGCTGCTGGTGTTCCTGTCCCGCTGGTTCCAGATCGAGTCGCTCTACCGCTTCAACGTGAAGTTCCGGCCGATCTGGGAGCCGCGCTTCGTGGTCTTCCGGCAGACCAGGGACCTGCCGCGGATCGCGCTGGCCGCGCTGGAGGCCGAGGCCTTCCTGGTGCTGCCCTCGCTGCTGCAGCGCGGCCAGAAGTCCGCGGAGCCGGTCGGTCCATGACGGTCCATCAGGTACGGGGGCTGCCCGACTGGGGCCGGTGCGCGGTCTTCGGCATCCTCAACATCACCCCGGACTCCTTCTCGGACGGCGGGGTCAACCTGGCGGCGAAGGTGGCGGTGGAGAACGGGTTCGCCGCGCTGCGCGCCGGGGTGGACGTGCTGGACGTGGGCGGCGAGTCGACCCGGCCGGGCGCCGTCCGGGTGGACACCGAGGCCGAGCTGCGCCGGGTGCTGCCGGTGGTCGAGGAGCTGGCCGCGGCGGGCGCGCTGATCTCGGTGGACACGATGCGGGCCGAGGTGGCGCGGCAGTGCGCGCGGGCCGGGGCGCGGATCGTCAACGACGTGAGCGGCGGCCTGGCGGACCCGGAGATGTTCCGGGTCGTCGCCGATCTCGAACTGCCATACATTCTCATGCACTGGCGTGGGCACAGTGTGGACATGGGCTCCAAGGCGAGATACGGAGACGTGGTCCGGGAGGTAGGAGAAGAGTTGGCGCAGCGGCTGGCCGCGGCGAGGAACGCCGGGATCGACCCGGAGCGGATCGTGCTCGATCCCGGTCTGGGCTTCGCGAAGAACGCCGAACACGACTGGGCGCTGCTGCGCGGGCAGCGGCGGCTGCAGCGGGAGCTCGGCCGCCCGCTGCTCATCGGGCACTCGCGCAAACGCTTCCTCGGCGCGCTGCTGGCCGACGGGCAGGGCGTGCCGCGCCCGCCGGCCGAGCGGGACGCGGCGACGCTGGCGGTGTCCGCGGTGGCCGCCGCGCGCGGCGCCTGGGCGGTCCGGGTGCACGCCGGGTCCGCGACGGCGGACGCGGTGCGCGCGGTGGCCGCGATGAGCGAGGGGGAGGCGTGATGAGCGGCGTGCCGGGACAGCCGTCGTACGAGGCGGACCTCTCGATCCTGCAGAAGACGAACGAGCTGTTCTACAAGGCCATCGAGAACGGCGACATGGACCTGATGGAGGAGGTGTGGGTCGGGACCGCCGACGCGGTGGGCGCGACCTGCATCCACCCGGGCCAGCCCGCCATCCACGGCCTGAACAAGGTGCTGCGCTCCTGGGCCGTGGTGTGCGCCCGGATCAACTACATGCAGTACTTCATCACCGACGTGAACGTGCGGATCCTGGACCAGGTGGCCATCGTGACCTGCGTCGAGAACGTGCTGTCCGACCTGCCCGGGGAGGATCCCGAGGTGGCGGCCTTCGGCGGCAGCCACTACGAGGCGGTCAACATCTACCGGAAGACCGAGGCCGCGCGCTGGCGGCTGCTCACGCACAGTTCGTCCATCGTCTTCCCGGCCTCGGATCCGGTGGACACGGATGGCCGCCCGGGGTGATCAGGGCCCCGAGGGCTACCGTGTAGTTTCTCAGCGAACACGGATGGCCGCCCAGGGGTGATCAGGGCCCCGCGGATTGGGTAGTTTCTCAGAGCGAACAGCGCCGGGAACCAGTCGGGGAGTCACAGCGGCATGCACGTCGGATCCGATCGAATAACGCTCAGCGGCCTGCGCGGCCGCGGCTGGCACGGCGTCTACCCGCGCGAGCGGGCCGAGGGGCAGACCTTCGTGGTGGACGCCGTGCTGGAGCTGGACACCCGGGCCGCGGCCGCCGGGGACGACCTGGCCCGCACCGCCGACTACGGCAGCATCGCCGAGAAGCTGGTCGCGGTCGTCGAGGGCGAGCCGGTGAACCTCATCGAGACCCTCGCGGCCCGGCTCGCCGAGATCTGCCTGACCGACCCGGCGGTGGGCGCCGCGCAGATCACCGTGCACAAGCCGGACGCGCCGATCACGGTGCCGTTCGACGACGTCAGCGTGACCATCCGACGGGAGAGGACGGAGGCTGGCCGATGACCACCACCCATTCCGCGCACAAGGCCGTGCTCGCCCTCGGGGGCAACCTCGGCGACCGGCTCGAATCACTGCAGTCGGCGCTGGACGCGCTCGGCGACGCGCCCGGGATCCAACCGATCTCGATCTCCCCGGTGTACGAGACCGAGCCCTTCGGCGGCCCGGCCGAGGACCCCGCGGCGAAGGACCTGAGCGACCAGCCGTCGTACCTCAACGCGGTGGCCGTGATCGGCACCGACCTGACCCCGCATCAGCTGCTGATCCGCACGCAGGCCATCGAGGAGGCGCTGCACCGGGTGCGCGGCGAACGCTGGTCGGCGCGCACGATCGACGTGGACATCATCGTGTACGACAACCTCGAGCTGCAGGACGAGGACCTGACGGTGCCGCACTCGCGCGCGCACGAGCGGGCGTTCGTGCTGCGGCCGTGGCACGACGTCGAGCCGGACGCGGTGATCCCGGGCCACGGACCGATCGCGGAGCTGCTGGAGGAACTGCCGGACGACGGCGTCGAACCGCGTCCCGACCTGTTGTTGCAGTGGTGATCCGACAACGTTCGCCTGAGGACGTGTGACTCGGAACCGCCTTTCCTGTCAGACTGGGATTGTGAAACAGACCAGGCCCGGAGTGCTCGCCGGACTGACCGCGGTGTGCGCGGTCCTGGCGTTCACGGCTTTGCGGTTCTGGCAGCATCTCGGCTCCCCGCCGCCGGTTCCGCTCTCCGCCCCGATCACGCTCGCGGTACTGGCCGCGGCGGTCTTCGGCGTGGCGCTAGGGCTGCGCGCGCGGCTGAACGCCTACCGCGAGGCGCGGCTGCGGGCCATGCGCGGCCAGCCGCGGGAGGACAGGCACGGCCGCGAGCCCAAGCCGCTGGACCCGCTGCAGGCGGCCCGCGCGCTCGTGCTCGGCAAGGCCTGCGGGCTGGTCGGCGCGGTCTTCGGCGGGATCTACGGCGGCTACGGCCTGACCCTGCTGGGCCATCTGAACATCGAGACGTACCGGGACGAGGCGCTGCGCTGCCTGTTCGCGCTGCTCGCCGGCATCGCGCTGATGGCCGCCGCGCTCTTCCTGGAGCGGGTGCTGCGCGTCCCGCCGGAGCAGCCGAGCTCGCCGCCGTCCTCCGGCGACAACAAGCTGGCCACGCCGCGCGCCTGACTACCCGTCCATCCCCGGCGACGAAGATCGCGTTACTTGTCGATATCCCCGACGACGAAGAACATCGAGCCGAGGATCGCGACCATGTCCGCGACCAGGTTGCCCGGCAGCAGCTCCCCCAGCACCTGGATGTTGTTGAACGACGCCGAGCGCAGCTTGAGCCGCCAGGGCGTCTTGTCGCCGCGCGAGACCAGGTAGTAGCCGTTCACGCCGAGCGGGTTCTCGGTCCAGGCGTACGTCTCGCCCTCGGGCACCTTGAGCACCTTCGGCAGCCGCAGGTTGATCGGCCCGGCGGGCAGCGCGGCCAGCCGGTCGGCGCAGGCCTCGGCCAGGTCCAGCGCGTTGTGCGTCTGCTCCAGCAGGCACTCGAAGCGCTCGAAGCAGTCGCCGCCGGTGCGCGTGACGACCTTGAGCACGTCGCCGAGCTCGCCGTACGCCAGGTACGGGTCGTCCCGGCGCAGGTCGAAGTCCACGCCCGACGCCCGCGCGATCGGCCCGGACACGCCGTACGCGCTGATCTGCTCGGGGGTGAGCACGCCGACGCCCTTGGTGCGCGCGTGGAAGATCTCGTTGCCGTGGATGATCGCGTCGATGTCGCCCATCCGGCCGCGCACGGCCTGGATCGCGGCGCGCGCCCGGTCCAGCCAGCCCGCGGGCAGGTCCTCCTTGAGGCCGCCGACCCGGTTGAACATGAAGTGCATCCGGCCGCCGGAGATCTCCTCCATCACCTTCTGGATCTCCTCGCGCTCCCGGAACGCGTAGAAGATCGGGGTGATCGCGCCGAGCTCCAGCGGATAGGACCCGAGGAACATCAGGTGGTTCAGCACCCGGTTCAGCTCGGCCAGCATCGTGCGCGCCCACACCGCGCGGACCGGCACCTCCATGCCCAGCATCCGCTCGGCGGCCAGCACCACGCCGAGCTCGTTGGCGAAGGCGGAGAGCCAGTCGTGCCGGTTCGCCAGCATGACGATCTGCCGGTAGTCGCGCACCTCGAACAGCTTCTCGGCGCCGCGGTGCATGTAGCCGATGATCGGCTCGGCCTCGACGATCCGCTCGCCGTCCAGCACGAGCCGCAGCCGCAGCACACCGTGCGTGGCCGGATGCTGCGGGCCGACGTTCAGCACCATGTCCTCGGTGGCGAGGCCGGTGCCGACCCCGGCAGTGCGCTCGACGAGTCCCTGTCCCATAGCGGATCAGTCTTCCAGACTGGGGACGATGGGCACAGCCACCCCCTGCACCAGCCACTGGAAGCCGCCGAGCCCGGCCGGGTCGGTCAGCTCGGCGGCGGCCGAGGCGCGGGAGAGAGCGCGCACGTAGCCGATCGGGTCGGAGGCGGCCGTCGCGAGGTCCGGGCGGGCCCCAGTGATCCCCAAGCGGCGCAGGGCCGTGCGCTGGTCGAGCGTGCGCGACCAGTCGGCGACGTGCTCGGCGGCCGCGGCGCAGGCGTCCAGCGCGACGTGCGCCGTCAGATCACACCGGCCGTCCGGAACCGGCGGAACCTGCCGCCCCTCCGCATACCCGGTGAGCGAGCCGTAGGGCGGACGGCCGTCCACAGCGTGTGCATAGTCGACGGCGACCGCGACGCCCTCGTCCAGCGACTCGACCGTCCTGGCCCACGCCGCGTCCCGCAGCAGCCCGATCTCCGCGCGGTCGCCGACCGGGCCGGAGCGCCACGTCGGCCACCAGTGCTCCAGCCAGGCCTGCTGCGAGTCGTTCGGCTCCCCGGCCAGCCGCTCGGTGCCGTCCGGCGCGACCTCGACCAGCCGCGGACCGTGCGGGCCGAACTCGACGACGTCGCACGGCACGTTGTCCAGCCACTCGTTCGCGATGATCAGTCCGCTGACGCCCTTCGGGGGCCGCGGCAGCCACTCGACCGCGTCCGGCAGCCCCGGCGGCCGCTCCGCCAGCTCGACCGCGACCGGCCACAGCCGCCGGGCCAGCGGGTCGTCGCCGAGCTGGCCGAGCACGCCGGTGAGCAGCTCCGCGTGCCCCGCGCCGATGTCCACCAGGCCGAGCCGGTCCGGATGGCCGAGCACGGCGTCCACCTCGCGGAGCAGTCGTAGTACCGCGGTCGCGAACAGCGGCGAGGCGTGCACCGACGTGCGGAAGTGCGCGCCCGGCCCCGTCGCGCGGCGGAAGAAGCCCTCCGGTCCGTACAGCGCGCGGTCCATGGCGGCCGACCACGGCAGGAAGGAAGAGGGGTCCAAGGGTCGTTCCACGGGATGAGACGGTACCGCCTCACGGCGTATGGCCAGGCCGGGCCGCCGTTCCGTACTCTCGAAGCGTGACCCGGATCTATGTCTGGCTGCAGCGGCACCCCACCCACGTCGACGGCGTGGTCGCGGGGATCTTCGTGCTGTTCGGGCTGCTGACGATCGGACACGACGGAGGCTGGTGGTCCTTCGCCCAACTGGTGATCGGCGCGCCCATCGTGGTCCGCCGCAAGTACCCGGTCGCGGTGTTCTGGACGATCATCGGCATCGGCGCGTTCCAGGTGCTGACCCCGGCGTTCATCAGCGCCTCCGACCTCGCCGTGCCGGTCGCCCTCTACAGCCTGGCCGCCTACCGCCCGCGCCGGCACTCGCTGGTCGGCCTCGCGGTCTGCCTGTTCGGCGCGGGGGTGGCGATCTTCCGGATTCACCCGAACGGCGACCACAACAGCGACGTCGTGCTCTGGGCCTTCGCGTACTGCGTGCTCGCCTCGCCGATGGTCATCGCCTGGGTCGCGGGCGACTCGATGCAGTACCGCCGCTCCTACTACGTGGAGCTGGAGGAGAAGGCCCAGCGGCTCGAACGCGAACGGGACCAGCAGGCCCAGATCGCCGCCGCCACCGAGCGCGCCCGGATCGCCCGCGAGCTGCACGACGTCGTGGCGCACAACGTGTCGGTGATGGTCGTCCAGGCCGAGGGCGCCGCGTACGCCATGGACTCGGCCCCGGAGAACACCCGCAAGGCACTCGGCGCCATCGCCGAGACCGGCCGCTCCGCCCTCGTCGAGATGCGGCGGCTCCTCGGCGTGCTGCGCGCCCAGGACGGCGAGGCGGACCGCGCGCCGCAGCCGGGCATCGACCAGCTCGAAGACCTCCTGGAGCAGGTGCGCACCACCGGCGTGACCGTGGAGTTCAAGGTCGAGGGCGTCCCGGTGGAACTCCCGCAGGGCGTCGCGCTGGCCGCCTACCGCATCGTCCAGGAGTCGCTCACCAACGCCCGCAAGCACGGCGGCCCCGCCGTCAGCGCGTGCGTCGGCATGCACTACAACGAGCAGGAACTGAGGCTGTGGGTCAAGGACAACGGACGCGGCTCCAAGGCCCCCACCGACGGCCAGGGCAACGGCCTCGCGGGCATGCGCGAACGCGTCGCCATGTTCGGCGGGCAGTTGAGTGCGGGCCCGCTGCTGGAGGGCGGCTTCCAGGTCGAGGCCGTGCTGCCTTACGAATCAGTACGCGGCGAGTCGGTTAGGGTGCTGCAGTGATACGCATCGTGCTGGTGGACGATCAGGAACTGCTGCGCACGGGATTCCGCATGATCCTCGACGCGCAGCAGGACATGACCGTGGTCGGCGAGGCCCCCGACGGTCTTGCCGCGCTCGAGCTGCTCGACAAGTGCGTCGCGGACGTAGTGCTGATGGACGTCCGCATGCCCAAGCTCGACGGCGTGGAGGCGACCAGGCGGCTGCTCAGCGGCGGCGGCGAGGGCGTCCCCAGAGTCCTCATACTGACCACCTTCGACCTCGACGAATACGCCTTCGCCGCGATCAAGGCCGGAGCCAGCGGCTTCCTGCTCAAGGACGTCCCGCCCGCCGAACTGCTCACCGCCATCCGCGCCGTCCACTCCGGCGACGCGGTCGTGGCCCCCTCCACCACCCGCCGCCTCCTCGACCGCTTCGCCCCCATGCTCCCCGCCGCCGACGCCCCACCCCCGCCCAGCCTCGCCGGCCTCACCGACCGCGAGCGCGAGGTCCTCATCCTCATCGCCCAAGGCCTCTCCAACGCCGAGATCGCCAGCCGCCTCGTCCTGTCCGAGGCCACCGTCAAGACCCACGTGGGCAGGATCCTGATGAAGCTCGAACTCCGCGACCGCGTCCAAGCCGTCGTCCTGGCCTACGAGACGGGTTTGGTGCGGCCGGCGAGGTGAGGCTGAGGGCGGGTGGTCGGCCCTACAGTCGCTGCGCTCCGTCGGCCGCTTCGCTTCGGGCCTGCGGCTACGCGCACGGCTCGGGTGGTCGCTCGCGTCACATCGGCGCCTTGCACAGGCTGCCGGCTGATCCGCGTGACCTAGAGTCGCTCGATCTCGCTGAAGTCGATCTCGACCGGATAGGGAGCGTCCAGCTTGACGAGCCCGCGGTGAATCCCGGTGAGTGCGTACGCGTGAGTGACGTGATCCAGTTCGTATGTGTGCAGGACCGGCGTGCCCTTCTCGTTCTCGACGAGCCAGAAGTGCCCGATCCCGGCTTCGGCATAGAGCGACGGCTTCCGCTTGCGGTCGCGGTCGCGGGACTCGGGCGAGACGACCTCGATCGCGAGGACCACGTCGTCGACGAAGTACGTGGTCTGGTTGCCGTCCAGCTCCGCCTGGGCGTAGATCACGATCACGTCCGGCTCGGGGCGCTGGGTGCGGCCGAGGGTGACCGTCATCTTCCGCCGCACGCGCAGGCTGGGCGGTGCGGCGCCCCGCAGCTTCATTTCGAGAAGTGAGAGAACTCGCATGTGGTACGAGGCCTGCGCGCTCACAAGGATGAGACTCCCGTCGATCAGTTCCGTGTGCGGCGGCAGATCGGGGAGGTGGTCAAGGTCGTCCGCGGTGAATCCGCCTTCCGGCGGAATCATCCAGTCGGGAACCGGAGCGAGGCTCATGACACTCATGGTAACTCCAGCGATAGTTCCTGTCTGCCGATCACTAGCCTGACCTGCGCAAAGTGCATCTGACAAGTTTTCAGCTGCTTATCAGCACATCGGGTGAAACGTCATTCGCTCGAATGAGCGAACGTCGATGTCGCACCCGTCGCCTATGGTCGTAACTACGGCAATGGTGCTGATCGGGAATCGGGAGGACACATGAGCGGCGGCTACACGATCAGACCGCTTGGCCCTGAGACGTGGGGCGCGTTCGCCGCGTTGGCTGAGCGGCATAACGGGGTGTGGGGCGGGTGCTGGTGTACGTGGTTCCATCGCGGTGTCGGGCGGGAGTTCGGGGAGACGCCGCGGGGAGCGGAGAACAATCGGGCTTGGAAGGAGTGCCTTGTGCGCGAAGGGCGTGCGCATGCGGCGCTCGTGTGCGACGGGGATACCGCCGTGGCGTGGTGTGAGTACGGCTCGCCGGAGGAGTTGCCGCATATCTATCACCGGAAGGAATACGAGGCCGGACTCACGGAGCTGCCTCAGTATCGCCTCACGTGCCTGTTCGTGGACAAGAACTATCGGCGCAAGGGTGTCGCCGCGGTCGCCGTGCAGGGTGCGTGGGATCTGATCGCGCAGGCGGGTGGCGGGCTGGTCGAGGCCTATCCGCACGATACGCAGGGGGCTAAGACGTCGTCCTCGTACCTCTACAACGGGACGCGGACGCTGTTCGAGCGGGCCGGCTTCAGTTACGAGCGCACGGTGGGCAAGAAGAAGTGCGTGATGCGGAAAGTCGTTCTGCCGGGTGAATAGGCAGCCGTGGCCACCTACCTCGCCGGGTGGACCGAGTACGCCCTGAGCATCGCGGGGATGCCTTCGCGGTGCGGGCCGTCGTCGGGGTCGAGTTCGCGGAGCATGCGGCGGGCGTCGTCGAGGAGGGCGCCGTAGACGGACCAGACGAGGGTGGGGGCGTCGTCGTCGGGGTACATGGCCTGGGCCGCCTCGCGGGCGTGCGGCTTGGCGCGTTTGATCAGGCCACTGAGTTCCTCGTAGACGCGGGTGCTGGCCTTGTCGGGGACCTGGAGGCGGCCGAACGCGGACAGCGCCTTCGACGTGTCGTCCAGGAGCAGCGCCATCTGCTCGGGAACCTCGCGCAGCTTCTCGGGGACGGGTGAGCCGTCCATGCTCATGTCGGACAGGCCGCGCATCAGGCTATTGAGCTGGGTGGCCACGTGGTCGAGGGCGATGGCGGCCTCGTCGACGCGGTGGACCTCGGTCATATGGGCGTTGCGCCGCGGGTGGAACTTGACGGCCTCCTCAGCCTGCTGGGCGATCTTCCGCGCGGCGCGGGCGTTGTTGGACAGTTCGCGGGAGCGCTTGAGCCAGGACTGGGCCTGTTCGTGGGCCCACTCGCCGCGGACGGCCTTGGCGACCTTGGCGGTGTGGGTGGCCATGTCGTCGGCGAGGTCGGCGAGTTCCTTGGCGGCGGTCCGGGAGAAGGCGGGCGGGGCGATCACGGCGTTGACGAGGACGCCGACGGCCGCGCCGATGACGCTGTCGAAGACGCGGACGAAGCCGTAGCTGTTGCCGAAGCTGAGCACGAGCAGGCCGGTGATGGCGACCTGGTTGACCTGCGTGCCGAGCCGCAGCGTGCGCCCGAGTACGAGGCCGAGGACGACGATCAGCGAGATGGTGAGGATGTTGATGCCCAGGCCCGCGCCGATCGCGATGGCGCCGACCATGCCCGCCACGATCCCGGCCGAGTACTGCACCGCGCGCCAGATCGACTGGTAGACGGTCACCTGCACGGTGATCAGCGCGGCGACGGAGGCGAGCACCGGCTTGTCCACGTGGAAGATCCCGGCGGCGATAGCCCACGCGGCGGCCGAGGCGGCCGCGGCCTTCGCGGTCTGCGTGAACGCGTCCCGCTCGCGCACGAACCAGTGCCGGAAGCCGTGCAGGTGGATCGAGCGCCGCGCCTGGGCCAGCGCCCCGCCGTCCCCGGCCAGGCCGAGCCGGAAGCGGTCGAGGAGCGCCGCCGCGTACCTGCCCTCTTCCGGATCCTGCGAACTCATGGCCGAATTCTATGGTTATGCCGCACCCGATGATTGTGATCGGCGCAGCGAAAATGACAGGCAGCGCGTACGCTTGGGTCCGAGATCCGAACGGTACCTCAACAAGTGGGGACTGGAACGGAAAGTCAAGCTGTGAAGGTGAGGTGGCGCTCGGTGAGCGGCGCACCGCAGATCGACGCACCCGCTGTGCGGGACCGGCCCGGACGCTTCGCCGTCGGCGTGATCGGCACCGGCCGGGTGGGCTCGGTGCTCGGCGCCGCGCTGGCCAGGGCCGGGCACCGGGTGGTCGCGGCGAGCGCCGTGTCCGACCGCTCCCGCCGCCGGGCCGCCGAACTGCTGCCGGACACCCCGCTGCTGCCGCCGCCCGAGGTCGCCCAGCAGGCCGAGCTGCTGGTGCTGGCCGTGCCGGACGACGTGCTGGCCGAGCTGGTCGTGGGGCTCGCCGAGGCCGGGCTTTTCCGGGCCGGGCAGACCGTGGTGCACCCCTCCGGCCGGCACGGCATCGCGGTGCTCGAAGCCGCCCGGATCCGCGGCGTGCTGCCGCTGGCGCTGCACCCGGTGATGAGCTTCACCGGCACGGACGTGGACCTGGCCCGGCTGACCGGCTGCAGCTTCGGGGTGACCGCCCCGGACGCCTTCCGTCCGATGGCCGAGGCGCTGGTCGTGGAGATGGGCGGCGAGCCGGAGTGGATCGCCGAGGGGGACCGCCCGCTCTACCACGCGGCCCTCGCGTTCGGCGCGAACTACCTGACCACGCTGGTCGCCCAGTCGGCCGACCTGCTGGCGCGGGCCGGGGTGAGCGCGCCGGGCCGGATGCTCGGTCCGCTGCTCGGGGCCACGCTCGACAATTCCCTGCGATCGGGTGACGCGGCGTTGACCGGTCCGGTGGCGCGCGGCGACGCGGGCACGGTGGCCGCGCACCTGAGCCGCCTGGCGAAGCTCGCGACCGGGCCCAGTGCCACGGACCCGCTGGTCAACGCGTATCTCGCGCTGGCCCGGCTGACCGCGGACCGGGCGCTGGAGTCGGGCCTGCTGCCGCCGGAGCGGGCCGGGGAGCTGCTCGAGGTGCTCAACGAGGACGGTGGGCGATGAGCCTGTCGCACGGCGCCGGGACGAACCCCGGCGAGACCCTGCTGGTGCACACCCGCGCGGAACTGGAGGCGGCCCGGGCCGGCCGGATCGGCGACGTGGCCGTCGTGATGACGATGGGCGCGTTGCACGAGGGGCATCTCGCGCTGGTCAGGGCGGCGCGGCGCAGTGCGAAGACCGTCATCGTGACGGTCTTCGTCAATCCGCTGCAGTTCGGCCCGACCGAGGACTTCTCCCGCTACCCGCGCACCCTCGAGGCCGATCTGAAGCTGTGCGAGCAGGCCGACGTGGACATCGTCTTCGCGCCCGCGGTGGAGGACGTCTACCCGGGCGGCGAGCCGATGGTGCGGATCACGCCGGGGCCGATGGGCGAGGTGCTGGAGGGCGCGCACCGGCCCGGGCACTTCTCCGGGATGCTCACCGTCGTCAACAAGCTGATCAACCTGACCGCGCCGGACTACGCTTTCTTCGGCGAGAAGGACGCGCAGCAGCTGGCGCTGATCCGGCGGATGGCGCTGGACCTGAACCTGCCGGTGGAGATCCGCGGCGTGCCGACGGTGCGCGAACCGGACGGCCTCGCGCTCTCCAGCCGCAACCGCTACCTGAGCCCCGAGGCCCGGGTCAGCGCCCTGTACCTGAACCGGGCGCTGTTCGCCGGGGCCGGGCAGCGCACGCCGGACGCGATCCGGGCCGCGGCGCGCGCCGTGCTGGACCAGGCCGCGCGGGCGGAACCGCAGGTCGAGCTGGACTATCTGGCCCTGGTCGATCCCGCCACGTTCGGCGAGATCGACGGGGCCTATCGTGGTCCGGCCGTCCTCGCCCTGGCCGCGAAGGTCGGCGGCACCCGACTGATCGACAACCTCCCGCTCGGAATCGAGGGCTGACCCATGGCTGCTCGCTCGGCGATACCCGCCCGCCGTTCCCGGCTGCTCGCACCCGAGCCCGGCTGGACCGCGTACGCGGACACCGTCGTGGTCGGCTCCGGCATAGCCGGGCTGACCGCCGCCCTCGCCGCCCGGCACGCCGGTTCGGTGCTGCTGGTCACGAAGGCCCAGCTCTCGGACGGCTCGACCCGCTGGGCGCAGGGCGGCATCGCGGCCGCGCTCGGCCGCGGCGACACCCCGGAGGCGCACCTGGCCGACACGCTCACCGCGGGCGCCGGGCTGTGCGACGAGGAGGCCGTGCGCACGCTGGTCAACGGCGGGCCGACCGCCGTGCGCCGGCTGATCGACCGCGGTTTCGTGTTCGACACCGAGGAGGACGGCGGGATCGCGCTGACCCGCGAGGGCGGCCACCACGCCGACCGGATCCTGCACGCGGGCGGCGACGCGACCGGCGCCGAGGTCTCCCGCGCGCTGCTGGCCCGGCTGGACCAGCTGCTCGACAAGATCGAGGTGATCGAGCGCGCCCTCGTGCTGGACCTGCTGCTGGACGCCGAGGGCCGCGCGGCCGGGCTGACCCTGCACGTGATGGGCGAGGGCGCGCGGGACGGCGTCGGCGCGATCCGCTCCCGGGCCGTGGTGCTCGCGACCGGCGGCCTCGGCCAGGTCTTCCGCTCGACCACGAACCCGTCGGTGGCCACCGGGGACGGCGTCGCGCTCGCGCTGCGCGCCGGGGCCCGCGTCGCCGACCTCGAATTCGTGCAGTTCCACCCGACGGTGCTCTGGCTCGGCGACGGCGCGCGCGGCCAGCAGCTGCTGATCTCCGAGGCGGTGCGCGGCGAGGGCGCGTTCCTGGTGGACGCCAAGGGCGAGCGCTTCATGCCGGGCATGCACCCGATGGGTGACCTCGCGCCGCGCGACATCGTGGCCAAGGGCATCATGCGCCGCGCGATGGAGTCCGGGCTCGACCACCTCTGGCTGGACGCGCGGCACTTCGGCGAGGACAAGTGGCGCGGCCGCTTCCCGACCATCTGGGAGGCGCTGCACGAGCACGGCATCGACCCGGTCCGCGACCTGATCCCGGTCGCCCCGGCCGCGCACTACGCCTCGGGCGGCGTGCTGACCGACCGCTGGGGGCACACCTCGATCCCCGGGCTCTACGCGTGCGGCGAGGCGGCCTGCACCGGCGTGCACGGCGCGAACCGGCTGGCCTCGAACTCGCTGCTGGAGGGCCTGGTCTTCGCCGAGCGGATCGGCCGCGACCTGGCCCGCTGCTTCGCTCCCGGCGAGCCGGTCACCGGGGAGCCGGTCGCCGACGAGCGCGAACCGGTGCTGCTGGCCCCGACCGTGCGCGGCGCGACCCAGCAGGCGATGAGCGCGGGCGCCGGAGTGCTGCGCAGCGCCGCGTCGCTGGCCGGCACGGCCGCCGCGCTGGAGGAGCTCGCCGGGCACACCGACGACCAGCCGCGCACCGAGGCGTGGGAGGCCACGAACCTCCACCAGATCGCCTCGGCGATGGCCGCGGTCGCCGCGCGCCGCGAGGAGACCCGCGGTTCGCACTGGCGCGAGGACTTCCCGAAGCAGGACGACGCCCGCTGGCGGGTGCGTCAGGTGCTGTCGGTGGACGAGAACGGATGCACGGTCACAGAGGAGGCGGTGTCCTGATGGTCACGCTTGCACAGGAAAAGGCGCAGCGGCTGCACGACGAGCGGATCGCCCGATGACGAACCTCGCGGACAAGCTGCACGACGCGCGCATCTCCGACGAGCTGCGGGCGGCCGGGCTCGATCCGGACCACGTCGCGCGGCTGGCCCGGGCCACGGTCGAGGAGGACCTCGGCGGCGGCGTGGACGTGACGAGCGAGGCGACGGTCTCGGCGGACGTGCGCGCGGTGGCCGACTACGTGGCCCGCAAACCGGGCGTGGCCGCGGGGATCTACGTGGCCGCCGCGGTGATCGACCTGGTGTCCGGGGGCGACGCCGAGTTCGAGTTCCCGCTCGAGGACGGCGCGCGCGTGGAGCCGGGCACGGTGCTGTTCACGGCGAGCGCGCGCACCCGCGACCTGCTCACCGCCGAGCGGTCCGCGCTGAACCTGCTGTGCCACATGTCCGGCGTAGCCTCGGTCACCCGGCAGTGGGTGGACGCGGTCGAGGGCACCGGCGCGAAGATCCGGGACACCCGCAAGACCACGCCGGGCCTGCGGCTGATCGAGAAGTACGCGGTGCGCTGCGGGGGCGGCGTGAACCACCGGATGTTCCTCTCGGACGCCGGGCTGGTGAAGGACAACCACGTGATCGCGGCCGGCGGCGCCGTCGAGGCCTACGAGGCCGTGCACGCGAAGTACCCCGACCTGCCGATCGAGGTCGAGGTGGACACGCTCGACCAGCTGCTGCCGGTGGTCGAGGCCGGGGCCGAGCTGATCCTGCTGGACAACTTCACCCCGGAGCGGATGCGCGCCGCGGTGATGCTGGTCGGCCGCAACGAGCCGTACGGCCGGACCCGGCTGGAGGCCAGCGGCGGACTGACGCTGGATCAGGCCAGGGCCGTGGCCGAGACCGGCGTGGACTACATCTCGGTCGGCGGCCTGACCCACTCCGCCGCGATCCTCGACGTCGGCTGCGACTTCCGTTAAGCAACGCCCCGTCCCCACCTGCTGCAGAGAAGAATCCTGACCATGCTGTTGACCATCGACATCGGCAATACCCAGACGGTAATCGGCCTGTTCGAGGGTGCCGAGATCGTCGAACACTGGCGGATCTCCACCGACCCGCGGCGCACCGCCGACGAGCACGCCGTGCTGTTCCAGGGGCTGATGAACAATCACCCGCTGGTCGGCGACTCCGGCGTGGACGGGATCGCGATCTGCTCTACGGTCCCGTCCGTGCTGCACGAGATGCGCGACATGATCCGCCGCTACTACGGCGACATCCCGGCCCTCGTCGTCGAGCCCGGCGTGAAGACCGGCATGCCGGTGCTGGTGGACAACCCGAAGGAGGTGGGCACCGACCGCATCATCAACGCGCTCGCGGCCGTGCACCTCTACGGAGCCCCCTGCATCGTCGTCGACCTGGGCACCGCCACCTCGTTCGACGCCGTCTCCCGCAAGGGCGAGTGGATCGGCGGCGCCATCGCCCCCGGCATCGAGATCTCGGTGGAGGCCCTGGGAGCCCGCGGCGCCCAGCTGCGCAAGATCGAGCTGGCCCGCCCCCGCTCCATCATCGGCAAGAACACCGTCGAGTGCATGCAGGCCGGCATCCTGTACGGCTTCGCCGGCCAGATCGACGGCGTGGTCAACCGCATGGCCGACGAACTCGCCGACGACCCCAACGACGTCACCGTCGTGGCCACCGGCGGCCTCGCCCCGCTGGTGCTGGAGGAGGCCGAGGTCATCGACGAGCACGAGCCCTGGCTCACCCTGATCGGCCTGCGCCTGGTCTACGAGCGGAACATGGGAGTCGCCTCGGGCTGAGGCGGGGCCGGGTCATCGCCTTTGCACAGACGGCAACCATGCATGTAATCTACATGCATGGTTGCTTTGCAGATCCGCGACGTCCCGGATGACGTCCGCGACATCCTCGCCAGCGAGGCAGAGGAACGTGGGCAGTCGCTTCAGGCCTACCTGCTGGCGATGGTCAAGGCGCAGGCGGCCCGGAAGCGGAACAGCGCGCTGATCAGGGCCCTGCGTGCGACCGGAGGCGGCTCGAACATGACTCTCGACGAGGTGAACGAGCTGAAGTACCGGCTGCGTGCGGAGCGGGATCAGCAGCTGCTGGGAGATCAGGAGGGGTGACGTGATCGTCCTCGATGCCAGCGCGTTGACGGAGATGCTGACTGGCGAGGGTGCGCTCGGCGAGTGGGTGTTGACGGAGATGGAGTCGTCGGACTGCTGCCTGATCGCGGAGCACACGAGGATCGAGGTCGTACACGCTATTCGCGGCAAGGTGCTCGGTCGCCGAATGACCGAGGCCAGAGCCAAGGACTCGATCGACCTGCTGCGGCTGCTCGAATTCGAGACCGTGCCGACCCAGCACGTGATCAGTCGTGTCTGGGAACTGCGTTCCAATATCACTGCTTACGACGCGGCTTATGTCGCCATCGCCGAGCAGAACCGGTGCCCCCTCGTCACCACCGACCTCAAGCTCGTTGCGGCCACCGGTCCCGAATGCGAGTTTCGCACTCCGCCGACCTGAACCGACCGCGCCGTGAAATGCGGCTGAGGCGGGTCGGCGTGGCCCTTATCCTTGGGGCATGACTTCCGAGCCCAACGTTGCCAGCAGTGCGATCTCCGACGAGCCCGAGCAGATCCGGGTGCGCAAAGAGAAGCTGGACCGGCTCAAGGCCAAGGGCGTGGAGCCCTACCCGGTGGGCTACCCGCGCACGACGACGATCGGTGAGCTGCGGGAGAGGTTCGCGGGGCTCGAGGCGGATGTGGCGACCGGGGAGCGGGTGTCGGTCACGGGGCGGATCCTGCTCTCGCGTACCGGGGGCAAGCTGTGCTTCGCGACGATTCGCGAGGGTGAGGCCGAGGTGCAGGTGATGGCCTCGCTGGACAAGCTGGGCGAGGCGTCGCTGGCGGACTGGAAGGCGGACCTCGACCTCGGGGACCACGTGGGCGTGACCGGTGAGGTGATCACGTCGCGGCGTGGGGAGCTGTCGATCCTGGCCGACTCGTGGGCGCTGACGTCGAAGTGCCTGCGGCCGCTGCCGGACAAGCACAAGGGACTGTCGGATCCGGAGGCTCGGGTGCGGCAGCGGTACGTGGACCTGATCGTGAACTCGGACGCGCGCGAGATGATGCGCAAGCGCTCGGCGATGATCCGCTCGATCCGGGACACGATGCACGGCGAGGGCTTCATCGAGGTCGAGACGCCGGTGCTGCAGAAGACGAACGGCGGTGCCAACGCGCGTCCGTTCGAGACGCACATCAACGCGTACAACATGCGTCTGCTGCTGCGTATCGCCACGGAGCTGCCGCTGAAGAAGCTGATCGTGGGCGGCGCCGAGCGGGTTTTCGAGATCGGCCGGCTGTTCCGGAACGAGGGCGCGGACTCCACGCACAACCCGGAGTTCACGACGATCGAGTGGTACCGGTCGTACGGGGATTACCGGACCGAGGCCGAGCTCGCGCGGAAGGTGATCCTGGCGGCGGCGCTCGCGGTCAACGGGCACACGAAGGTCACCGGCGTGGACGCGCACGGCGTGGAGCACGAGATCGACCTCGCCGAGCCGTGGGCCGAGGTGTCGGTTTACGCGGGCATCTCGGAGAAGCTGGGCAGCGAGATCACGCCGCAAACCTCGGTCGAGGAGCTGCGCAAGCTGGCCGACGAGGCGGGGGTGCCCTACGAGAAGAAGTGGGGCCACGGCCAGATCGTGCTGGAGATGATCGAGCGGCTGCTCGAGGAGAACATCGTCACGCCGACGTTCATCATGGACTACCCGACCGAGGTCTCCCCGCTGTCCCGCAAGCACCGCTCGGTCGAGGGCGTGGCCGAGAAGTGGGACCTGGTGATCTTCGGGCGCGAGGTGGCCACGGCGTTCTCCGAGCTGATCGACCCGGTCGACCAGCGGGAGCGGCTGACCGCGCAGTCGCTGCTCGCGGCGGGCGGCGACGCGGAGGCGATGGAGGTGGACGAGGACTTCCTCGCCGCCCTCGAGTACGCGATGCCCCCGACCGGCGGCCTCGGCATGGGGATGGACCGGCTCATCATGCTGCTGACCGGCAAGAACATCCGCGAGACGATCCTGTTCCCGCTGGTGAAGCCGAACACGGGGAGCTGACGTCCGACGCCCCGGGCACGCGGCGTACAGTGAGCTCCATGGTTGCTGACCTGGAATCACTCATCCCGTCCGCGTGCCTGGCGGTCGGATTCGTGCTGCTGGTCAGGACGATTCTGAAGCAGCAGAACCCGCAGCGCCGGGCCGCGGCCAAGGCGCGCGAGGAGGCGGCGGAGGCCGCGGACCCGCGTATCGGGCAGAAGTAACGAGTAGCCGGTTATTTGACGAGGCGGCGGACCCTCGGCAGCACCGAGGCCTGGGCCGCCGAGCCGTCCGCGGAGGGCAGCCGGTCCGAGCCGACCTGCGCGAGCGCGCGGGCCAGGGCGCGCGGGCTGGTCTCGCGGGCGGCGTGGTCGTCCGCGAGCATTTCCACCAACTCCGCCACGGCCGCGGTCGCGCGGCGGGCCGGGGGCAGGAAGGGCAGTGCGGACTCCCAGGCCACGAAGGGCTGGATGATCAGTTCGTGGCGGCCGACGGCGTGCGCCCGCTCGTGTGCCAGCACCGCCGCGAGTTCCTCAGGGCCCAGCGACGCGATCGCGCCGTGCGTCACGACGATCCGCGGCTTCGGTCCCGGCAGGCAGTACGCGGCCGGTTCGGGGTGATCGAGCACCCGGACGCCGTTGAGGTCGGTCCAGGCCAGCAGGTCCACGGCGTCGCGCTGCTTGGCCAGCTGCCGTTCGATCCGGATCGTGTTCGTCACCAGCACGCCGAGCAGCCAGCTCAGCAGGATCGCCGCGCCGGCGAGCGCGGCCAGGTTCAGCAGCGTCCACTGCGGACCGAGCGGGTCGAGGCCGAGCAGCAGCAGCGAGCCGACCGCGGAGATGCCGCCGGACAGGCCGATCACCTGCCACAGCGCGATGCCGCGGCGCGGATTGCGGCTCGGCCAGGCCGCCGCGGCCAGCCGGGTGGGCACCGGCCAGGCGAGCACGACGGCGAGCAGCGCGCAGAGCGCCGCGAGGATGGACATCATGTCCGGGGTCTCAGCCGCTGGCGAGAAGTTCGCGCAGCACGGCCTTCTCCTCCTCGGAGACCGCGCCGGCGAAATGCACCAGGGCGGAGCGCCGGTCCGAGGTGGTGCCGAGCGCCTCGAGCATCGTGTTCGCGATGAGCTCGGCCTTCGTGGTGGTCGCCGAGTAGCGGTAGGCGCGTCCGTGCCGCACCCGGGTCACGAAGCCCTTCGCACCGAGCCGGTCCAGGACAGTCAGGATCGTCGTCACCGCCGGCGCGTGCTCGCGCGGCAGCACGTCGACGATGTGGGTCGCGGGAACCGGCTCCGGTGTGTTCCAGAGCACGTCCATGACCGCGCGTTCGAGTTCGCCAAGCCGTGCCATGAGGTCTACTCTACCGATGAAAGAAGTTCTACGGTAAGTAGAAGTTGGTCAAGGGAGTGAGGCCAGCATGTCCGGAGTGGACGCGGCGCGCATCGAGACCGCCTTCTCGCTCTCGTTCCACATCCTGTTCGCCGTCTTCGGCGTCGGCATGCCCTGGGTGCTGCTGTACACCGAGGGGCGCTGGCTGAGGACCGGCGACCCGAACTGGTACGCGCTGACCCGCAAGTGGGCGCGGGTGACGGCGGTGCTCTTCGCCATCGGCGCGGTCTCCGGGACCGTGCTCTCCTTCGAGTTCGGCCTGCTGTGGCCCACGTTCATGGCCACGTACGGCGGCGCCATCGGCCTGCTGTTCACGCTGGAGGCCTTCGCCTTCTTCCTCGAGGCGATCTTCATGGGCCTCTACCTCTACGGCTGGAAGCGGCTGAGCCCGCGGGCGCACTGGCTGACGCTGTGGCCGATCGCCATCTCCGGCACACTCTCCACGCTTTTCATCGTCTTCGCCAACTCCTGGATGAACGACCCGGTCGGCATCGGCGTGACGAAGGGGAAGATCACCGCCGATCCGTGGGCGATCTTCGGCAGTTCGGTCGGCTGGTCCGAGGTCACGCACATGTTCGTCGCCGCGCTGATGTGCACCGGCGGCGCGGTCGCCGGGGTCTACGCCTGGGGCATGCTGCGCGGCCGACGTGACCGATACCACAGGCTAGGTCTGAACGTGGGGCTGTGGACGGTGCTCGGCCTGGTGCCGGTGCAGATGTTCCTGGGCGACTGGTCCGCGCGCGTGGTCGGGGCGACCCAGCCGCTGAAGCTGGCGGCGATGGAGGGCGTCTACGACACCGGCTCGCACGTGCCGCTGACCATTCTGGGCTACTACGACCAGAACACCCACAAGATCGTCGGCGGAATTCCGATTCCCGACGGCCTGTCCCTGTTGATGGGATTCAAGACCAGCACGGTGATTCAGGGGATGGACACCGCTTCGGTGGCGGACACCCCGAACTCCGCCGTGATCCATCTCGCATTCGATTCCATGGTCGGCTGCGGCACGCTGGTGTTCGCGATCGCCGGGCTGGCCGTGCTCACCTGGTGGTGGCGCCGTCGCAAGGGTCTGACGCCGCGGATTCCGCACACGAAGCTGTGGCTGTGGGCGGCGATCGCGACCGGTCCGGCGTCGGTGATCGCGATGCTCGGCGGCTGGGAGGTCACCGAGGGCGGCCGGCAGCCGTGGATCGTCTACAACCTGATGTCGGTCACGGACGCGGCGACGAAGTCCGGCGGACTCGGCTGGAGCGTCGTGGCCACGATCGTCATCTACGTCGGCCTGGCCGCCGCGCTGCTGCTGATCCTGCGCAAGCTGGCCACCGGCGCGCCCGCCGAACTGAGCGGGAAGCCCGAGATCGAGAGCCCGACCGCCGAGGAGGCGATCGCGTGACCGCCGTGAACCTGATGCTGGTCATCATCGTGCTGTCCCTGCTGGCCTACGCGCTGCTCGCGGGCGCGGACTTCGGCGGCGGCGGCTGGGACATGCTGGCCGGGATCGGACGCGACCGGCCCAGCGCCGAGGACCAGCGCAAGCTGATCTCCGCCTCGCTGGGCCCGGTCTGGGAGGCGAACCACGTGTGGCTGATCTTCGTGATCGTCTGCACGTTCTCCGGATTCCCGTCCGCGTTCGGCGACATCGCCACGTCGCTCGAATTGCCGCTCGCGCTGGCGCTCGTCGGCATCGTGCTGCGCGGCGCGGCGTACGTGTACCGCGCGTACGGCGAGGGGGCCTCGCTGCCGGACCGCTGGTGGAGCCGCATCTTCGCCTGCGCCTCCGTGCTCACGCCGTTCATGCTCGGCGTCAGCGGCGCGGCGCTCGCGACCGGGAAGCTCGGCCCCGGCAGTTCGCCGGCAGCCCCGTTCCAGGCGCCGTTCACGATCCTGGCCGGGCTGCTCGCGGTCGTGGTCACGGCGTTCCTGGCGGCCGTCTACCTCTGCTTCGACGCGTCGCTGCACCCTGATACGCGGCACCTGGTCGCGGTCTTCCGGCGCAAGGCGATCTACGCGGCCGTGGCCTCGGGCGTCGTCGTGCTGGTGATGCTGCCGTTCTTCTACCGGGACGCCCCGGTGGTGGCGGCGCGCTTCACCGACCGCTCGATCCCCTTCGCCGCCGTCTCCGCGCTGTGCGGCTTCGGCAGCCTCCTGGTGCTCTGGAAGGAGCGGTACCTGCTGGCCAGGGCCACGGCGGCGGTCGCGGTGATCGGCGTGCTCGGCGGCTGGGCGGCCGCGCAGTACCCGGATCTGCTGGTCGGCGTGTACACCGCGCAGCAGGCCGCGGCGGCCCCGTCCAGCCTGGACACGATGCTGGTCGCGATGTGTATCGGAATGCTGGCCGTGGTCCCGTCGTTCCTGTATCTCTTGAAGGTGTTCAGTGCGCCGGTGATCGAGGAGCACTGAGACCCCCGTCCGTCGGCATTATGAATACCGGTAAGCTCACCCGGGTGAGTGACGCGGTGACGATGGACGCACAGGCACAGGAGTACGGGCAGCCGGAGCTGCTGAACGAGATCAGGTCCAGCTGGGCGCTGATCGAACCGTACGCCCCCGAGGCCAGCGCTTACTTCTACGAGCACTTCTTCACGCAGAACCCGCGCTACCGCAAGCTGTTCACCGGCGATCCGGCCGCGCAGCAGCGTCGGCTGTTCCAGGCCGTCTCGCGCATCATCGCCGACTTCGACGACCTCGACGACTTCCTGCCCTACCTGCGCCGACTCGCCCTGCGGCACCGCAAGTTCGGGCTGCGCGCCGCCCACTACCAGGCCTTCGGCGAGTCGATGATGGCCACCGTGCAGCGCTACACCGGACCGGCGTGGACCGATCTGACCCGGCAGGCCTGGGAGGCGGGCTACGGACTGGTCGCCGCGGTGATGCAGGAGACCGCCGCCGAGGCCGAGGAGCAGGCGCCGCCGCACTGGGAGGCGGAGGTCGTCGCGCACGAGATGCTCAGCGAGGACGTCGCGCGGATCGAGGTGCGGGTGCTGCAGGACCCGGACCGCCCCGGGCCGTACCGCTACAGCGCCGGCCAGTTCGCCTCGCTCGAACTGGCCAGCCAGCCGCGGATGTGGCGCGACTTCTCCTTCGCCAGCATGGACACCGGCGAGAACCGGATCACCTTCCACATCCAGGCCGGGCGCTCCGGCGGGGTGAGCGAGCTGCTGGTGCGCCAGACCGCCGAGGGCGACCGGCTGCGCATCGCCGGCTCCGAGGGCGAGCTCGGCTTCGCCCCGTTCGCGCAGAACCTGGTCGCCGTCGCGCACGGCACCGGCGCGGCCCCGGTCTCCGGCCTGGTCGAGGCGCTGATCGCGGGCGGCGATCGGCGTCCGCTGTGCGTGCTGCTGGTCACCCCGGACCACGGCCCGGGCTCGCCGGCCGAGCACTACCTCGCCAAGCACTTCGAGGAGCAGGCCGCCCGGCACGGCGCGCTGGAGGTCGTCGTGGTCGGCGAGTCCGGCCTCGCGGAGACCGCCCGCCAGGTGCTCGCGCTCGGCCGGCACCGGCCGTGGCAGGCCGCGGTGCTGGTCGGCCCGAGCGTGCTGATCGACCACTGCCGGGCCGAACTGCTGGCCGCGGGCACCCCGGCCGAGGCGATCGCCACCGACCAGTTCGATTGAAGGCACCGGCGGGCCCGTCGGCACAATTTCGGCGGCACCGCCCCCACGGTCGCGGAACTCGACTGGATCGAGGCGCTGATCGAGCGCTTCTTCCCGCGGATATCCCGGCCGCGCCTGGTCCCCGTCGAAAACCCCTGGTTCGCCGCGCGCCGGGCCATCCCGCTGCCGCCGGCCATCGAACTGCCGCAGCTGCCGCCGCCCGGCCCCTCCGGCTTCGCCTGGTTCGGCTGAATCTCGGCCGGTTCACCCGCGCGGCGGATGGGCAGCGTGCCGCCGAACTGCGAAAGTGCCGAATGTGGCGGATCATGCGAGCGGCGGCGAACGGGGACCGCGGCCGGACAAGACCGCGCTGCTCTCCCTCGGCATGGTCCTGCTGTTCTCCCCGCTGGCCGCGCTCTGCCTGCTCCCGCTGCTCGTGCTGCTCGAACTCACCGGCGTCCCGCTGTGGCTCGGCTACGGTGTCTGGGCCCTGAGCGCCTGCCTCTACGGCCTGCGCCCGGTGCAGCTCGCGCTGGCCAAGCTGCTCTGGCCGGTGCGCCATCCCGTCCCGGCCGAACAGCAGCGGCTCGATCTCGTCTGGTCCCAGGTGCTGCGCCGCGCGGCGGTCTCCGAGCGGCGCTTCCGGATCTGGGTCGTGGACCTCGCGGACGTCAACGCGCACTGCGTCGGCCGCGACCTGATCTGCGTCACCACCGGCGCGCTGGCCGAGCTCGGCGACCGGGAGCTCGCCGGGGTGCTCGCCCACGAGCTCGGCCACCATCTGCGGATGCACACCGCGGCCGCCGCGTTCCTGGTCTGGGTGCTGCTGCCGCTGCAGGGCGTCGCGCTGATCGGCACCGGGATCGCCGTGCCGCTGGCCGCGCTCGGCCGCTGGCTGTCCGGGTTCGAATTCCCGCCCGCGGCCAAACGTCGGGCGCTGCTGGCGCTGAGCCGGCTGGAGACGGCGGTGCGCACCGGCTTCGCGGCGCCCGGGATGCTCGCCTTCGCCGTGAAGAACGCCGCGAGCCGCCGGGCCGAGTACCAGGTGGACGCGTACGCCGTGGACCTGGGCTTCGGCGCCGAACTGCTGAGCGCGCTGCGCTGGTTCGAGGCCTGCGCGCCGCGGCTCAGTGCCGAGAACGCGGAGTTGAGCCCGGCGGAGCCGGACCTTCGCGTCGGGCCGCTGGTGCCGGGACCGCGCCGGGCCAGGCACGCGGCGGTCCGGGTGCCGCGGCCGACGCACCCGCCGCTGGAGCGCCGGATGGCCAGGATCGCCGCCCGCGTGGCGGCCTGCGCGGCGGCCGAGGATAACCTTCTTCCGTGAACGACCTGACGGTACGACGGGCCAGGACGGGCGACGTGCCCGGCATCCGGCGGTTGATCGACCACTACGCCGCCGAACGGATTCTTCTCGACAAACCCACGGTAACGCTCTTTGAGGACATTCAGGAATTCTGGGTGGCGGAGCGCGACGTCGACGGGAGTTTGGCCGGCTGCGGGGCCCTGCACGTGATCTGGCGCGACCTCGCCGAGGTCAGGACCATCGCGGTGTCCCCGGAGTTTCGCGGCCGCGGCGTCGGCCACGTCATTCTGGAGAAATTGTTGGCGACCGCGGGCTGGCTCGGCATCCGACGGGTCTTCTGTCTGACCTTTGAGACGCGGTTCTTCGCGGCGCACGGTTTCACGGAGCTCGTCGACGCCGCCGTGGATCCGTCGGTGGAGGCGGAGCTGTTGCGATCAGCGGACGAGGGTATCGCCGAGTTCTTGGATCTGGAGCGCGTCAAGCCGAATACGCTGGGCAACACCCGGATGCTTAAGCTCCTTTGAGACTCCTGCGCCCCGCCCGGGGAAAGTGGGGGCGGGAGAGTTGAAAGAATCGCTAAACTACGGTTTTCTTAGACTGTACGCGAAGCCTGGGCCGTGACAGGCGCTCGCGAAAGGGTCTTGTCGCCGTGTGCGAAAGGAAAAACAATGGCAAAGCAGACAGTGACCATCGATGACCTCGATCAGACCCCGGGAGCGCGCGAGGTCCATTTCAGCCTCGACAACTACGAGTACATCGTCGACCTGAACGAGAAGAACTTCGAGGAGCTCAAGGCCGTCCTGGCCAAGTACATCGAGGTCGCGACGCCGCTCGGCAAGGTCTACCGCGCCGCCCCGCAGCGCCCGACCGCCCGCCGCCGCGCCGCGGCCGAGGGTCCGAGCACCGCGGAAATGCGCGAGTGGGCGAAGAAGAACGGCCACGAGGTCAGTGACCGCGGCCGGCTGCAGCAGGAAGTCATCGACGCGTACCTGGCTGCCCACTAGGCACCGGGAAGTCTTCGGCGCGCCGTACCTCGCGGCGCACTGACGCTCCTTCAGCAAACGGCGGCGAACGATTATGGCGGTACCCTCCACGGGTGCCGCCATCGTCATGTAGACGATTGATTCACAGATTCACAAGGTGCCGGTTCCGGCGTCTTCGCGCCGCGCCTCGGGAACCGGGCGGCGCAGCAGCCGCCGGGAACAGCATTCGGCGATCGTGGCGAGCAGCGCGACCACCTCGGGGGCGGGGGCCTTCTCGTCGTGCAGCCAGACCGTCGGCTCGGGGATCGACTCGCCCGCGCCGTACGCGGTCAGGCCCAGGTCGATGCCGCCCCAGTCCAGCCAGTCGAGCAGCTCGGGCAGGTCCTCCTTGGCGCCCGGCGCGACCAGGAACAGGCAGGCCGCGTCCCCGTCGAGGGCCACCGGTCCCGGCCGCAGCGCGGGCTGGTCGTAGCCGATCAGCCGCCGCAGCGCCCAGCGGCCCGCCGGCTCCGGCACCCGCAGCACGTCGAAGTCCACGCCGCATTCCAGCAGCCGGACGGCCGCGGCGGCGGGAGAGGTGCCGTGCATGCCGCCAATCTAGGGCAGCGCGTGCGCGCGTGGCGGCAAGACGCCGCGGTATTGCCCCGGGCGGGTGCACGCACGGCCGCTCGCACCCTCGTTCGCTTCAGGCGTACACACTCCGCGAGTACCGGCCTGATCTGCGGGAAGACCTATTCCAACCGCTCGCGGCGAGGCCGTGGGCGGGTGATCGGCCAGCGAGCGGAGGGCACTGTCCCTTAGGGTCGAGACCTGGCGACTAGCATCGGTAGGACAGGCCGGGGTTGTGGTTCCGGGTCGGCCCGGTACTTCCCGACCACTCCGGGGAGCGAGAAGAGATGTTCGAGAGGTTCACCGACCGCGCAAGGCGGGTTGTCGTCCTGGCTCAAGAAGAGGCCAGGATGCTCAACCACAACTACATCGGCACCGAGCACATCCTGCTCGGCCTCATCCACGAGGGCGAAGGCGTCGCCGCCAAGGCCCTCGAATCGCTGAACATCTCCCTTGAGGCAGTTCGGCAGCAGGTCGAGGAGATCATCGGCCAGGGCCAGCAGGCGCCATCGGGGCACATCCCGTTCACGCCCCGTGCCAAGAAGGTGCTGGAGCTCTCGCTGCGCGAGGCCCTGCAGCTCGGCCACAACTACATCGGCACCGAGCACATCCTGCTCGGCCTGATCCGCGAGGGCGAGGGCGTGGCCGCCCAGGTCCTGGTGAAGCTGGGCGCCGACCTCAACCGCGTCCGCCAGCAGGTCATCCAGCTGCTCTCCGGCTACCAGGGCGGCAAGGCCGAGGCCACCGCCGGCGCGCCGGCCGAGGGCACCCCGGCCACCTCGCTG
>DATJIF010000195.1:0-22592 GCA_035493475.1 Actinospica sp.
GGGGTACCCGGAGTCCGGTGCGAGCCACGTGCCGGGCGCTGACGAAGGAGCCTTCAGTGCCCCATACGCTGGTCCTCAACGCTTCCTATGAGCCGCTGTGCGTCGTTCCGCAACGCCGCGCGGTGGTCCTCGTCCTCAACCACAAGGCCGTCACGCTCGAAGGCACGGGCGCCAGCCTGCACGCCGCGGGAGTCCGCGGAATGGGATGGGAACTGCCCGCCCCCTCCGTGGTCAAGCTCACCCGGTATGTCCGCGTCCCGCTGCGCCGCGGCGTCCCGCTGACCCGCAGGGCGATCTTCGCCCGCGACGGCGGCCGCTGCGTGTACTGCGACGCGCCCGCGACCAGCGTGGACCACGTCTTCCCGCGCTCGCGCGGGGGCCAGCACGCATGGGACAACGTCGTGTCCTCCTGCCGGCGCTGCAATCACGTCAAGGCCGACCGCCTGCTGGGCGACCTCGGCTGGCGGATGAAGCGGCCGCCGGTCCAACCGAACGGCTCGGCCTGGCGGATCCTCTCGTCCGGCCGCACAGACCAACGGTGGCTGCCGTACCTGCGCGGATACGGTGCCGACGTCGATCTACTGCCGTTCGAGGCCAAGGGCCCGGACGGCCTTTTCGTTGATGGGCTGCCGTTCTCGGGCGGTAAATCCAAGGGCCCGGACGGCCTTTTCGTGTCTGAAGCCGTTTCAGACACGCTGATCGAGCCGGACGAGCACGTGGCACCGGTGGTGAAGCAGGGCGTGCTGCCCTCCGTCTCACCGCTCGCCGCCTAACCGAACATTCGCACACCGACGTCCCCGCCGCCGCGCGGGGACGTCAGTGTGCCCGAGGGGATGCGCATGGCCACGGAGTTCGAACTGGCGGTCGCGACCGACGCCGCCGCCGTCACCGCCGAACTGCTGCTGCCGCGGGTGCGGCCGGAGCGCGCGCTCGCCGCGTTCACCGATCCGGAGCTGGTCCGGCGGTGGTGGACCGCCGAGCTGACGGCCCATCTGGTGCCCGGCGGCGAGTACCTGGCCCGGTTCGCGGCGCTCGGCCAGACCATGATCGGCGTCGTCGAGGAGTACGAGCCCGCACACCTGCTCGCCTTCACCTGGGGCTGGTCGCACCAGCCGGAAGCCGCCGGGCGCTACGGGGTGTCCGTCGCGGTCGGGCCCGCCGCGCTCGCCGACGCGGCCGGCACCCGGATGGAGCTGGTGCACGCCCCGCGCCCCGGAGTGGCCGTCGCGCCCGGCGATCCGGCGCCGGGGGAGCACCGTGAGGGCTGGGAGTACTTCCTGCCCCGACTGGCCGCCGGTCTGACGACCCGTTGAGATCGGAATCGGCGCGCCGGGGTTTCACCAAACGCCTCGGCACGGAAGAATCGACCCCATGAGCCCGGGGCCCGATCTGCTCGCGCTGGCCCGCGCCTACGGCGTGGCCACGGAATACCACGACTGGCGAGGCCGCCGGGTGGAGGTGTCCGCGGCCACCCTCATCGCGGTGCTCGCGGCCTTCGGCGTGTCGGCGAGTACGACGGCGCTGTGCCGCAAGGCGCTGCGCAACCGCCGGATCAGACGTCCGCTGCCGTCCTGCATCGTGCTGCGCGCCGAGGCGGCCACCGGCGGGACCGGGCGCGGCGACGAGGTCACGGTGCACGCCCCCGTGGACGCGGCGCCGCGGCTGTGGATCGAACTGGAGAACGGCGGCCGCCGCTACGACGTCTCCCCGGTGCGCACCCGCGGCGGCGAGGTCGAGGGCTTCGCCGAGTACGACTACGCGATCCCGGCCGGACTGCCGCTCGGCTGGCACACGCTGAGCGGGCACTTCGGCGGCGAGGCGCACAGCTGCCCGCTCGCCGTGGCGCCGCACCGGCTGGAGACCGCGTCGGCCAACGGACGCGGCCGGGCCTGGGGCTTCACCCTCCAGTTGCACGCCATCCGTTCGCAGCAGTCGTGGGGCATCGGCGACCTCGCGGACCTCACCCAGTTGGCCCTGCTCGCGGGCAACGACCTCGGCGCCGGATTCCTGGTCATCAACCCGCTGCACGCCTCCGCCGGCGTCACGCCGATCGACCCCTCGCCGTACCTGCCCGCCTCGCGCCGCTACCCGGACCCGGCGCACCTGCGGATCGAGTCCACGTACGAATACGCCTACGCGCCGCCGGCGGTCCGCCAGCAGGTCGACTCGCTCGGCGACGAACTGCGCAAGGCCGGGCCGGCGGGCGACCTGATCGACCGTGACGCGGTGTGGGAGGCGAAGATCAGCGCCCTGCGGCTGCTGCACGACCTGCCCGACGCCCAGCGCGGTCCGGGCCGGGACGCCGACTACCGCGCCTACCTGCGCCGCGAGGGCGAGCCGCTGCGCACCCACGCGACCTGGATGACGATCGTGGCCCGGCACGGCCGCGACGAGACCACGTGGCCCAGGGGCCTGAAGAACCCGCAGAGCGCTCGCACCCGCTCGTTCCAGAAGGCCGAAGCAGCCGAGATCGACTTCCACTGCTGGCTCCAGTGGCTGCTGGACGAGCAGCTCGCAACGGCCAAGACGGCATGCGAGCGCGCCCGGATGCCGTACGGGATCATCCACGACCTCGCGATCGGCGCCCAGTCCAACGGCGCCGACGTCTGGGCCGACTCCGAGGTCTACGCGCACGGCGTGCAGGTGGGCGCCCCGCCGGACGAGTTCAACCAGTCCGGCCAGAACTGGGGTTCCCGGCCCTGGCGGCCCGACAAGCTCGCCGAGACGGGCTATTCGTCGTACCGCAGGATCCTGCAAGGCAACCTCCGGCACGCCCACGGCCTGCGCATCGACCACGTCATGGGCCTGTTCCGGCTCTGGTGGATCCCGGAAGGCGCGTCGGCCGACCAGGGCACGTACGTCACCTACGACCACGACGCGATGCTCGGCGTTCTCACCCTCGAGGCCCACCGAGCCGGCGCGGTCCTGATCGGCGAGGACCTCGGCACCGTCGAACCCTGGGTCCGCACCTCGCTGGCCAGCCGCGGAATCCTCGGCACGAGCGTCCTGTGGTTCGAACGCGACTCCGACGGCAAGCCGCTGCACGCTGCACGCTGGCGCACCGAGAGCCTCGCCACGGTCACGACCCACGACCTGCCGCCCACCGCCCAGGTCCTGAGCGGCGACTCGCTCGACGCCACCGACTGGCTCGACTCACTGCGCGCCGAGGGCCTGCTGCGCCGCGGGGCCGGGGAACCGGAGACCGTCGACGCCCTGCACCGCTACCTCGCGTGGACCCCCGCGCGCCTCGTCGGCGTCTACCTGCCGGACGCGGTCGGCGACAGGCGGCCGCACAACCTGCCCGGCACCGACGGCGACACGTACCCCAATTGGCGGTACCCCCTCGCCGACGGCCGCGGCGCCCCCGTGCTGCTCGAGGACTTCGCCCGCAACCCGCGCGTGCGCTCGCTGGCGCGGGCGCTGCGCATACTCGGCTGATTGGAACAGGCTGTCGCCAATTCACGACCTGGCTGCATGGCCGGTACCCGGGTCGAGTACCGTTGTGCTGTGACTATCAGATCAGCAAAGCGTTCAGCGGTGCGCGCCGGGACCGTGGCCGCGCTGACCGCTCTTCCGCTGTTGGCCGCGGGCTCGGCCTTCGCGACCGACTTCCAGGGCGAGGACGCGGGTCCCCGGCTGTCCGTGCTGGCCACCATCGGGATCTTCGTCGGCATCCCGGTCGGCCTCTTCCTGCTGATCGCCTTCCTGGTGATGCTGCCGAGCCTGGTCAAGGGCGACACCAACCGCGCCGAGATCGGCTGGGACGCCAAGTCCGCCGCCAAGACCAAGCCCGCCGCCCCGGTGGACGAGGCCGAGGCCGGCGCGTCGGACGCGGACCAGGCCAAGGCCGGCGCCGCGTCGAGCGGAACCGGTGGCGCCAGTGGCTCCTGGTGAGGCGACGGTGATCGAGTCCGCCCAGATCCAGCGGGCCCTGAAGATCGCCGAGAAGCGTACCGGCCTGAACTGGTCGGTCTTCGTCGGCGACCTCGGCGCCGAGCCCCGCGCCGAGGCCCTGACCAGGCACGGCGCCCTGGGCCCCGCCGCCGCCGAGTCCGTGCTGCTCGCGGTCGACCCCGCCAGGCACCGCCTCGAGATAGTGACGGGATCCCGCGCCCGCAAGCGCTTGGACGACCGCTCCTGCGCCCTGGCCGCCGCCAGCATGGCCGGCACCTTCGCCGTCCGCGACCTGGACGGCGGCATCGCCCGCGGCATCCTCGCCCTGGTCGAGCACGTCCGCCGCGGCTGAGCGCAGCAGAGCAGAGCCAAGCCCCGGCCCCAGCACGTATCCGGCCTCGCTCACCTGAATGGGTGAGCGAGGCCGTTTGCCGTCGAGTTTGACGACCGGCCCTACCTACGTCGCCGGCACTGCGCTCGTTCCTCGCTCCGTGCCGACTCCTACGTCCGGGCACCCGCCCACCCGCCCCAAGCCTTCGGCCCGCTACCTTCACTCCCTCGTCGCTGACGCTCCTCGGTCGCTACGTCCGCGAGCCTGCGGCGTTACGCGCGGCCACCGTGCATCTGACGCCGCGTCGGCGCCTCACGTCAGGTGCGCGGCCAAGGCATCCGCCTCGGCGACCAACCCGGCCGCACGCTCAACGTGACCCGCCGCCTCGTACGTGGCGGCTGCGGCTCGGCGTTCCGCGATCTCGTGCTGCACGATCGCCGCTACGTCTGCCTCGGTCAGCTCCCGCCGCGCGATCTCCGCGGCGCCGACGCCGACGAGGCTCGCCTCGATCGCTCCTGCGCGCGCCCGCGCATCGTCGTCGATGTCGACCGCCTCGGCGTTCTCGATCGCGGCTAGTGCGGAGCGGAGGGCCGCGACGGTGCTGCGGTCGCGGGCCTTCATCGCGGCGGGCACCGCTGCGCGGAGTCGGTCGCGCAGCGGGATGGTCTCGATCGACATGGCTCGACCCAATCACAGCCTGTCTGCCGGGTGCCAACGTAATTTCGGTTTCGGACGCGTGGTCAGATGCCTTCCGCGGCGGCCAGGACGTCGGCGAGGCAGGATGCGGCTGTGCGGGGATTCGCGATCTGGTTGGCGAGTTGGACGTCCCAGTCGCCGGGTGGCACCTGGCGGATCATCGACGGTCCGGGGCGGTAGCCGAGGGCCGCTTCGGCCAGGTCGAACGCCTCGCTGGTGATCGCTCCGATGCCGGCCAGGGCGGCCAGGTCGAACAGGTCGCGTGCCGTGCGGCGGTCGATCCACGCGACGAGCTTCATCGCGGTGAAGGCGGGCAGAGTCGGCACGGTGAGTGTCGTTTCGGGGACGTCTCGGAAACGCGATGCGAGTACACGGCGTTCGGTGGGCCAGATCCTCCAACCGGAGTGGCCACCCGCGAGGTCGAGGAGTTGCAGGCGCAGGCTCAGGCCGTCGGGCGTCACGAGGAGGGCCGGATCTACCGCGCGGACCTCGGACAGAGCTGGCCTGATGACCGATCCCGGATACTCGCGACGTAGGCCGCGCGGGAGTGACGAGTCGAGCATCCGGGCGGTCTCGCGTCGGGAGTCGGTCCACAGGTCGATGTCCTCGGACAGGCGTCCGCCGAGTTCCGGGGTCGTCAGGTGTGTCCGCGCGAGTGCGGTGCCGCCGAAGAAGACCACGTCAGCATCGCTCGTCGCGAGTGCCGCGAGTACGTGGCCGATCAAGTGGTCTCGGCGGACCTGTTCCTCGGCCACGCCGTAGGCGGCGGCGACTGCGGCGAGGTCTTCGGGATCAAGCACGGCCGTCCTCCGCGAGCAGTGCCTTGATCGAGCGGAGTGCGCTGGGGTGGTGCTGCGTTATGGCGAGTTCTTCGACGAGCTCGTGATCGGCCTGGTGGGTGAGGATTCGAATCGCCTCGTCGATCTGGATTCGGGGGAGGCCGCCCAGGTCGGGGCGGGCCGCGAGGTCGAGCATCGTCTGTTCGGGGGTGGTGACCCATCCTTCGCAGAGTTCGGTGGTCACGCGCTGCAGGTCGAGTGCGGACGTGTCGCGTTTCGTGAATACGATCCGGCCGAAGCGCGTTTCCAGCGGTGCCCGCTGGTTGGGCACGGCGATCACCGCGACCGCGATGGCGCGCGGGATCGCCCCGTGGCGGCGGGCGGCCGACACGGAGACGATCGCGGCCGCGTCGACGCCGTAGTCGGCCTGGGCGATGCCGAGGCCGACCGCGTCCAGCGCCGGAGTCCAGACGGGATCGCCGAGCCGGTTCATCGGGGCGAGCGCGTAGTAGCCGGTCGCGAGGGGCACCGCGGCGTGGTTCCGCGCGAGGCGGGCGAGTTCCGCACGCGGATGCGCGTAGACCTCGGCCGCGTCGCGCGGACGCAGCACCCGGTTCGCTCGCCGCGCCAACTCCGGCGGGATCCCGATCGCTGTCCTCACGGCCACCTCCTCGTAGGCTTGAACCCTACGCTCATTATACGAGGTGCCCGTTCTCCGGGGCTACGCCGACGCGCTCTCCGCGTACAGTTCGGCGAGGAGCTGCTCTTCGGTGGCGCCGCGGCGCCAGTAGCCGGTGAAGGTGACGCGTTTGCGGTCGAAGCCGGTGGTGAGGAGGGTGCGGCGGAGGCGGCGGACTTCGCCTGCTTCGCCGCCGATCCAGGCGTAGGGGGTGCCGTCGGGGAGGCGGGCCTCGTCGATGGCGGTGGTGAGGGCGGGGCCGTGGCCGCGGACCAGCCAGGTGATCTCGGCGTCGGCCCAGGTGTGCAGGGCTTGGACGTCGTCGCAGTGGCCTACTTCGATCCAGGCGCGGACGGGGGTGGCGGGGCTGATCCACTCGAGGATTCCGGCGATCGCGGGGAGTGCGGACTCGTCGCCGGCGAGCAGGATCCAGTCGGTCTCGGGCGGGGGGCGGAAGTCGATGCCCGCGTTCTCGGCTTCGGTGGGACCGAGGGCGGTGATGCGGTCTCCGGCGAGGCAGGTCAGGGCCCATGCGGCGGCCGGGCCGGGGCCCAGGTGCACGGCGAAGTCGACGTCCACTTCGCCGAGTTCCCTGCGCTGCTCACGGACGGTGTAGGTGCGCATCAGGGCACGGACGTTCGGGTCCATGCCGCGCCACTGTGCGTACCAGTTCTCGCCCGCCTCGACCGGCACGACGGCGAAGTCCTGGCCGGGCTGCGGGAAGAAGAGCTTGAAGCGCTGGTCCCGGCCGCCCGACGCGAACTCGGCGAGGGCGCCGGGGGTGACGCCGCGGAACGTGACCCGCTGCACGCTCGGGCTGACCCGGCGGGTGCGGGCCACCTCGAACTCGAAGAAGCGGTAGACCATCTCTCACGCCACCTTCTTCGCGTTCTGCAGCGCGTCCGCGAAGCCCTGCACGATCGGGCCGATCGCCGTGTATGAATAGCGCGGCTCGGAGTTCCAGGCGACGATCTGGTTCGCCTTCACGGCGGGCAGCGCGGTCCACGTCGCCTTGCCGGTCAGGTCGCCGGGCTGCAGGGTGCCGGTGCGGTCGTCGAGCAGGATGATGTCGGGCTGGTACTTTCCGGCGTTCTCCCAGCTCAGCGACTCGAAGAAGCCGCCGACCACGTTCGTGGGCTGGATGAAGGAGACGCCGAGCTGCTCGAAGTAGCTCAGGTCCGGGTAGACCTCGGGGTCGCTGACGTAGAGCAGGTCGGCGCTCGCGGACGCGGCCATGACCTTGATCGTGCCCTTCGTCTTGGCGGAGGTGCGCAACTGCTCGACGGCGGTCTGGAACGCGGTCTTGGCTTTGGTGACCGTGGACGCCGTGAGGTCGGCGCCGAGCAGTCCGGCGAGCTTCTCGTAGCGGGAGAGCGGGGTGGTCAGCGGCTCGCCGGCGACGGTGATGCAGATCGTGGGCGCCAGCTTCTCGATCTTCGACAGGCTGGTCGCCGGCACGTACCAGAGCGAGTTCTTCTCCCACATGTCGGTGACCAGCAGCTGCGGGCTCAGCTCGGCGTACTTGGCGACGTCGAATTCGCCGTACGCGTTGCCGAGTATGGTCACCTTGTCCACCGGCAGGTTGCCCGCCATCGGGTCGGCCTTGCCGTTGGCCTGCTTGGTCGGGCCGAAGACGCCGATGATCCGGTCGGTGGTGACGCCGAAGTCGTAGAGCGCGGCGGCGGTCCCGGTGTACGCGACGACCTTGGTGGGCGCCGAGTCCAGCTTCACGACCGCGCCCCGGTCGTCGGTGAAGGTCCACGGCCCGCTGCTCGCGCTTGACGCCGTGTCAGCCGTGGAGACCGTCGCGCTGCACGCGCTGAGCAGGCCGATCGCACCGAGGCCGAGTCCCGCGCCCAGACCCGTTTTCAGCGCGCGGCGGCGGCTGACGGCGGGCTGCGACGGATCGGGAACAACGCGGGAAAGCAGGGCCATGGCGGGGTCCTCTCTGGAAGTGATGCGACTTAGGGTAGCCTAACCTAAGCTTCGATCAAGCCCCAGGAGTCCCATGCCGACCCGCCGACGCGCCCTCGGAATACCCGTCGCGCTCTGCGCCCTGCTCGCCGTGTGCGTGCTCAGCATCTCGATCGGCGCCCTGCCGCTCGCGCCCTCCGCCGTCTGGCACGGGCTCACCGACCCCTCGTCCTCGGCGTACGCGGTCGTGCACCAGATGCGGCTGCCGCGCACGCTGCTGGGCCTGCTCGCCGGGACCGCGCTCGGTCTGGCGGGGGCGGTGATGCAGGCGCTGACCCGCAATCCCTTGGCGGATCCCGGATTGCTCGGCGTGAACGCGGGGGCGTCGGCCGCCGTCGTCACCGCGACGGCGCTGCTCGGGATAGCGAGTCTCAGCGGCTACATCTGGTTCGCGCTGCTCGGCGCCGCGGCGGTCTCGGTGCTCATCTACGCGATCGGCGGCGGCGGATCGAGCACGCCCGCGCGGCTCGCGCTCGCCGGAACAGCCGTGAACGCCGCGCTCTACTCGTACGTCGGCGCGGTCGAGTTGCTGGACACGGACGCGCTGGACCGGATGCGGTTCTGGACCGTCGGATCGCTCGCGGACGCCGAGCCGGGCACGGTGCTGCGGATCACGCCGTTCATCCTGGTCGGGATCGTGCTCGCACTGGGCTGCGCGAAGCCGCTGAACACCTTGGCGCTGGGCGACGACGCGGCGACGGCGCTCGGCGGCAAGCCCGCGCTCACCCGCGCGGTCGCGATCGTGGCCATCGTGCTGCTCTGCGGTTCGGCCACGGCGGCGTGTGGGCCGATCGTGTTCGTCGGGCTGATGGTCCCCCAGATAGCCGCACGAATAACCGGTCCCGACCTGCGATGGCTGCTGCCGTACAGTGCGATTCTGGCGCCGGTGCTGCTGCTCGGGGCGGACATCGTCGGGCGGGTGGTGGCGCGGCCGTCTGAGCTCGAGGTCGGCGTCGTCACGGCCGTCATCGGCGGTCCGGTCTTCCTGCTCACGGTTGTGGGGCGGCGGGCATGAAGCGATCGATCGTCGTCTCGGTAGTTTTCGTCGCGCTCGGGGCCGTCGCGGCGCTGCTCACGGTGAATGTGGGGCAGTTCAGTGGCGGGATCACGGAAGCCGACGCGTTCATCATCAATCAGCTGCTTCTGCCGCGAATACTGACCGCGGTGCTGGCCGGCGCGGCGCTCGCGCTCGCCGGTGCGGTCTTCCAGTCGGTCACGCGCAATCCGCTCGGCAGCCCGGACGTGCTCGGCTTCACGCAGGGCGCCGCCACGGGGGCGCTCATCGGCATCATCGGCCTCGGCGGGGGAGTGGTGGCCGTCGCCGCCTCCGCGTGGATCGGCGCGGTCGGCTGCGCGGTCGCGGTCTACCTCGTGGCACGACGCGGCGGGGTCACGGGCGGAGTGCGGCTGATCCTCGTCGGCATCGGCGTCGCGGCGATGCTCAGCGGGGTCAACGAGTATCTGATCACGCGCGCGAACATCGTGGACGCGGCGGCGGCCTCGTTGTGGATCACGGGGAGTCTGGACGGGAGTTCGTGGCCGGGGGTGGTGCTGCTGGGGGCGGCGGCAGTCGTGCTCGTGCCGCTGATTCTGCTGGCCTCGCGGGCACTGCGGATTCTGGAGTTGGGCGACGATCTCGCGACCGGGCTCGGGCTGCGCGGCGAGCGGGTCAGGCTGCTGACGCTCACCGGCGCCGTGCTGCTCGCGGCGACGGCGGCCTCGCAGACCGGGCCCGTCGCGTTCGTCGCCCTCTGCGCGCCGCATCTCGCGCGCAGGCTGACGCGGCGGACCGGGCCCAACCTCGTGCCGACGCTGCTGCTCGGTGCCGCGCTGATGCAGTGGGCCGATTACCTTTCCCAGCACGCGATCCCGAACCGCCAGCTCCCGGTCGGCGTCGTCACCGGCGTGCTCGGCGGCGGCTATCTCGTCTACCTCCTAGCCCACCAGCGCAAGACAGGACAGATCTAGATGACGACCAGCACCAGCAGGCTCGCGACGCGGAAACTGACGCTGGGCTACGACCGTCGGCAGGTCATCGGCGACCTGGACGTGGAGATCCCGGACCGGTCGTTCACGGTGATCATCGGGGCGAACGGCTGCGGCAAGTCCACGCTGCTGCGCGCGCTCGCCCGGGTCCTCAAGCCGAGCGCGGGCACGGTGCTGCTGGACGGCAAGGCGATCGGCGAGTATCCGAGCCGGCAGGTGGCCCGCACGATCGGCCTGCTGCCGCAGTCGCCGATCACGCCGGAGGGCATTACCGTCGCCGAACTCGTCAGCCGCGGCCGTTTTCCGCATCAGGGCGCGCTGCGCCGGGAGTCGCCGGAGGACCGCGCCGTCGTCGAACGCTGCCTCGCCGAGACCGCGCTGACCGAGCTGAAGGACCGTCCCGTGGCCTCTCTCTCCGGCGGCCAGCGGCAGCGCGCGTGGATCGCGATGGCGCTCGCGCAGGACACCGAACTGCTGCTGCTCGACGAGCCGACGACGTACCTCGACCTGGCCCATCAGATCGACGTGCTCGACCTGTGCGCCCGCCTGCACACCGCGGGCCGCACCGTCGTCGCCGTGCTGCACGACCTCAACCAGGCCGCGCGCTACGCCTCGCACATGATCGTGCTGCGGGAGGGGGAGGTCATCGCGCAGGGCGCGCCCACGGAGGTGGTCACGGCCGGGCTCGTCGAACAGGCCTTCGGGCTGCGGGCGCGGATCATCGGGGATCCGGAGACCGGGACACCCTTGGTCATCCCCCTTCCCTCGAAAGTTACCGCCAAGTAGTATCCGAGCGAGAGCGCCGACTGACTTCAGCGGCGACCGAGCAGCGGAAGGTGTGCGGTCCATGTCCGCAAGCGAGAACAAGCGGGAGCGGGATCGGCCCTGGGTGATGCGCACCTACGCGGGCCACTCCACCCCGGCCGAGTCCAACGCGCTCTACCGGCGCAACCTGGCGAAGGGGCAGACCGGCCTGTCCGTGGCCTTCGACCTGCCCACCCAGACCGGCTACGACGCGGACGCCGAGCTCGCGGCGGGGGAGGTCGGCAAGGTCGGCGTCCCCATCGCCCACCGCGGCGACCTGGCCCGGCTGTTCGAGGGCATCCCGCTGGCCGAGATGAACACCTCGATGACGATCAACGCCACCGCGATGTGGCTGCTCGCGCTCTACCAGGTGACGGCGGAGGCGCAGGGCGCGGACCCGGCGCGGCTGGCCGGGACCACGCAGAACGACATCATCAAGGAATACCTCTCGCGCGGCACGTACGCGTTCCCGCCCGGGCCCTCGCTGCGGCTGACCACGGACACCATCGCGTACACGGTGAACGCGATGCCGAAGTGGAACCCGATCAACATCTGCAGCTACCACCTGCAGGAGGCGGGTGCCGAGCCGGTGCAGGAGATCGCCTACGCGCTCTCCACCGCGATCACCGTGCTCGACGCCGTCCGCGACTCGGGCCAGGTGCCCCCGGAGCGCTTCGACCGGGTCGTCGAGCGGATCTCGTTCTTCGTCAACGCGGGCGTGCGCTTCGTCGAAGAACTCTGCAAGATGCGCGCGTTCACGACCCTGTGGAACGAGATCACCGAGCAGCGCTACGGCGTGACCGACGCCGCCGCGCGCCGCTTCCGGTACGGCGTGCAGGTCAACTCGCTCGGGCTGACGGAGGCTCAGCCGGAGAACAACGTCGCGCGCATCGTGCTGGAGATGCTCGCGGTCACGCTGTCGAAGGACGCCCGCGCCCGCGCCGTGCAGCTCCCGGCGTGGAACGAGGCGCTCGGCCTGCCGCGTCCGTGGGACCAGCAGTGGTCGCTGCGGCTGCAGCAGGTGCTGGCGTTCGAATCGGACCTGCTCGAGTACGGCGACCTGTTCAACGGTTCGCACGTCGTCGAGGCGAAGGTCGCCGAGCTGGTCGACGCGGCGAAGGCGGAGATGGGCCGGATCGAGGAGATGGGCGGCATCGTCGCGGCCGTCGAGTCCGGATACCTGAAGGCGCAACTGGTCAGCAAGCACGCCGAGCGCCGCGCGCGGATCGAGGCGGGCGAGCAGATCGTCGTCGGCGTCAACAAGTTCCAGGAGACCGAGCCGAACCCGCTGACCGCCGACCTCGACGCGGCGATCCAGACCGTGGACCCGGCCGTCGAGCAGGCCGCGTCGGACGCGTTGAAGGTGTGGCGCGCCGAGCGGGACAACGCGGCGGTCGAGGCGGCGCTGGAGCGGCTGCGCAAGGACGCCGCCGAGCCGAGCGTGAACCTGATGCCCGCCACGCTGGAATGCGCGCGCGCCGGGGCCACGACCGGCGAGTGGGCCGCCGCGCTGCGCGAGGTGTTCGGCGAATTCCGCGCCCCCACCGGCGTCGCCGCGGCGGCGGTCGGTACGCAGGTCTCACCCGAGCTCGCCGCGCTGCGCGAGCAGGTGCGCGCGGTCGGCGAGAAGCGCGGCCGCCGTCCGCGCATGCTGGTCGGCAAGCCGGGTCTGGACGGCCACTCCAACGGCGCCGAGCAGATCGCCGTGCGTGCGCGGGACGCCGGATTCGAGGTCGTGTACCAGGGGATCCGGCTCACCCCCGCGCAGATCGCGGCGGCGGCCGTCGCGGAGGACGTGGACGTGGTCGGCCTGTCGGTGCTCTCCGGCTCGCACCTGCGCATCGTGCCCGACGTGCTGCGGCTGCTCGCCGCCGCGGGCGCCGGGGACATGCCCGTCGTGGTCGGCGGGATCATCCCGGAGGCCGACGCCGACGTGCTGCTGCGACAGGGCGTGAAAGCGGTATTCACGCCGCGTGACTACGACCTGACGGCGATTCTCGGGAGAGTATTGAGTCTCGTGGCCTGATTCGCCCGATTCGCCCACTTGTCAATAAGAATCGGGTCCCGGCGCATAGCTCCCCGCTATGGGCCAGGACCCGACTATTTACGCTGAATTCACTCAGGCCTTCGCTTCGGCCTTCTCCTCGGCCTCGGCCTGGGCGTCGATGTCGTGCGCCTTGATGAATTCGTCACCGAGCACCTGGTGCGCGGCGCGCAGGTGGTCGAGGTCCACCTCGCCGTGCTCCGAGGCGTGCCCGTCCAGCGCGCCGAGCACCCGCTCGACCGGGCCGTGGTCGCCGCCGAGGCGCTGCTCGGCGAAGTAGGCGACACCCAGCTTCAGGAGCAGCTTCGCGCCGTGGCGGTGGATGTTCCACTCTTCGATGGTGTGCTCGGTCTCCTCGAAGGCCTTCTCCGAGACCTCCAGCGCCTTTTCCAAAAAGCTCATCGCGATCCTCATTGTCCATGGGAGGCGGTTGAGCGCTCCCCCTCAGGCATGACAGTCAATACCCGCGAACTGTACTCCACCGGAGGTGACACTGCGTAGGATCCGTTGCGGGGAAAGCGAATCGTTAGAACAGGCGTGATTCCGCGTCGTCGAAACCGCGCAGTACGTCGTAGTCGAGCACCTGGCAGCCGATGCCGCGGTCGGTGGCCAGCACCCGCGCCTGCGGCTTGATCTCCTGCGCGGCGAAGATCCCGCGCACCGGGGCGATCAGCGGGTCGCGGTTGAGCAGATCCAGATACCGGGTCAGCTGCTCCACGCCGTCGATCTCGCCGCGCCGCTTGATCTCCACGGCCACGGTCATGCCGCTCGCGTCCTTGCACAGGATGTCGACCGGGCCGATCGCGGTCGGGTATTCCCGGCGGATCAGGCGGTAACCGGCGCCCAGCGTCTCGATCTGCGCCGCCAGCAGCTCCTGCAGGTGCGACTCGACGCCGTCCTTCTGCAGTCCCGGGTCCACGCCGAGCTCGTGCGCCCCGTCGTGGAAGATCTCTTCGAGCCGGATGATCAGCTTCTCCCCGGCCTTGTTGGTCACCGTCCACAGCCCGGGCTCCTCCTTGACCGTGCACGGCGGGCTCATCCAGTTCAGCGGCTTGTAGGAACCGCCGTCCGAATGCACCAGGACCGAGCCGTCGGCCTTGTGGATGAGCAGGCGCTTGGCGCTGGGCAGGTGGGCGGCGAGGCGTCCGGCGTAGTCGACGCTGCACTGGGCGATGACGAGGCGCATCCGGCAAGCCTAGTCCAGGCGCGCGAATCGTTCGCACGCGTCGCCCGAAGCGTGCGATGGTCGGATCAGTGCGCTGAACGGATGTCCGGTCACGCGTGAATCCCGCGCGCCCCCTCGGCCAGGTGTGAGCGGCCCCCGCTGCGGTCATTCATTTCTGTGAGCGCACGATGACGGCTGCGAAGCCTCACGAAATGAGAGTGGAGCCCACATGTCCCTGGACGTCTCACCGGATCTGCTGGCCGCGGCCGAGCGCGGCGAGGTCGCCGACGCCGAGTTCGCCGACTGCGTGCGTACCTCGCTGCCGTACGCCTGGAGCATGATCAGCACCCTGTCGACGCGGCTGCACGTCGAGGGCGGCCCGTTCGCCGACAACACCACCCCGCCGGCCACCGAGCAGGAGCGCGGGCAGCTGCTGCGGGCCCTGGCCTCCGACTCGATCCGCGGCTGTCTGGAGCGTTACTTCGGGGTCAAACTCGCGTTCCAGAACTGCCACCGGGTCGCGGTCTTCCCGGCCGCGGACGGGGCGCCCGGGATGGAGTCCGGCTCGTACCGGCGGTTCGTCTCGCCGCGTGCCCAGCTGCTCAACCAGTCGCCGGAGCTGCGCGACTGCTGAGCCGGGGGGCGGACGCTCCGGGCCACGGAGTGTTCACTCGTTCGAGTGCGCGGAAGGGAGTGGTCGTCCGGAAACTGTCAGACCCGTGTGGTGGGGTGGGATCAGAGGGAACCCCGGCGGGGAGAGACCGGTCGAGGCCGACGCACGCGCAGTGGAGGGCGCGTGCGGGGAAGGCGGCCCCGGCCGGTCTCACGGATTGTGCGTTCATCCGACTGTGGCCGCATTCACACTGACTTCCGGTCCGGGTACCGTGGATACTGACCGGTAACAAGTGGCCGTACCCGGACGACGGGACGGTACCGAGCGGACAAGGGAGTCGGCAATGGCGCGGGACTTTCGAACAGTGGGCGTGGTGGGCCTGGGCACCATGGGCGCGGGCATCGCGGAGGTGCTGGCCAGGAACGGCATCGCGGTGTTCGGCGTGGAGCAGGACCCGGCCGCGCTGAACCGGGGCCGCGCGCACGTCGCGCACTCCACCCGGCGCGCGGTCTCCAAGGGCAAGCTGAGCGCGCAGGACGCCGCGGCGCTGCTGGACCGGATCACCTTCACCACCGACCTCGCCGACCTGTCCGGCGTGGACCTGGTCATCGAGGCCATCCCGGAGCGGCTCGAGCTCAAGCGCGGCCTGTTCCAGCAGCTCGACTCGATCTGCGGCGCGGACACGGTCTTCGCCACCAACACCTCCTCGCTCTCGGTCACCGAGATCTCGGTGGCCACCTCGCGCCCCGGCCGCGTCGTCGGCATCCACTTCTTCAACCCGGCGCCGGTCATGAAGCTCGTCGAGATCGTGCGCACGGTCGTCACCGAGCCCGAGGTGCTGGCGGACGTCGAGGCGCTGGCCGGCCTGCTCGGCAAGAGCCCGGTCGTGATCGGCGACAAGGCCGGCTTCATCGCGAACGCGCTGCTGTTCGGCTACCTCAACCACGCCGCCACGATGTACGAGGCGCGCTACGCGTCCCGCGAGGACATCGACGACGCGATGCGGCTCGGCTGCCGGCTGCCGATGGGCCCGCTCGCGCTGCTCGACCTGATCGGCCTGGACACCGCGTACGAGATCCTCGACACGATGTACAAGCAGTCGCGCGACCGGCTGCACGCCCCGGCGCCGATCCTCAAGCAGATGAAGACGGCCGGTCTGCTCGGCCGCAAGGTCGGCCGCGGCTTCTACACCTACGAGCAGGCGGGCGTGCCGACGCTGGTCGCCGACGACCTGACCCCGGAGGGCGCCAAGCACGCCGCGCCGGGCCGCGCCGTGAACCGGATCGCCGTGGTCGGCTCCGGCACCATGGCCAACGGCATCGCCGAGGTCTGCGTCAAGGCGGGCCTGGAGACGGTGCAGATCGCCCGTTCGGCGGAGAAGGCGGCGGCCTCCCGCGCCGCCGTGGAGAAGTCGCTCGGCCGGGCCGTGGCCAAGGGCAAGCTCTCCGAGCAGGACCGGGACGCCGCGCTGGCCCGGCTCACCTCCGGCGACAGCCTGGCCGGCGCCGCCGACTGCGACCTGGTGGTCGAGGCCGTCGTCGAGGACCTCGAGGTCAAGACGGCGCTGTTCGGCGAGCTCGACGGGATCTGCAAGCCGGGCGCGGTGCTGGCCACCACGACCTCCAGCCTCCCGGTGATCGACTGCGCGATGGCCACCAGCCGCCCCGCGGACGTCGTCGGCATCCACTTCTTCAACCCGGCGCCGGTGATGGAACTGGTCGAGGTGGTGCACACCGTCGCCACCGCCGCGGACGTGCTCACCACCGTGCACGAGCTGTGCGCCCGGCTCGGCAAGCACCCGGTGGACTGCGGCGACCGCGCCGGCTTCATCGTGAACGCGCTGCTCTTCCCCTACCTGAACGACGCGGTCCGGATGCTGCAGGCGCACTACGCGACCGCCGACGGCATCGACACGGCGATGAAGCTCGGCTGCGGCTACCCGATGGGGCCCTTCGAGCTGCTGGACGTGGTCGGCCTGGACGTCGCGCTGGCCATCGAGCGGGTGCTGTACCTGGAGTTCCGCGAGCCCGGCTTCGCCCCGGCGCCGCTGCTCGAGCACCTCGTGACGGCCGGCTACCTGGGCCGCAAGACCGGCCGCGGGTTCAGGGACTACACGTCCTGAGTCGGGTACCCGGAGTTCGGGCGCGGGCTGCGAGAATGTAAGCGTGAGCCGCCCGCGCAAGAACTCGAAGTGGTCGCGACCGACGCCCGATCCGGACGACCTCGCGCGCTCCTTCGGGTACCAGCGCACCGAGTCCGACCCGGACGGCGAGGACTGGATCGTGCGCCAGGTCACCGGCGCGGCCGCGACCAAGACGTACCGCTGCCCGGGCTGCGACCACGAGATCCCGCCGGGCACGCCGCACCTGGTCGCCTGGCCGAGCGTGCCCGAGTACGGCTCGGGCGGCGGCGTGGGCGACCGGCGGCACTGGCACACCGCCTGCTGGAACTCGCGCGGCCGCCGCCGTCGCCGCTAGCCGCCGCGGTTACGCGTCCCGGCGGCGGAACAGCCAGAGCGCCGGGAGCAGCAGCACGGCCGTCCAGATCAGCAGCGTGATCAGGCCGCCGACGGGGGAGAGCTCCGGGGTCGCGCCGGCCGCGGCCGGATGCGTGGCCATCATCGCGCCGCCCGCGTTCGACGGGACGATCTTGTTGATGTCCTTGCCGGTCGTCCCGGGCAGGAAGTTCGTGATGATCGGCAGCACGAAGTACAGGCCGACCAGCGTGGAGATCGCGCCCGCGGTGTGCCGCATCAGGAAGCCGAGGCCGAGCCCCATCAGCGCGACCAACGTCAGGTAGACCGGCACGGCGAGCAGCGCGCGCAGGTTCGCCGCCTGGCTCAGCGACAGGTCCACGCCGTGGCTCGTGTAGAACGGGCTGGACAGGCCGTACGAGGCGAACGCGATCACGATGCCGAGCAGCAGCACGACGATCGTGAGCACGCAGGCCTTGGCCAGGAACAGCGTCGTGCGGCGCGGGAAGGCCGTGAGCGAGGTGCGCATCATGCCGGTGCCGTACTCGGTCGACACGGACATCACGCCGAGCACGCCGGTGACCAGTACGCCGAAGAACACGCCGCTGACGGTCGTCGAGACCCCCATGGTGGCCCGGTCGCTCGCGCCGATCTGGTCCCAGTTCGCCGAGGTCACGGCCGCGATCAGCACCGAGATGCCGACCGAGACGACCAGGCAGATCAGCAGCGTCCAGTACGTCGAGCGCACGCTGCGGATCTTGGCGAACTCGCTGTCCATCGCCTCCGCGAACGTGATCCGGCGGGCCGGGGCGTCGAGGCGGATCTCGCGGGTGGTGGTGGCGCTCACTGGCTGTGCTCCTTGACCTGCGCGTTCCTGAAGTCCTCCGGGACCGGCGTACCCCAGCCCGGCATCGCCGCGCCGTCCGGCGCCCGCTGCGGGTCCGTGCTGCCCGCGTGGTACTCGACCGAGCCGGCGGTCAGCCGCATGAACGCCTCCTCCAGCGAGGACTGGACCAGCGTCAGCTCGTGCAGGTACAGGCTCTCGCGCCCGGCCAGGTCGCCGATCTGCGCCGGCTGCGCGTCGTACACGTGCACGGACGCGTCCTGCTGCGCGTCGACCCGCCAGCCGCGCGAGGCCATCTTCGTCGCCAGGTCGGCCAGCTGCGGGGAGCGCACCCGGACGTAGCTGACCGAGTTCTTCGCGATGAAGTCGGCCATCGGCTCGTCGGCGAGGATCTTGCCGAGGCCGATCACGACCAGGTGGTCCGCCGTCAGCGCCATCTCGCTCATCAGGTGGCTGGAGACGAACACCGTGCGCCCCTCGGCCGCGAGCGCCTTCATCAGGTTGCGGATCCAGAGGATGCCCTCCGGGTCCAGGCCGTTGACCGGCTCGTCGAACATCACGATGCCGGGGTCGCCGAGCAGCGCGGCCGCGATGCCGAGCCGCTGGCCCATGCCGAGCGAGAAGCCGCCGGAGCGCTTCTTGGCCACGCTGCGCAGCCCGACCAGGTCGATCACCGCGTCCACCCGGCTGCGCGGCAGGCCGTTCGCCTTCGCCAGCACCAGCAGGTGGTTGTACGCGCTGCGGCCGCCGTGCACCGCCTTGGCGTCGAGCAGCGCGCCCACCTCGCGCAGCGGCGCGGCGAGCCGGTGGTACGGGACGCCGTTGATCGTCACCGAGCCGGAGCTCGGCCGGTCCAGGCCCAGGATCATCCGCATCGTGGTGGACTTGCCCGCGCCGTTCGGTCCGAGGAAGCCGGTCACCTTGCCCGGCGCCACGGTGAAGTCCGCGTGGTCCACCGCGAGCCGGGGACCGTAGCGCTTGGTCAGGGCGGTCGCTTGGATCATGGGGACAAGCCTGCCCGAAATGGTCGGTTTTCAACCATTCGGGCAGGCCTTAGGGGTGACGCGGGCTCAGGCGTCCCGGCGCACCAGCAGGTACGCGGCCAGCGCCCAGAGCAGCGCGGTCCACGCCGCGAACACCCCGTAGCCCTCCCACGAGCTGATCAGGAAGTTGTCCGGCAGCCGCTTGCCGATGATCGCGAAGCCCGCGTTCGTCGGCTCGTAGGTGTAGAGGTACTTCCCGACCCGGCCCGGGATCAGCTGGATCAGGTTGCTGATCACCAGCAGCAGCGCCACGATGCCGGTGATCGCGCCCGCGACGTGCCGCAGCAGTGCGCCGATGACCAGCGCGAACAGCCCGAGCATGCCGAGGTAGAGGCCGACCCCGAAGACCTGCCGGACGTTCGAGCTGTCCAGGTTCACGGTCAGCAGGCTCTTGAACGTCAGCCGCCCGATGTAGAAGCCGGCGAACGCGATGACCTCGCCGATCGCCCCGATCAGCAGGGTGAACACGAGCGACTTGGCCGCCAGCATCCGCACCCGGTGCGGGCTGGCCAGCAGCGTCGAGCGGATCATGCCGGTGCCGTACTCGCTGGCCGTCACCATCACGCCGAGCACCGCGACCGCGAGCTGCCCGACGAACAGCCCCGAGCTCATGATCGAGCCGATCGGGTCCTCGATCAGGTTCGCCTGCTGCTCCGGCGTCGCCTGCTTCCAGTTCGCCACCGTCAGGTACGGGAACAGCCAGCTGAAGAACAGGAACGCGATGACCAGCGCGATCAGCGACCAGTAGGTCGAGCGCACGCTGCGGATCTTCGTCCACTCGGCCAGCAGCAGCCGGCCGAAGTGCGCGTGGCCGGTGCCCGCGGCGTCCACCGCGGCGGGGGTCAGAACACTGTCACGAGCGGCCATCGGTGCCTCCCAGCGCGGGCGCGGGCCGGTGTGCGAACTCGCCGGACTCCCGGGTCAGCTCCATGTACGCGTCCTCCAGCGAGGCACGCTGCGGGGTGAGTTCGTGCAGCACCAGACCGCGTTCGGCCGCGAGCTCACCGATCTGCGGGGCGGTGCTGCCGGTGACGATGAGCGCGCCGTCCTCCTTGGTGCCGGTCACGTCCCAGCCGCGCTCGGCGGCCGCGGAGCGGAACGTGTCGGCGTCCGGCGTGCGCACCAGGACGGCGGTGTCGGAGAACTGCGCGATGAACTGGCCGACCGGCATGTCCGCCTGCAGCTTGCCGCGGCCGATCACGATCAGATGGTCCGCGGTCACGGCCATCTCGTTCATCAGGTGGCTGGAGACGAAGATGGTCCGGCCGTCCGCCGCGAGCGCCTTGAGCAGCTGGCGGATCCACAGCACGCCCTCGGGGTCGAGGCCGTTGACCGGCTCGTCGAGGATCAGGATCTGCGGATCGCCGAGCAGCGCCGCCGCGATGCCGAGCCGCTGGCCCATGCCGAGCGAGAATCCCTTGGTGCGCTTGCCGGCCACGGCCGTCAGGCCGACCAGGTCCAGCACCTCGCTGACGCGGCGCTTGGGCACGCCCTGCGTCTGCGCGAGGTAGAGCAGATGGTTGAAGGCGCTGCGCCCGCCGTGCACGGCCCGCGCCTCGAGCAGCGCGCCCACGTAGCGCAGCGGGTCGCGCAGGTCGCGGTACGGCTTGCCGTCGATGAAGGCGCTGCCGGAGGTCGGCCGGTCCAGCCCGAGGATCAGCCGCATCGTGGTGGACTTCCCGGCCCCGTTCGGACCGAGGAACCCGGTGATCCGGCCCGGTTCGACCGCGAAGCTGAGGTGGTCCACGGCGGTCGTGTCGCCGTACTTCTTGACGAGGTCCTTGACTTCGATCATGGTGTGCCCCCTCTCGAGTCCCAATGTACTCAGGAGGACAAGGGCGAGGGCCCCCTCGGCGTCTACCCACGCCGTCGAGGGGGCCCTCGATCCGGAAATCTACCAGTATAAGAGCTCTGTTGTGAAACTGGATCTTTACGCGTCTCGGCGTTTGAACACCCACAGCCCCACGATCAGCGCGATGACCGCGTAGCCCATGTAGACCGCGAAGCCGCTCCACGCGCCGAACGCCGTGCCGGTGTCCGCGGTGTGCTGGGTGGCCCAGACCTGGCTGCCCGCGTTCGCCGGCAGCCACTTGTCGATGTCGTCCTGCCAGGAGCTCGGCATGAAGTTCGCCATGATGTTGATCACGAACAGCAGCGCCACGCCCAGCGTGATGGTCCCGGCCGTGTGCCGCAGCGCCGTGCCGATCCCGAAGGCCAGCAGCGCCGCCCCGGCCAGGTAGAGTCCGCCGCCGATCACGGCCTGCAGCGCGCCGTGCGTGCCCAGGCCGACCGTCACGCCCCGCGTCGCCCAGAAGTGGTTGCCGATGAAGAACGACGCGAAGGAGATGACCTCGCCGACGACGAAGGAGACCAGCGTGACGACCGCGAGCTTGGCGAACAGCACGCTCAGCCGCCGCGGCTGCGCGGCCAGACTGGTCCGGATCATCCCGGTGGAGTACTCCGTGGTCACCGCGAGGGCGCCGAAGACGACCATCACCAGCTGGCCGAGCATGATGCCGAACATGCTGTGCTGCACCAGGTCGCGCTGCGCGAGCTCGGCCGCGGACTCCTTGCTGTGCGAGGCCTCGCCCCAGCTGAACAGCACACTGATGCCCACGCCGATGACGACCGCCGCGGTCAGCGTCCAGACCGTCGACTTCACCGAGCGGATCTTCGTCCACTCCGAGCGCAGCGCGCCGCCGAACCCGGCCCGGCCGGTCGCCTCCGGCAGCGGCGTGAGGCCGGCGAAGACCGTGTCGTTCACCGTGGTCATGGTCAGGCCGCCTTTCCGGCCGGGACGGCCGCGTGGTACTCGACGCTGTCCTTGGTCAGTTCCATGAAGGCCTGCTCCAGCGAGGCCTGGATCGGGCTCAGCTCGTGCACCCGGATCTGGTTGTCGAAGGCCACGTCGCCGATCTCGCTCATGCCAAGCTTCGTCACCAGCAGCGCGTCCTCGCCGTCCGTGCGCACGCCGCCGCCGTGGGCCGTCAGCAGCGCGCCGAGCTGCTCCAGCTGCGGGGTGCGCACCCGGATCGAGAGCTCGGAGTTGTTGTCGATGAACTCCTGCACCGTGCAGTCCGCGACCAGCCGGCCGCGGCCGATCACGATGAGGTGGTCGGCGGTGTGCTCCATCTCGCTCATCAGGTGGCTGGAGACGAACACCGTGCGGCCCTCGGCGGCCAGCGCCTTCATCAGGTTCCTGATCCAGAGGATGCCCTCCGGGTCCAGGCCGTTGACCGGCTCGTCGAACATCAGCACCTTCGGGTC
>DATJIF010000196.1:0-21308 GCA_035493475.1 Actinospica sp.
GGTGGCCGCGACCGGCAGAAACGGCTCGATCAGAGCCCATTCGGAGTTCGTCACATCGAAACGCGCCACACCCGAGTTCTACCAGCCACGACCACCAGCCCAGCCACCAAGCCAGAGATCTGAACTACGAACAGTCCCTAGCCGACGGACGGGCGGCGGGCAGGCCAGGCGGGCGGCCCGCCGTTCGATCCGCGCGCGGGCTGCTCAGCCGACCGCGCAGGTGCCGACGTCGGCGCCGCCGGGGGACGCGGTCCCGGTGGCGCCGGCGCTCGCCGTGCCGGTCGATGTGCCGGTCGAACCGGCGCCGGTGCTCTCTCCGTTCGCCGCCAGCATCTCAAGCTCCATCACGCTCTCGAGCTGTCGAAGCGCCGCCGCGGACGTCGAGGTCCCCGAGGTGGCCGACCGCAACGCCGCGGCGGGCGACGTGGTCGCGGCGCCGGTCGAGTCCGTCTCGTCGATCAGGCTGGTCCACAGGTTCGTGGCGGCCGGCTCGGTCCAGATGACGCGGTTGGTGTCCTGCGGGTACGGCTCGTTCGGGACCGTCACATAGGTGATCTCGCCGTTGGGGATCTCGTTCAGCGTCTGGGTGAGGTTGTAGAGGTCGGTGACGGTGCCTAGGCCGGGATCGGTGGTGATGGACTGAGTCGCCGCGTCGAGCACCTTGTAGAGCTTGACCGGATCGGTGAGCAGGCCCGCCGAACGCACCTGCCGCTCCAGCTGGTCCAGGAAGTACTGCTGGCGCTTGATCCGCTCCAGGTCCGAGCCGTCTCCGACGCTGTGCCGCAGCCGGACGAACGCGAGCGCCTGCTTGCCGGTGAGCGTCGTGGTGCCGGCCGGGATGTTCAGCCCCGAGTCCGCGTCGTCGATCGCCTGCGTGACGCACACCTTCACACCGCCGAGCGCGTCGACGACGCCGACCACGCCCTCGAAGTCGATCGCGATGTAGTGGGTGAGGGTCAGACCGGTCAGCGATTCGACGGTCTTGACCGTGCAGGGAGCGCCGCCCTCGGTGAAGGCGCTGTTGAACATCCCGAAGTTGGCGGCGACCGTGACCCCGCTGGTGCTCGTGCTCGCGCAGTCCGGGATCTGCACCATCGAGTCGCGCGGGATGGAGACCTCGGTGCCCCTGCGGCGGTCGGCCGGGGCGTCGAAGACCATCGCGGTGTCCGAGCGCGCACCGCTCACGGCTCCCCCGCCGAGCGTCTGGTTGCCGCCCGAGCGCGAGTCGGAGCCGATGAACAGGATCTCCTGCTTGCCGTTCATCGAGGACGGCTTGAGCTGCGCGTCCTCGGTCTTGATGTTCCCGTTCAGATGCCGCCAGACCACCGCGACGCCGACCACCCCGAGGACGATCACCGCGGCGAGCGCGCTGCATCCCCAGACGAGCAGCTTCTTGCGCAGCGACCACTTCTCGCGGCCGCCCGCGCGCCGCCCGCCCGGCTCGGTCGGCCACTGCGGCCCGTTCTGCTCCATGAATTCGATGTTCGGGCAGAAGGGGGTCCACGCGCCCCCCGGAAAAGCCAAATGGGCGTATCGCTTTTCAGCGATACGCCCGAAGCTGGGGTACCAGGACTCGAACCTAGAACAACAGAGCCAGAATCTGCCGTGTTGCCAATTACACCATACCCCACTGGTGTTGCAGGCCAGCCGGTTTCCCGGGCGGCGCCGCGAGGACAACTATAGCGGTCACCGCCCGGGGGCCCAAATCAGTTAGTCCCCCGGGGTTCACCCGGTGGTGCCTACGCGGCGGCCCGGGCCCGGGCGTCGGCGGCGCGCAGCCGGGCCAGGGTGCGCTCCCGGCCGAGCAGCTCGAGCGACTCGAACAGCGGCGGGGAGACGCGGCGGCCGGTGACGGCCACCCGGACCGGGGTGAAGGCGTTCTTCGGCTTCAGGCCGAGGCCCTCGATCAGCGCGGTGCGCAGCGCCTCGTCGATCGCTGCCGTGGTCCACGCCGGGAGCGCGTCCAGCGCGGCGGCCGCGGCGGCCAGCGTGGGCCACGCGTCGGCGGTGAGCACCTTCGCCGCGTCGTCCTCGTTCAGCGCGAAGGCATGCCGGGCGTCCGAGCCGTCGCCGGTGTAGAGGAAGCCGAGCATGCCGATCGCCTCGGAGAGCACCGTCATGCGCTCCTGGACCAGCGGAACGGCGGCGAGCAGCGTGCGCCACTCCTCCTCGTTCGCCAGGTGGCCGTCGGTCCCGCCGAGCAGCAGGCCCTCGCGGTCTAGGAAGGGCAGGATCCGCTTGGCCAGGTCCTCGGTCTCCAGCCTGCGCAGGTGCACGGCGTTGATCGCCTCGCACTTCTTCAGGTCGAAGCGCGCCGGGTTGGCCGAGACGCGGGTGCCGTCGAAGGCCGCGACCAGCTCGTCGAGGGAGAAGATCTCCTCGTCGTTGCCGAGCGACCAGCCGAGCAGCGCCAGGTAGTTGACCAGGCCTTCGGGCAGGTAGCCGGTGCGCGGGTAGAAGCTGAAGCTCGCCTCCGGGTCGCGCTTGGACAGCTTCTTGTTGCCCTCGCCCATCACGAACGGCAGGTGGCCGAACTCCGGGACGCCCTTGGAAACGCCGAGCTCGACCAGCGCCTCGTGCAGCGGGATCTGCCGCGGGGTCGAGGAGAGCAGGTCCTCGCCGCGCAGCACGTGGGTGATCCCCATCATCGCGTCGTCAGTCGGGTTGGTCAGCGTGTAGAGCGGCGAGCCGTCGGCGCGCAGCAGCGGGTAGTCGGGCACGTTGGCCGACTCGAAGGAGATCGGGCCGCGCACCAGGTCGTCCCAGGTGATCGTGCGGTTCTCCGGCATCCGGAAGCGCACCACGTGCGTGCGGCCCTCGGCCTCGTACGCGGCGATCTGCTCCGCCGTCAGATTCCGGCAGGTGCCCTCGTACCCGGGCGCGCGCTTCTCGGCCTTCGCCTTCTCGCGGGCGGCCTCGAGCTCCTCGGCGGTGCAGTAGCAGGGGTACGCCTTGCCGGCCTCGAGCAGCTTGGCGGCCGTGTCCGCGTAGATCTCGCCGCGCTCGGACTGCCGGTAGGGCCCGAACTCGCCGCCGACCTCGGGGCCCTCGTCCCACTCGATCCCGGCCCACCGCAGGGTGTTGAGGATCGCCTGGTAGGACTCCTCGGTGTTGCGCGCCGCGTCGGTGTCCTCGATCCGCAGCACCAGCTTGCCGCCGTAGTGCCGGGCGAAGGCGTAGTTGAACAGCGCCGAGCGGACCAAGCCCACATGCGGGTCGCCGGTCGGGGACGGCGGGAACCGGACCCGGACACTGTTGTCGAGCTTCGAGGTGTCGATAGTCACTGTCTTCTGCTGCCTTCTACCGCTTCACGATCCGGTTCGTCAGGGTTCCGATGCCCTCGATGCTGACCGAGACCCGGTCGCCGACCTGCATCGGGCCGACGCCCGCCGGCGTGCCGGTCAGGATGACGTCGCCGGGCAGCAGCGTCAGCGCCTCGGAGATGAACGCGACGATCTCCTCCACCCCGCGCATCATCTGGCTGGTGCGGCCGGCCTGCTTGAGCTCGTCGTTGACCGTGCAGGTCACGGCGAGGTCGGCCGGGTCGATCTCGGTCTCGATCCACGGCCCGAGCGGGCACGAGGTGTCGAAGCCCTTCGCGCGGGCCCACTGGCCCTCGGCCTGCTGCGCGTCGCGGGCGGTGACGTCGTTGGCGCAGGTGTAGCCGAGGACGACCTCCTTGACCCGCTCGCGCGGGACCTGGCTGCACAGCCGGCCGATCACGATCGCGAGCTCCGCCTCGTGCTGCACGTCCTGCGAGAACGTCGGATAGGCGATCGTCTCGTTCGGGCCGATCACGCTGGTGGACGGCTTCAGGAAGGTCAGCGGCACGGCCGGGACCTGGTTGCCGAGCTCCTTCGCGTGATCGGCGTAGTTGCGGCCGACCGCGACGATCTTGCTGGGCAGCACCGGGGCCAGCAGCCGGACGTCCGCGAGCGGCCAGACCCGACCGGTCGTGCGCGGCTCGGGTGTGAACGGGTGCCCCTCGAGTTCGGCGATCACCATCGCCTCGGGCTGTTCCACGTCGCCCTCGACCAGGCCGAAGCGGACCGCTCCGGCGTCTGCGGCGCTGTCAGGTAGGGAGAATCTCGCGATACGCACGGAGCCAAGTCTAGGTGCTGCCGACCCTGGTCAGCGCGCCGGTTCCGGCCCGGTCAGCCCTCCAGTCTCAGCAGGCCGTAGGTGACGGCCTCGACGATCGCGTTCCAGCTCGCCGCGACGATGTTCTCCTGCACGCCGATCGTCGCCCACTCGTCGCGGCCGTCGGTCGTGGTGACCAGGACGCGGGTGCGCGAGCTGCTGCCGTGGTCGCCCTCCAGGATGCGGACCTTGTAGTCCCGCAGCTCCAGCTCGGCGAGCTCGGGGTAGATCTGCCCGATCGCGTTGCGCAGCGCGGTGTCCAGCGCGTTGACCGGTCCGTTGCCCTCGCCGACGGAGATGATCCGCTCGCCCTTGGCGTGCAGTTTCACGGTCGCCTCGCTCATGTGGCTGCCGTCCTGCCGCTGCTCGACGATGACCCGCCAGCTCTCGACGTCGAAGAAGCGCTGGCTCTCCTCGCCCTTGAGCTCGTCCAGGATCAGCAGCTCGAAGGAGGCGTCGGCCGCCTCGAAGGAGTGCCCCTGTGCTTCGAGCACCTTGACCTTGTCCGTGATCCGGGACAGCACGTCCCGGTCGCCGGACAGGTCGTAGCCCAGCTCGCGGCCCTTGAGCTCGATCGAGGCGCGCCCGGCCATCTCGGAGACCAGCATCCGCATGTCGTTGCCGACGACCTCGGGGTCGATGTGCTGGTAGAGCATCGGGTCGGCCTTCACCGCCGACGCGTGGATGCCCGCCTTGTGCGCGAACGCCGAGAAGCCGACGTACGGCTGCTTCGTGTGCGGCGCGATGTTGGTGACCTCGGAGATCGCGTGCGCGATCCGGGTCATCTCGGCCAGCGAGTCGTCCGGCACGACGTGCAGGTTCTTCTTGAGCTGCAGGTTCGCGACGATGGTGAAGAGGTTGGCGTTGCCGGTCCGTTCGCCGTACCCGTTCGCCGCACCCTGCACGTGCGTCGCGCCCGCCTCGATCGCGATGAGCGAGTTCGCGACCGCGCAGCCGGAGTCGTCGTGGCAGTGGATGCCGACACGCGCCCCGGTCCGCTCGATCACCGTGTGCACGACGTCGCCCAGCTCACTCGGCAGCATGCCGCCGTTCGTGTCGCACAGCGCGACCAGCGCGGCGCCGGCCTCGGCGGCGGTGCGCACGAACTCCAGCGCGTACGCCGGATTGTCCCGGTATCCGTTGAAGAAGTGCTCCGCGTCGACGAATACCCGCCGGCCTTCCGACACCAGGTGCTCGACGGTGTCCCTGACCATCGCGAGGCACTCGTCCAGCGTCGTGCGCAGCGCGAGCTCGACGTGCCGGTCGTGCGCCTTGGCCACCAGCGTGACGACGGGAGCGAGGGAATCGCGCAGGGCGGCGACCTGGGGGTCGTCGGCTGCCGCCAGGTCCGCCCGGCGGGTCATGCCGAACGCGGCCAGCTGCGCGTGCTTCAGGTCGAGCTCGGTCTGAGCCCGCTTGAAGAACTCGGTGTCCTTGGGGATCGCCCCCGGCCACCCTCCCTCGATGAACCCGACCCCGAGCCCGTCCAACTGGCCGGCGATGACGAGCTTGTCCGCCACGGACAGCGCGAGCCCCTCCTGCTGGGCTCCGTCGCGCAGCGTCGTGTCGTAGACGTGGAAGCTGTCGTTCACGGGTGGCACCTCGTTCGCCTCGTTCGGCTGGTATCGGTCAGGGTCGACGGTCGGGAGTGAAATCGCGGTGTAAAACAAGAAAACCCCTCGCGGAGCGCGAGAGGTCTGCACATCGACGGCGGGAGAAGAGGATCAGCGTCTGCTTCAGCCCTGTGCCGATGCGCCCACGGTAATAATGAACCGCCGAGACTGCATGCTCCGCAGTCTGCCACGCCTGCCCCGATCACGGACACCGCGTCTCGCACCGTGAGACGCGCGTGAGAATGCGGTAACCGTGAGGTGATCGCCCCCGCGTCGGCCGAGTCAGCCGCGGTACGGCGGCATCACCCCCCAGCCCCACTGCGGAATCGGCGCGTCGTACGCCTCCCGCCCCGGCTGCGAGTTGATCTCGGCCAGCCGCGTCCCCCACTCGATGTACGACGCGAACGCCGCCCGGAACGAGGGATCGCCAGGAAGCCCGACGGCGTCCGCCGCGTCCATCATGAGGCTCACCCACCGACGCCGCTGCGGCTCGGTGATGTGCTTGCCGAGATGCCTGGCGACCATGTGCCGGTAGTCGCCGCGCGAACTGCTGTAGGAATCGGGGCCGCCGAACACCTCGCCCAACCAGAGCGCGACATAGTGCGGATGGTGCTCGTCCATGTCCTTGAACAGCGGGTAGAGCAGATCGTCCTTGAGCACCTCGGTATAAAAGGCCTGGGTGAGCCGATCGAGCGCCTCCGCCCCGCCGAGCCACGCGTAGAGGGTGGGCACCGAACCCCCGCGCCCGACGACAGAGGTGCGGCTGTAGTGCCGCATCTCCTCGATGTTGGAGACATACGGCTTGATCTCGGCGAAGAACCGCGCGAAATGCTCCCCGCCCCGGAACCCCGTCAGATGGTCCTCCGCCGAAGTCCACACGATCCGCAGGATGTAGGCCTCCGGCTCCTCATCGCAGCGCGAAAGCTCGAACTCCACACACTGCTGCGCCGCCGCAAGTTGCACCCCCGCCCGCGCATAAGCGGCCTCGAACTCCCCTCCGCCGGCCGCGGGAACGCGATAGCGGATGTACTCGACGGTCTCGGTACCGGTCACGATGCCCCCAACGGCGGTCACGCACTCAAGCTCGATTACAAGATTACACAGTAATACGCAGGGACGGCCGGTGCCAGTGGAAGCGACTTCCCACTCGGAAGCGACGCCCCGTCGCCCACTCGTTCGAGCGAAGGTTGGACCACCCGATGTGGTGATAGAAATCTGAAAGCTTGTCAGCCGACGTTTGCGCAGGCCACGCTTGCGTTCGGCAGACAGGATCTATCGCTGGAGTTACCATGACCCTCATGAGCCTTACTCCGGTTCCCGAGTGGATGTTCCCGCCGGAAGGCGGCTTCACCGCAGACGACCTCGACAACCTCCCCGATCTGCCGCCGCACACGGAACTGATCGACGGGAGCCTCGTCCTCGTGAGCCCGCAAGCTTCGTTTCACACGCTCGTCCTCGACGTCCTGGTCGCGGCGATGCGCCGCGTCGCCCCATCTCATCTGAGGGTTCGCCGCGAGATGACCCTCACGCTCGATGACGATCAACGACCTGAACCGGACCTTCTCGTCGTCCACGCCAACGCGGCGCGCGACCTGCGCCAGACCACCTTCGTTCCCAGCGACGTCGTCTTGGCCGCCGAGGTCGTCTCACCCGAATCACGGTCGCGCGACCGCAAGCGCAAGCCGCTGCTCTACGCCGAAGCAGGGATCGAGCACTTCTGGCGGATCGAGAACGAGCGCGGGAAGCCCGTTCTCTATACGCACCTTCTCGCCGAATCCAGCAGCGGATACGACGAGACCGGACGCTACGAGGGGACCGCCCGACTCAGCGAGCCCTACCCGGTCGAGATCGACTTCAGCGAGATCGACCGGCTGTAGGCCTCACTGATCCGGTACGTCACGCATCGCTCTGAGCGGGGAGAAGAGGACGAACAGGCCGCCGAGGGCGCTGCCGACGACGCCGATCCAGATCGTGGGGCGGATGCCGATCCAGGTGCCGAGGGCGCCGCCCATCAGGGAGCCGAGCGGGAGGGTGCCCCAGACGATCCAGCGGACGGAGGCGTTCATGCGGCCGAGGAGTTCGGGCGGGCAGATGCGCTGGCGGTAGGAGACCTGGGCGGAGTTGTAGAGCAGGGCGGAGAACGAGAAGACGATGTTGCCCGCGGCGAACAGGAGCGTGCCCCAGCCGGGGGTGGCCAGCGGGATCATCACGACGAGAGGGGCCGGGAGCAGGATCGAGGCCCAGATGATCCTGGCGGAGCCGACTCGTCTGGAGAACCAGCCGGCGGTGAGGCCGCCGATGAGGCCGCCCACGGCGCCGAGGGAGAAGAGCAGGCCGACCAGGGCGGCGGAGGCGTGCAGGACGCGGACCAGGTAGACGATCTCGACGGCTTGGACGGTTGAGCCGAAGAGGTTGCACATGCTGGTGCAGGCGACGATGCGGCGCAGGATCGGGTGCTTCACGACGAAGTTCAGGCCCTCGTGCATCGCCGCGCGGAACGTGACGTGCTCGGCTCTCCGCTCGGGCCTGGGCTCGGGAGTGCGGATCATGACCAGCGACAGGGCGCTTATGGCGAAGGAGACGGCGTCGACGGCCACGGCCTTCGCTGCGCCGATCAGGCCGACCAGTGCGCCGCCGATGGACGGTCCCAGGAGGCCGGCGAAGGAGTTGGTGGTGCCCAGCTTGCCGTTGGCGTCTACCAGCTGGTCGCCCTGGACCAGTGCGGGAACGTAGCTCTGATACGCCACATCGAAGAAGACGCTCAGCGCGCCGCCGAAGAGGGCGACGAGGTAGATCTGCCCCAGCGTCACGTGCCAGAGCACTGCGACAACCGGGATCGAGCCGACGAGTGCGGTGCGCGCCAGGTCGCACCACATCATCAGGCCGTGCTTGCGCACCTGGTCCACCAGCACTCCGGCCGGCAGGGTGATCAGCAGGTACGCGAGATATGTCAGGAATATGATCAGTGAAACCTGGAACGTCGTCGCCTTCAGCACGGCGACGGCGAGCAGAGGCAGCGCGAGCGTGGTGACCGCGCTGCCCAGGTCGCTGACCGTCTGGCCGCCCCAGAGCAGCAGGAAGTCCGCGTGCCGCCAGAGGGATCCGGAACTGCTCGCGGACCCCTCCGCGTCCGTCGTCACACCGCCGTCTTCGCCGCCGTCGAAAGTCTCAGACAACTGGGTCACATGATGACGTTACCGGTCGGCGGTCTGCCGCGCGGGGACGATCGTGTGCAGCCAGCCGTGCTCGTCGGCCACATCGCCGTGCTGCAAGCCGAGCAGGTGCGCGCGCACCCGCTTGGTGACCTCGCCGGGCTGGCCGTCACCGATCACGATGCCGCCCTCCGGCGACTTGAAGGCGCCGATCGGGGTGACCACGGCGGCGGTGCCGGAGCCGAAGGCCTCGGTGATGGCTCCGGAGGCGGCGTCCTCGCGCAGCTGGTCGACCGCGATCCGGCCCTCCTCGGCGGGGATGCCGAGGTCCTTCGCGGCCTGCAGCAGCGAGTCACGGGTGATGCCGGGGAGCAGGGAGCCGGACAGCTCGGGGGTGAAGAGCCTCGCGTCCGCGCCGCTGCCGTAGACGAAGAAGACGTTGTTGGAGCCCATCTCCTCGATGTACCGGCGCTCGATCGCGTCCAGCCAGCACACCTGGTCGCAGCCCTCGGCCACGGCCTGGGCCTGGGCCAGGAAGGAGGCGGCGTAGTTGCCGCCGCACTTGGCCTCGCCGGTGCCGCCGGGCGCGGCGCGCACGTAGTCGGTGCTCAGCCACGCGGTGACCGGCTTGCCCACGCCGCTGAAGTAGGCGCCGGCGGGCCCGGCGATCAGCATGAACAGGTACTCGGCCGCCGGGCGGTTCACGCCCAGTCCGACCTCGGTGGAGAACATGAAGGGGCGCAGGTAGAGGGACTTCTCCGGGTCCTCGGGCACCCACGCCTCGTCCTGGGTGACCAGCGCGTCGATCGCGCCGACGAACAGCTCCTCGGGCAGCTCCGGCATGGCCATCCGGCGCGCGGAGCGGGCCATCCGCTCGGCGTTGGCCTCCGGGCGGAAGCAGGCGATGGAGCCGTCGGTCTGCCGATAGGCCTTCAGGCCCTCGAAGACCTCCTGGCCGTAGTGCAGCACGGAGGTGGCCGGGTCGAGCTGGATCGGGCCGTACGGCCGCAGTTCGGCCGAGTGCCAGCCGCGTCCCTCGGTGTACTCGATGGTGACCATGTGGTCGGTGAAGTACTGGCCGAACTTGGGGTCGGCGAGGATGGCGCTGCGCTCGGCCGCGCTCAGCGGCTCGGTGGTCGGCTTGAGCTCGATGTTCACGGTCATCGCGGTAATCCCTCTAATGTCGGGCCGGAGCTGGGGTGTTGCTGCTGCTCGGTGACGGCCCGACCTGCGGGGAACCCGGGTACGGCAGGGTGTGGGACCGTCACACTAGTTTTTCTCGCCTAGTGAGACGGTAACCCACAACGCGCTACCGTCTCACCCCGCTACTCGTACGCGGATGGCGTCGCCGATCTCCGAGGTGCTGCGCGCGGCCGCGCCCTCGCGCTCGATCAGGTCGGCGCCGACGGCGGCCTCGATCCTGGCGGCGGCCTCGGCGTGGCCGAGGTGGGCGAGCAGCAGCGCCGCGGAGAGGATCGCGGCGGTCGGGTCGGCCTTGCCGGTGCCCGCGATGTCCGGGGCCGAGCCGTGTACGGGCTCGAACATGGACGGGAAGGTGCGGGCCGGGTTGACGTTCCCGGAGGCGGCCAGTCCGATGCCGCCGGTGACGGCCGCGGCCAGGTCGGTGAGGATGTCGCCGAAGAGGTTGTCGGTGACAATCACGTCGAAGCGCTCGGGCTGCGTGCTCAGGAAGATGGTGGCCGCGTCCACGTGCATGTAGTCCGTCGTGACCTCGGGATACTCGGTCGCGACCGCGTTGAAGATGCGGGTCCACAGGTGCCCGGCGAAGACCAGGACGTTGTTCTTGTGCACGAGCGTGAGCTTGCGCCGCGGCCGGGCCTTGGCGCGCTCGAAGGCGTCGCGCACCACGCGCTCGATGCCGTACGCGGTGTTGACCGAGACCTCGGTGGCGATCTCCTGGTCGGTGCCGGTGCGCATCGTGCCCCCGTTGCCCGCGTACGGGCCTTCGGTGCCCTCGCGCACGACCACGAAGTCGATGGGCGCCTCGCTGCGCAGCGGGCCGGTGGTGCCGGGCCACAGCTTCGAGGGCCGCAGGTTCACGTAGTGGTCGAAGGCGAAGCGCAGCTTGAGCAGCATCCCCCGCTCGATCAGGCCGGACGGGATCCGCTTGTCGCCCGGGGCCGCGCCGACCGCGCCGAACAGGATCGCGTCGTGCGCCTTGAGCTTCCCGAGGGTCTCCTCGGAGAGCGCCTCCCCGGTCTCCAGCCAGTGCTCGGCGCCGAGCTTGTACTCGGTGGTCTCGAGCTTGACGTCCTGCGGGAGGGCCGCGGCGAGCACCTTGAGTGCCTCGGCGGTCACCTCGGGGCCGATCCCGTCGCCGCCGATGACGGCGAGGTCGATCAACGAGCTGCTGTGGCTGCGGACTTCGGTGTCGCTGGGCATGCCCGGTAGGGTACTGCCGTCTCAAATCCGCGCAGGACCTCGTCCGCATCGCGAGACTCGGGCGCGGACTCGTCGCGCCAGTCGTAGGCCTGCTGCAGGGCGAAGCGCGCGGCGGCCCTCGCCTCGGAATCCTGGGTGCTTCGACGGTGGTACATGGTTCGTGTTCCGTCCCTCGCTGAAAAATCCGGTCTGGGTACGGACACTCGGGCTTGTGGCCTGCGAGCGGTTTCCGACCCGGCGGGGATGGCGCCGATAGTCGGAAGTCCTAGTAATCGAACGGTACCCCGATGCGGTCGGACTTGTCTCGTTTTTCTTCGGACTTCCTACTATCTGAGACGCGAAAGTCCCCCGATCGAACACGATCGGGGGACTCGCGGCGTGCTGAGCTGCGGGTTTCAGTCGGCGAGGTCGGCGGTGCGGGCCCAGGTGGCGCCGATCGACTCAGTGATCTGGCTCAGCAGTTCGGCCGAGACCTTGGAGTCCACGGTGAGCGAGACCAGCGCCTCGCCGCCCCGCGCGTTGCGGCTGACCTGCATGCCCGCGATGTTCACGCCCGCCTCGCCGAGGATCCGGCCGAGCGTGCCGACCACGCCCGGGCGGTCGGTGTAGCGGAAGAAGACCGTGTGCTCGTCCAGGCCGACGTCGACCGTGAAGCCGTTGACGTCCACGATCCGGTGCACCTGGTTCTTGCCGGAGACGGTGCCGGACACCTCGACGATCTCGCCGCTGGCCAGCGTGCCGCGCACGGTGACCAGGTTGCGGAAGTCCGGGGACTCGGAGGTGGTGGTCAGCCGCACCTCGAGGCCGCGCTCCTGGGCCAGGTAGGGGGCGTTGACGAAGGAGACCGGGCTCTCGGTGATGTCCGCGAAGACGCCCTTGAGCGCGGAGAGCTCGAGCACCTTCACGTCGTGCTGGGTGATCTCGCCCGCCACGACCACGTCGAGCTGCTGCGCGGCGCCGCCGGCCAGGTGCGTGAACAGCCGGCCGAGCTTCTCCGCGAGCGGCACGCCCGGACGCACGTCCTCGGCGATGATCCCGCCCTGGATGTTCACCGCGTCCGGCACCAGCTCGCCGCCGAGCGCCTGGCGCACCGAGCGGGCGACCGAGATGCCCGCCTTCTCCTGCGCCTCGTCGGTGGAGGCGCCGAGGTGCGGGGTGACGACGACCTGGTCGAGCTCGAACAGCGGGGAGTCGGTGCACGGCTCCTTGGCGTAGACGTCGATGCCCGCGCCGGCGACCCGGCCCTCCTTGATCGCCGCGGCCAGCGCCGCCTCGTCGACCAGACCGCCGCGCGCCACGTTGATGATCCGGACGTTCGGCTTGACCTTGCGCAGCGCGTCCTCGCCGATCAGGCCGATCGTCTCGGGCGTCTTCGGCATGTGCACGGTGATGAAGTCGGACTGCGCGAGCAGCTCGTCCAGGGACAGCAGCTGGGCGCCGATCTGCGCCGCCTTGCCCGCCTGCACGAAGGGGTCGTAGGCCACCAGCTTGACGCCGAAGGGCAGCAGCCGGGCCGCGACCAGGGCGCCGATCCGGCCGAGGCCGACGATGCCGACCGTCTTGCCGTCGAGCTCGACGCCGGTGTACTTGCTGCGCGCCCACTTGCCGCCCTTGAGCGCGGCGCTGGCGCTGGCCACGTTGCGCGCGCTGGCCAGGATGTGCGCGACGGTCAGCTCCGCGGCCGAGGTGATGTTCGACGTGGGGGCGTTGACCACCATGACCCCGGCGCGGGTGGCGGCCGGGATGTCCACGTTGTCCAGGCCGACCCCGGCCCGGGCGATCACCTTGAGGTTCTTGGCCGCGTCGATGGCCTCGGCGTCCACCTGGGTCGCCGAGCGCACCAGGATGGCGTCGGCCTCCTCGATGGCCGGGAGCAGCGCGGCGCGGTCGGCGCCGTCGCAGTAGCGCACTTCGAAGTCGGGGCCGAGCGCGGCCACCGTCGCGGGGCTGAGTTCTTCGGCGATGAGCACAACGGGTTTGCCTGACACAGCGATCTCCGGTCGTCCGTCGGTGAGGGGAGGTAACGGATGAGCGCCCGGGTCCACGACGCTGTGGTCCTGGCATACGGGGATCACACGGACGGTCGGCGAATGTTAACGTCGCGTGTCTTCCTGCCGTACAGGTGCCATGGTACAGATTCGTCGGCAGGACGCCAGAACCTCTTTCGACTGGTGGACAAGAACGTACAAGAGTCCCGGCCGCAACACGCCGAGGATGTTCCCATGAGCGAACAGACAGCGGCCGACGACGCTGCGCAGCCGATCCGTTTCGACACCAAGATCGCGGTCCTGCTGCGCGAGGACCTCCAGGTTTGGCAGGCGCTGAACGTCTGCGCCTTCCTGATGAGCGGTGTCGCGGCGGGCAATCCGGAGACGGTCGGGGAGCCCTATGCGGACGCGGACGGCAACGGATATCTCTCGATGTTCCGGCAACCGGTGGTTGTTCTCCAGGGGAACAAGGAAATCCTCCGGTCGGCACACGGCAGAGCGCTTGATCGGGAACTCCCGATGGCCATTTACACGGAAAACCTTTTCCTGACCGGAAACGACCGGGACAACCGGGCGGCGGTGCGCGCGGTGGGCCGGGAGGACCTCGACCTGGTCGGGATCGCCGTCTACGGCAGGCGCAACGCCGTGGACAAGGTGATGAAGGGCGCCGCCATGCACGCATAGGAGCGTTATCGTCGTAAGCATGCGTGCAAGGGCTGCGGAGGAGGTCAGAGCCTGGCGGCCGCGCGTGCCCGGCGTCGTCGAGGCGCTGCACGCGCACTTCGTGGAGCACGTCTACCCGATGCACACGCACGACACGTGGACGCTGATCATCCTCGACTCCGGCGGCATCAAGTACGACCTCGACGTGCACGAGCACGGTTCGCTCGGCCAGACCGTGACCCTGCTGCCGCCGCACGTCGCGCACAGCGGAAGCTCGATCCGGCCCGAGGGCTTCCGCAAGCGCGTGCTCTATCTCGACGAGGCGTACCTCAGCGACGCGCTGATCGGGCCGTCCGTCGACCATCCCGTGTTCGTGGACGAGAAACTGCGCGACCGAATCAGCATGCTGCACGAGTCGCTGGGGACGCGCGGCCGGGAGCTCGAGGCGGAGAGCCGGTTGGCGCTGATCGCCGATCGGCTGGCCGGGCATCTGAAGGGGACGCTGGACCTGCTCCCCCGCGCCCGCGATCCGCGCCTGGCCTGGGATCTGCGCGATCTGCTCGACGCGCACCTGGCCGACGGCATCTCGCTCGACGAGGCGTCAAGGATCCTGAACGCGAACCCGGCGTACCTCGTTCGCGTGTTCAGCCGCCACTTCGGGCTAGGGCCGCATCTTTATCTGACAGGCCGTCGCGTAGATCTGGCGCGACGGCTGCTGCTGACGGGCATGCCGACCGCCGACGTGGCCACGGCCGCAGGCTTCTACGACCAGTCACATCTGACGCGGCACTTCAAGCGCTTCCTGGCCACGACGCCCGCGCGCTTCGCGGCCAGCGGACGGGACCGGACTCAGAGCACTTCCTGAACCCGCGCGAAGTGGCACGCGGCGGTGTGCGCGTCGCCGAGACCCTTCGCGACCAGCGGCGGCTCCTCGTTCACGCACTTGGACTGGTCTGCCTCGGAAAGCGTGAGGAACAGCGGGCAGCGGGTGCGGAAGCGACAGCCCGACGGCGGGTTCGCCGGGGAGGGCACGTCGCCCTGAATCAGGATCCGTTCACGCTCGCGTTCCCGGCGCGGATCCGGGATCGGGATCGCCGAGATGAGCGCCTGCGTATAGGGGTGCAGCGGGCGCTCGAAGAGTTCGTCGGACGGCGCGACCTCGACGATCTTGCCGAGGTACATGACCGCGACCCGGTCGGCGATGTGCCGGACCACGGACAGGTCGTGCGCCACGAAGAGATACGCGAGGCCGAGCTCGTCCTGCAGGTCCTCCAGCAGGTTGATGACGCCCGCCTGGATCGAGACGTCGAGTGCCGAGACCGGCTCGTCGAGCACGAGCATCTTCGGCTTGAGCGCGAGAGCTCGGGCGATGCCGATGCGCTGGCGCTGGCCGCCGGAGAACTCGTGCGGGAAACGATTGCCGTGCTCGGGGTTCAGCCCGACCCGCTGCATCAGATCGTTGACGGTGTCTTGGCCGGTGTTGCCGTACAGTCCGTGGATCTTGAGCGGCTCGGCGATGATCTCGTTGACGGTGATGCGCGGATTCAGGCTCGCGTACGGGTCCTGGAAGACCAGCTGCATGTCCCGGCGCAGCGCCCGGATCCGCGCCTTGCCGATCTTCGTCAGGTCGTTGCCCTGGAAGTACACCTCGCCGCTGGTCGCCGGCTGCAGGTGCAGGATCGCCCGGCTGGTCGTGCTCTTGCCGCAGCCGGACTCGCCGACCAGGCCGAGGGTCTCGCCGGGATAGAGGTCGAAGGAAACGTCGCTCACCGCGTGCACGGCGCCGACCGTCCGCCGGACCAGGCCGCGCGAGCGGATCGGGAACTCCTTGACCAGATTGCGCACCGAGAGGATCGGCTCGCCGCGGTCGACGGCGTGCGCGGGACGGTCCGCCTGCGTCGTCATCGAGCCTCGTCCTCCGTACCGTTGTTGTTGTCCACGATCTCGATCCCGAATCCGCCGCCGAACTCCTCCGGAAGGTCCGCGTCCCGCGCGGTTGCCTTGAACAGATCGGCCGGCTCCTGCCGCGCGACCTGCTCTTTGAAGTGGCAGGCGCTCAGGTGGACGCGGGTCGCGGACGCGCCGAGCCCGCTGCCGTCCACGGCCTCGAGGTCCGGCTCGCGGCTCTGGCAGACGTCCTGCGCGAGCGGGCAGCGCGGCGTGAACGGGCAGCCCGGCGGCAGGTTGACCAGCGAGGGCGGGGACCCTTGGATCGGGGTCAGCCGCTGCTGCTCGCGCTTGTCCAGCCGGGGCAGCGAGCCGAGCAGGCCGAGCGTGTAGGGCATCCGCGGGTTGTAGTAGATGTCCTCGACGCTGCCGATCTCGACCGGCTTTCCCGCGTACATCACCAGAACGCGGTCGGCCTGCCCCGCGACGACGCCGAGGTCGTGCGTGATCAGCACCATCGCGGCGCCCGTCTCGCGTTGGGCGGCGCGCAGCGATTCGAGGACCTGCGCCTGCACGGTCACGTCGAGCGCGGTCGTCGGCTCGTCCGCGATGATCACGTCCGGGTTGTTGGCCATGGCGATCGCGATCACCACGCGCTGGCGCATACCGCCGGAGAACTCGTGCGGATACTGCTCGACCCGCTTGTCCGGCTGCGGGATGTTGACCATTTCCAGCAGCTCGACCGCCCGCTTGCGCGCCGCCTCGCGGCTCATGTCGTTGTGCGCGAGCACCGCCTCGGCGAGCTGGTAGCCGATCTTGTAGACCGGGTTCAGCGAGGTCATCGGGTCCTGGAAGATCATCGCGACCTTGCTGCCGCGGATCCGGGTCATCTCCTTGTCCGTCAGGCCCAGCAGCTCCTGGTCGCGGAAGCGCACCGAGCCGGTGACCCGCGCCGTCTTCGGCAGCAGGCCCATCACGGCCATCGAGGTGACGGACTTCCCGGACCCCGACTCGCCGACGATGCCGAGCACCTCGCCCGGGCGCAGGTCGTAGGACACGCCGCGCACCGCGTGCACCACGCCGTCGCCGGTCGGGAAGTCCACCGTGAGGTCGCGCACCGAGAGCACCGTCTCGGTCGTCGTCGCGGCTTGCGTCATCTCAGGCACGCACCCTCTGCTGGCTCGGATCGAACGCGTCGCGCAGGCCGTCGCCGATGAAGTTGACGGACAGGCAGATCAGGATGATGAAGATGCCGGGGAAGTAGAACAGCCACCACTGGCCGCCCTGCAGCGCGGTCTTCGCGTCGGAGATCAGCGTGCCGAGCGAGGTGTCCGGTGCCTGCACGCCGAAGCCCAGGTAGGACAGCGAGGACTCGGTCAGGATCGCCAGCGCCACCAGGATCGTGACCACGACGATGACCTGGCCCATCACGTTCGGCAGGATGTGCCGGAAGATGATCCGGCTGTCCTTCGCGCCGAGCGCGCGGGCCGCCTCCACGTACTCCTTCTCGCGCAGCGACAGCGTCTGGCCGCGCACGATCCGGGACACCGCGGGCCAGGACAGACCGGCGATGACCAGCGCGAGGGCCCACCAACCGGCGCTCTGGAAGTGGTGCCCGAGCAGCGCGCCCGCGGCGATGATCGGGATGGTGAGCACGAGGTCGACGATGCGCATCATCACCGAGTCCGTGATGCCGCGGTAGTACCCCGCGATCGCGCCCCAGATCGTGCCGATCACCGTGGCCAGGATCGCCACCACGAACGCGATCTCCAGCGACCGCTGTGTACCGCGCAGCACGCGGGCGAACTCGTCGTACCCGAGGTTGTCGGTGCCGAAAGGATGCGTGCCCGAGGGCGGCACCGAGTTGTCCGGCGTGATGTCCGTGTACTTGTAGTGCCAGAGCGCGCCGCCGACGAAGGCCAGCAGGATCACCGCGATCAGCACGAAGAGACTGATCACCGCCAGCTTGTGCTGCAGGAAGCGACGCAGGATCAGCTGCGACTGGGTGCGCGCCTTGACCGTGAACTCGCGCTCGACCGGACCGGCGGGCGGAATGAGGTTGCCGGTGGTCTGCGCGTTCTCGCCCGGGAGATCATGCATTGCGAATCCTCGGGTCTAGGACGCCGTAGAGCAGGTCGGCGATGAGGTTGAACAGGATGACGATGATCGCCGCCACGGTCAGCCAGGCGAGGACCGTGTTGAAGTCGCCGGCGTTGATCCCGTTGACGAGCATGGTGCCCATGCCCTGCCAGCCGAAGACGTTCTCGGTGAGCACCGCGCCGCCGAGGATCGCGGCGGTGTCCAGGGCGACCTGCGTGGTCAGCGGGATCAGCGCGGTGCGCAGGCCGTGCCGGACCATCACCTTGCCGCGGCTCAGACCCTTCGCGCGGGCCAGCCGCATGTAGTCGCTGCCGAGCACGTCGAGCATCGAGGCGCGCTGGAACCGGGACCAGGACGCGTACGAGGACATCGCCAGCACGATCGTCGGCAGGATCAGGTGGCCGATCGCGTCGCTGAACGCGGACCAGCCGGTCAGCCCCGGAGTGTTCGCGCCGTACGTGGAGATCCAGTACCAGTTCAGGCTGTTGTTCATGTTCACGACCAGCTGCTTGAGCAGGATCGCGAACCAGAAGACCGGCAGCGAGAGGAACAGGAAGCCGATCAGCGTGATCGTGTAGTCCGTCTTCGAGTACTGCCGGGTCGCGCTGATCACGCCGGCGATGATCGCCAGGATGACGGCGAGGATCATCGCGAGCACGACGAGGCGGGCGGTGAGCTCCAGGCTGCTGCCGAGCAGTTGCCCGATGTCGGTGCCGGACTGGATCGACGGTCCCCAGTTGCCGTGGAAGAAGAGCTGGCTGAACCAGTGCCCGTAGCGTTCCGGGATCGAGTGGTTGATGTAGAGCGTGTCCGCCATCGCGTTGATGACGGCCTGCGAGGGCGGCGGGTTCTTCGCCTTGAGCTGCGCGAGCGGATCCGCGCCCCAGGTCACGAGGAGGAAGACCAGGAACGTGGAGACGATGAAGACCGGGATCGACACCAGCAGGCGTCGTACGGCGAATGCGAGCATGGTGGCCTCGGGCCCTCGGGTCGGCTCGGGAGGGGCGGGAAGGTGGTGGCCCTGCGGGGCGCGGGGCTTGCGACCGCGCACGCGCCCCGCAGGACGGCTGTGTCTGCCTGACGCTGACCGTCAGCGCGTCAGGACTTCAGACCCCACTGGCCGATGTTGTAGGTCGGGCCCACCGAGGTCACGTTGTCGCGGACGTTCACGAGGGTCGGGTAGAAGGCGATCAGCGTCGGCTTCTGGTAGAGCGGCAGGGTGTACGCGTCCTGGCTGATCTGCGCGTCGGCCTTGTTCAGGTCGGAGATCTGGGTCGCGCTGTCGGTCGTCTGGGACGCGGCCGAGAGCCACGCGTCGACGTCCTTGTTGGAGTAGGCGCCGTAGTTGCCGCCGCCGCCGGTCGAGTACAGCGGCTGGTTCGCCGAGGCCGGGAAGGGGGTGTTGACCCAGGCGAAGTCGATGATGTCGTAGCTGTAGCCGTTGCCGGACTGGGCCAGCGTGGCGCCGAGGTTGTCGGTCGGCGAGACCGCGACCGTGATGCCCAGGTTGGCCATCTCCGCGGCGAACAGCGTGCAGGTGTCCTGCCGGATCTGGTTGCCGACCGTGTACTTCATCTGGAAGGTCGGGATCTTGGTGCCGTCCGGGGCCTCGAGCCCGCCCTTGTTGGCACCGACGTTCTTGAACCCGGCCTTCGTCAGGATCGACTCGGCACTGGACGTGTTGCCCTCACCGAGGCCGAACTTGGTGACGTTGTCCTGGTAGCCGTTCAGGCCCGGCACGAACATCCGGCTGTTGAGCGGGACCGCCGAGTCCTGGAACTGCTTGATGGTCTTCGACAGGATCGCGTTCCGGTCCACGGCCGTGAACATCGCCGTGCGCAGCGTCTTGCCCCAGGTCGAATTGCCGAGCGCGGCGTTCTTCAGGTTGAAGTCGATGTGCTCGAAGCCGAGGCCCGCGTCGATCTGGTAGCGGATCGTGCCGCCCATCCCCTTCAGCTGCGAGACGATGTTCGTCTCGGGCTGCGGGTAGATGCCGTCGACCTCCTTGTTCTGCAGCGCCGTCGGCTCCTGCGAGGAGTCGGTGATCGCGCGGAACGTGACCTGGTCCAGGTAGGGCTTCTTGCCGTAGTACTTGGGGTTGGCCTTGAGGATGACCGAGGTCTTGTCCGAGGAGACGCTGGAGACCACGAACGGGCCGCCGGAGACCGGAAGCGGGTTCGTCTGGAACCAGTTGAACGAGGCCAGGTTGTCGCCGTGCTCCTTGGCGATGTGCGCCGGGTACATGGTGGTGAACAGCGACTTCCAGTCCGAGAACGGCGTCTTGTAGACCGTGGTGACGGTCTTGCCGTTGTCCGAGCCGGTGACCGACTCGATGTTCTGGTAGCCGGTGGTCGAGGCGGCCGCGATGTTGGCGTTCGACCCGTTCTGGATCTCCCAGTTGTAGACGAAGTCGTCCGCGTTGATGGCGGTGCCGTCGGACCAGACCGCGTTCGGCTGGATCTTGTAGACGACCGTCTGCGGGCTCGTGCTCGTCTCGGTCGCGCTGACCAGCAGGTCCGAGTTCATGGTGACCGAGTACGACGGGTTGAAGATGAACGTGGACGGGGTGAGCCCGTTGATGATCTGCCCGTAGTCGAACGTGTTGCCGTTCGCGGAGAGCAGGTTCCAGTTCTCCATCGTCTTCTCGATGGTCCAGGTCACCGACCCGCCCTGCTTCGGCGTCCCGCTGTTGTAGCTGTCCGCGGCCGAGGTGCCCGAGATCGACGTGCTCGAACTCCCGCTCCCGCTTCCGCCGCTAGACCCGCTGCACGCCGCCAGCAGGGCGAGCCCCGTGGCCCCCGCCAACGCCACGACAAGCCGGCGCCTTCCGCGCGGCCGCCTCTCTTTCCCTGACATGCGCGCTCCTCAGCACCCATAGGCATCCGTGTACTCACGGGTCATCTCACCCGACAACTAGTGCCAAACTAGGGCGAACAGGAACCAGGCGCGCGGTGAATGCCGCCGAATGAATGAAGCCCCCATGACGCCCCGTGAGGAGCACTGCGAAGAACGGGTGACACAGCGTCGGCCCTCCCAACGCAGCACCACCTCACCCATTCGGCCGCAGTCCGTCGTGCAGCCCTACCTACGTCCCCGACACTCCGCTCCGCTCCGCATCGCCGACTACGTCCGGGCCGCAGTACCTACCCCGCCCACCAGCCCTACTCAACCGGCCCTACAGTCGCTCCGCTCCTTCGGGTAACGCCCTCCGGGCTACAACCAGCCTTCGGCCCGCTACCTACGCTCCCTCGTACCTCGGTCACTACGTCCGCAGGCCTACGGCGTTTGTGTGTCTCTCACCTTCACCCGGGACCAGAAACGATAAAGGTCAAAATCGCCTCCGGCGGGCCGGCTCAGACAGC
>DATJIF010000197.1:0-9101 GCA_035493475.1 Actinospica sp.
GCCGAGTCGGGTCTCATCGCCGTTCAGCAGCCGGGCGCCGCAGAGGGCAAGCCCGACCTCGCGCTTCTGGAAAGGGTGCTCCTTGGACTTCGCAACCTCTAGCCCGGGCTACGCCGCGCCCGCGCCTTCGGGGCCGACCACTTCGGTCAAGATCGTCGTGGCGGGCGGGTTCGGAGTCGGCAAGACCACCTTCGTCGGTGCCGTCTCCGAGATCAACCCGCTGACCACGGAAGCGGTCATGACGGCGGCGAGCGACGGCATCGACGACCTGTCGAAGGTCCCGGACAAGACCACCACGACGGTGGCCATGGACTTCGGCCGTGTCTCGCTGGACCGGGATCTGATCCTGTACCTGTTCGGCACGCCCGGACAGAACCGCTTCTGGTTCATGTGGGACGACCTGACCCGCGGCGCCATCGGCGCCGTCGTGCTGGTCGACACCCGCCGCCTGGCCGACTGCTTCGCCGCCATCGACTACTTCGAGGACGCGGGGCTGCCGTACATCATCGCGGTCAACTGCTTCGACGGAGTGCTCAGCCACGAGATGGACGACGTGCGCGAGGCCCTGTCGGTGCCGACCGACGTGCCGATAGTGACGTGTGACGCGCGGTCGCGGGAGTCGACGAAGCTCACGTTGATCCGGCTCGTCGAGCACGCGATGTCGCGGTTCGCCGCCATGCGCTGACGTACTGTCGGGAAGGCCCCGGCCCGCTCTCCCACCGTCCGGGAGCGGGCCGGGGCCTTCCCGTCGTCGGCAGGGCTCTCACTCGATCGGACGCGGCGACAGGTTAGTCCCGGCGCGCGCGGGTTACCGTGCGAGCATGGCGACGATGACGACGAACGTCCAAAAGGGCGAGGAGCACTTCGGCTACGTGGTGTTCATCGCGGCCGCGGCGGCGATGGGCGGCTTCCTGTTCGGCTACGACAGCTCCGTGATCAACGGGGCGGTCACCGGCATCCAGAAGCACTTCAACGTGGGGTCCAACCAGACGGGCTTCGCGGTGGCCTCGGCGCTGCTCGGCTCGGCGGTCGGCGCCTGGTTCGCGGGACCGACGGCCGACCGGATCGGCCGGGTGAAGGTGATGCTGATCGCCTCGGTCCTTTTCGTGGTCTCCGGCGTCTTCTCCGGCCTCGCGTTCAGCATCGTCGACCTGTCGATCTGGCGGATCATCGGCGGTATCGGCATCGGCATCGCCTCGGTCGTCGCGCCCGCCTACATCGCCGAGGTCGCCCCGCCGCAGTACCGCGGCCGGCTCGGCTCGCTGCAGCAGATGGCGATCGTGCTCGGCATCTTCATCTCGCAGCTGATCAACTACGGGCTCAACGAGGCGGCCAACGGCCAGACCACCAACAACCTCTGGGGTCTGCAGGCCTGGCGCTGGATGCTGATCATCGAGGCCTTCCCGGCGCTGCTCTACGGCCTGCTGGCGCTGCTGGTACCCGAGTCGCCGCGCTACCTGATCGCCAACAACCGGCACCAGCAGGCGGTCGACGTGCTCACCAAGGTCGAGGGCCCGAAGATCGACGTGGAGGGCCGGATCGCCGAGATCCGCGCGGTGCTGCGCTCCGAGCACAAGCCCGGCTTCCGCGACCTGCGCGGGCCGAGCGGCTTCGTGCTGCCGATCGTGCTGATCGGCATCGGCCTGTCGGTGTTCCAGCAGTTCGTCGGCATCAACGTGATCTTCTACTACTCCTCGCTGCTGTGGCAGTCGGTCGGCTACAACGTCGCCAACTCGCTGCTGCTCTCGGTCTCCACCTCGATCGTCAACGTGGTCGGCACGGTCGTGGCGATCTCGGTGATCGACCGGGTCGGCCGCAAGCCGCTGGCCCTGATCGGCTCGGCGGGCATGACGATCTCGCTGGGCCTGGTCGCCTGGGCCTTCTCGCACGTGGACAAGGCCTCCGGGGTCGCCTCGATCCCGAAGGGCTACGGCACCACCGCGATCGTCGGCGCGCACGTGTACGTGTTCTTCTTCGCGATGTCCTGGGGCGTCGTGGTCTGGGTGCTGCTCGGCGAGATGTTCCCGAACAAGATCAGGGCCCTGGCGCTCTCGGTCGCGGCGGCCTTCCAGTGGGTGGCCAACTTCGCGATCTCGCAGTCCTTCCCGAGCATGAGCCGCTGGTCGCTGTCCGGGTCCTACGTCATCTACGCCTGCTTCGCGTTCCTCTCCATCCCGTTCATCCTCAAGTTCGTCAAGGAGACGAAGGGCAAGGCGCTGGAGGAGATGGGCTAGCCGAGCCGCACCGCGAGCTCGTCCGCCTCGGCGTATTCGATCGCGCCGAGGCGGCCTGCTGCCCGGAGGTCGTTCTCGAACCCGCGGATCAGCTCGGCGTGTCCGGCCGCCGCGGCCACGACGGCCGAGGCCACCTCGGTCCGCATCGAGAGCTTCGCGTCCGTCTTCGCCTTGCGCACGGCCCCGATCGCCGCCGAGGCCGCGTCCAGCAGCCGCCGGTCTCCCGCCACGTCCGCCCACTCGTCCGGCGTCGGCCACGCGGAGGTGTGGATCGAGCCCTGATGCGTCCAGGACCACACCTCCTCGGTGGCGTACGGCAGGAACGGGGCGAGCAGCCGCAGCAGGGCACCGAGCGCGAGCCGCAGCGTGAGGCGCGCCGAGTCGGAGCCCGCGTACGCACGCTCCTTGACCAGCTCCACGTAGTCGTCGCAGAAGGTCCAGAACAGCCGCTCGGTCACGGCCAGCGCGGTCGTGTACTCGTACGCGTCGAAAGCCGCCGTGGCCTCGGTGATGGTGGTCTTGAGCGCGTCGATCAGCGCCGCGTCCAGGGGCTCGGTCACGACCGCGTCGGCCGCGGCCGCCTCGAAGCCGTACACGAACTTGGCCGCGTTCAGCACCTTCGTGGCCAGCCGCCTGCCGACCTTCATCTGACGCGGCTCGAACGCGGTGTCGGTGCCGGGCCGTCCGAGTGCCGCCCAGTAGCGCACGCCGTCCGCGCCGAACTCGTCGATCAGGTGCTCGGGCGTGACCACGTTGCCCTGCGACTTCGACATCTTCTTGCGGTCCGGGTCGAGGATCCATCCGGCGATCGCAGTGTGCTGCCAGGGGGTCGCGCCCTCTTCGAGCATCGAGCGCACGACGGTCGAGAACAGCCAGGTGCGGATGATCTCGTGGGCCTGGGGCCGCAGGTCCATCGGGAACGTGAGGGCGTGCAGCTCCGGGTCGTCGAGCCAGCCGGTCGCGAGCTGCGGGGTGAGCGAGGACGTGGCCCAGGTGTCCATGATGTCGGGCTCGCCGGTGAAGCCGCCGGGCACGCCGCGCCGGGCCTCGGTGTATCCGGCGGGCGCGGCGCTCTGCGGGTCCACGGGCAGGTCGGCCTCGTCCGGCAGGATCGGCCGCGCATGGTCGGGGAGCCCCTCGGCGTCCAGCGGATACCAGAGCGGGAACGGCACGCCGAAGTAGCGCTGACGGGAGATCAGCCAGTCCGCCGCGAGTCCGGTGACCCAGTCGTCGTACCGGGACTTCATGAACGCCGGATGCCAGGTGATCTCGTTGCCCCGCGCCAGCAACTCGTCCCGGTGCGCCATCGTGCGGATGAACCACTGGCGCGAGGACACGATCTCGAGCGGCCGGTCGCCCTTCTCGTAGTACTTCACCGGATGCTTGATCGGGCGCGGCGACGTGTCTCCCAACAGTTCGAGGATCGCCTTGCGCGCCTGGTTGGTCGTCAGGCCAACGAGACCGTCGAAAATTCTTTGCGCCTCGGGCGTGTCGAAGTCGAGCGGTCGCAGCCTGCCGTCGCGGCCCACGATCGTCCGCGTGGCCAGGCCGAGTTCCCGCCACCACTGGATGTCGGTCTGGTCGCCGAAGGTGCACACCATCGCGATGCCGGATCCCTTGTCCGGCTGGGCCAGCGGATGCGCGTGCACCGGGACGCGCACACCGAAGATCGGAGTCGTCGCCTCCTGACCGAAAAAGCCCTGGTAGCGCTCGTCATCCGGATGCGCCACGAGGGCCACGCACGCGGGCAGCAGTTCGGGGCGCGTCGTCTCGATGAACACCGGAGTGTCGCCCACGGTGAAGCGCAGCCGGTGATACGCCGAATCCCGCTCGCGGTCCTCCATCTCCGCGTTCGACACGGCCGTCTGGAAGTCCACGTCCCACATGGTCGGCGCCTCGGACTGGTACACCTCGCCCTTGGCCAGCAGCCGCAGGAAGCCGGTCTGCGCAACCTTCCGGGCCCGCGCGCCGATCGTCGTGTACGTGCGCGACCAGTCCACCGAGAGCCCGAGCCGCCGCCACAGGTGCTCGAAGGCGCGCTCGTCCTCCGCGGTCAGCGTTTCGCAGAGTTCGATGAAGTTGCGCCGGGACACGGCCTGCGGCTCGTCGGTGAGCCTGAGATCCGGCTCGTACGGCAGCGAGGGCTCGCAGCGCACGCCGAAGTGGTTCTGCACGCGGCGCTCGGTGGGCAGGCCGTTGTCGTCCCAGCCCATCGGATAGAACACGTGCCGGCCGCGCATCCGCTGGTAGCGCGCGATCAGATCCGTGTGCGTGTAGGAGAACACGTGGCCCACGTGCAGCGAACCCGAGACCGTGGGCGGCGGGGTGTCGATCGAGTAGACCCGCTCGCGCGACTCCGGGGCTACGAAGCGGTACGTCCCGGCATCCGCCCAGACCTTCGACCACTTCTCGTCCAGTCCGTCCACGGACGGACGCTCCGGAATCGGCACCGCGTTCTCTCCCTCGGTCGCTACCTCGGCGGCGCCGCCTTCAGGGCCAGCAGCGCCATGTCGTCGCTCAGCGGCCCCTCGCCGAACTGCTCCACACCGCGCTGGATGCGCGCGGTGATCCCGGCCGCGGACAACGCCTTGCAGTCGGCGAGCATCCGCGCCAGGCCCTCGTCGCCCAGCATGTCCTCGCCGCGGCGGCGCTCCGACGCCCCGTCGGTGAACCCGAGCAGCGCGTCGCCCGGCCGCAGCACGACGGTATCGATGTGGAAGCCCGGGTCGCCATCGATTACTCCGAGCAGGGGCTGCGACGAGGCCGCGGTCTCCACGTGCCCGTTCGCCCGCAGGATCAGCGGCGGCGGATGCCCGGCGCAGATCAGCGCGAGGCTGAGCGAGCCGTCCGGCTGCGGCTCCGCCTCGGCGTAGACCAGGGTCAGGAAGCGGCCGCGCTCGCCCTCGTCCAGGATCGCCTGGTTCAGCCGGTGCAGCACGGTCGAGGGCCGCAGCCCCTCCCGGGCCAGCAGCCGCAGCGCGTGCCGGGCCAGGCCGGTCACCGCGGCCGCCTGCGGCCCGGTGCCGCACACGTCGCCGATCGCCAGGCCCCAGCAGCCCTGCCGGATCTCGAACACGTCGTAGAAGTCGCCGCCGACCAGCGTGTCGTACGCCCGGTCCGCGCTCGCCCCGTCCTGCCCGGCCGGGTGGTAGAAGACAGCGATGTCGGCGTTCGCCACGTGCGGGATCTCCGGCGGCAGCAGCGAGGCCTGCAGCAGGTTCGCGGTGCGCCGCAGCTCGGCGTAGGACAGCGCGGCGTCGTAGGTCACCGAGATCCGCCGGGCCAGGTCCCAGGCCAGGTCCGCGGCGTCCCGGGCGAAACCGGCGCCCGGCTCCGTGGCCAGCGCTATCGTGCCGAGCGGCCGTCCGCGCGCCTCCAACGGCAGCACCATCAGCTCGCCGGGGCGCAGCGGCACGGACTCGGTGACGGGCCACAGCGCCGCGTCGGTCCCCGGATCCGGCTCCCCGGACGCCTTGACGGCCTCGGCCAGCGCGTCGTGCAGCTCCTCGTCGGCGTGCCAGACCAGCGCGGTCTTGGCGCGCCCGAACTCGTCGTTGCGGTAGATCGCGCACCAGCGGGCCAGCGAGGGCACCAGCAGCTGCGCGGCGAGCGCCAGCGTGCGCTCCGGATCCAGCGACCCGGCGAGCAGCTCGCCCGCCTCGGCCAGGAAGGACAGCGCGGCCCGGCGGCTCTGCCCGGCCTCGGCCAGCCGCGCGGTCTCCACGGTCAGCGCGATCCGCTCGGCCTCCGCGGCCAGCCGCAGCGCGTCCGGCTCGCTGAACCGGCCCGGGGCGTGGTCCGCGACGGCGATCAGCCCGCTGGTGCGGCCGCCGACGATCAGCGGGGCGGTGGCCAGCGAGCGCAGCCCGAGCTCGGCGAGCGCCGCGAGCAGCGCGCTGGAGTGGTTGCCCGGGCCCGCGAGGTCCGGGTAGACGGCCGGGAACGCCGAGAGGTCGATCCGGCTCACCGCGCTCGGCGACTGTGTGACCGGAGGTAAAGATCCGGCAGGCAGCCCGGCGGTGGCGCGCAGCCGGAGCGTGCCGGGGGCGTCCTCCTGGGCCAGCAGGATCGCCGCGGAGTCCATGTCGAACAGGTTCCGGATGTGCTCGGCCACCCCGCGCAGGTGCTCGTCGAGCTCCTCGATGCTGTGCGGATCCCACTGCGGCAGGTCGTCCGCGGCCTCGGCGGCGGGCACCGGGGGCAGCACGTCGGCCGCGCCGGGAGCGCCGCCGGGCAGCCGCAGCTCGAACCAGACCTGCTTCGCGCCCCGCGAATACTGCACGCCCCAGGCGTCCGCGAGGTAGGTGATCAGATACAGCCCGTAGCCGTGCTCCGATTCGCCCGGTTCGACGGAGGCGCGCATGGTTTCCGGGCCGTTCAGGGCGGGCAGGGGCTTGCTCGGATGCCGGTCGGCCACCTCGACCCGGACTCCGGCGGGCCCGCCGTCGGCCCCGGAGCGCAGCTCGCACTGCACCGAGGCGGCGGTCCCCGCGTGCACGACCGCGTTCGTCACGAGCTCGCTGGTGAGCAGCAGGGCGTCGTCCAGCACCGTTTCCAGTCCGAGATTGCCGGACTTGCCCCAATCCGTCAGGGTTTGCCGGACGAAGTGGCGCGCCCGGTTGGCCGCCTCGGGCGCGGCGGCGAACTGGGCGGCGCGGGACTGGCTCACGACGTGCAGTCTAGAACGAATACGCGCGCTGTATTTCGGATCTAATCCGGACAACGGCGTCGGCGGACGGCATACGATACGAGGACGGACGCGTTACACCGCGGCTCGAGCGCCGCCGCGGAACGCGGGGAACGACACGTCGCCCGACCACCACTCAGGGCGAATTGAGGAGTGCCGATGACGCAGCGCGCGACGAGCATGGCAGAAGCGGCGGTGGACGAGGCGACGGCGGCCGAACTGGCCGAGGCGCTGCGCACCCTGCGCTCCGTGCGGGACGGCGATCTGCGTCGGCGGCTCGACGTGCGCCCCGGCTCGCCGATCGCGCAGATCGCGGCCGTGCTCAACGAGATCGTGGACCGCGAGCAGGCGCTGCACGCCGAGCTCGGCCGGGTGGCGAAGGCGGTCGGCCGCGACGGCCGGCTCGGCGCGCGGATGGCGCCCGGGCCCGGCGGCGGCTCCTGGCAGCGCACCGTCGAGTCGGTCAACGGCATGCTGGACAACCTGGTGCTGCCGATACAGGAGACCAGCCAGGTCGTGGAGCTGCTCGCGGAGGGCAAGCTGCGCGAGGCGGCGGCCGTGCCGGTGGAGACCCAGGTGGACGGCCGCACGCTGCGCGGGGACGTGTTGCGGCACGTGCGCGGTGTGAATCGCCTCACCATCCAGCAGCGGCAGCTGCACGAGGCGATCGAGTGGATGACCCGGCAGGTGGCCGGTGAGGAGGTCGGGCCCGGCCAGTTCGCCGGACGCCCGGGCGCGTCGCCGTCCGAGGGGCCGCGCGCCGGGCAGTTCCCGGGCGAGTGGTCCACGCTGATCGGCTCGATGGAGCAGACCTGGGCCCGGCTCGGCGCGCAGGTGCACGAGCTGCTGCGGGTGACGACGGCGGTGGCGGGCGGCGACCTGTCCCGCAAGGTCGAGGGCCCCGCGGCCGGCGTCATGGACGAACTGAAGTCGACGATCAACTCGATGGTGGACCAGCTCTCCGGCTTCGCGTCCGAGGTGATCCGGGTCACCCGCGAGCTCGGCACCGAGGGCCGGCTCGGCGGGCAGGCCCAGGTGCCCGGCGCCGACGGCATCTGGCGCGACCTGACCGACTCGGTGAACTCGGCCGCGCTGAACCTGACCGCCCAGGTGCGCGACATAGCCGGCGTCACCACGGCGGTGGCCGAGGGCGACCTGTCGCAGAAGATCACGGTCGAGGTGGCGGGCGAGATGCTCGACCTCAAGGAGACCATCAACTCGATGGTGGACCAGCTGTCCACCTTCGCCGACGAGGTGACCCGAGTCGCCCGCGAGGTCGGCACCGAGGGCCGGCTCGGCGGCCAGGCCTGGGTTCCGGGCGTGGGCGGCACGTGGAAGGACCTGACGAACTCCGTCAACTCGATGGCGTCGAACCTGACCAGCCAGGTGCGTAACATCGCGCTGGTCACGACCGCGGTGGCGCAGGGCGACCTGTCCAAGAAGATCGAGGTCGACGCGTCCGGCGAGGTCCTGGAGCTGAAGAAGACCGTCAACGCGATGGTCGATCAGCTGTCCGCGTTCGCCGACGAGGTGACCCGAGTCGCGCGAGAAGTCGGTACGGAGGGCCAGCTCGGCGGCCAGGCGACCGTGCCGGGCGTCGCAGGGGTCTGGGAAGAGCTCACGTACTCGGTGAACTCGATGGCGTCGAACCTGACCAGCCAGGTGCGTAACATCGCGCTGGTCACGACCGCGGTGGCGCAGGGCGACCTGTCGCAGAAGATCACCGTCGACGCGCGCGGCGAGATCCTGCAGCTGAAGGACACCGTCAACACGATGGTGGACCAGCTGTCCGCGTTCGCCGACGAGGTGACCCGAGTCGCGCGAGAAGTCGGCACCGACGGCCAGCTCGGCGGCCAGGCGCACGTGCGCGGCGTCGCCGGCATCTGGAAGGACCTGACCGACACCGTCAACGTCATGGCCTCCAACCTGACGACCCAGGTGCGCGGCATCGCCCAGGTGGCCATCGCGGTCGCGCGCGGCGACCTGTCCGAGAAGATCGACGTGGACGCGCGCGGCGAGGTCCTGGAGCTCAAGAACACCATCAACGCGATGGTGGACCAGCTGTCCGCGTTCGCCGACGAGGTGACCCGAGTCGCCCGCGAGGTCGGTACGGAGGGCCAGCTCGGCGGCCAGGCCAAGGTCCCCGGCGTGGCCGGCACCTGGAAGGACCTGACCGACAC
>DATJIF010000198.1:0-36009 GCA_035493475.1 Actinospica sp.
CCGGCCTCTACCTCGCACCCCTCCGCGACCTGCTCGGCACCCACCCGCTGACAGCACTCGAACTACTCGTCGTCTGCGCCGCCTCAACCCTCGGCTATCCCGCCCTCAAACTCGACCAACGCATCCGCTCCCGCTCCCCGGAGGATCGGTGACCTATGGCCCGATGCGGCGGACCAGGATCCGAGCAGACAATCGCAGCAGAGGCGAAGTGCGAAATCCAGGCGGTGCCGGTGATGTCCAGATCCACCTCCGCAAGCCTGCGACGGCTCGCACTCGCGTCCGCGTCGGCCCTGGCCCTGGCCCTGCTCGCGGGATGCGGCACGAGCCGTCCCGTGGCATTCCCTACCACGGCCACGCCCATCGCCACCGGCGGTCAGGGCACCGCGCCCCCGACGGTGTCCGGCACGCAGCCCGGTACCGCGCGGCCCGCCCCGTCCACCGTGCCGCCCTCTCCGACATCACGCCCCACCCCGGCGCCATCCTCACCCGCGATCACCGCGATCCCCGCGCGGCTGGCCGGAACCGACTGGGAACGCATCCCAACCACCCGCCACATCGTCGCGCTCACCTTCGACGCCGGTGCCAACGCCGACGCCGTGAACACCATCCTGGCCACCCTGCACGCCGAGGGCGTACCGGCCACGTTCTTCCTCACCGGCGACTTCGTGAACGAATTCCCCACCGCCGCACGGCAGATCGCGGCCTCCGAACGCGTCGGCAACCACTCCTTGGACCACCCGGACTTCACCACCCTGACCGCGACCCAGATCAGCAGCGAACTGACCCGGGCACGCCAGGCGATTCAAGCGGTCACCGGCGCCGACCCGCGACCGCTGTTCCGCTTCCCCCTCGGCGCTCGCAACGCCGCCGCGATCCGCGCCGTCAACGCGGGCGGATATGTCCCGGTGCGCTGGAGCGTCGACACCCTCGGCTGGAAGGGCATCAGCGGCGGCATCACCGCCCAGACCGTTTACGACCGCGCAATCAGCGGCCTGCAACCTGGCGAGATCGTGCTGATGCACTGCGGCTCCAACCCCACCGACCACTCCACCCTCGACGCCGACACCCTTGACCGGATCATCAAGGCCGTGAAGGCCCGTGGCTACGGTTTCGTCACCCTCGACGCCCTGGTCAACTGATGCTCACACCGCTGTGCCTACTCGACTGCGGCGGCGCGCGCAGGCTGCTGTTCGAGCCGTCGACCCCGACTACCATCGGTCCGGTCACGGTCATCTGAGCGCGAATGCCCGCGCCCGGATCCCCGCCCTCCGCCCCGCACACAACGGGTTTACGATGCAGCCGTGCGCGTCGTCGATGGAGCGCGGTGCGCGTCAGGGAGGGGAACGCACCATGAGCGCAGATCATCCGAACCTGGTCGCCCGGGTCGTCGCGGCACTGCACGGCGAGGTGAGCTCGGCCACGCTGGAGTCCTACCGCGCGGCGGGCGCGGCGGTGTTCCAGGAACTCGCCGAGGTCGACGCCGTCCGCAAGCAGCAGTTCGGCGACGTGCCGGTCGGCGAGCGCAGTCGACGGGTGGCCGTGTGGAACGCGCTGGTCCCGCAGGTGGTCGCCGAGGCGCTGCTGGACGCCGATTACGCCGCGCACCCGAAGACCGCCGGTTTCGTGCCGCCGGTCACCGCGGAGCAGGCCGGACGGCTGTTCCACATCGTCGAGCCCTGGCTTGCCCAGGCCCGCCGCGCCGACGCGGATCCCGGCGTGGATCTCGCCGCTGAGACCGCGCTGCCTGCGCACCTGCCCGCCTGGGTGAAGGCCGAGCCGTGCCCGCCGGAGCACCTGGCGGCGATGGTCGCGGCCGGACGGCGGATGGCCGGGTTCGCCGAGGCCGCCCTCGCCGACGCCGAACGCGATCCGGGCGCGGCCAAGCGCCTGCCGCTGTTGCGTCGGCTCTGGGCCGAAGCGGACACCGCCGGGCGCTATGCCGAGGGCTTGATGCGGCCCGGCGCGAGCCGGCAGTTGCACGAGGCGATCGAGGAGAAGCTGCACCGGGCGCTGGAGATCTGGTTCGTGCTCGGGCAGATCGCGGCGGATCCCCGCCTCGGCGAACAGCCGACCCACGGGCAGCGCGCGGTGCTCGCCGATCCGATGAGCCTGCCCGGCGGTCCCTCGTTCAACCCGTGGTGCCTGACCGACCCGGTCAGCCGCGCCCGCTGGCAGGCCGATGCGCGAGCCGTGCGGACCGTCGACCTGCTGTGGGCCTACGACCCGGATCCCGCGGCCACGCTCACCATCCAGGCGGAGATCGACGCCGCGCTCGCGGCCGGGGACATCGCCACCCGGACCCGCGGCGGCAAGATCCTGGGCCACTACTACTGCTGCCCGTGGAGCGCCGTCTACGAGGTGCGCAGACCGGTGAGCATCGCCGGACAGCGTCTGAGCGCGATGGAGCAGTTCGTCTTCGACGTCTCCGCCGAGGAGATCTCCGAGGGAGGCGCCTTCGTGCGCCGCGTCGTACGCGGCCCCTTCCACTCCACCGACGAGGTCGACTACTGCGAACCCGAGGGCGGCCACGACGAGTGACCCGCGCGTCGCCGCGGCCGAGCCTAGGTGCACTCAGGCGTTGCGGTTTCCGAGCAGCCGTGCGAGCAGTCCGCCGCCGGTGTTGCGGGTCCCGGGGCCGCACTGGCAGCGCTGGGAGCGAGGCACGCCGGAGAGGACCTGTTCGACGTGGTTGCCACAGCCGCGGTAGGTGGCCTTGCCGCAGGTCTTGCAGGTGGCGCGTTGGCACATGGTCGTTCTCTTTCTGTGTTGGGGGGATTTCCGCGTCGTCAGGCGATGGCGAGGCCTGCGCGGACGGCGACGTAACCCGCGACGAGCACCAGCAGTATGGCGAACGCCTTCTTCAGGGTCTCAGCGGGCAGACGGTCGGCCACGTGCCGGCCCGCGAGCGAGCCTGCGAGCGCGGCGGCGATGAACGGTGCGAGCAGCATCCAGTGAAGCTGGATGTGCCCGGTCCGGGCGAGCAGCGCCGCGGCGGCGTTGACGGCTATCACCAGCAGTGAGGTGCCCACGGCGTCCGCCATCGTGTATCCGAGCACCATCACGAGGACCGGCACGATGACGAAGCCGCCGCCGACGCCGAGGAAGCCGGTGACGAACCCGACCATCGAGCCCGCGGTAAGGATCTTGATGAAGCCCGAGGTCGAGATGCGTGCCGCGGACTGATCGGCGACGGGTCGCGCGGGCGCGACCGTGAGCACCGCGGTGGTGCTGCTCGACGGCACACGCGTGGTCGATGCCTGGGGAGTCCGTGCACGGTGAATGCGCTCACTCGTGCGGGTGGAGCCGCCGCGCCTGAGCATCGCGGCGGCGGCGATCAGCATCAGCGCGGCGAAGGCGAGGAGCAGCGCCTGCGGGTCGACGCGGGTGTTGGCGGCGGTGCCCGCGTAGGAGGCGGCGAGTCCTGCCGCGCCGAAGGCGAGCCCCGGACCCCAGCGCACGTGCCCGGTCCGCGCGTGCGTGATGGTCGCGGCGATCGCGGTGACCGCGACGATGACCAGGCTCTCGGTCGTCGCGGCCCGGGCCGGTTCGCCGAGCAGGTAGACCAGGGCGGGGACGGTGAGGATCGATCCGCCGCCGCCGAGCGCGCCGAGGCTCAGGCCGATCACGAGCCCGACGGCGAGCGCTGCGGCCGTGATCATCCGACTGGCTCCGGAACGGCCGCGGATATCGCTCCGGCACGCAGCGCGGCGTCGAAGTCGTCGTCGACGTGCACGACGGTGCGTCCGCGGGCGGCGAGCAGCGAGGCGGCGATGGATGCGCGGTATCCGGCGGCGCACTGCACCCATATCTCACCGTCCGGGACCTCGTCGATCCGCGTGAGCAGCTCGTGCAGCGGAATCCACAGCGCGTCGGGCAGGTGTGCTTCGGCGTGTTCGAGTCTGCGGCGCACGTCCAGGATGGTGACCGGTCGGTGGTGGCGTACGTGTGCGAGCTCTGCGAATCCGGCGCGCGGATAGGACCCCGGGGCCCGCTCACCGGTCCAGTCCGCGACGGAGCCTGTGGCGTGCGCCGCCGGTTCGACGCCGATGCGGGTCAGTTCGCGGCGGGCTTCGAGGATCTGTTCGGGTGTCTCGCCGAGCAGGGTGATGTTCGCGTCGGCGGGAATCACCCAGCCGAGGTAGGTGGCGAAGGAGCCGTCGAGGCCGATGTTCACGCTGCCGACCACGTGCTCGGCGGCGAACGCGACGCGGTTGCGCAGGTCCACGACCCAGTCGCCGTCGTCCAGGCTCGCGCGGATCTCGGCGGCGTCGGCCCGGCGCGGCGCGTCGAGCATGCCGGCGGCGGGTCCGGCGAGGTTGGCCGGGGCCATCCGCGCGTAGTAGGCGGGCCAGGCATCCAGTCCGGCCAGCAGGGTTTCGACGAACTCGGCCAAGCCGAGGGTGACGGCGGGGTTCGAGGCCTTCTCGACGCCGATCGTCGAGGCCTCGGCGGTGCTCTGGCTCGCGGAGCAGAAGCTACCGAAGCCGTGCGTGGGCAGGACCAGCGTCTCGTCCGCGAGGCGGGTCAGGCGCTGGGCGGAGGCGTGCTGGTGCCGGGCGAGCGCGTCGGTGTGCTCCGGGCCGAGCAGATCGGGGCGGCCCACCGCGCCGTAGAGCAGCGACCCGCCGGTGAAGACCCCGACGGGGTTCCAACCTGAGTCCCCGTGCTCTTCGAGAAGATACGACAGGTGCGTGAACGTGTGGCCCGGCGTGGCCAGTACCCTGATACGCATCCGGTCGCCGACCGGGACGAGGTCGCCGTCGCCGACCGGGGTGTGCGCGAAGTCCACCGGGTCCTCGGCGTTGACGTGGTAGGCGGCGCCGGTGGCCGCGGCGAGCGCGAACCCGCCGGTGACGTAGTCGTTGTGGATGTGCGTCTCGAACACGTGCGTGATGCGCACGCCCTCGTCGGCGGCGAGCTTGAGCACCCGGTCGATGTCGCGCTGCGGGTCCACCACCAGCGCGACCCGGCCGTCATGCGCCAGATAGCTGCGATCGCCCAGCGTCGGGGTGTCGATCGAGGAGATCAGAACCATGATTCCAGTCCTTCCGGGGACGGTCGCTCAGCGTTCCCGCATGCCGGGCACCAGGGGCCGGCCCGCCCGCGCCCAGGCCGCGGTGCCGCCCGCGACCGAGTAGGCGTCGACCCCCGCGCGGCGCAGCATTCCGGCCGCGGCCTTGCTGCGGTTGCCCGAAGCGCAGATCACGTAGACGGGCTCCGTGCTCGGCAGCTGCGGCACTGCCGAGGCGAGGTGGAACAGCGGCGCAAACCGGGCGCCGGGAACATGCCCGGCCACGTACTCCTCGGCCTCGCGCACATCGATGACGTAGGCGCCGGCCGAATGCGCCGCGGCGAAGGCGTCCGGATCTATTTCCTGCATTCCAGTGGTCTCCTCACCGTGGATCAATATACCCCGGGGGGTATCTGCCCTCCACGGTAACCGACTGGGGCGGGTGCTCGTCAAGCCAGCTCATATACCCCCCGGTGTATGATGCGTCACGGTTTCGCGGCGTGCACGATCGTGAATCCGGCCTGTGCGGCGAGCGCTTCCGGCTGCCGGGTGAGGTGTTCGCCGAAGCTGGGTGCGGTCCAGCGTTCGATGAGGCGTTGAAATGCGGCGATCACGCGCCAGGGCGAGGTGGAGTGTTCGGTGAGCGGGTCGGGCACCGTGCAGAGCGTCGGCGTGGAGACCGCGGTGTCGATCGACGCGGCGGTGAACGGTGGCCGCGCGGCGTCCGCGGTGATCCGCGGTGATCAGCGCCGCGCGCCGGCCGTGGGTGCGCGTCGCCGCCCGGGCGAGCATTCCCGCGGAGACGTCCAGTCCGCTCGCCGCCGCCGCTTGCCGCCGTCCGTCCGTCCGTGCGGCGGCCAGGTGTCATGGCCTTGCTACGCCTGTTCGTTCGCGACGGCGTCGAGGGCGGCGTTGAGCCTCTTGGAGGCCTCGGCGGCGACGAGTGAGAGGCTTGCGTCGCCCGTGACCTCGACCATGACGTTCGGGTCGAGGGCCTCGACGATCGTGTGGCCCTCGTGTGCGCGCACCACGACGTTGCACGGTAGCAGCAGCCCGATCGACGGGTCGGCGGAAAGGGCGCGGTGGGCGAGCGGCGGGTTGCATGCGCCGAGGATGACGTAGGGCTCCATCTGCTCCCCGAGCTTCTCGCGCATCGTGGCCTGCACGTCGATCTCGGTGAGCACGCCGAAGCCCTGCTCCTTGAGTGCGGCGCGCACCTGTTCGACGACGTTCGCGTAGGGGCGGTCCAGGGTGATCGCGGTTCCGTAGGACATGGCGGGCGCCTTTCACGAGTCGGGGCGGAGGAGTGGTCAGGCGAGGGAGAGGAAGAGCTTCTCCATCTTCGCGACGCTCTCGGTGCGCTCGGCGGGGTCATCGGAGTCCAGGCACTGCTGGAGCCCGCTGGCGATCACCGCGAACCCGGCCCGGTCCAGCGCCTTGGAGACCGCGGCGAGCTGGGTGACCACCTCGGCGCAGTCGCGGCCGGATTCGAGCATGGCGATCACGCCGCGGATCTGGCCCTCGGCGCGGCGCAGCCGCTTGGTGACCTGGTCGACGGTCTCGGTCTCGATCTGCATCGGCGTTTCCTCTCCTGCGTCTTTACCCCCACTATACCCCGAGGGGTATTTGCGCGACCCCCCGTGTGTCGGTTTAAGATCGCCTCGTTCATACCCCTGGGGGTATATCTCTCGATAGACGAGGAGTACGGCATGACGGTCGCGGGTGTCAACGACCAGCTCGGGATCGAGCGGGAGCAGGAACCTCCGCCCGGGCTGCTGGGGCGGGTCGGGCTGGCCGCGGCCCGCCGGTTCCGGGTCACCGTGCTGCTGTGGCTGGTGCTGGTCGCCGGGCTCGGCGCGCTGGCGCCGCAGGCCACCAGCGCGCTGGCGGGCGCCGGATGGCAGGCGTCCGGTTCGCAGTCCGTGCAGGTGCGCGATCTGGTCGACCGGCATTTCGGCGGGACCGGAGCCAGCGCGATCCAGGTCGTCGTGCACTCCGACCGGCCGGTCACCGACCCCGCGGTGCGCGCCGTGCTCGCCAGGGCGACCGGCTTGCTCCGGGCGAACCCGGCGGTGGCCGAGGTGATCCAGCCGAGGGCCGGCCTGACCGTCAGCGCCGACGGGCACTCCGAGATCCTGCTGGCCGGCGCCAGGTCGGACGCGAACGGGATGGTCACGGCCGCCGAGGCGCTCAAGGGCCCGCTGCACGCGCTGTCCGGCGACGGCATCACCGTGCAGGCCACCGGCTCCTCGGTGCTGTGGAGCGACTTCAACGCCGCGAACCACAGCGCGATGCTGCACTCCGAGATCATGTCCTGGCCGGTGACGCTCGCGATCCTGGTGCTGGCCTTCGGATCCCTGGTCGCGGCCGGGCTGCCGCTGCTGCTGACCGTGTCCGGCCTGGCCGCATCCGCGGGCGCGCTCGTGCTGCTCGACCACCTGACGCCGGTCTCCATCTGGGCGATGAACTTCGCGATGATGTTCGCGCTCGCCCTCGGCATCGACTACGCGCTCTTCCTCGTCGTGCGCTTCCGCTCCGCGCTCGCCCGGCATCACGACCCGCATCGGGCGGTGAGTGAGACCATGGACACCGCGGGCAAGGCCGTCGCCCTGTCCGGCGCCACGGTGCTGGTGAGCCTGTCCGCGGTGATGCTGGTACCGGTCCCGGCCTTCCGCTCGATGTCGGGCGGGATCATGCTCGCCGTCGTCTTCGTCCTCGCCGCCACGCTCACCCTGCTGCCCGCCGTGCTCGGCCGCCTCGGCGCCCGCGTCGACAAGGGCCGGCTGCCGTGGGTGCGCGCCGACCGGCAGGAACGGGAAGAGGCGGGCGGCAGCCGGATCTTCGCCGCATGGGGCGAGCGGCTGTGGCGCACCCCGCTGCGCTACGGCCTGCCCGCGCTGGTGATCCTCATCGCCCTCGCCTCCCCGGTGCTCGGCCTGCGCACCGCGATGCCCTCGATCACCGTCGTGCCGCCCGACTCCTCCTCCCGCGCCGGATACACTCTCGTCCAGCAGGCGTTCGGACCCGGCACGCCCGGCACACTGCAGATCCTCGCGCCGACGAACGAGGCCACCGCCGCGGCCGCCGTCGCCGAGCACACCGCGGGCATCGCCGCCGTCACCCCCGCGCAGTCCGCGGCGGACGGCTCCGGCTGGAGCCTGATCCAGGCCGTGCCCACCGTCGATCCGTCGAACCCCGCGCTCGGCGCGACCGTCGACCGGCTCCGCGCCGACCTTCCCGCGCACGCGATGGTCGGGGGAGCGGCGGTGGAGAACCTCGACCTGCAGTCCGCCCTGACAGCCAAGACCCCGCTCGTGATCGGCGTCGTCATGTCCCTCGGGTTCCTGCTTCTCCTGGCCGCACTGCGCGCGCCGCTCGCCGCCCTCGCCGGAACCCTCGCCAGCCTGCTCTCGACCGGCGCCGCGTTCGGAGTCAGCCGTCTGATCTTCCAGGACGGGCACGGTGCGAGCCTGCTCGGATTCACCCCGCAGGGCTTCCTGGACGGCTGGGCGCCGGTGTTCTTCTTCGCGATGATCTTCGCGATCGCGATGGACTACACCGTCTTCCTGCTCGCCGCCGCCAAGGAGCACTACGAACTGACCGGCGACCCTCGTGCGGCCGTCGTCGGCGCGCTACGCCACTCCGGACGCGTCGTGTTCGCGGCGGCGGCGGTGATGGTCGCGGTCTTCTTCACCTTCGCGCTGTCAGGACCCTTGCCGCCCAAGGAGATGGGCGTCATCCTCGGCGTCGCCGTCTTCCTCGACGCCGCCCTGATCCGTCTCGTGCTCCTGCCTGTGCTGCTGCGCCTGATGGGCCGCGCGGCATGGTCCTGCCCGCGATGGCTCGCCCGCATCCTGCCCGACATCCGCTTCGCCCACTGAGCAACCAGGCGAGAACGGGGATCGCGCGGTCGCCTCAGCGAGGGCGGTGACGCCGCGCGCCGAACCACGGTGCGCGAGGTCTTCTCGGGACTCTCGGCCCTACCCGGTCTGCCCGCGCGCAACTCATAGTCGCTGCATGGAAGGTCCGCATATCACGGGCCGAACCGCAGGCGCTAGCGTGTAGGTGATCATCATGGGTTGGGCCTGTGGTTGCCGATAACGGCATCCATGCAGGTCCTCCGGGGCTCGGGTTGCGATCTTCGTCACCGCTCGACGATGATCGTCGGCCATGTGTCTGCGGTTCGTGTTCCTTCTTGCCCTGCGTGTGCCAGTGTGGTTGAGGCTGTTGCGGATGTCCTCAGTGTGGAAGGACGCGGAGATCGTGCTGCTGTGACACCAGGTTGCTCTGCTTGAGCGTCGAAGCACCGCTCGGCCGAAACCGACCTGGGCCGATCGGGCGTTGTTCGCGGCGCTGCTGGCGGTGATACCTCGAGTGCGTCACGCCGGGTTGCGCTTGCCGGTTATGCCCGCGACGATCCTGCGTTGGCACCGCGACCCGGTCAAGCGCCGTTGGGCGGCGAAGTCCCGGAGAAGAAGCCCGGCCGACCTCGCAGGCATCACACGATCACCCGGCTCGTTTTGCGGATAGCCCGAGACAACGAGCACTGGGGTACCGGCGGATCACCGGGGAGCTTGCCGGCCTCGGCATCACGGTGGCTCCGTCCACGGTCTGGGAGATCCTCAAGAAGCACGGCATCGACCCGGCGCCGCGCCGCAGCGGGCCGCCGTGGTCGGTGTTCCTGCGCTGCCAGGCCGAGGCGATCATCGCGTGCGACTTCTTCACCGTGGACCTGCTCGACGGCACCAAGGCCTACGTAATGGCCGTGATCGAGCACGCCACCCGCCGTATCCACATCCTGGGAGCCACCGTGCATCCCACACACGCGTGGGTCACCCAGCAGGCCAGGAACCTGTTGATGGATCTCGACGAGTCGGCCGGCCGGATCAAGTTCCTGATCCGTGACCGCGACATCCTCTACCCGCCCGAGCTCGAGCACATCCTGTCCGGCGCCGGGATCACGACGGTGCGCAGCGCGGTGCGGGCGCCGCGGATGAACGCGGTCATGGAACGCTGGATCGGAGGCTGCCGCCGTGAGCTGCTCGACCGCACGCTCATCTGGAACCTCCTGCACCTGCGCCGCGTTCTGCGCGACTACGAAACCCACCACAACACCCACCGGCCGCACATGGCACTGGCCAGCGCGGCACCAGACAAGCCCCTGCCATCCGAAGTCACCGATCTCGCCGCCTTCCGCATGCGAAAGCACGACCGGGCCGGCGGCGTCGTACACGAATATCACCGAGTAGCCTGACCTGCAGGGACGGCATTATCGGCAAGCACAGGATGACGGCCACGGGGCCACCCGGGGTTTGCCGTAATCATCGAGAGCCAGCCGGAGGAGCCACATGTTCACATCTGGACTAAGAGGCCCGTCCGTCACGCAACGCAAGCCCATCTGAGCTGCGGCTATACGGATGAAAACCCTGACGGTTGGACGTCCAACCTCGGTAGGGCGGGTGGGACTCGAACCCACGACCCAAGGATTATGAGTACACTAATATCAATGCCATTCTATGTCGATCTATACCGTTCTGTGCCGACCGGTGCCAGATCGTCCGCCCGCCCGAGATGGCCCGAGTCCGCCACGGTCCGCACATATTCGGATCGTGCCGACGAAATGTCAGATCGTCCGCGGATGGCCCGCTCGCCATTCGCTCGCCATCGATCCGGCGCCTATGGTGGGACAAATCGGGCGCTGGGTGAAGGGCGCCTGCCATTAGCGGGCTGCTGAAGGGGCGATATTCCTGATGAACTGCCATGGTTTCCTGTTGGGTCATCAGCTTTCTCGCGAGTGATCGTCCGTGTGCGTCCGCGCGGGTACGGATCGTGCCGAATCGTGCCATCGAGTGTCGGCCGGTGCCGCCGAGTCTCTGGAGCGAGCTGGCACGATCTGACATTGATCGGCACTCAAGGGCGCAGGGCAGGCGGTCAGCACCGCCGCCGACAACGGGCAGCGGGTACGGGGTGCACACCCTCTTCCCGAGCGGTTCGAGCTTCGTCGCCGACGCCTTCGACGCCCCGATCCCGCTGGATGAGGACGACGAGAACCCGGAGGCGTTGAGAACCCAGAGGGGTTCTCCGCGCAGTTCGCGTAGCTACCGTAGTCGCGCGCGGGCGTCGAACAACGCGTGCCGGGCAAACTCCCGGATAGCGAGAACCTGCCCCGGCGTGAGCTCTACGTCGGGGTTCCTTGGGTCGTGTCTCCTTGGATCTGAGGGGGAGTGACCGTATAGTGCTGGCACAGCAGTTCGCGGGGGCGGGTATTCAGCGTGCGACCGACACCGCGGCGCCGGCCGGTAGACCGGCGCCGCTTCGCAATCGATCAGGGTTGCCCGACGCGGGTTGTGCGCCGTTCGCGGCGGAGGTGGTGCCGTAGCTGGGTGATTCGTGCGGTTCCCGCGGCGGCCATGATCAGAGCGCCTGTGATCGCGGAGAGCAGCATGGCTACCGCCAGCGAGACGTGCAGGTGCGCACCGAGGAAGCTGATGCTGACGGTGCTCGTGTTCTGGAAGATGAAGATCAGCACGATGGCGAGCAGGGCCGTGCCCGCGATCAGCGCGATGCGTACGCTGCTGGTCCTGGTGTGGGTCGGCCGCCGCGCGGGTGCCTGGGGCGCGGGTGGTGCGGCGGCGCCGTCGGCGGGTGGCGGGGGAGTGGTGGTGGCTGGGGGTGGCACGGTGTCGGTCATGACGCACTTCCCTGGGCGGGGCGGCCGGCGCGACCGTTGCTCGCGCGGGTTTCCCCTTCGTGGCCCGGGAAGCGGCCGCCGGGTGGCGGTTGGTCTTTCCGGTGCCTTGGTTCCACGCTACATTGGAAGTAGAAAACTAGCAATGGGTTTCTAGAATCGGTATTCTTCGACTGTGGAGAAGTGGAGTTTCCTGACCAATCACGCCCGGGTGCTGCTGCGCATCGCCCGCGACCCGGGCGTGCGGCTGCGCGAGATCGCGGTCGACCTCGGCATGACCGAGCGCGGCGTCTACGGGATCGTGGCCGACCTGGCCGCGGCCGGCTACGTCGTCAAGCAGAAGGACGGGCGCCGAAACCGCTACCAGATCCAGGCGCACCTGCCCGTGCCGGAACCAGGCAGCCGGGAACCGGCCATCGGCGAGGTACTGGCCGTCCTACTCGGAGACAGCACGGCGCGAGACGATCGCACGCGAGGAGTCTCCGCGTGATGTCAGCTCAGCGGCTTAATGCCAGCTCACCGGCTTATGGACCGCCTCCTGCCATGGGGGCGCGAGCTGAACTGCTGCTTCGCTGGTCGGCGCGGCGGTTGAGCCGTCACGCTAGCGCCGGCACCGTCCAGGTCAGCTTGGTGCCGCCGGTCGGTCCGGGAGTCGCGGTGCAGGTGCCGCCGAGTTGTTCGGCGCGTTCGCGCTGGTTCGCCAGTCCGCTGCGCCGCCCGCCCGCGGGGATGCCGATCCCGTTGTCGGTGACGGTCAGGGTGGAGGTCGTGGTGTCGGCCGTCAGGTCCACCTCCACGGTGGTGGCGTGGGCGTGCCGGGCGGCGTTGGACAGCGCTTCACGCAGGACCGCCAGGAGGTGATCCGCGGTCAGTTCGCCGACGAGGGTGTCGATCGGGCCGGTGAAGCGGACGGCGGGCGCATAGCCGAGCACCGCGGTGGCCCGTTCGCAGATCTCGATCACCGCGGCGCGCACGCCGGTGGTGTCCTGGTCCATCTCGTGCGCGCTCAACGAGAAGATCGTCGAGCGGATCACCTTGATCGTCTCGTCGAGGTCGCCGATCGCCTGGTTCACCCGCCGTGCCACCTCCGGATTTCTGGTGATCTTGTAGGCGGCCTGCAGGGACATCGAGGTGGCGAACAGCCGCTGGATCGCCAGGTCGTGCAGGTCGCGCCCGATCCGGTCGCGGTCGGCGTACAGGGCGAACAGCTCGCCGTCCCGGCGGCGCTGGGCCAGTTCCAGCACGATCGTGGCCTGAACCGCAAGCTGCATGGCGGGCTCGGTGATCTGCGGGTCGAACGGCGCGGCCCCGGCGAGCCGGGTCAAGGACAGTGCGCCGCGTGGCTGCCCGCCCGCGCGCAGCGGGGTGATGAACGCCGGGCCCAGTCCGAGGCCGACGGTGGCCGCCTGGTCCGCCCGCTCGTCCTGGCGCACGTCGGCGACCAGTGCGGGTTCGCCGGACTTGTACACGTGGCCGAGCAGGGTGCCGTCGAGCGCGACCGTGGTGCCCACCAGATCGTCGGCTCCGGGCCCGTCGGCCGCGATGATCAGCAGGCCGGGCTCTTCGGCGTCGGGAACTCCGAGTACGGCCAGATCGGCTTCGGCGAAGGCGCGTACCCGCTGGACGAACTCGGCCATGACCTGCTCGGTGCGCGCACCCGCGAGCAGTCCGCGCCCGAGCTCTCCGGTGATCTCCAGCCGTTCCTGGCGCCGCTGGCCCTCGGTGTAGTGCTGCTGCAGCTCCTGGAAGAGCCGCTGGGAGTCCTGGAACAGCCGGGCGTTGTCGATCGCCACCCCCGCGGCCGCCGCGAGAGCGGTCAAGACCGCCTCGTCGTCGGCATCGAATGCGGCGCCGCCGGCCTTCTCGGTCAGATAGAGGTTGCCGTAGACGCGTCCGCGCACACTCACCGGCACCCCGAGGAAGGAGTTCATCGGCGGGTGGTTCGCCGGAAAACCGCTGGACTGCGGGTGTGCGCTCAGCTCGGAGGCCCGCAGCGGCACCGGATGCCGGATCAGTTCGCCGAGCAGCCCGTGCCCCTGCGGGTACGCGCCGACCGCCGCGATCTGCTCCTGGTTCATCCCGACCGTGATGAACCGAGCCAGCCGCTGATCGGCGCCGATCACCCCGAGCGCCCCGTAGCGGGCATCGACCAGGCTGGTCGCCGCCTGCACGATCTTCGTCAGGGCGGCCTCGGTATCCAGTCCGGAGCCGATGGCGATCACCGCTTCGAGCAGTTTGCGCACCTGGTCGCGCGAGGAGCGCACCGAGGCGACCCGACCCTGTAGTTCGTCGAGGAGTTCGTCGATGCGCAGCCGCGGCAGGATCCGCCCGACCTCGGCGCGGAAAGGCTCCGATGTCATGGTGCCGTCACCCATTCGGCCGGTACGGGAGGCCGGTCGGGGTGCGGGTGCATCCGGTGTGCCGCCCGGTGGTGCCGGCGAGCAAGTAGTGATCCATGTCCCGCGCTCCCTCACGCCTCGCCGATCGCGAAGATTTGACGGGCAGACCTGTCGGGTCCGGGACGCGTGCACTGCCGTACGGCTCACCTTACTCGCACATTTGTCCGCTTCATATCCTTGAGCGCGGGCCGTCTGCCCCTGCCGGAAAGGGCTGTTCAGCGCCGGTGCGCTGTCCCCGGCGAGGGCGCGGGTGCAAACTGGCGGCGGAACATCCCTTCACGCAGCCTGACCGCGCTCCCGGTGAGGTCTAGACCATATGCCGGTCTCGAGACCCGCCTCGCTGCCCGCCCTTCCTTGCAAGGTGGACTCGATGGCGACGCCACAGTACGACGGCAGCAGGCCCGCTTCCGTTCTCGATCGTGGCCGTTCTGCTGCTCGGGGCCCCGGGCCGGGGGATCGTGCCGACGCCGGGCACCCGGTAGTTCACAGAGTTCGTCAAGATACTCGCATCCTCGTGCTGGAGGTATTGCGCGGCAAGGAAATGCGAGGTCCTGGCAGTTCCCGGCACACCGGGTGGTTCAAGTGTCCCACGAATGAGCGGCGCGGGCCGCCGATGGTGCATACGCCGGCACGCAGGATCCCGCATGGGTATCGCCCGTGGCGGATCGGTGCGAGGATGAGAGCACTCAGCGTGCCTGGACCCGTCTGGACCTCGCGCCTGTTCGCCGCCGCTACCGAACGACAGCCAAGCGAAGGAAGCGGCGAAGACCGGTGACGGCTCTCTCTGTGAAGCAGTTCGTCACCGGCAGCCCGTTCCGGCGCAGGGGCGCCCCGGACGTGCGCATCGGTGTGGGACCACTGTCCGCCGATCGCGCTCGGCCGCACGCTCACGCATCGCCGCATACCTGTCGGCGGTCTCGAGGCGCGCGGCGGCGATCGAATCCAGGCCACGGACGGACCGATCGGACGGTGCCCACGGCCCCTCGTGGACCCCTTCGGCCACCGCGTCACTCGCGTGCGGCTTGACGCGGACCACGTGCGGGGGCGCAAGCGGGCGCGTCCCGATCGACGCGGTCATCGACGTGGCATACGGCCTCCAGATCGGCCTCGCCGAGGGCCGGGGGCGCGACCTGTCACCGGTCGAACTCTGACGCCGACACGTAGGTTGAAGGAAAGGCTCCCTCATGAAGCTCCTGACCATCCTCGTCGTGATCGTCGCGGCGCGCGCTACCCGCTGGTGATCGGGATGGTGGCGCGGGTCGGCGGCGCGCGGCGGGTGTTCGTTCCCGTCGAGGACGTGACGTACCTGGATAGCGGACGGTTGGAGCTGACCAGCGCGCGGGTGGACCTGCGGCGGTTCGAGCGGCGCGAGGGCGAGGTCCTGCTGCGCGCCGACGTGCTGGGCCACCGGATGATCGATGTCGCGGACGCTCGCCTGGTGCGCGCATTCGACCTCGAACTCGCCCGCCACGGCCGGCGCGCCGCTGGGCCTGATCACCACCAGCGTGCAGGCGCTGGCCGGACTGCTGCTGCCGAGCGCCAGCGTGTTCCTGCTCCTGCTGTGCAACGACAAGGCGGTGCTCGGCCGCTGGGTCAACGCCCGCTGGCTCAATGTACCGGCAGCGGTGATCATCGCGGTGCTGCTCGTGCTCTCCGGAATCCTGGTGGTCACCACCTTGTTCACCGGTATCGACACGCCCCTGGTCGCGATCTGGCTCGGCGGAGTGATGGCCGGCGCCTTGCTCCTCAGCGCACTCGTCCTGGGTATCACCCGGCGGCGACGGGGCGTCGCGCCCACGTACGCCGACACCTCCGAGCGCGTCACCTGGCGTGTGCCACCTGTGGCCGTGCTCAAGCCCGTGGTCTGGTCATCGGGCACAAAGCTCGGCATGAGCGCGATGCGCGGCTATCTCGTGATCGCCGGCGTTCTGCTGATCGTCAAGGCCGTCCAACTCGGCAGCCACTGACCCGAGCGGCTCCCCTCCTGCCGCCCGGCTGAACGAAAGCGGGGCCACGCTCGCCACGGTGGCCGTGCCCAGGAGACCGGCGACGCCGGACCCGCTGATGAGCGCGCGTCACCGGCGAATGTGGCTGCGGCTGTGGCCGCGGACCTGGACACGCCCGCCGCGCCTGCCTTCGACCAGTTGGATGGCGCCGAGCAGGACCACGGCCCCGACCAGCGCGGTGATCCAGGTGGAGAGGTTGAAGAAGCCTTGGAGGCTGTGGATGTGGAAGAGCTTGGTGGCGATCCAGCCGCCGAGCAGTGCTCCGGCGATTCCGACCACAAGGTGATGACGACGCCGTGCGACTTGTAGCCGTTGACGAGTTTCTCGGCGATCAGGCCGACGATGATCAGGTACGGATGCTCAAGCCGCCGAGGTCCGGGGTGGCACCTTCATGCTGGCGCTCCCGACCGGTCTTCAACAGGCGCGGAACCCGACTTCAGCGGCGCAACGCCCGGGCGCGCCTGGAAACCCCGCCGGCGCGGCCGAACTCAGTGCATCGCGGCGCCGATGCGCGTAGCCTGGAGGTACCGAGGGCACCTCGAAGGACGCCGCCATGGCGCGCCCGTCTCCGGCGAACGCCAATTCCGGGCCGAGGCAGGCCCGGGGACAGGACCGCGTCATGACCGCGACCGTCAGTCTCCCCGTCATCCCCGTCCACGATGCGGATCTCGCCGACGTGGTCGACCTCCGCGAGCCCACCGCGCGCATCCTGCTCAAACCGCCGAGCGAGCACCCGGGGATGGTGAACGGGGCCTGGTGGCCGCGCTCGCGGGACCTGGCCCGTGAACTGCCGCTCCTGATCTCAGCGCTGGACCGGAGTTGGGGCCAGATCTACCACGCCACCGTGCAGGTGCACATGTGGCCCGACATCCCCAAGAAGGTGCGTGCCGGCAGGCATATCCTGCGTGTCGGCTGGTTCGACGCCGAGCAGGACCCGCACGACATCTGCCTGATCTCCGTGCCCGGGCGCAGGCGCTGGGATCTGCTCGTGGTTCCACCGGAACTCGCTCCCGCGATCGCCGCCCGCCTGATGGCCACAGCCGCGTCCCCCGGCAATATGCAGACTGCCAGTTCCCTGGTCGCCGCCGCCTCGGCACGCACGGCGCCGTCGGCCGGAGTGTCGCGGGACGCCGAGCGCGTTACCGCCTCGGAGTCCGAAGGCGGGGCGGCGCTCCTTCGGCCATGGCAGTAACAGCTCACGACCACCCGCCGGCGCTGCCGGACCAATGGCGGCCGCGGTCAAGCGCCAGGAGCCGCGCGCGAACGCGGCAGGCTGCACGATCCTCCATCGGCCCTGTGCGGGCGTGCTGCTCGGACGCGAACGACGGAGCGGAATCCGACGACGCGGCCGAGAAGGACGACGCGGTGGAGAAGGCGGTACCCGTCCATGGTGAGTAATCGCATGGCCCGAGTCCTGCAGCTTCTGGACGGCGGCCCGCAGCGCCGCGGCGCGGTCGAGAGCGCGGCCGTCCAGGCTGCCGAAGCGCTGGGAGTCGACGGGCTGTGCGCGGGGCTGGGCACCGGGTCCACAGGCATGGTGCTGTCCTGGGGGTGCGAGACGGTCAGCGCGAGACTGGAGGAGCTTCAGTTCACGCTGGGTGAAGGTCCGGGCCCGGACGCCGCCGCGGGCGCTCCAGTGCTGGCGGCGGACTTGACCGCGATGCGGGCGCACTGGCCCGCGTTCGCTTCCGAGGCCGCCGCACTCGGTGTCCGGGCCGTCTTCGCATGGCCGCTGCGTATCGGCGCGATCAGCGTCGGAACGCTCATCGCCCATCGCGCCACGGCGGGGCCGCTGGCCGAGGAGGCCCTCGCGGACGCATACGCCCTGGCCGAAGCGGTGACCCTGGTGATGCTGCACCAGCAATACCCCACCGCCGGCCTGCCGCCGCAGCACGACCAGGCGTCCCCCGCCACCTACCGAGCCGAGGTACACCAGGCCGTCGGGATGATCAGCGTCCAGCTCGGAGTCGGACTGGCCGAGGCACTGGCCCGGCTGCGCGCCTACGCGTATTCCGCGGAACGCCCGATCAACGAGGTGGCCGCCCTCGTGGTCGCCCGCAGCCTGCGCTTCAACGAACTCGATCCGTGACGCGAGATGAAAACCGCGAAACCATCCGCGCTCTCTGCCGTCGGCGGAGTACCGGACTTACCTTGGAGGCATGAGCGTGACCCGCGAAGAACAGTTGGTCGAAGCGTTCGTCGAAGCGGCCGACACCCTCGTCGACGACTTCGACGTCATCGAATTCCTGCACACGGTGGCCGGCCGGTGCGTGCAGCTCCTCGACGTCGACGCCGCCGGGCTGATGCTGGCCGACCACCTCGGGCAGCTGCACGCCAGCGCCTCGTCCACCGAAAGCGCGCGCCTGCTCGAGCTGTTCGAACTGCAAGCCGACGCGGGGCCCTGCATGGAGGCCTTCCGTACCGGCGAGCAGGTCGTCAACGTCGACTTGAAGGCGAGCCAGGACCGGTGGCCGCGGTTCGCCGAAGAGGCCCAAGCGGCCGGTTACGTATCGGTGCACGCCCTGCCGCTGCGGCTGCGCACCGTCGTGATCGGGGCGCTCAACCTCTTCTGCTCCCGCCCGGTCGCGCTGAGCGAAGCCGACACGCGCACCGGCCAGGCCCTGGCGGATGTGGCCACCATCGGCATTCTGGCCCAGCGCAGCGTCCGGCAGTCCGAACTGCTCGCCGCGCAACTCCAGCAGGCGCTCAACAGCAGGGTGGGCATCGAGCAGGCCAAGGGCGTACTGGCCGAGCGCCGCCAGATCACGGTCGACGAGGCCTTCACCCTGCTGCGCAGCCACGCGCGCGACCACAACCTGCACCTTTCGGATCTCGCCCGCCAGGTCGCCGACGGGTCGAGCACCGCCGCCGAGTTGCTCTCCGGACCTCAAGAGCGGTTCGCGAACGCGAGCACTCCGGAAGCGTCCTGACCGCGCGTACCGCCGCGAGTTGCACGCGGCCAAGGAACACGATCTTGTGCCCGAAGGTCTGCCGTTGATCGCGGCCCTGGAGCGGGAGGCGGGCTGGAGCACGATCAACAACGCCACGGTGAATGTGCGTATGTGGCCTGAGATCCCCAAGAAGGTCCAAACCGGCAGCCACGTCGTGCGTGTGGGCTGGTTCGACGCCGAGCGCGACCCGAATGACATCTGCCTGACCTCCATCAGCCTCGGCGGACGCCGGGATCCGCTGGTCGTGTCCCGGAGTTCGATCCCGGATCCGCGGTGCGCCTGATGGTCAGGGCGGGCACGCCGGGAGACTCGCAGACCGCGAGCGCCCTGCCGGCCGTGGCGTCCGCGCATATGGCCGGGCCGTCCGAGGATCCCGAGGTGCTCGGCGCCGGGGAGTCCGAAGGCGGGTCACGGCGATGGTTCGATGCGCGGGAGCGTGACGGGCATACGGCATCGCCTGCCCGGCAAGCTCGTCTGGAGCCGGTCACGGTACACGCCTAGGCGTCGTGTCTCAGGGCCGTGTTCCAGCCTATGATTCAGGGCCCTGGGACGGGCCCGATCGCCGTCGTCGAGCCCTGGGACACGTCCCCGGCGAGATCCGACAGGCGCAGGTTGTGGCTACTGGCGTGCGGAACTCGGGGGCCTGTCGTATCCAGAGTCGGTGAACCGCCGCCGAACCGCGTTTCGGCAGGTAGTCTGATCTCGTCACCCCGGACCCCGGCGATGCACGTGACCCGCCCGAGCGGACCCGTCCCGGAGAATTCGAGGTCGATGATCATGCCAGAGTTCACCATCGGCGAGCAGTACCACCGCGGCGGCGTCGTAGTGGTGGCCGTCTCCGGAGAACTGGACATCGTGACTGCCCCGCAGTTCGAGGACTGCCTCGCGTACCTCGCCGCCACCGGTCACCACCGCCTCGTTCTCGACACCGCGCAGTTGAGCTTCTGCGATGCCGCCGGCATCCGCGTTTTGGCCAGGGCCCGTATGCGCGCCGACGAGAGAGGCGGGTGGCTGCGCGTGGCGGCTGCCAGTGCCAGACTGCGTTGGCTGCTGGACATCCTCGCGGTGGGAACCTGCCTGCCCGCGCCGAAACCGCCGACACGCCGTCAGACGGCCCCCTCGCCACGGGCGCTTAACACGATCACTGCCAGGTGCTCGCGCGGGTACCGCTTGCCGTTGATCGGTGAGATGATGAAACCATTCAGCGTGCCTGGATCCGTCCGGCCCCCGCGCCTCTTCGCCGCTCGTGACCGAACGACAGCCAAGCGAGGAAAGCGGCGAGGATCCCATGAGCACACTTCATGCCAGGCAGTTCACCATCGGCAGCGCGGTCCGGTGCAGCGACGGGGTGTGCGGGCAGTTGCGGCGGGTGGTCATCGAGCCCATCGGCCCCGTCCTGACCCACCTGGTCGTCAAGCCGGACCATCGCGAGAGGCCCTCGCGCCTCGTACCCGTCGGCCTCGTGGAATCCGCGAATCGGCGGACGAACGGCGAGATCGTGCTGCGCTGCTCCCTCGGCGAGTTCGAGACCCTCGAACGCGCGCAGGAGACGCACTTCCTGTCCGGCGCGAGCGGGCACTGGGGCTATCGGCAGGAGCAGATGCTGACCTGGCCGCACTACCGGCTCGGTCGCCAGGCCGAGCCTCGCACGCTCGCCCACGAGGACACACCCCTCGGCGATATCCACGTGCGACGCGGCGAGCACGTCCGCGCCACCGACGGGTCGATCGGCCGGGTCCAGGGGCTCGTCGTGGACCGCGTCGACCACCACGTCACCCACGTGCTGCTCGACGAGGGCCACATCTGGGGTCGGAAGAGGGCGGCCATCCCGGTCAGCGCGGTGGTCGACCTGAAGGACATGACGGACGGCGTCCGGGTCAACCTCACCAAAGACCAGGTGCGCAACCTGCCTCCGGTCGAACTCGACGTCCAGGAGTGAGGTCGACCCGGATCCCGGATGATCATCCCTTCGTCGACGTCCTGCACCGCGTCTCCACGCGGATCATCACCATTACGCAGGATGTTGATTAACTCTCCGACGGCACGGCGGAGGGCGGTAAGGCAGGGAACGCAGGGCACACACAGCCGCGCGTCCGAGTGCGCTATGCAGCCCGGCTCGAGCCGGGCGCGGCCGACCGCCGTCTTCAGCGCGTCCACGACGAACTCGGCGCGGTGGTGCTCGGCCATCGACCAGCCGACGATCTCGCGCGTGGCCAGGTCCGTCCAGCAGGCCAGATACAGTCCGCCCTGCTCGGTGGGCTGCTCGGTGAAATCGCTGACCATCCGCATCCCGGGCCGAGGCGCCGTGAAGTGATCCGCCTCGTGCTCCTGCCTGTCCTGCTGCGCCTGATGGGTCGCGCGGCCTGGGCCTGCCCGAAATGGCTCGCCCGCGTCCTGCCCGAGGTCCGCTTCTCCCACTGAGCAACCAGGCGACGACGGAGACCGGCGCGGCAACTCCAAGCCGCCGCCGGCCCCAGTTCCGGCCCTAACCTCGCGTCGAAGCCGGAGTTCACGCGGTCGCCTCCGAGCCGACGCTCGCTCCGCACGTCGAACCGCGGCGAGGGAGATCTTCTCGGGACTCTCGGCCCTACCTGGCCTACCCGTTCGCAGCCCATAGTTGCTGCATGGAAGGTTCGCGTATCACGGGCCGAGCCGCAGGCGCTAACTTGTAGGTGATCATCATGGGTTGGGCGACGTGGACGACGGCGGGGGTTTACAGCGGGCACGCCGGTGTCCACACCGTCGAAGGCGGCGTGCTCAAGGGGGAGGTGACCGTGCACACCACATGGGTTGGCCAGGAAGCGATCATCACCGTGCAGTACAGCGGCGCGGCCGACTGGTGCACCCTCGCCGACAGCCCTGTTCCGTGCGCGTCGGAGCGGGAGAGCCGCGAACTGCATCAGGCTGTGGTGGACGCTGTGCGAACCGGCGCCGCGATCAACGTGCCGACCGCCGCCTGAACGCCGCGAACTCCGCACGCCGCCATGGGAGGGCGTATGACTTCCCGAATGCGGCGCTGGATTCACTGCTGATCGTCGAGCCGGGCCAGCTCCGCTTCGGCTTCTGCGGCGCGATCGACGGCCCCGAGCGACTGGAAAAGGTCGATCGCCTCGTTGAGCGCGTCGGCGGCTTGTGCGACGTGACCGGCTATCCGGCTGACTTTTGCGGCACTCATCAGCGCTGATGCGAGCAGGAGCGAGTTTGAGAGCGAACGTGCCACCTCGACAGCCTCGGCGGCGCGGCGCTCCGCAGCGTTCCGGCGACCAGGCCGGCACGATGTGCCACCGTGATCGCATCGACCGCGAGGCCGGCGCGCATGTGCGGCGTGATCGCGTACCCCGTCAACTCCTTGCTGCACAGGTCCAGTACGGTCGCGAGGTGGAGCCAGCCTTCGCCGGTTGGAAAGCAGTTGATGGCGCCGGTCAGCTTCAGCCCGGGCATCGGGGCGGTGAATTGGCGTTGCAGCAGATCCGGGACTGCCGCCGCGGCGGCGTCGGGCTTGGTCAGGGTTCTGCGCTTGCGGCGGGTGATTCCGGCGATGCGGTGCTCGCGCATCAGTCGGGCTACGCGGCGGCGGCCGACCTCGACACCTTGGCGTTTGAGCTCGCGGGTGACGCGCTCGGTACGGTAGGCCGGGTACGCGGTATGGGTCTCCAGGTTCCATGCGACAAGTTCCTCGTCGGCGATCGTGCGCTCGTCGCGGCGGGCCTTCGCCCTAACCCATGCGTGGTAGTTGCTGTGATCGATCACCAGGATCCGGCATAGCGGGCGGATGCCGAATCGGCCGCGTAGCCGGTGGATGAACGCGAAGCGCTCGCGCGCGGGAGCGTGGTGGATCAACGGTTCCGCGGCTTCGCGCAGGACCTCGTTCTCTACGTGCAGGCGTTGGATCTCGCGTCGCTGCTCGCGCAGTTCGGTACGCAGACGTGCAACGGTGGCTGACAGATCACGATGATCGCGTCGGCGAGCAGACATGAGCAAGGACTCTGCCGCAATGCTCCGGATGAACCGCACGGTGTTGCCGAATCGTGCCCAAATTCCACAGCCGATTCGCGGAGCCGAGCCCAAACCGCACGCATCCCAGACAGCGCGTACGCCAAAGTGGTGTTGAAAACCGTGTCGACTCCAGGCATGGTCATTGCGCCCTGTGTCCACCGCTGCTGGGGCGGCCCCGTCGGCCAGGGCGCTGAGGACGCCGCCGATCGGTGGCCGGTCGCCGGGGAGAAGTTGCATCGCAGGCTGGGTGGGCTGCCAGATTTAAGGCAATGATGTAAGATCGAATCTACGTTAGGTTCAATCTATGTAGGGAGCGCTGCTGGTGGAGTTCAAGGGTCGGGCGGCAGATCTGGAACTGCTGGGCAGGGTCGTCGAGGAGATCGCGGGTGGCGCGGGGGCGAGTCATGGCCGGGCGGTGATCGTGACCGGTCGGCGACGGGTGGGTAAGTCTCGTCTCATCCAGGAGTTCTGCGACCGGGCGCAGTCGCCGTATGTGGTGTTCCAGGCGACCCGGGGTCGCAATCCGGTCGCTGAGCGGGCCGACTTCGCCGCGGCGATCGCCGGATCCGATCTGCCCGGAGCCGAGGCCGTGGCCGGACTGGCGGCCGGGGATTGGAACCAGGCGTTGCGCGCCCTGGCCTTGGCGGTTCCCGACGATATGCCGAGCATCGCTGTGCTCGATGAGATCCCGTGGCTGGCGGAGCAGGACCGCGAATTCGAAGGAGCGCTCCAGACCGTCTGGGACCGGCATCTGAGCGCCAAGCCGGTGCTGCTCATCCTGGTCGGCAGCGACCTGTCGGTGATGGAGGCGCTGCAGTCTTACGGCCGCCCGTTCTTCGGGCGTGCGGCGAGGATGACGGTCAATCCACTTCATCTCGCGGACGTGCAGGCGATGACCGGTCTTGACGCCGCCGCAGCGATCGACGCGCTGCTGGTCACCGGGGGTTTCCCCGAGGTTGTTCAAGCGTGGCGGCCCGGGATGGACCTCGCCGGGTATCTGCGCCGGGAACTGGCCGATCCACTCTCGCCACTCCTGATGGCCGGGGAACTGTCCCTGCTGGGCGAGTTCCCTGAGGCCTCGCACTCCCGCGCCGTCCTGGAAGCCGTCGGCAGCGGAGAACGGACCTTCACCATGATCGCCACGGAGGCCGGCGGGGCGAGCCCGCTGGCCTCCGGAACCCTCTCACCGATCCTGAACACGCTGCTGGACAAACGCGTCATCGCCACCGACAGCCCGCTGTCGGTCAAAGCGGACACCAAGAACAAGCGCTATCGCATCGCCGACCCGTACCTGCGTTTCTGGCTCGCCTTTCTCCAGCGCGGTATCCCGCTGGTCGAACGCGGCAGGGGAGACATCCTGTTCGAGCGCATCGAACGCTCCTGGCCCAGTTGGCGCGGGCGCGCCGTCGAGCCGGTCATCCGGGATTCCCTTCTCCGGCTGCTTCCGAGCGAGCGCTGGCCGGATACTGAAGCGGTCGGCGGCTGGTGGAACCGGCAGAACAACCCCGAGATCGACCTGGTCGGCGTGGACCGCGAACCGGTGGCCAAACAGGTCCACTTCCTCGGCTCGATCAAGTGGCTCGAAACCCAGCCCTTCGGCCGCCGTGAATACGACAGCCTGGTGCGGGACATGCTCGCCGTCCCGGGTGCCGACGAGACAACGCCCCTGGTCGCCGTGTCACGCTGCGGTGTCACCGACGACCTCCCACTGGCTGCGCACTGGGGGCCGGAAGACCTCGTTGGCGCATGGCAGGCGTGACATTCGGCTGCCGCCGGTTCGGTCATTCCGCATGCGCTCCTGTGCGCCGGGTGAGGCTGCGTGAAGGCGGCACGGCGGTTTCGGGGCTTCTGAGAGAATCTTCGGGTGACGACGGAGACGGAACCGCAGCCGTTCGCCTATCTGAGTGCGCCGAACGCCCCGCTGTACGGCCGGGTGTTGTCCGTTTTCGCGCGGGCGCGTGACCGGTTCACGGTGCATCTGCGTCCGGAGGATGTGCACGGGGATCTGCGGCGGGACGAGGCCGAAGACAGCGGGACGGTGACGGTGGAGGCCGTGCCGTTGGAGGCCGTCTCGGCCGCGCTGGAGAAGCTCGTCGACTGGGGCAATCTGCGTGCGGATGCGGATACCGGCCGGGTCACCACGGTCGAGGACTTCAACCCCCCGCCCGCGCTCCCGACTGGGAGGACTGGGGTACCTGCCCGCGAGGTATGGACCCGGCCCGGCTCTGGGCGAGCTCTCTGGCCATCCCGGCACTGGCCAAGCAGATCCGCGAACACCGGCGAGCCGATCTCGAGAGCCGGACCGGGAGGTTGATGGCGCTGTTCTTCTGCAGCCAGATCATCGCAGCCGCACCCGAATACACCAGCCCGGTTCACGATCAAGCCACGGATGAAGCAACCCGGCTGCTCGGGGAGCTACGTGCCTTCGACTCCCATGAGCATCGACGGCGTCGCTCGCCTCCCCGCGTCGTGCGCGGGTCCGCCTTCGGATTCCCAGGCGGATATCTGCCCGGGGTCCGAGCGGTGCCCCGTCGGATCTGCTTTGACTGCGGCGAGCAGTGCGCTCGCGGATTGCAGAATGCCTGGCGTGGTGGCGTTGGCCAGGAGGCGCTCGGCGGCCTGCGCGTCGAGTTCCGGGGGTATGACGAGCAGGTCCCAGCGCTCGCCGCCGCGCAGGGAGATCAGGCAGATGTCGTTGGGGTCCTGCTCGGCGTCGAACCAGCCGACGCGTACGACGTGATCACCGGTGACCACCTTCTTGGGGATCTCGGGCCACATGCCGACCTGCACGGTGACGTGGTAGATCCGCCCCCACGCGCGGTCGAGCGCCGCGATCAGTGGCGGAAGTTCGCATGTCAGATCGCGGGTTCGCGGCCACCAGGCGCCGTTGACCATTCCCGGGTGGCTGCCCGGCGGCTTGAGCCGTAGCCGGGCTGCGGTCGGAAGGGTTTGTCGAAGAGTAGGGGAAGCGTTCGTCGCGGTCACGATGCGAGCCTGTCCCCGGGCGGAGAAAGGCCCGGAATAATCCGTACACCGGCGACGGGCCGCCGTGGATGGCGGACTGCGAACTGCCTCGGCGGCTTCAGTCTACCTGGAGCGGCCCTGGGGCGGAGCTCGCCGCCGACCGTTCTTGAACCGCACCCTCGGCGGCGGCAGTGAGGCGGCAGTGAAATGTCCGTGCGAGCGGCTGCGGCGTAGTGTGGAGACGGTGGAGCGTCGCCAACCTCTTCACATGGGAAAGGGGGACGGACTCGTCATGGCCGACCCAGTAACTCCCGCTGTCACCGGACAACTGCCGAGCGCCGTTTTCCACAGCGTGAGGCCGGGGACCGCTCTGTTGCGCCTGGAGACCACTCGGTCCCGCGAGGGCAGCCTCGACGGCGCATGGTGGCCCCGGTCTCGTGACATTGCCGCTGAACTCCCTGCCCTGGTGAGCGCCCTGACCGAGCATCTCGGCCCGATTACTCGCGTCGGTCTGGACGCCGCGGGGTGGGAGGGGCTTCCGACCCGGCTGGTCATCGACGATCGAGTTGTCCACATCGACTCCTTCCCGATCGGCGACGACACCGTTCTGATCAGCCGGGGAGACCGGGACCACTTCGTGCTGCTGGTCGTGCCGCCGTCCGCGACCCCGCAGGCGGCACGTGCCGCCATGGCCCAGGCCGTGCGCGTGGACAATCTCACACCGGCCGAGCAGATCCTCATCGATGTCCGAGCCGGCCGACAGGCTCCAGGCTGATCCCGGTTGACCGCGCCCGACTCGGTACCCGCCAGAAATCGGCGAACAGAAAGGGCGGAAGGGGCGCCACACCGAATCGGTCTCCGCATGGCCGGCTTACCTCTCGCGTCGTTGCGTGATGGTTTACCTCTCACCCCGCCTGGCGGCGGTTTCCGGCGGGCCGCGGCACTGGCAGCGCTGCGGCCGTGGACATCTCCACGGGAATCGGGCTGCCGATCCGGTCGGTATCGAGGGAGGCTGTCGCGGGGCGGCTGGCCCGCGTCGTGCGGCGCAGCCCGAGCACGCTCCGGACCAGCACACCGGCCAGGCAGGCCGTTCCCGCGAGCATGACGAGAAGGCCTATCGCCAGCGCCCGTACCGATGACGGGCCCCACCCGTATGTGACGACTGTGCCGAATACCACTGTGGCGAGGGCCACGGCGGTGAGCCTGGTGGTCACCGGCGTCCGGTTGCCCGTCCGCGCCGGCCCCCGGTGAGCAGGTCGTACAGGCTGCGCTCGGTGGGAAGGACGGCGGGCCCCGTCGGCGGGGGTGACGGCCGCCTCGGCGACGGAGGGCGGGGAGATGTTGGGTTTCGGCATGCCAGGCCCTGTTTCCGGATCAAAGGCCGATCCGTGTCTGCAACTTGTCCGCGGCGACACCGATCCGATTGTCGGTGCGCGAAATGCCGAGAATATCCGCACTCTACTCCGCTCTCTAGTTTTCCGTGCCGAGCCGACCTCGGCTCTATGGGAAGTACGTCAGGGGCGTCGCGCGAACGGGCTCGCCGCCCCCACGGTGTGAGGCAGCCCACGCGTGTCGGCATCGAGGTGGTCCGATTCGACGGCGTGTTCAGGGCGGATCGAGCATCGGCGGCATGACCATCAGCATATGGTTACAAGAGCACTGATTTAATGACGCGCGTACCTGTCGCTAGAGCTCCTGGCCACCCGCATGCGCTGCGCGGCGCATCCGGCTGATGAGGTCGGGGATGGGCACGGTGGCGAAGGAGACGGCGGTGTCGGCGGTGCCGTAGGGGATGACGAGGGTGTCGTGGTGGCGCATCGCGCCGCAGGAGTAGACGACGTTGGGGACGTAGCCCTCGCGCTCGTGCGCGGTGGCCGCGATCAGCGGTTCGGGCAGGTGGGCGATGACCTGGTCGGGGTGGTCGAGGTCGAGGAGCATCGCACCGATGGTGTAGGTGCGCATCGGGCCGACGCCGTGGGTGAGTACGAGCCATCCCGCGTCGGTTTCGATCGGGGATCCGCAGTTGCCGACCTGGGTCAGCTCCCAGGGGCGGTGCGGGGTGTGCACGGCGGCGCCGATGGTCCAGTTCCGGTTGTCCGGGGAGGTCGCGATGCTCGTGGTCTCCCGGTCCCAACGGGAGAGCGCCAGGTAGGTCCCGCCGATCCGCCGGGGGAACAACGCCATGCCCTTGTTCACCGAGGCCGAGCCGGTGAGCTGGGTGACGTGGAAGGTGCGGAAGTCGGTGGTGTGCAGGCACTGGGGTGTGACCGTGGCGCCGTCGAACGCGGTGTAGGTCGCGTAGTACGAGCAGTCGCCGTCGTCGTCGGTGAAGCGGACGAACCGGGCATCTTCCATGCCGTGGCGTTCGGTCGGCGCGTGGGGCCACAGGACGCGTTCGCTGACCGCGGTGTCGGCTGGGAATTCGAGGTCGTAGGTGGACGCGGTGATCCAGCGGATGCGCTCGATGGTCCGGTGGGTTCCCTGCCGCGCGGTCAGGGGCGTCGGCAGCTTCTGCAGCGTGCGCTCGAGTTCTGCTGCCAAGAACGGGCCGGGCAGGTGCCGGTGCAGGAACGCGGTGACCTCGTCGTCGCCGCCGGTCGCGGACAGCATGGCCTCGAACTGCCGCAGGTCGTAGGCCGGCGGGCGTACCCGGCCCAGGCAGGGGTGGGGCGCGGGCTGCTCCAGATCGATCCGCCCGCCGGGCCCGAGCACCCCGGTACGCAACTCGATGCAGGAGAAGTGGCCCTCGCCGATCGCTCGGGCGCTGAGAACGAACCGGGCCTCGCCTGGGCCGAGGCCGTTCTGGTCGGGATGGGCGACCATGGACGGGTTGCACAACGCGGCGCCCTCGATCGCGTACTCCTGGGTGAAGTACGAGCCGATCAGCAGGCGACGCGCGTCGGAGAGGGTCGCGGCGCGAGGAATGCGGTGCGCCACGGTCTCGAAGTGGTCCGCGAAGGTGGCACGCAGGTCCCGGTGGCGTGCGGCGAACGACGCGAGGGTCGCGGACAGGGCCTCGCCGGCTTGCGCTTCCTCGAGCGCCAGCACCCGCGCGATGACGCGCGCGGTGCGCGAGTCGTGCTCCGGCACCTCCTCGCCGGGCACGAACAGTTTCGCGATCACCCTGCTCGGGTCGGGGGCCAGGCGCAGGGGCGAACGGGTGATCAGATCTCCGGCGGCCCTCGCGGCGGTCCGGGCGGGTTGCGTGCTCATCGGTGACTCGCGAACCTCAGGGCCTGCTGCAGGGTGGAGATCAACGCCAGTGTCGACTCGGCACCCTTGTTGAGGCTGCTGCCCTGCGGGTGCAGCCCGTCGTAGCAGCCGCCGCTGTCCAGGTCGTAGAGCGGAGTGTTCTGGTCGTTGCGCCCGAGGAACCAGTCGACCGCGCGCTCGAGCCCGGCGAGCCAGCGCACGTCCCGGCTCACTTCGAACGCCCTCGCGCAGGCATCGGCCAGGGCCGCGGCCTCCAGTGGCTGCTGGTCGTAGCCGGGCCGGGGCCGGCCCGGGTGCCAGCCGCCGGATCCGGTCGGTGACAGGTGGCCGGGCCCGCTCTCGGTGGCCAGCAGCCATTCGAGCAGTTCGAGACCGTGGTAGCCGGCGTCGGCGTCGAGAAGCAGTTCTCCCGCGGCGATGAGCACCTCTGGGAAGACGGCGTTGGCATAACCGAGCCGGTCCTCGGGCCAGGGCCACGGCGAGCCGGGCTCGCGCAGGCCGATCATCTTCGCCGCGTCGGCGAGCAGGTCGATCGCGTTCTGGTCGGTGGGGTGGGCGGTGAGGATCTCGGCGGCGCCCAGTGCCGCGAACGCCATCGCACGCGGCCAGGGCGGGCGTTGGCGAGCGCTGGATTCGAAGGCCTGGTGGGCGCGTTGACGCACCCACGGCAGCTGTGAGCGGGTCGCGGCGGTGCCCAGCGCCCACAGCGCCCTGCCCCACCAGTCGCCGAGCCCCGGCTCGTCCTGCCAGGCTCGATCGAAGCCGAGGCGGTTGTGGAACCGCCCGTCGGCGCTTTGGGCGTGCGCGATGAACGCCAGGTACCTCTCGGTGATCGCGTCGAACGACTCGGCGTGGTGGTGGGGGCCCGGTTGTCGGCACAGCACGATCAGTCCGCGGGCGACGTCGTCCACGCAGTAGCCGTGCTCGCGCCGCGGCGTGGCGTGACAGGCGTGCTCGAACAGGCCGGTGTCGTCGCTGAGGCGGGCGAGATGGGTGAACGCCGCGTCAAGCAGCACGGTCCTGGGTCCGGTCACGGCGCGACCACCGCGGGGGCGGCCAGCAGCGTGCGTGCCAGCGCCCGATAGCCATCGGCCACGGCGGCCCACTTCAGACCGGGGGCCAGTTCGGCGCAGCGTGCGCTCATCGTCTCGGCCAAGCCCGGTTCGGTCAGGACCCGGCGGACCGCCTCGGCCATCGCCTTCGGGTCGCGGTGCGCCACCACCAGGCCGGCGCCGTTGCCGAGCAGTTCCCGGGCGTGCGGGAACCCGGTCGCGACCACCGGGCGTCCGGCCGCTACCGCCTCGATCAGCACGCCGGAGGTGACCTGCTCGGTCGAGTCGTAGGGCAGCAGCACCACATCCGCGTGACGCACCATGTCCATCAGCGGCCCGACCGCGCGGTAGACCGGGTCGAACTCGACGAGATCGGAGACGCCCTCGGCCTGTGCCCGGCGGCGCAGAGCGTCGCGGTAGGCCTCGCCCTGCTGGGCGAGCACTTTCGGGTGGGTCTGGCCGGCCACCAGGTACCGGGGCGCCGGATGCAGGTCGCGTAGCCGGCCGAGCGCGCAGATGGCCCACTCGATTCCCTTGCCCGGCCCCAACAGCCCCCACGTCAAGATCGTCGGTCCACCACGGCCGTGTGCCGGGCCCGGTCGCGCATGACCGAGCACCGGGGCGCCGTGCGGAATGACGCTGATCCGGCTCGCGCCGATCAGATAGCCGCCCTCGAGAATGGCGGCGGCACTCTGGGAGAGCACGACGACGGCATCGGACGCGTCGATCACGCGTTGGAGCACCACATGTTGATGCGGCGTCGGGCTGGCCGGCACCGTGTGCAGGACGGCGATCACGGGGATCTTCACGTGCTCGAGCACCTCGAGCACATCTTCACCGTCCAGGCCGCCGTAGATGCCGTATTCATGCTGGAGGATCAGGACGTCATAGCGGTTGAGTACCTCGGCCGCGCGCTCCGCGCCGAGCTGGTGGCCGGTATCCTTCCCACCCGGCTCGTGCCGCATGCTCTGGTAGGCGCCGTCGACCACCTGCACGACACCGCAGCGATCACCGGCTATGGGATTCAGCAACTGCCGCAGCAGCGCCGCGCAGAACGTCGCCAGCCCGCACTGGGTCGGCGGATAAGTGCCCAGGAAACCATAGTTGACCATAGGTAACACGCCTCACAAGCCATCGAAGACGGATGGCCGGAGGCTCGAGGGCACGAGCGACCAGCCCCACACGGGGCGCACCCTCCTTGAGAACCCGGCCGCGTGGCGGGCCGGTGGCGCGCGAACGGCCAGGAGGGCGAGAAAGAATCAAGCATCGTTCACATGACGCGGGAGACCCCAGGATTAGGTCCCTCGGGATAAGCCCTCGGATGCGGAGCGGACACAAGCGCCCCGGCCCGCGCAGAAGATACGGCGGCCGGCCTGTGCGCCTGCCTCAGGCTGCTGCGGCGTTGCCGCGGATGCCGGGAAGCGCTGAGTGGTGGCCGCCTGCCGGAGCGAGAATCCGGCTGAAAGGAGCGGCCGGCTCCCGGACGAACGAGTCAAGCAAGCCAGTGGCCTTCAGAGACTTGGCAAGAAGGGGTCGGACTCCGCGCAGCCCCGGAACGGGGTGTCCGAGCCGCCGCGCCTCGCACGAGACGGCGCCCAGCACGCGAAGCCCGCTCGCATCGAGAAGCATCGCGCCTTCGACGTCGAACACGACCCGCCTCCACTGCCGCACCACGGCGAGCGCCGCCTCACGGAACTGATCGGCCGTGGCGATATCAACCTCCCCACGCACCCATAGCACCGCACGGTCCGGCTCGATACTCACTGTGCAGCGAAGCTGCTCGGTCATGGTGATCATCCCATTCGATCGCGAATACGCCGTCATGTGCTCGAATCCCGGCCCGCGGGAGACACGACCGGCTAGGCCACCGAAAGCGCTGTATGCCCAGCCCAGGCGACCAACTGAGGTTTCTACTTCCTGCACGCGTGCTGCCGACCGGCTTGAAACCGCTATGAGGCGGCGGCGCTTCCCGGCGAGTCCATCGCCAGCACAGCCAGGTTGACCGCGGAGAGCTTGCTCGTGTTCTCATCCAGGTCGAACGAGACCCTCGTGCCGTCGTCGAGGTACGGGATCTTGGCCGCGGCCAGCGCGGTCATGTGCACGAACACGTCCTTGCCACCCTCGTCAGGGGCGATGAACCCGTACTTCCGCGCGACGCTGAACCATTTGATAGTGCCTGTGGCCATAAGGATTCCCTTCGCTGGCGGCGACCCGGGATGCACGGACGGATCACCAGAGGCGAGCGACCGCGGAAGAAACCGCCGATGTCGCCCGGTGAAAGCCGAGAAGGCTTCCAGGATGGAGAAGGTCCGCCGATCCGGGCCCCTCAGGCCCGGCTGGTGATCGACCGGTGCACGGGCGTCTGAAAGCCGCCTTGCGAATGTGACCGCCGGTATCGCTCACACTACACCACGGGCACGCCGTCTGCCGCCATCATCCTCCCGCCGGTTCCCGAGCGGATAAGAACTCGGACTCGCGACCGACCCACCACCGTCCTTCTTGCCTTGACATCGCTACCGTCAACGCGCCCGCCCCACCAGCGGGTACCTTCCTGCACGCGCCGCCTGCCTGGGCACAGCCCGGCCGCCGTCCTCGCCGGGCACCGCACGCTATGGCTCGCCGGAAACTTCGTGCCTCACGTGCCTCACACACAAAGATATGCATGACCTGCACGAACGCGACCAGGATCGAGGTAAGCCGCGCCCCGCGAGGCTTGGACGCGGCCAGCCTCTGGGCCGGGTCGCTGACCGCCCCTGCGCTCGCCGCGCAGGTCCTCGGCCGCCTCCGGGCCGATCTCGAGTCGCGTTCGGGCCGGGTCATGCGACTGTTCAAGTGTGCCGAACTGCTGACGTGGGCCGATGAGCGAGAACCGCTCTACGGCCCGATGCGGGCGGAAGCCGGCAAGCTACTGGCCGATGGAATCTGAACGCTGGACCGCAGGCAGTTCCGATGCGAGCGCCCACGCCGATAACGAGCGAGGAGATCACGTGCGACAGCCCCTTCAGGTCACCGTCTTCCCGTACCGTATGACACCCTCCGGGCCCGAGTACGCGATCTTCTGCCGGGCCGACGACGGATGCTGGCAGGTGGTGGCAGGCGGGGTCGAGGACGGTGAGGATCTGGCCGCGGCCGCGCTCCGGGAGAGTATGGAGGAGGCGGGCCTGACCGGTCCGATGTTCAAGCTCGACATGGTCAGCGGGGTCCCGCGGACATGCTTCGCGGCGGCCGCGAACTGGCCCGAGGACCTGTACATCGTCGCCAAGCACCACTTCGCCATGGAGGTCGGCGGCGGCGAACAGGTTGTCGTCTCGCACGAGCACAGCGAGTTCCGCTGGGCCGCCTTCAACGACGCGCACACAGCTCTGCGCTATGACGACGACAAGACCGCCCTGTGGGAACTCGACACCCGCCTTGACGCCGGAGACCTGCCTCGGCCAGGGCTTTGAGCAGGGCGGGACCCGCAAGTGGTGGCGCCTTCCAGCGGTCAGCTTGTAGGGAATCAGGGTGCCTATTGGCGCCAATCGAGTTGGGAGTCCGGGACGCCGATGGAGCGAGCGTAGTGCTCGGCTCGACGACGGCCATCGGCATCGCCGCGGTCATAACGGACGACTTTCCCTGCGAATACGACGAAGGACTCGTCGGCGGAACGGAAATCGACGTACCAGGCGCCGGTTGCGTCTAAAGCAGCTGCCAGGTGCCCGGCGAGTGCCTCTGCCTGGGCTTCATCGGCTTCGAACTCGAGCAGCGTCCAGACCGGCGGCTGGCCATCGGCTGCGCGCGCGACTGGGACGCGCGTGATTCGCGTGATGTTGAAGGCCTCGCTGTGCAGTTGCGCGCCGACGCGCAGACTCTCCGCGATAACCACGCCGGTCAGCATCAGCCCACCTCGATACGGGATATAGGTACTGGGGAGTGGATTCCGTTGCGGCGACAGTAAACCAATGCAACGCTCACCGACCTCGTCGTGGATCTGGCGCGGTGCGCCTGCGGCCCGGTGGGGCGCGCAGGGCCAGTGGTGTGACGGCTGGTGTCAATCCGTACCGCTGGGTGCCGACGGCTGTCGCCACAGTCCGGATAATGCCGTTCGGTGCCACGGCGCCGCTGCCCTACCGCCGTGAGCCCGCAACAAATCCCGGATCATCCGGCTCGGTCCGGACTGTGCCGCATCGTGCCGGACGGACCCGGGACATGCCGCGCGGTGTCGCCCCGTGTCGCCCGATGCCGGATTCTGTCGGCCAGTGCCGATCCGACACGACCGATGCGCGGAGCCCGGAGAGCGGACTCGATGACACCGGGCGGCACCCGCCGACATCAGATGGCATGTCCCGTCACCAGACGGCCGAGAACGGCACGCCATCATCCACGACACCCCCCGGTACGATCCGACACGATCCGGCAATGCACGGCATCGCCCGGCACAGACCGGACGGACACGGACCCGTCGAAACCACGGCGCAGCCGTCGGCGACACCGAATCACACCGAACGCAAGCCGTGACAGTAAGGTGACCAACAGCTATAGGCGAGTGTTGATAAAGGGTCCGGCTCGCCATTCGCTCGCCATTTGGGTGAAAAAGCAGCCGACGAGGCGTCGAAAGGTTCAACCATTCGGGCGACTTCATGTATATCCGCAGGTCACAAGCCTGGTCGGATGTCCAACCTCGGTAGGGCGGGTGGGACTCGAACCCACGACCCAAGGATTATGAGTCCTCTGCTCTAACCGGCTGAGCTACCGCCCCTGGCGCTCCGGCGGAGGGGTTGTGCCCGGTTCTGTCCGGTATCAACCAATTCACCCGCCGGATGCAAAACGTCTCCGGGGCGCGGGGCCTCGGAGACGTTCTCGCGCTCCTGCAATAGGACTCGAACCTATAACCTGCCGGTTAACAGCCGGCTGCTCTGCCAATTGAGCTATGCAGGATCGGTGCACTTCAGCTTGGCCGATTGGCTTGCCACCCGGCCTCGCGGGAACAACCTTAGCGCATTCAGGGGGGTGCGGGCCAACCGGGTTATCGGGGTGCGGCGCGGGGGTTTCGGGGAGGTGGCGGGGGCGCCGGGCGGGGCGGGCGGTTTGAGGGGTGGCGGGCGGGGTATCCGGGCGATGGTTCATAAGATCGGACAAATCGTACCTAGTGCTCGGATCCGAGGAGGCGCAGGTGAGCGCGAAGCTGGGGTTCGCGGCGGGGCTGGCCGTGGGGTTGTTGGCGGGCAGTCGCGCCGGACGGGGTCTTTACGACAAGTCCGCGGCGGCGGCTTCGGCGGTGGTGCGCGACCCGCGGGTGCGCAGCGGGGCCTCGACCGCGCTGCACAAGGCCGGGAGCGCGGGGTCCTCGGTGGCGGGGGCCGCGGCGCGGAAGGTGAAGAATCGCGGCACGTCGGACGGGGACGGGGACGGCGCGGAGGGCAGCGAGGGCGAACGGGCCGCGGCGCTGCGGCGTCGGACGAAGCGGCTGATGGGCGGGGTGCGCAAGCACGGCGTCCGGGTGAACGGGCACGGCGTGCAGGTCAACGGGCACGACGTGCGGATCAGTCGGCCGAATCTGCACCTGCACGGTCATGGGCATGCGAATGGCGCGAACGGGGCCGGCGCCAACGGGCGGCACGCGGCGTTCAACGGGGGGATGTCGGCGCCGTATGTGCAGCCCAAGCCGACGAAGAGCGAGGAATAGGCGATAGCTAGGTAGACAGCGCCAGGTAGACAGCTGAGTGGCGGGCGGCGAGGCCATCTTTCGG
>DATJIF010000199.1:0-89664 GCA_035493475.1 Actinospica sp.
CGGCCAGCCGAACCAGACCTGGACCCACACCTCCTCCAACGCCCTCAGCCTGACCGTCGGCGGATCCACCCTCTGCCTCGACGCCAACAACAAGGGCACCACCAACGGCACCAAGGTCATCATCTGGTCCTGCAACAGCCAGACAAACCAGCAATGGACCATCAACTCCAACGGAACCATCACCGGCGTCCAATCAGGACTCTGCCTCGACGTCACCGGAGCATCCACCGCCAACGGAGCACTCGCCGAACTCTGGACCTGCAACGGCGGCAGCAATCAGCAATGGACCCTGAGCTGACGCGATGAATCGAACGGCCCTGTAGTCGAAGCGCTTCGACTACAGGGCCGTGCAGCTCTCTCCCGCTGGGTGCTCATCCACAGCCTTGACAGCCCAGAAGCCTGGTGCCAATCTTCGAAGCGCTTCGACCCACCCACACCATGCTTGAAGGGATGTGCGCAATGAGGCGCATCAACCTGCTCAGATCCGCCACGGGACTCCTCGCCGCCGGGGCGGTCGCCCTGCTGGCTGCCGGACCCGCCCAGGCCGCCACGTACAGTTCCTCCGACCAGTACGCCAGCTGGTCCGACGGGACCTACACCGTCTACAACGACGAATGGGGCACGCACCACACGTACGAGGACCTCTGGGTGAACTCGGCGGGCAACTGGGGCGTCTGGTCCCAGCAGAACTACACCAGCGGCGTCGAGGCCTATCCGAACGTGACCCGCACCGTGAACCGGAGCATCAATTCCCTGTCGTACGTCTCGTCCGGGTTCACGGTCACCGACCCGAGCCAGGGCGCGTACGAGACCGCGTACGACATCTGGACCCAGGACAACGCCAACGAGATCATGGTCTGGACCGACGTGCACAACGTCGGGCCGCTCGGCTCGAGCGTCGGCTACGTGACCCTGGACGGCGTGACCTACAACGTCTACAAGGGCTGGAACGGCTCGAACAACGTCTTCTCGTTCGTCGACACCGGCACCGTGACGTCGGGCTCGTTCAACATCCTCGACATCCTGCGCTGGATCCAGAACACCAAGGGCTGGATGTCCAACGAGACCCTCGGCAAGGTCCAGTTCGGCTGGGAGATCACCACGGAGAACCCGGGCCAGAACTTCCAGGTCGACAGCTACTGGGTCTCCTTCGGCTGACGGACGCGACGACTCGGCCGCCCGCTCGGAGACGGTTCCCGAGCGGGCGGCCGCGCGGCGCTACGGCACTCAGCTCAGCTCAGCGAGCAGCTGAGCGTCGGGGCCGCGTTGGTGCCGGAGTAGTTCGCCTGGAAGCCGAACGACGTGTTGCCGCCGGGCGCGATGGAGCCGTTGAAGTTCGCGTTCGTGACGGTCTCGCTCTGCCCGCTGTGGCTCTCCGTACCGTTCCACAGGTTGACGATCTGCTGGTTGCCGCCCCAGCTCCAGCCGACCTTCCAGCCCTTGCTGCTCGCGGAACCGTTGTTCGCCACCGTGACCGTGGCGGTGAACCCGCTCCCCCACTGGCTGGTCACCGCGTACGTGGCGACGCATCCGCCGCTACCACCGCCGCCGCCCGAGGCAGACGTGGTCGCGGTCACGCCGGAGGATTGGGCGGAGACGTTCCCGGCCGCGTCGTACGCGGCGACCGTGTACGTGTACTGCGTCGATGCCGAGAGGCCGGTGTCGGTGTACGTGGTCCCGGTGCTCGTGCCGACCTGGGTTCCGTTGCGGTACACGCGGTATCCGGCCACGCCGACGTTGTCCGTGGACGGCGACCAGGACAGCGAGGCGGAGTTGCTGGTCGTGCCGGTGACCGCGAGGTTCGACGGCGTGGACGGCGCGGTCGTGTCGCCGCCGCCGCTGCCGTTCGCCGACGTGGCGACCGAGAAGGAGTTGGTGCCGAGGCCCTGGCCGCCCTGCCAGATCTCGAAGCCGGCCTCCACGTCGATCAGGTAGTTCGACGGGTTGATCGAGCCGCGCGCCACCGCGTCCTGGAACAGGGCCTTGAGATCGAGGTTGCTGACCGACGTCGCGCCCGGATTCAGCACGTAGGAGATGATCTTCCACGAGGTCTGCTGGCCGGTCCACACGTTCCAGTTCATGCCGTCGACGTTGCTGGTGCCGGTCTGCGAGCCGAACGGCTGGACCCCGCCGCGGCTGTTGATCCAGATCATCACCTCCGTGCCGTCGGGCTGGCCGCTGGTGGTGGGCGTGGAGTTGAACCAGATGTCGTAGGCGACGTCGTACGCGCCCGAGGCCGGCTGCGTGGTGCTCCACGAACTGGTGGCGCTGCCGAGGTTGCTCATCTGGATCGGCAGACCGCTGTTCCCGGTGCACAGACCCCAGTGGCAGCCCCGGAATATGGACGGATACGTGGCCGGGGCGCCGCCGCTGAGGTTGAAGTTCGCGGTCGACACGTTCCAGGCGGTACCGCCGGTGTAGGTGATGCACTGCTGGGCGGTGGAGTTCCACTCGTTGGCCTGGATCATGTAGTCGCCGGCCGCGATCGTGCCCGTCCCGGAGCACGTGGTGGTGTCCGCCGCCTGCGCGGTCGGCACCGCGGCGACGGGGAGCGCCACGGCGAAGGCGAGCGCCAGGGCGGTCGCGAGCGCACGCAGTCGAAGAAGCCTTTTGATATGAGACACAGCTGTCATCCCTTCGGAGAGCCGGCCGGAGCCGGCGCGGGCGCTCACGTCGTCCGGCGCGCACCGCATCGCTCGGGAAGGTGCCAACGCGCTGTCCGGTACTCAAGGACGCAGCGTGCCCGGGCGGCGGCGGCCGTCCGGCGGACCCGCCGGACGACGCAGGTCAGCGCCCGCGTCCGGGGCGGCCGCGCAGGGGCGGCACGGTCCCGGAACCGTGAAACTTACAGGCGTGGCCTGCGCGGGCCCGCAAGAGTACGAAACATACTTTGACCGTCCCGGCGGCCGTTCGTACGCTCCGGCCAAGCTCCCCAAGGACAGGAGGACGTCCGTGAAACCCAACGCTCACCGGTCGTGGCTCGCGGTCGGCGCCGCCGCGACCCTCGCCGCCGCGGGCCTGACCGTCGCGGTCACCGGCTCGGCGCACGCCGCGGCCGAATGCCAGGTCACGTACACGATCAGCAGCCAGTGGTCCGGCGGCTTCGGCGCGAGCGTGAGCGTCGCCGACCTCGGCAGCGCGGTCAACGGTTGGACGCTCACCTGGTCCTTCGCCGACGGACAGAAGATCACCGACCTGTGGAACGGCGCCGCCGCCCAGTCCGGCGCGAACGTGTCCGTGACGAACCTCTCCTACAACGGCGCGATCCCGTCCGGCGGTTCGGTGAGCTTCGGCTTCAACGGCTCCTGGAACAACGTCGCCAACGACGTGCCGACGAGCTTCGCCCTCAACGGAACGCCGTGCACCGGCAGCGTCGTCACCTCGCCGAGCACGTCCGCCTCGGCCTCCGCCTCGCCCACGCCGACCGCGACCGGGGGCACCGGCGGCCCGACCGGGACCCTGCCGAGCAGTTTCACCTGGTCCTCCAGCGGCATCCTGATCAACCCCAAGTCGGACGCCACCCACAACATCATCGCCGTGAAGGACCCCTCGGTCGTCGACTACGGCGGCCGCTGGTACGTGTACATGTCCACGGTGGACGCGAACGGCAACTACGGCATGGCGACCATCAACTTCGCCGACTGGTCCCAGGCCGCCTCCGCGCCGTTCACCTACCTGGACACGACGGCGATCGGCGGCGGCTACAAGACCGCGCCGATGCTCTTCTACTTCGCGCCGCAGAAGCTCTGGTATCTGACCTACCAGACCGGCAGCAACATCGGGTACGCCACGAACCCCGACATCACCAACCCGAACGGCTGGAGCGCGACCCACGACTTCTACAGCAACGGCACGCCGTCGATCATCAGCCAGAACATCGGCAGCGGCTACTGGGTCGACTCGTGGGTGATCTGCGACAGCGCGAACTGCTACCTGTTCTCCGCGGACGACAACGGGCACATCTACCGTTCCACGAGCTCGATCTCCAACTTCCCCAACGGTTTCGGCGACGGGTCGAACACCGTCATCGCCGCCTCGGACTCCAACAAGAACGCCATGTTCGAGGCCGACAACGTCTACAAGGTCGACGGCTCGAACACGTACCTGCTCGTCGTCGAGGCCATCGCCTCCAGCGGGCGGCGGCTGTTCCACTCGTGGACCGCGAACAGCCTGACCGGCACGTGGAGCCCGCTGGCCGCCACCGACTCCAGCCCCTTCCTCGGCGCCCCGAACGTCACGTTCCCCGCCGGAACCTCGGCCTGGACGCAGGACTTCTCCAGCGGCGAGGCGATCCGCAGCGGCTACGACCAGAACGACACCCTCAGCCCCTGCCACCTGCAATACCTGTATCAGGGCAAGGATCCGTCGGCCAACCAGAGCTACAACCTGCTGCCGTGGCGCATCGGACTCGCCACGCAGACGAACTCCACCTGCTAAGCACTGTGCCCGGCCCGCGAACGCGCGGGCCGGGCACAAATCATCGTTCTTCTAGCTGAGGCTCCATTGCTGATTGCTGCCGCCGTTGCAGGACCAGAGTTCGGCGAGGGCTCCGTCGGCGGTCGAGGCCCCGGTCACATCAAGACAGAGTCCTGACTGAACACCGGTGATCGTTCCGTTGCTGTTGATGGTCCACTGCTGGTTCGTCTGACCGTTGCAGGACCAGATGATCACCTTCGTGCCGTTGGTGGTGCCCTTGGCGTTCGCGTCCAGGCAGAGGGTAGATCCGCCTACAGTCACGCTGAGCCCGTTCGAGGACGTGTGAGTCCACGCCTGGTTGGCCTGACCGCTGCAATCCCAGATCTGCAGCTGAGTACCAGCCGTCGTCGAGGAATTCGGATCATCCAGGCACTTGCCCGCACCGACCGCATGCAGCGCGCCCGAACTGCCTCCGGTGCCGCCACCGCCACCGGACGAGCCGCCGCCGTCGAGACCCATGAAGTTGATGGCGTACGCGGCCATGCCGGAGCCCTGGATCGGCAGCTGGTGTCCGGCTCCCGCGATGCTGTACGCCTCGACCTGCGTCGTGCCGCTGGAGTCGTTGTACCGGGTGCGCGTCCAGCCGGAAACCGGACTGTCCGTCGTGGACGGCGTCTGGCTCACGCCAAGCACGTTCGTCCACTGCTTGATCTCTTCGCCGAGGTTGTTGTAGTTCAGGGTCGTGTCGGCCGTACCGTGCCACAGCTGCACGCGCGGACGCGGACCGCTGTAGCCAGGGTCGGCGCCGCGGACGAGGTCGCCCCACTGCTGCGGGGTCATCGAGACCTGACCTCCGGCGCAGGCACCGTTCCAGCCGGCGACGGTACCGGTGTAGAAGCAGTGGTAGGGCACGCCCATGAAGGCCGCGCCCGCCTTGAACACGTCGGGGTAGTCGGCCAGCATGACGTTGGTCATCATGGCGCCGGAGGACTCGCCGGTGACGTACACGGCGTTCGCGTTGCCGCCGTAGTGCTGCTCCGTGTACGTGATCATCGACATGAGCCCGACCGGATCACTGCCGCCGTTACGGGTCAGGGCCTGGTTCGAGGAGACGTCCCAGCACCGGGCGGCGGGATTCGTCGTCGAGGGGTAGATGATGATGAACCCGTACTGGTCGGCGAGCGACGCGAAATCGGTGCTGGAGTACAGGTAGGGGCCGGAGCCCTGGCAGCCGTGCAGGGCCAGCAGGATCGGCGGGTCGGGCTTGACGTTGTTCGGGACGTACACGTACATCTGCAGATTGCTGGGGTTGTTGCCGAAGTTCGTGACCTGGGTCAGCGAGGCCGCCGTGGCCGCGGGGGCGGCGGGCAGGCCGAGACCGAGCGCCGCGCCGAGCGCCACGACGACGCCGAGCAGCAGGGCTCTGATGGAGGGGAATCGGGGCATGGGACCTCTTCGTCCGCGGGAATGGTTCGCGCTGCCGATTGTCGAGCGGCGGTACAAAGGGGCGCAGCCGACGCGGTCCCCGGCACCGCGCACGAGGCGATGGCCTGCGGCGCATGCTCCGGACCGGCTGAAAATTTCAGAATCAGTCTGACTCATCTCCAGCAGTCTTCCCGGGCTCCCGTCCCCGGTCCTTGACGCTTATCAGAGCCCAGCCGTACAAACGCCGGAAATAAGTCGTATACATATCAATCAGAGCACTGACGCGAGGAAGTCGAGCGTACGGTCCACTTCCTTGAGGCTCGGTGCCCGGTTGAGGTGTCCGTGCAGCATTCCGGCCGCGAGGCACGTCTGCACGGGTACGCCGGATTCCTCGAGTTGGGCGGCCATCAGGTCGCCCGAGGGCCGCAGGTCGTCGTACTCGGCCACGACCACGGCGGTCGGCGGGAGGCCGGTGAGCCGGGCCGCGCCGGGGAGTGCGTCCTTGGGCAGGTCGGTCAGGCGGCCGACGTAGTTGCGCACCATGTCCTCGATGCCGCGGGTGCTGAACCGCAGCATCGAGGGCAGGTGCAGCATCTCGGCGGCCGTCGCGTCGTCCAGCGCCGGGACCGGGAAGTGCGCGAACGGATAGGCGAGCAGGAGGCCGTCCGGGGCGCGGCCGCCCTCGTCGCGCAGGCGGATCGCGGCGGCGACGACCAGTGCGGCACCCGCGCTCGCACCGCCGAGGGACACCGGCCCGGCCGATGACAGGGTGCTGCCCTCGCCCTCGGTGAACCAGCGCCACGCCGCGTGCACGTCGTCGATCGGGACCGGGTGGCGGACGTCTGCGGAGGCGAGGCGGTAGGCGACGGAGACCACGAGCGCGTCGGCGCGCGCGGCGAGTTCGGCGGACACCCGGTGTGCCTCGGGCATGTCGAGATCGCCGCCGACGAAGCCTCCGCCGTGCAGCCACATCAGGGCCCGGCGGACCTCGCCGCGCGGGGTGTAGACGCGGATGGCGATCTCGCCGTGCGGCCCGGGGATCGCGCGGTCCTCGATCGCGACGTCCGGCATGGGCGGCGGCTCGGGGTCGGTGAAGAACTCGGAGAGCCGCGCCGCGAGTTCCGGGTCGGCCTGCGCGTTCTCCCAGGTGACGCCGTCGATGAGCGGAAGCTTCGCGGCGAGGAACGGGTCGAGCGGCACGGGGGGGTGCTCCGTTCAGGACGTGGGCGGGGGCGGGGCCGTGCTGGCGCGCACGATGAGCGTCGTGGCGATCTCGAGGCCGATCTGCGGCGGGCGTTCGCCGCGGCCGAGGGTGAGGGCGATCTCGGTGGCGGCGGCGGCCATCTCGGCCAGCGGCTGCCGGACGGTGGTCAGCGGCGGGTCCATGAACGCGGCGACCGGCAGGTCGTCGAAGCTGATCACGCTCAGGTCGCCGGGGATGCTCAGCCCGGCCTCGCGCGCGGCCTGGTAGACGCCCACGGCCTGCACGTCGCTGGCGGTGAAGATCGCGGTGGGCCGCTCCGGCTCCGGGAGCGCGAGCAGGGGGCGGGCGGCCTCGTATCCGTGCTCGCGGGTGAGCAGAGTGAGCACGAGCGCCTCGGGCGGCACCGGCAGTCCGGCCGACTCCATCGCGGCGGCGAAGCCGGAGCGCCGGGCCCGGCAGAAGGCGTGGTCGGGTCCGCTGATCATCGCGATGCGCCGGTGCCCGAAGTCGATCAGGTGCTGGGCGGCGGACCGTCCGCCGCGCCAGTTGGTCGCGCCGACGAACGGGACGCCGTCCGGCAGCTCGTCCACCGGGTCGAAGACGACGAACGCGATGTTCTTGGCGGCGAGCTGCTCGCGTTCCGCGCCGGTCAGGCTGGCCACGGACAGCACCGCGTCCGGGCGGCGCTCGACGATGTCGTCCAGCTGCGAGTCGGAGCTGAACTCGGAGACCATGACGCCGACCCGGTTGCCCCGCGCCACCTGCTCGACCCCGCGGACGATCTCCATCCCCCAGTGCTCGCCCATCTCGCGGAAGATGAGTTCGACGGTGTTGCTGCGGGTCGGCGTCTTGCGGTAGCCGTACCGGTTGATCAGCTCCTCCACCCGGGCGCGGGTGTCGTCGGCCACGCCGGAGCGGCCGTTGAGCACCTTGGAGACGGTGGGCACGGACACCCCGGCCGACTCCGCGATGTACGCGATGGTGACGCCGCGCGCACCCGCGCCGGGGGGCGGCGCCGTTTCCGCCCCGTCCGCCGCGGCCGACCTCACCGACTCCTTCTTCGCCACACCCACCATCCCTCGGACATGCGGAGAACTCCGCTGTTTCCACCGCGTTCATTGTGTCACCCCGTGCCAGACCCGCGGCGAACCTCCGTGGCGGTCTGCTCCAGGGGCCGGTAGTCGAACCAGTCGGTGTGTACGGTGCCGGACGCCGCGTAGACCCCGATGACGCGGCCGGTGAAGCCGCCGGCGACCTCGGTGGATAGGTAGCGGCCGCTGAGCGCGGCGAGTTCGGTGAAGGAGTCGTCCGCGTCCGCCAGCCCGAACGCGATCGTGTCGGGTCCCATGCGCGGACCGCCCGGTTCGCGCGTTTCGGTGATCCGGATCGCGAGGGCCGCGGTCGGCTCCGGGTGCGCGAGCGCCGCGACCTGCGTGCGCACCGTGCCGAGGCGGGCGAAGACGCGCACGTGTCCGTCGCCGGCCTCGATCTCGTAGTGGTGCTCCTCGTCGAGGCGCACGGCCAGCCCCCCGCGGCCGTCCGTGCTGTCGATCAGGGCACGTACTTCGCAGAACAGGTGCTGCTGGCGTCGGCCGACGAAGATGACGTCGGGTTCGTCGAGGGAGGCGCCGCGGGCATGCAGCGTCAGCCAGCCCGGTCGCTCCTTGGTCGTGCAGTCGGCGGCGAGGCGACGGCGCATCGAGATCCAGTGCGGTGCCAGGTCGTTCGCGTCGAAGTCGTCGCGCACCGGGATCGGCGCGACCGGCTGGAGCGGCCACGGCGGGACCGATTGTTCGGTGGAGAGTTCGCCGACGACCGGCCAGCCCTCGTCGTCCCAGGTGACCGGCGCGAGGAAGGTCTCGCGGCCGAGCACGTGCCAGCCGGGGGTGCCGCCGGTGGGCCGCACACCGAGCAGCACCATCCACCACGAGCCGTCCACCGCCTGCACCAGGTCGGCGTGGCCGGTGTTCTGAATCGGGTGTTCCACGCCGCGGTGGGTCAGGATCGGGTTGGCGGGACAGGGTTCAAAGGGGCCGTCCGGCGCCGGGCCGCGGGCGATCGCGACGCTGTGACCGCGCTCGGTGCCGCCCTCGGCGATCATCAGATACCAGTACTCGCCGACGCGGTACAGGTGCGGGGCTTCGGGGGCCTTGCCGGAGCCGGACCAGACCCGGCGCGGTTCGCTGATCGTCGTGCCCGTGTGCGGGTCGATCCGCACCTGTCCGACGCCGGCGTAGGTGCAGTGGCAGACCCCGTCCTCGTCCCAGGCGAGGTCGGGGTCGATGCTGTGCACGCCGGGCAGCTTCACGGGGTCGGACCAGGGCCCGGCCGGATCGGTCGTGCTGACCAGGATGTTGCCGCCACCGCCGATGCTCGTGGTGATCAGCCAGAACCGGCCGTCGTGGTGGCGCAGCGTCGGGGCGTAGACCCCGGCGGACGAGGGCGTGTCGGCGCTCAGCGGCAGCTGCTCGGGCCGGTCCAGCGCGTTGCCGATCTGCCGCCAGTTCACCAGGTCCCGGCTGTGGAAGACCGGCACGCCGGGGAAGTACTCGAAACTGGAGCAGGCGAGGTAGTAGTCCTCGCCCACGCGGCAGATGCTCGGGTCCGGATGGAACCCCGGGATGACGGGATTCGCGAACGTCTCAGCCATCGTCTTTTCTCTCGGCTCAGTGTGGAACACCGCGCGCGCCGACCGAATGCGGCGGCCGACGCGCACGGTGGCTTTCGTCGCGCTTGGATCAGGACAGCGTCGCGGTGACCGTGCCGCTGTTGACCGTCACGTAGTACGTCGCGGTGGCGCCACTCCAGAAGTGGAAGGTGATCGTCACCTGCTTGCCGTCGGTGAGCGAGGCCAGGTAGGCCTTCGTCAGGACGATGTTTCCGTCGGTGTAGTCCGCCGCGTACGCACCGCCCTGCGCGGTGGTGCCGTAGGCCTGGTAGGCGGTCCAGGTGGTCGTCCCGGCGTCGGTGCCGTCGGCGTACACCGAGGACATCGTGGTGAGCGTGTCGCCGTTGAACTGGGTCGGCACGGTCAGATCAGCGCTCGTCGTGCCGGTCGCCGCCGCGAGCACCGGCTGCGCGTTCGTCACCACGTTGATCTGCCACGGCAGCCCGCACGAGAAGTCCGCCTCGAGCGTCGCGTTCACGCCGTAGGCCTGGGAGCCGACCAGCTTGGTCAGCAGCGCGGCCTTGAGGGTGAGCTGGTCGCCGCTGACGGTGTAGTCGCGGCCCGCCTTCAGCCGCTTGCCGTTGTCGGAAAGACCGGTGAACGCCAGCCCGTTGAGGTTGAGCGTCAGGCTCTCGTCGGCGATCGGGGCGGTCTTCGGCACGTACACCGTGTCGCTGGAGGCGGTGCCGGACCGGCCGAACCAGCTCGACTGCATCACCGCGAACGTGCCCGGGTCGAGCAGTTGCAGGGTGTTGCGGTTGATGATGCGGCCGCCGTCGTCCCAGTAGCTGACGGTGATTCCGGTGGCCCGCGCCTCGTAGCCGAGCATCTCGTAGTACTTGAGCGTCTCGCCGCGTTCGAGTCCGTTGAAGCCGTTGTAGTCGTTGTACAGGCCGACCTCGCCCGCGTAGACCGGGATGCCCTTGGCCACGAACTCGTTGTGCATCAGGGTGAACGCGTTCACCATGTCCTGCTGCGAGGTGGCGTCGAAGCTGGAGTAGCCCGCGATGTTCACGCCGAACGGCCAGAATCCGTAGTAGTGGAACGACGCGATCAGGTACGGGTCGTGCAGCGACTCGATCTCCGCGTACAGCGCGTCGTCGTCCGCCTGCACGGCCGAGTCGCCGAGCGTCGAGAGCATCAGGTAGCGGGTCGCGTTCTCGCCGCCCGACTGCCGCACGACGTTGAAGAAGTCCGTCTGGAGCTCGTTCAGCAGCGTCTCGCCCTGGGCGTCGGTGACGCCGGAGAAGCTCTGCTCGTTGTCGGCCTCGAAGACGAGCTTGCGCGACTCGTTCTTGAACTCGTCGGCGATCTGCGTCCAGGTCGCCTCGTAGCGCGCCGTGACCCCGGTCGGGTCCGTGGGCATGTTCGTGATCCACTCCCACGAGTCGTGGTGCACGTTGACCACGACGTAGAAGCCGTCGGCCAGCGCCCAGTCGACCACCTGCTTGACCCGGGCCATCCACGTCGGGTCGACGGTGTAGCCGGGGGCCGCGCCTTCGTGGGCGTCCCAGGTGACGGGGAGCCGGATGCTCTTGTAGCCGAGGGACTTGAGCTTCAGCAGCAGGTCCTGCGAGATCAGCGGGTTGCCCCAGGAGGTCTCGGTGGGGATGGCGTCGAGCGAGTTGCCGACGTTGAAGCCGGGCTGCATCTGCGCGACGAACTTGATCGGGTTGTCCGAGACCCGGCCGGCCGCGACCGGGGCCCGGTCGGCCGTCGCGGCGTGCGCCGGGATCATGCTGCCGGAGCCGGCCAGGATCAGACCGGCGAGCCCGACCGCGAGCGCGCGCGGTCTGAATCGGGTCTTGGACAGGGAGAAGAGCCGCACGATACCTCCGTGGATGTGGAACCGCGCCCTTGCGGCACGGGTAGGTGTTTCGCGGTGCGGGGGGAACGGTGATGGCGCTGGGGCCGTGCGCCTCGGAGCACGGGCGCGCCGCGGTGCCCGCACGTCCGCCTGTGCGGGTTCCGCGGCGCGCTCGCGCGCTACCGAGATGCTGGAAAGTTTCTAAGAAACTTTCCGGCTGTGCGACGGAGAGTACCCCCGCCCTCGGCGGAGGGCAAGGGTCGGATTCCTAGCCGAGACTCCACTGCTGGTTCGCGGAGCCGCTGCACGTCCAGAGCTGGACCGCGGTGCCGTTCGCCGTGCCGGCGCCGTTCACGTCCAGGCAGAGCCCTGATTGGACGCTGCTGATCGTGCCGTTGGAGTTGAAGTTCCACTGCTGGTTCGAGGCGCCCGAACAGCCCCAGATATCGGCCTTGGTGCCGTTCGAGGTGCCGGCGCCGTAGCCGTCCAGGCACAGCTGGCTGCTGCCGCTGTAGACGGACAGTTGGCTGCCGGAGCCCTTGGTCCAGATCTGGTTCGCACCGCCGTTGCAGTCCCAGATCTCCAACTGAGTGCCTTGAGTCGTCGTGGCGTTCGGCACGTCCAGGCACTTGCCGGAGCCGACGCCGTGCAGCTCGCCGGACGTGGTGGTGCCGCCGCTGCTGCTCGACGGCTGCATCTGGACGACCTCGATCGAGTACGCCGGGACGGTCTGCGTGCTCGAACTTCCGCTCGCGGACGAGGTGATCGAGGTGCCGTTCTTCAGGTACGAGTACACCGTCGGCGTGCTCGATGACGGGGTGAATCCGCTGTAGGACAGGCTGACCGTGGCCGCGTTGTTCGGGTCCTCGTTGATCAGCATGACGTCCACGTTGCCGTTGCTGCGCCGTACAGCGTGCGCGACCAGCAGCGAGGACGAACTCGACGCCTTGACCAGCGTGTCGCCGGACGAGCCGAGCTTGCTCACCATCGAGATCCCGTAGTACGCGGGGAAGGCGGTGTTCAGCGCCGGTTCGCAGGAGGAGCCGGACGAAACCATCCCGTAGTCGTTGTAGTCGGTGGCGCCGTCCACGGTGGTGATGCTGCTGCTACTGCAGTCGGAGCCGTTGCGCAGGTCCCACCAGTCGAGATTGAAGGCGCCGTTCTCCATCCAGGTCGAGTACTCGTCGGCGGCGAACAGCGCGTCCGGCATGGTGTTCATGTCGTAGTGGCCGTTCGCCTCGGTGACCGCGATGCCGACGTTCGGCGCGTTCGACCCGGCGTACTGGTTGATCAGCGAGTGCAGCGCGGAGGCCTCGCTCGGCACCAGCGACTCCGGCTTGGTCAGCAGGTTCGCCTCGCTGCTGCCGCCGGGGTATTCGTGCACGATGACGAAGTCGATCTTCGAGCCCGCGATCGACAGCACCGTCTGGTTCCAGTCCGCCGTGTCGCCGGGGCCGACGACCCCGTCCGGCCAGGAGCCGGGGGTGGTCAGCACCGCGCCGATCTTGATCGTCGGGTCGACCGCCTTCATCGCGGAGATGTACTGCAGCAGGTTGTCCGCGTACGTGGTGGCGCTGTGGCTGGAGTGGGTGTCCTCCTCCCAGCCCGAGCCGTTGCTGTACTCGCCGTTGCCGTAGACCTCGTTGCCGACCTCCCAGTACTTGACGCCGTAGCCCTTGGTGACGTTCGCGTACTGCACCCAGGAGGCCGCCTCCTGCGGGGTGCCCGAGCCGTAGTTCACGGTGATGATCGGCTGCGTGTGGGCGGCCTGCATGGTGCCCATGAACTGGTCGAAGCTCGTGTTCGGGGCGACGTAGCCGCCGCCCGTCTCGGTGCCGGTCTGCCAGTGGTAGACGTCGGCGATGCTGCCGCCCGGGTAGCGCATCGCGCCGAACCCGGCGTTGGTGAGCAGGCTGGTGGTGGCCGACGTGTTCATGTTCTGGTCGTAGACCGCCGTGTTCACGCCGACCCCGGTGGACGGGATCGTGGCCAGCGACTGGTTCGCATTGACCGACACGGTAACCGCGCTCGCCGCCTGCGCGGGCGTCGAGCCCGCGGCGAACGCTCCGCCGGCCGCCAGGGCCAGGACGGCGGCCGCGGCGCGCAGCCGCGGGCGGGGGGTGGGCGGGCGGGTGGATAAGGGACCGCGCATGGACTTCCTCCGCAGGGATGCCTACGCAGCGGCGCGAAAAGTTTCGGCGCCGTTGCCGGATAATTTCTCGGGGAAGGTAGCGCCGGCATTTAGGCTGGTCAAGCTGACAGTCGAAGCGCTTCGACTGCCTGGACCCCCGTGTGGACCTTGAAGAACCTCTTGCGGAGCCGCTTCGGCTCACGTAATCTCACGGCAACATCGAAGCGCTTCGACGCTCTCGGTTTCTTGCGCCGACCGTCCGCCCCCGGGTCGTCGCCCCCACAGCACTGCCATGCCGTCACGGGAAGCCCGTGTCGCGGCTTGCTCACCGAACTCTCGACGATGAGAAGGGCAAATTACCATGGCAACAGGCGGACGATCTATCCCCGCGTTCCCCGCGTCCGGCGTCAGCCGCCGCAACGTGCTGCGCACCACCGCGCTCGGCGCGGGCGCCGCGGCGTTCGGCGTGCCGCTGCTGTCCGCGTGCGGCGGCAGCAGTTCAGCGAACGGCGGAGTCAGCGCGAGCGGACTCAAGTCCTCACTGCCCGACTACGTGCCGCTGACCGGCGGCGTGACTCCGGACATCCCCAGCGTCGCCGGCGTGCACGGCGCCGTGACCGACGCGGGCTACCTCAGCTATCCGACCAACCTGGTCAAGTCCGTCAGCGAGGTGCCCGGATCCGGCGGCTCGTACACCGGCGTCACCCCGCTGTGGGGCTCGATCCCGACCGCGGGCAACGGTTACTACCAGGCCGTCAACAAGGCCCTCGGCGCGAACGTCACGATGACCCCGGCGAACGGCGCCACCTACAACACCGCCGTGCCGACCCTCGTCGCCGGCAACAAGCTGCCGGACTGGATCCAGCTGCCGACGTGGTGGAACTCGACGTTCAACGTCGGCGAGCTGGCGGCGAGCAAGTTCGCGGACCTGACGCCGTATCTGTCCGGCAGCAACATCCGCAAGTACCCGAACCTCGCGGCGATCCCCACCGGCGGCTGGCAGGTCGGTGCGTGGGAGGGCAAGCTGTACGGCATCCCCTCGTTCACCTCCGGCCAGGCCTTCGCCGGTGTGCTGTTCTACCGCCAGGACATCTTCGAGTCGAAGGGGATCAACCCCGACGACGTGAAGACGGCCGACGACCTCTACAGCCTCGGCGCCGAACTGACCGCGCCGAAGGCGGGCGTCTGGGCCTTCGACGTCCTGTCGCTGATGACGACGCAGATCTTCAACGTGCCCTTCGGCATGTTCCACGCCGTGAACGGCAAGCTGCAGTTCGTCTGCGACACCGAGGAGAACCTCGCCTCCCTCGAGTACTGCTACAAGCTCGCCAAGTCCGGCTACGTGCACCCCGACGCGCTGGCCGGCAACACCAACAACGCCGGCCAGCGCTTCTACAGCGGCAAGGAACTCGTGGGGTCCGGCGGCACCGGCGCCTGGAACGTGATGGACGCCCAGCAGGGCCAGGCGGCCAACCCCAAGTACAAGCGCGGCGCGTTCAAGCTCTTCTCCAACGACGGCTCCACCCCCACGATCGGGCTCGGAGCGGCGACCTCCGAGGTCAGCTACCTCAACAAGAGCCTGTCGAAGAGCCAGATCGAGGAGTGCCTGCGGATCGCGAACTACCTCGCGGCGCCCTTCGGCTCGTACGAGTACACGCTGATCAACTACGGCGTCGAGGGCACCGACTGGACGACCGGCAAGGGCGGCCCGACCTACACGAGCACCGGCCAGAAGGAAGCCAACGAGGACACCTACCAGTTCCTCTGCTCGCCGCAGAACGCGGTGAGCAACCCCGGCTACTCCGACATCACCACCGCCTACTGCGCCTGGTCGGCCGAGGCCGTGAAGTACGCCTACAAGCCGCTGTTCGCCGACTTCAACATCAGCGTGCCCACCCGGTTCGCCACGGCCGCCGCCGCTGCCGAGCTGACCGACGTGACCACGCAGATCAGCTACGGCACCAAGACGATGAGCGACTACGCGGCCGCCGTGAAGTCGTGGAAGGCGGGCGGCGGCAACGCGCTGCTCGCGTGGTACCAGACGAACGTCTACGACAAGTACGGCGCCGGGCAGTGACGATCACGAGGAACGACGTTCCAGGGCCGGGCACCAGCCCGGTCCCGGGGCGGGACGCGCGCGACGAACGCGGTCAGGACGGGAAGAAGCGGGCGGGGATCGGCTGGCGGGTCCGGCTGCGCCGCGACCGGACCCTGATCTTCATGACGGTGCCAGCGCTGCTGCTGGTGCTGGCGTTCAACTACCTGCCGATGTTCGGCACGGTCACCGCCTTCCAGTACTACGACTACATCGCCGGGTTCTTCCACAGTCCGTGGGCGGGCCTGGACAACTTCCGGCAACTGTTCGTCGACCCGGCCTTCTGGCAGGCGTTCGAGAACACCCTCGTGCTCAGCTTCGTGCAGCTGGTGCTGTACTTCCCGGTGCCGATCGCGCTGGCGATCATGCTGAACTCGGTGCTCAGCTCCAAGGTGCGCTCGTTCGTGCAGGCCGTGGTCTACCTCCCGCACTTCTTCTCCTGGGTCCTGGTCATCACGCTGTTCCAGGAGATGCTCGGCGGCGCGGGCGTGTTCAACCACTTCCTGACCACGCACGGGATGAACACCTGGGGCATCATGACCGACCCCGGCACCTTCAAGTACCTGGTGACGGCGCAGGCCGTGTGGAAGGAAGCCGGCTGGGGCATCATCGTGTTCCTCGCCGCGATCGCTGCGATCGACCCGACACTCTACGAGGCCGCGGCCGCGGACGGCGCCGGACGCTGGCGCCGGATGTGGCACATCACGCTGCCCGGCATGCGCGGAGTCATCGTGCTGCTGCTCGTGCTGCGGCTCGGCAGCGCCCTGTCGGTCGGGTTCGAGCAGTTCATCATCCAGCGCTACGCGGTCGGCTCCAACGCGGCCGAGGTGCTCGACACCTACTCCTATTACTACGGCGTGGTGGCCAACAACTTCGGACTCGGCGCCGCGGCCGGCCTGTTCAAGGCCGTCGTCTCGCTCGTCCTCATCCTCGCCGCCAACAAGCTCGCCCACTACTTCGGCGAGGACGGCCTCTACAGGGGGAAGTCATGACCGCGACCTCGTTCACCCGTCCCCGCCCCTCGGCCCGGCCGCGCCCCCGCACCGGACGACCGGTGTGGGAGGAGAAGCCCGGCGTCCTCGGCCAGCTCGGCAAGGGGCTGAGCCTGACCGTCGTGGTGCTGCTGGTCGTGTTCCCGCTGTGGTGCGTGGTGATCACCAGCTTCTCCACGCAGGGTTCGATCAACATCGCCGGCGGCATCGTCGTCGTCCCGCACGGCCTGACCCTCGGCGCGTACAGCGAGATGCTCTCCGGCGGCGTCGTCACCCGGGCGATGATCATCGGGCTGGTGCTCACGGCCGCCGGCACGCTGTTCTCCATGGCCGTCTCGGTCACCTGCGCGTACGGCCTGTCCCGGCAACGCTCCTTCGGCCACCGCACGATCCTGATGACCTTCATCGTCACGATGTTCTTCGGCGGCGGCCTGATCCCCACCTTCATCGTCGTAGCGGACATCTTCAGCGGCTACGACCAGTACTGGGCCCTGGTGCTGCCCGGCGCCGTCTCGGTGTTCAACATCCTGATCATCCGGGCCTTCTACATGAACACCGCCCGCGACCTGATCGACGCCGCGCGGATCGACGGCGCCGGGGACTGGCGGATCCTGGGGTCCGTGGTGCTGCCCACGTCCAAGGCCGTGAGCGCGGTCATGGCGCTGTTCTACGGCGTGGGCTACTGGAACAGCTGGTTCAACGTCGCGCTCTACATGCCGACCGACAGCAGCAAGTGGCCCATCCAGTACGTGCTCTACGAATACGTCAACCAGGGCGCCGCCATGCCCGGCGTCGCCGCGCACGACATCGCCGGGCACTCCCAGCCCGCGCCGCTCTCGCTGCAGATGGCCGTCGTCGTGCTCACCCTGGTGCCGATCGTCATCGTCTACCCGTTCGTGCAGAAGCACTTCGCCAAGGGCGCACTGACCGGCGCGATCAAGGGGTGACGGCGGATGGTCGTCACCTTGGCCGACGTCGCCGCCCGCGCCGGCGTCTCAGCGAGCACCGTCTCGTACGTCATCAGCCGCAAACGGCCCATCTCGCCGGAGACGCGCGAGCGGGTCCTGCGGGCGGTGGCCGAACTCGGCTACCACCCGAACGCCGGAGCCCGGGCTCTCGCGTCGCAGCGGTCGAACACCATCGCGCTGATGGTGCCGCTGCGCAGCGACATGTACGTGCCGGTGCTGATGGAGATCGCGATGTCCGTCGCGACCGCCGCGCGCGCCGCCGGACAGGACGTGCTGCTGCTCACCGGCGACGAGGGCATCCAGGGGCTGCGCCGCGTCGTGGCCAGCGGGCTGGCTGACGCGGTCATCCTGATGGACGTCGAACTCGACGACGAGCGCATCCCGGTACTGAGGGAACTGGCGATACCCGCGGTGCTGATCGGCCTGCCCGCCGAGACCGAGGGCCTGACCTGCGTGGACCTGGACTTCACCGCCGCGGGCTCGGTCTGCGCCGACCACCTCGCCGACCTCGGTCACCGCTACGTCGCGCTGCTCGGCGCCGACCGCACCGTCTACCGCAGGCGCACCGGTTTCGCCGCCCGCACCCTCGACGGCTTCACCCGGCGCGCCCTCGAACGCGGCGTGCGCACCGTGCACCGCTCGTGCGACGGCGGCTTCTCCGCGACCGCGGCGACCGTCGACGAGGTCCTGGAGGCCTGGCCCTCGCTCAGCGCGTTCGTCGTGCAGAACGAGGCCGTCGTCGGCCCGCTACTGCACCTGCTCGCCCAGCACCGGCGCGCCGTACCCGAGGACGTCTCCGTCGTGGCGATCTGCCCGGACCAGATCGCCGTCCAGCCGCAGCCGCGGATCACCTCGGTCCCGATCCCCGCCGAGGAGATGGGCCGGCGCGCCGTGCGGCTGGCCATGGCCCAACTCGCCGGCAAGCCGACCAGCGGCAGCACGCTGATCCGGCCGAAGCTCGTCGTCCGGGGTTCCTCGGCCGCCCGCGCACGCTCGTAATCCACTGGTTCTACCGGAGGTTCCACCGATGGCGATCCTGCCTGCCCGCGTCCTGTTCGGCGCCGCGTACTACCACGAATACCAGCCCTATGAACGGCTGAAGACGGACCTGGACCTGATGGCGCGGGCGAGGTTCTCGGTCATCCGGGTCGGCGAGTCGGTGTGGTCGACCTGGGAGCCGGAGAACGGCCGCTACGACCTCGACTGGCTCGAACCGGTGCTCGACGGCGCGCACGAACACGGCATCGGGGTGATCCTGGGCACCCCGACCTATGCGGTCCCGCCGTGGCTCGCGCGTCAGTACCCGGAGATCACCGGCGAGCCGGCCACCGACAGGCCAAGGAGCTGGGGAGCCCGACAGGAGGCCGACTTCACCCACCCGGCCTTCCGCTTCCACGCCGAACGCGTCATCCGCAGGATCCTGGCACGCTACGCGCCGCACCCGGCCGTCATCGGCTTCCAGGTCGACAACGAACCCGGCCTGATGCTGCTGCACAACCACGGCGTCTTCCAGCGCTTCGTCGACCACCTGCGCCACCAGTACGGCGACGTGGAGACGCTGAACGAGGAGTGGGGCCTGGTCTACTGGTCGCACCGGCTGTCCACCTGGGCCGACCTGTGGACCCCGGACGGCAACGCGCAGCCGCAGTACGACATCGCGTGGCGCGAGTTCCAGGCGAAGCAGACCAACGAGTTCATCGCGTGGCAGGCCGACATCGTGCGCGAATACGCACGTGCCGACCAGTTCGTCACCACCTGCGTCTGCTACGGCCTGCCCGCGGTGCAGGACGACGAGCTGACCGAGCCGCTCGACGTGACCGCGGGAAACCCCTACTACGCCATGCAGGACGGCCTGCAACTCCCGGACGACCGTGCGCAGACCGAGAGTTGGCCGCCGCGCGGGGTGTGGTTCCTGTACAAATCCGCGGACTGGATGTACTCCTCAAAGCAGGCTCCGTACCTGGTCACCGAGACGAACGCGCAGAACGTCGGCGGAACCTCGGAGAACCGCCCGGCCTTCGACGGGCAGTGGCGCCAGGCCGCGTGGGCGCTCGTGTCCCGCGGCGCCCGGATGGTCGAGTACTGGCACTGGCACACGCTGCACTTCGGCGCCGAGACCTACTGGGGCGGAGTCCTGCCGCACAGCGGAAAGCCCGGACGCGTCTACGCCGAACTGGCACGGCTCGGCGCCGAGTTCGAGACCGCCGGGGAACTCGTCGCCGGGATCGAGCCGGACGCCGACATCGCCTTCGTGTACTCGACCCCGAGCAAATGGCTGATGCAGAAATACCCGCCGCTGGCCAAGGAAGGCGGCGAACCCGACGCCGACTCGTACCACACGATATTCGACGCCTTCTATCGCGGCACGGTCGAGGCCGGACGACAGGCGCGCATGATCCACGCCCGCCAGTTGCACGACCCGACCGGCGTGCGGGACGGCCTCTCCCCCGAGGAAGCGGCCGAGCGCCATCCCGTCCTAGTCGTTCCCGCGCTCTACCTCGCCCACGATTCGACGCTCGACTGGCTCACGGCCTACGCGCACGCAGGCGGCCACCTCGTCCTCGGCCCACGCACCGGATACGCGGACGAAATCGGCCGTGCCCGCCGCGAACCCGCCCCCGCGCGACTGGCCGAGGCCGCCGGAATCAACTACGACGAGTTCAGCAACCTGACCGCCGACCTGCCACTGCGTACCGCCGACGGCTCCCCGTTCGAGCTCCCGCCCGACGCCGTCGCGACCCGCTGGGCCGACGGACTGACCGTCGCCGACGCCGAGATCCTCGCCACATATCAGCACCCGCACTTCGGCCGCTGGCCCGCCCTGACCACGCGCCGCCACGGCAGCGGCCGGATCACCTACGTGGGCACCGTCCCCGGCCTCAGCCTCGCCCGGGCGCTCGCCGCCTGGCTCGCCCCGCATCCGGTCGGCGGCTGGACCGATCTGCCCGCCTCCGTCACCGTCAGCACCGGCACCGCCCCCGACGGCCGCCGCGTCCACATCGTGCACAACTGGAACTGGGACGCGGTGTCGGTCACCGCACCGCAGCCGCTCGACGACGTGCTGACCGGCGCGTCCGTGGCCGCGGACGAGCCGGTCCAGCTCGGGTCGTGGGACGTGCGCGTGTTCGTCTCGGGCGAGGAGCGATGAGCCTCCGCTGGGGCCACGCGGCCCTGAACCTGGAGATCAGCCTGCCCGAGGACGGCGCGCCCCGGCTCGTCCGCCTCGGCACTCCGGACGAGACCGCCGTCCAGCAGAATCCTCATACGCTGCTGCCGCTGGTCGAGGTGACCGCGATCGGGCACGGCCGCTTCTGGTCCGGCACCCGGCTCGTCGGCACGAACATCGGCGAGCGGATGCGCTACCGCGGGCACCGAACCGACCGCGACGGCGTATGGCACACCCTCACCGTCGAGCTGCACGATCCGGAGAGCGGGCTCGTCGCGCAGGCGTGCTTCCGTTCCCCGGACGGCATCCCCGTACTGCGCAGCGAGGTGGTCCTGCGCAACGAGGGCGAGCGCGTGCTGCACGTCCAGTCGGTCACCTCGCTGACGATCGGTGGCCTGAGTGCGCGGGCGGGGTCGGGCCTGCAGAACGCCGATGTGCTGTTCGCGCAGAACGAATGGTTCGGCGAATGCCGGTGGCGGAGCGAACCGCTGTGGCTGACCGTGCCCGACCTGAACGGTCCGGTCCGGGACGCGGACGGCCGCTGCGCGTTCGAACTGGCCGGTCACGGCACGTGGTCCAGTTGCGGGGCGCTTCCGATGGGCGGCCTGACCGACCCTGACTCGGGCCGCGTCCTGGTGTGGCAGATCGAGCACAACGGCGGCGGCTGGCGCTGGGAGTGCGGAGAGCGATCGGGCGCGGCATATCTCGCCCTGTTCGGGCCCTGCGACACCCACCACCAATGGCAGCACGCACTGGAACCCGGCGACGAGTTCCGCACCGTGCCGGTCGCGCTCGCCGTCTCCGCGGACGCCGGACCGGACGACGCATTCGCCGCGCTCACCCGCTACCGTCGCCTGCTGCGCCGCCCGCACACCGACCACCAGCGGCTCCCCGTCATCTTCAACGACTTCATGAACTGCCTCATGGGCGATCCCACCACGGCCAGGCTGCTGCCGCACATCGACGCGGCGGCCGAGGCGGGCGCCGAATACTTCGTGATCGACGCCGGATGGTACGACGGCGACGACGACGGCTGGTGGGACAGCGTCGGCGCGTGGGAACCCTCGGCCACCCGCTTCCCCGGACCGCGCGGCATCCACGAGCTCTTCGACCGCATCCGCAGCCACGGCATGACCCCCGGCGTCTGGCTCGAACCCGAGGCCGTCGGCGTACGCAGCCCCATCGCGAAATCACTGCCCAACGAGGCGTTCTTCCAGCGCTCCGGAATCCGCGTCGTCGAGAACGGCCGCCTGCACCTCGACCTGCGCCACCCCGCGGCCCGCGCGCACCTCGACGCCGTGGTCGACCGGATCGTGGGCGGCTGGGGCATCGGCTATCTCAAGCTCGACCACAACATCGACATGGGCCCGGGCACCAGCGCGCACGACGGCGAATCACCCGGAGCCGGCCTCCTCGGCCACAACCGCGCGCACCTCGACTGGCTCGACGGCGTCCTGGACCGCTATCCCCATCTCGTCCTGGAGAACTGCGCCTCGGGCGGCATGCGGATGGACTACGCGCTGCTCTCCCGCACCCAACTCCAGTCCACCAGCGACCAGCAGAACCTGCTGCACTACGCCCCCATCGCAGCCTCCGCGCCCGCCGCCGTCACCCCGGAGCAGTGCGCCGTCTGGGCCTACCCAATGGCGTCCGACTCGCTCGACGAGGTCGCCTTCACCATGACCAACTCGCTGCTCGGCCGCATCCACCTCTCCGGCCAACTACCCGACCTCAAACCGGAAGCCCGAGCCCTCGTCCACGAGGCGATCGGCGTCTACCGATCGATTCGCGCCGACCTGCCACGCGCGGTGCCGGCCTGGCCCCTCGGCCTGCCCGGCTGGGAGGACCCGTGGATCGCCCTGGCCCTGCGAACCCCCGAGACCACCTATCTCGCGGCCTGGCGTCGTCCGGGGGCGCCGCCGTCCGTCACGCTGCCGCTGCCGCACCTGCGCGGAGCGGCGGCGAGACTCGACGTCCTCTATCCCTCCACCAGCACCGCGGACGTCCTCTGGTACCCGGGCAGCGCCGAACTCACGGTCACCCTGCCGCGCTACCCGTCCGCGGTCCTGCTACGCGTCACCGAACGTTGAGACGGCGATCAGCCCGCGCTCGGCGAGGTCGGCCCAGAGCTCGTCCGGCACCGGTTGTGCACGCAGTTCCGCGTTGCGCACCACCTGGTCCCGGGTGCGCATGCCGAGGGTGACGTTGACGACGGCGGGATGGGTGAAGGGGAAGGCGATGGCGGCGGCGGGCAGCGTGGTGCCGTGGGCTTCGCAGACGTCGGCGACGGCGTGCGCCCGCGCGAGCAGTTCCGGCGGCGCGTCCTCGTAGTCGTATTTGGCTCCGGCCGCCGGACGGTCGCGGGAGAGCAGGCCGGAGTTGAACACCCCGACCGCGACCACGCTCTTGCCGAGTTCGACGGCCGCGGGCATGACGTCGTCGAGAGCGGACTGGTCGAGCAGCGTGAAGCGGCCCGCGAGCATCACGATGTCCGCCGCCGTCTCGCGCAGGAACCTCGCGAGCATCGCGGACTGGTTCATCCCCGCGCCGATGGCCCCGATCACGCCCTGGTCGCGCAGTTCGGCGAGCGCGGGCATCGCCTGGTCCGCAGCCTCGCGCCAGTGCTCGTCCGGATCGTGCACGTAGACGATGTCGATCCGGTCGAGCCCGGTGCGCTCCAAGGTCGCCTCGATCGAACGCAGTACGCCGTCGCGGCTGAAGTCCCACTGCCTGCGCAGGTCGTCGGGGACGTCGAAGCCTTCGGAGTCGGTGCCGCGCGGCTGCTCGTTCGGCACGAGCAGCCGCCCGACCTTGGAGGAGACGACGTACTGGTCGCGCGGATGTTCGCGCAGCGCGGCGCCGAGGCGGCGTTCGGACAGGCCGAGCCCGTAGTGCGGGGCGGTGTCGAAGTAGCGGATACCCGCGTCCCAGGCCGCCGCGACCGCGTCCGCCGCCTCCTGGTCCGAGGTGGCGCGGTAGAGGTTGCCGATGACGGCGGCGCCGAATCCGAGTTCGGTCAGCTCGATGTTCGTACCCGTAATCCTCATCGGCCGAGCCACCCGCCGTCGACCGGGAGGATGGTGCCGTGCACGTAGTCCGAGGCGGAGGACGCGAGGAAGACGGTGGCGCCCGCGAGATCCGCGGCGCGGCCCCAGCGCCCGGCCGGGATCCGGTCGAGGATCGCGGCGCTGCGTGCCGGGTCGTCCTGCAGCGCCTGGGTGTTGTCGGTGGCGATGTAGCCGGGCGCGATGGCGTTGACGTTCACGCCGTGCGCGGCCCACTCGTTCGCCAAAGCCTTGGTGAGTCCGGCGATCCCGTGCTTGGCAGCGGTGTATCCGGGCACGGTGATCCCGCCCTGGAAGCTCAACAGGGACGCAGTGAAGATGACCTTCCCCTGCCCGCGCCGCACCATGGCCGCGCCGAGCGCCTGGGCGAGCGCGAACTGCGAGCTGAGGTTGACCTGCAGCACCTGGTCCCAGTCCTCGAGCGGATGGCTCACGGCCGGGGCGCGGCGGATCGTACCGGCATTGTTGACGAGGATGTCCACCGGCCGTTCCCGCTCCGCGAGCCGCCTGCCGAGTTCGGCGACGGCGTGCGCGTCGGCCAGGTCGACGCGGATCGCCTCGAAGGAGCGGCCGAGCGCCGTGACCTCCTTCTCGATCCCGCTTCCGGTCGTTTCGAGGTTGGCGCTCACCCCGATGATGTCGGCTCCGGCCTCGGCCAGGGCGCACGCCATCGCACGGCCGATGCCGCGGCGCGCGCCGGTGACCACGGCCGACTTTCCACTCAGGTCGAAGAGGTTCACGCGGCACCGCCAGCGGCGTCGTCGTCGTCCTCGGAGCAGTCGAGCAGGATCTTCATCACGTCGCCGCCCGCTTCGAGCGCTTCGAAGGCGGCGGGCGCCTCGGCGAGCGGCACGACCCGCGAGATCAGCGCACGCGCGGGAATCGAACCGTCCGCGATCAGGGCGACGGCGCGTTCGAAGTCGCCACGATCGTAGAGCCGCGCGCCGACGAGGGTGAGTTCGCGCCAGAAGAACCGGTGCAGGTTCACCTCCCGCGGCTTCGCGTGGATGGCGACCTGGCACAGGCGCCCGCGCACGGCGAGCACGTCGACCGCCGTGCTGACTCCGGCGGCCGCGCCGGAGACCTCGAAGGCCACGTCCGCCCCGGCGCCGCCGGTCCACTGCTCGACGAGCTCCGACACGTCGTCGGCCGCGGGATCCCACGTGGTCAGGCCGAGTTCCTGCGCGATCCGCCGTCGGCCGGTCGACAATTCCACCACGCGCACGTCGGCGCCCGTGGTCCTGGCGACCAGCGCGATCAGCAGGCCGACCGGACCGCCGCCCACGACGACGGCCCGCTCCCCGGCCTCGAGCCCGGCGCGCGCCACGTCGTGCACGGCGACCGCGGTCGGTTCGACGAGGGCCGCGACGTCCAGCGGAAGATCGGCGGGCAGCGGCACGAGGGTGTCGGCGGGCACGACCCAGCGCCGCTGCATGGCGCCCGGCGAGTCGATGCCGATGAAATCAAGGTTCTGGCACACGTGCCGGTGTCCGGCGCGGCAGGCGGGGCAGGTCCCGTCCCAGCGCAGCGGCATCACCGTCACCGGGTCGCCGACCCGCCGGCCCTCGACTCCGGCGCCGACGCGCAGGATCCGCCCGGACATCTCGTGGCCGAGCACGGCCGGGGTGGTGACCCGCGCGTCCATGTCGCCGTGGAAGATGTGCAGGTCGGTGCCGCAGATCCCGACGTAGGCCGGGGCTATCTCCACCTCGCCCGGGCCGGGCGGCGGCGCCTCGACGGCGCCTGCGGCCAGCGTGCGGGCAGCGGTGTACGAGACCGCGAAGGATTGCATGATGAACTCGGTCCTCTCTCGCGCGGGTCGCGCGGGAAGGTTCAGTGGTCGCCGGTCGGTTCGGAACCGAAGACGCGGCGGGTGATCTCGCGCCGGTAGTCGTCGAGGGTCTTGTCCAGGTGCACGCCGGTCGCCTCGGCCGCGGCGTCCGGGTCGCCGTCGCGGATGGCCTCGTAGATCGCCGCGTGTTCGGCCACCGCGTCCCTGGCGTGGTCGCCGAGCGCGCCGTGCATCCCGATGGTGCTGGCCTGCCGTTGCAGCCGCCGCGCCTCGCGGACGGCGGCGACCAGGAAGGGGTTGTGCGAGGCCTCGGCGACACCGAGGTGGAACGCGTCGTCGCCCTGGTCGAACAGTTCGTCCTGCCCGGTCTCGTGCCCCTCCCGGCACTGCCGGACCGCGCTGTCGATCGTGCGCAGTTCCGCCGGGGTGGCGCGGGTCGCGGCCAGCCGGCTGGCGGCCGTCTCCTGCACCTTGCGGAACTCGAAGAGCATGAAGATCTGGTCGAGGTCCGTGGGCATGAAGAAGCCGCCCCAGCGGGCGGCGCCGAGCATGCCCGCGTCGTCCGCGACGTAGAGCCCGCGTCCCCGGTGGGCGCGGACCCGGCCGAGCGCGGAGAGGATCTTCACCGCCTCGCGCACCACGGTGCGGCTGGTGCCGAGCCGGGCGGCCAGCTCGTTCTCGGTCGGCATCCGGTCCCCGGGCCGCAGCCGCGACTCGGCGATGAGCCTGAGGATCCGCTCCGACACGACCTCGTAGCCGGGCCGGTAGGCGACCTCGTCCACATCTCCCACTCGACGAAGCATACTCTTCAGCCACAGCCGTCGCTAGATGAGTATGACTTAATTGAAGAATTTGCCCGCCTACACCCTTGACGCGAGGGCGGTACCTCGGCTCTCATGTCACAGCGAGGGAAAATAAGTAAGACACATCCCGCACCACAACGTAGTGGAGGATCGTCATGAGACATACATCCCGAGCAGCCGGCGCGAACAGAGCGGGCCTGAGCCGCGGCCGCACCCGTGCCGGGCTCGCCGCCGCCGTCGCCACGCTGACCCTCGGTGCGGTCACCGCGTGCGGCGGCGGCACGGGCACCGCCTCGGGCGCGCACGGCAGCTTCTCACCGGTGGCCCAGACCGGCGGCGCGCTGACAGTGTGGGTGGACTCGACCCGGCTGGCCGCCGCGAAGCTGTACCAGCAGGAGAACCCGCAGGTGAAGATGAACATCGTCACCTACGACGGCGACGCCAACGGCTCCAACTACCTGCAGACCAAGGTGAGCCTGTTCAACCGGACCGGCAACGGCTGGCCGGACGTGGTCTTCAGCTCGCAGAACAACGAGACCTCCTGGGCGGTGCAAGACGGCTTCACCGCGCCGCTGAACAAGGGCCTGATCCCGCAGTCCACGCTCGACCAGTGGGCCACCGGCGCCAACGCGCCGTGCACCGTCGACGGCACGCTCTACTGCCTGCGCAACGACCTCTCCCAGACCGTGCTCTGGTACAACGCGCCCCTGATGAAGCAGTGGGGCTACCAGGTCCCGACCACCTGGGAGCAGTACGAGGCCCTCGGCAAGCAGGTCGCCGCGCAGCACCCCGGCTACCTGGTCGGCGACGCGGGTGACACGTTCACGCCCGAGGTCTTCATGTGGGCCGGCAAGTGCGGCGCCAACCAGATCACCGGGCCCAAGGCCGTGACGGTGAACACCACCAGCGCCAACTGCACGCGGATGGCCTCGCTGCTCGACACCCTGATCGCCGACAAGACCGTGTCCACCAGCAGCGTGTTCAGCGCCGACTTCGACAAGAACGACGCCAGCAGGATCCTGATGCTGCCCGGGCCGTCCTGGTACGGCGGCGCGCTGTTCCAGGGCACGTTCAAGACCCCGGCGAAGACGGTCGCGGTCGCCCCGATGCCGCAGTGGTCCGCCGACTCGACCCCGTCGGTCGGCAACGTGGGCGGCGGCACCTGGCTGCTGTCCGCGCACAGTGCGAACCTCAAGGCCGCGACGGCGTTCCTGACCTGGGTCACCACCGCCGACGACTACCAGGGCAAGCTCGCCCCCGGATACCCGGCCTACGCCCCGGCGGCCAAGACCTGGCTGGCGGCCCAGGCGGGCTCCGGCTACTACGCGAACGACATCACCACCCCGCTGCAGAACGCGGCCGGCCAGGTCTGGTCGGGCTGGGGCTACGGCCAGTTCAGCCAGGAGGCGATCTGGGCGTCCACCGTCACGCCGGGGGTCACCGCGGGCAAGACCATCGTCTCGCTGCTGCCCGCCTGGCAGACCGCGATCGGCAACTACGCGCGGTCCGACGGATACCAGGTCAGCCAGTGAGCACGGTCGCGAACACGGTCGGGTCGGAGCGCGCCGCACGGCGCAGGCTCCGGCCCGTCCGGGCCGGGCACGGCTTCGTCGCCGCGTACGTGGTGCTGCTGATCGCCTTCGGCGTCGTGCCCACGGTGTACGCGATCTACTTCGCCTTCACGAACGCGGGCAACACCTTCTCCGGCCTGTCCAACTTCACCGACGCGGCCGACGACTTCCGCTTCCTGCCGGCCGTCGAGCACGTGGGGCTCTACCTCGTGTTCTGGCTCGCCTCGCTCGTCGTCTTCGTGGTCGGGCTCGCGCTGCTGCTGCACCGGCTCGCGGCCCGCGGCGTCAGCAGGGCGCTGCGGTTCCTCTACTACGTCCCCGGCGCGCTGGCCGGCGCGGCGAGCGTGATGGTGTGGCTGTTCATGCTCGACCCGACCGTCAGCCCGGTCGGATTCCTGCTGCGCGCCCTCGGTTTCTCGACGTTCAACGACGTCGTCGCCCCGGGCAACCTGCCGGTGCTGTTCACGCTCATGGCGTTCTGGACCGGCGCGGGCGGCTGGATCGTGGTGATGTACGGCGCCCTGAACAACATCCCGACCGAAGTCCTCGAAGCCGCGCGCATCGACGGGGCGAACGCCTGGCAGACGGCGCGCCGCATCCAGATCCCGCTGCTGCGCAAATGGATCGTCTACATGGTCATCCTGGCCTTCGCGGGCGGCACGCAGCTGTTCGTCGAACCGCAACTGCTCTCGCAGGCGAGCGTGGGAGTGGCCGGCCGGGACTACTCGCTCAACCAGCTCTCCTACGACTTCGCCTTCCAGACCAACAATGTGAACGCCGCGGCCGCCATCTCGGTCGAACTGCTTCTGGTCGGGCTCATCGTCGCCACGGTGTTCGTCGCCAGATCGGGGTTCTTCGATGCCGACTGACTTCCGCCGAAGCCGTCGCACCGGGCGCGACCCGCTGGCAGCCGTGGTGCTGCTGCTGTTCGTGGTCTTCTTCGTCCTGCCGGTGCTCTGGCTGCTGCTGGCCGCGACGAAGACCGACGACCAGCTCGTGCACACCAACCCGCTCTCCTTCGGTTCCTGGCACGCGCTGCGCGGCAACTGGGACGCGCTGACGGGCTACCAGGGCGACACGATCTTCCTGTGGCTGCGCAACTCCGCGGTCTACGCGTTCATCGCGCTGGCCATCACCCTCGTGGTGGCGGTCCCGGCCGGATACGCACTGGCGCTGACCGACTTCCCCGGTCGGCACACACTGCTCATCGCGACGCTCGTGGTCATGCTGATGCCCAGCGCCACGCTGGTCGTGCCGCTGTTCCTGGAGATGAACGCGGTGCACCTGATCGGCTCGATGTGGTCGGTCATCCTGCCCTACGCGTTCTACCCGTTCGGCGTGTACCTGGCCTACATCTACTTCAGCACCGCGATCCCCCGGTCGCTGCTGGAAGCGGCGCGGCTGGACGGCTGCTCGGAGTTCGGCACCTTCCGCCGCATCGCGCTGCCGCTGGCGACCCCTGTCGTCGCGCTGGTCGGGTTCTTCAGCTTCGTCGCGAACTGGACGAACTACTTCCTGCCGTACGTGCTGCTGCCGCAGAGCAACCAGTTCCCCGTGCAGGTCGGCCTCGGCACGCTGCTCGACGACGTGCCCCAGTTCAACCCGACCGTGGGATCACTCGCCGTCGAACGCCCGGAACTCGCCCTGGCCACCCTGCTGGCGATCACGCCGGTGCTGGTCGTCTTCCTCTTCTCCCAGCGCTTCCTGGTCGCCGGCATGCTCGCCGGCGCCACCAAGGACTGAACGGAGCCCCCCACGTGGAACCTGTCATCCCGGCCTCGGTGCCGCTGCTCGAACCGCCCGGCTGGGCGCTCGCCCAGCGGGAACTGTTCGACCTGCTCGACGACGCCTGGCGGCGCTTCGCCCACGCCTTCACCGGGCCGGACGGACGCCTGAAGTACAACGGAGTCCTCTCCACCCGCGACGGCGTCGACGACTTCTACGAGGTCTTCTTCAACTGGCCCCAGCTCTACCTGCTCGGCGGCGCCGACGACCTGCTGGCCGAGGCCGAGAAGCACTGGGAGGGCGTGACCGGGCAGCTCACCGAACTGGGCATGCTCCAGGACGAGTACGAGCGCGGATACGACTGGTTCCACCAGGGCGAGAGCCTGCTGCTGCTCTACTTCCTGTGCATGGCCGCCCCCGAGCGGTGGCGGGAGCGGGCGCTGCGGTTCGCGGAGCTCTACGTCGACCCCGCCAAGGGCAACTACGACCCCGGGCACCGCATCATCACCCGCCCGCACAACGGCAGCGACCCGGACCGCGCTGGCCTGTCCGAGACCGGGTACTACCCGTGGCTGCCGCAGGAAGCCCGGATGTACGGCTTCCCGATCAACTGGATCCTCCGAGACGGCGAGACTCCCCCGCTGGAGGCCGATCCGCGGCTCGGCGAGCAGATGCGCGTGCGCATGGGCCAGGGCGACACGGCGGTCAACCTCGCCGCGGCCGGCCTCGTCCTCAATGCCCTGATCATCTCGGGCGAGGACCGCTACCGGGACTGGATCGCCGAGTACGTCGGCGCCTGGCGCGAGCGTGCCGAGGCCTTCGCCGGGATCCTGCCGGACAACGTCTCCCCGGACGGCGAGGTCGGCGGGCTGCACGAGGGACGTCCGTACGGCGGCCACTACGGCTGGTCCTGGCCGCACGGCTGGCACAGCGTCGGGCACGCCGCCGCCGTCGGCGCGCTCGCCGCGGCCACCGCGACCGGCGACGACTCCTACCTCGACCTGGTCCGGCCGACCCTCGACGAGATCATCGCGCGCGGCAAGACGATGCCGTTCACCGAGGCCGACTCCAGCCTGCAGTCCAAGTGGGTCGTGCAGTTGCGCGACGATGTGCACACCCCGACGCTGCACGTCCCCTTCCGCCGCGACGACAACGGCTGGTTCGACTACAACCCGATGACGCTGCCCGTGCCGATCGCCCTGTGGCACCACAGCGACAGCGAAGCCGACCGCGAGCGGCTCGAACGACTGCGCGAGTCCGCCGGAATCGACTGGCGCACGCTGCGGCCGTTCCGCAGCAAGGAGGAGGCGCACCACGAAGAGGCCTGGTTCGCCTACCTCGCCGGCGACGACCCGGAGTATCCCGAGCGCATCCTCGCCACCGCGCAGGCCCAGGTGCGTCACCGGCTGGCCCGAATAGAGCTCTACCGGGACCGCGACGTCGACGAGGCCGACATCCACCTGTGGCAGCAGTCGAACCCCGTGGCCACCGAGGCACTCGTCCAGCTGACCTGGGGCGGACCGCAGGTGCTCTACAACGGCGGACTCCAGCAGGCGCGGGTGCGCTACTTCGACGCCGACACCCGCCGACCCGGCCTGCCGCCGTCGGTCGCGGCACTGGTCTCCAGCATCGACCCGCAGGCCACGGTCGTCGAACTCGTCAACCTCGACCCGAACGAAGCCCACACCCTGATCGTCCAGGCGGGCGCCTTCGGCGAGCACACGATCCGCAGCGTCCGACACACCCTCAGCCGCGACGACTCGTGGATCGGCGACCTCTACGACTACGGGCACCGCGAGCCGCAGCAGGAGACCTCCGAGCCGATCGCGGTCGACGGACCCTGGCTGCGCGTGCACCTGCCCCGCTCCACGCGCATTCGGCTCACGCTGGAGCTCGAACTGCGCACCCGCCCCGCGTCGTACCGCTCCCCCTTCGACGACGAGTCCACCGAAGGCGCGGCGTGACCGGCGGCGAAGAGGCCTCGATCCTCGACTGCCACGTCCACCTCTGGGATCCCAACCGCTTGACCTACGCGTGGCTGGACGAGGCGCCCCCGCTCAACCGGGCCTTCACCGCCGATGTGTTCACCGCCGTCCGACCCGCGTCCGTCGAAGCGATCTTCATGGAGGCCGGCCGGGACGAGCGGCAGGCCGTGGACGAGATCGCGTGGGTCAAGGAACAGGCCGAGCGGCACCCGTGGATCCGCGGAGCCGTCGCGCACGTGCCGCTCGAACGCCCCGCCGAGGCCGTCGAACTGATCGCCCGTCACGCCGCGGACCCGTTCATCGCGGGCGTCCGGCGCAACGTGCAGGACGAGGCCGCCGGATTCACCGAGGACGCGGGCTTCCGGGACGGTGTGCGACTGCTCGGCGACGCCGGCCTGCCGTTCGACGCGTGCGTGCGGCGGCATCAGATCCCCGAGATCACCCGGCTCGCCGCCGCGTGCCCGCACACGACGATCGTCCTCGACCACCTCGGCAAGCCGCGCGGCGACTCGAGGGACGCATGGTCGCGGGACCTGCGGGAGCTCGCGAAGCACGAGAACGTCGTGTGCAAACTCTCCGGCCTCGCCACCGAACTCGGCGCGGGCACCCCCGATTCGTTCACGCTCGAACTGCTGCGCGAAGCCCTCGACGTCTTCGGCCCCGACCGCTGCCTCTACGCGAGCGACTGGCCGGTCATGACCCTCGCCACCCGATACGGCGGCTGGCTCGACCTCGTCCGCGAGGCACTGCGCGGACTGCCCTGGTCGGCCGATGTGGCCGTGCTGCGCGACAACGCCCGGCGCGTCTACCGGCTCGACCGCCCGACCGGAAAGGAACCGCGATGAAACGGATCGCCCAGACCACCCGGCTGCGCCCGGAACGCCGCGAGGAGTACCTCGCGCTGCACCGCGCCGTCTGGCGGGACGTCGAGGCCGCGCTGCGGGCCGCGCACATCCGCAACTACAGCATCTTCCTGCACGGCGACACCCTCTTCGCCTACTACGAGTACCACGGCGACGACTGGGCCGCGGACCTCGAGTCGATCAAGGCCGATCCCGAGACACAGCGCTGGTGGACCTTCACCGACCCCTGCCAGGAACCGTGGCCGGACGCCGAGGACGGCGGCATCTGGTGCGACATCCCTGAGATCTGGCACCTGGAGGACTCACCGCGGTCCTGAGCCGCCTCCCGCCACCACACACCCCACACACATAGACGCCGCCGGGCGAGCTGACCGGCTCGCCCGTGCCGCGATAAGTGATATGACCGAGGCCGCGGCCGGGTCTCCTAGGTGTACGGATACTCGTCGGATCCTCGAAGGCGGAGACCTCATGCCGAACCAGGACGGGCACCACGTCGTCTACGCGGCGCAGCAAGGCGATCAGCGGGCGCTCGACGAACTCATCGCCTCGTACCTGCCGCTGGTCTACAACATCGTCGGCCGTGCGCTGCGGGGCCACGCGGACGTGGACGACGTCGTCCAGGAGACGATGCTCAGAGTGGTCAACGGCCTCTCCGGGCTGCGCGACCCGGCGGCGTTCCGCTCCTGGCTGGTGTCGATCGCAATCCGCGAGGTGCGCGACAGCCGACGCCGGGGGCCACACCTGGACGACGGCGGCCTCGATGAGCTGCAGGGCGTCGCGGATCCGGGAGCGGACTTCGTCGACCTGACGATCCTGCAACTCGGCCTGACCGACCAGCGCCGGGAGACCGCGGAGGCCACCCGATGGCTGGACGAGGCGGATCGCGACCTGCTGGCCCTGTGGTGGCTGGAGGCCGCCGGCCAGATCACCCGCGGCGAACTCGCGGTCGCCCTCGAACTGACTCCCGCGTACGCGGCCGTGCGCGTGCAGCGAATGAAGGCGCACCTGGAGATCGCCCGCGCTGTCGTGCGCGCGATATGGGCCACGCCCCGGTGCGCGATACTCGACGCGGAGATCCGGACGTGGGACGGACAGCCTTCCTCGCTGCTGCGCAAGCGCGTGGCCCGGCATCTGCGCGAGTGCTCCGACTGCTCGGCGCACCAGCGGCGATTGGTGCCGGCCGAAAGCCTGCTCGCCGGGATCGCGCTGGTGACGCCGCCTGTATTGGGCGGTGTCTACGGCGCGAACCACGTCTGGCTGCCGTCGCCGCATCAGGGCCCGACGAACGCCGAAGCGAACCTTCGCGGATCGTCACGGCCGACCCGACGCAAATCCCGGCGCACGCGAAGCCGACTGCTGACCAGCAAGCCGATCATCGCCTCGGTGGCGCTCGCGACCGCGTGCGCGGGCGGTGCGATCGCCCTGACCGCTGATCCGTCCCCCGCCTCGACCGGCGCCGCCGAAGCCGCCAAGACCGTCGTCAGCGTCGCGGCGGCCACGACACCGGCCACGTTGACCATACCGACGGTCGCGGCGTCCCCCTCGGCATCGCACTCCGCCACGACGTCCGGCACACCCGCGGCAACCGCGCCCCGGACGAGTTCCCGCCCCTCCGCGGCGGTGCCGACCTCGCCGGTCTACGGGCAGACCGTGGACACCGCCGACGCCGCACCCGCCGACCGCTTCACCAAGCCCGGTCCGCTCCCGAAGCGGCCGGAGACCGTGCCGATCACCGCCACCGGCAGCTACTCCCAGCCCTTCAAGGGCTCGCTCGGCGGCACGTACCTGATGTTCTGGTCGGGCCAGTACGTCACCATCACCGGCACCGGCTACTTCCGGGTGCGGTACGAGATCGCCTGGTTCAACCGCGTCGGCCCGATGGTGATGCCGACCTGGACGGGACTGCGCGGCAAGCTCTTCCACGTCGCCTCCGGTGGCGGCCGCCGGATGGACGACCACGGCGCCGGCCAGCCCGCGAGCACCACGTGGATGGGCAACGCGAAGGCGGGCTACATCACGCTGCCGTCCGGCGCGCAGCAGATGTGGAACAACGAGTACTTCTACCTCGACGGCAGCGTCACGCTGCATGAGAACGAGGGATACGCCGACTACAACCTCTCGGTCACCCCGGTCGCGTGGACGGACGTCACCAACGACATCGACACCGCACCCGACGGCGGCGGCGTCATCCGCTACGGCCTGGTCCGCGACACCGGCACCGACGCCGCGCCCGTCCCGCAGTACCTCACCCGCTCCACACCCGCCAAGGCGACGGACGTGCCCCAGCACTCGGAAGTCGAACCGTCAGCCGACTGACGGTCCGACTGATGCCGACTCAAGCCGTCGTGGCAGCCTCGAAGCCGCCGTCCCACGAGGAGTCGGCGGTCATCACGACCGGGAACCTCACGCCAGCCTTGCCTCATGCGCCGCGCTGCTCACTCCAGCTCTTCCATCATCATGTTGTCCTCGATGTAGTCCGCGACCGCGGACCCGATCGGCGGGGGCATGAGGCCGATACCGCTGGAGGCCCTGCGCAAGGACGTGGCGAGTGCGCGGACGTGTTCGGTCGCCTCGTGCACGGCGTCGGCCAGGATGCGGGCGCCCGGGCGATCCGGGTCCTCAATCGGGACCGCGGCCGCTTCGGCTGCCCGGAGGACGAACTCGTGCAGCTGAAGCAGGGTGCTGCGGAGGGGATCGATCGCGGCGGACAGTGTTCCCAGGACGATGTACACGTCGAGCGGGGATGTCAGGCCGCCACCTTCCGGCGACGTGGCGCGATTGAGCAGGACGGACGCTTCGACGAGTCTTTCGACGAGAGCGAGCGGCTGCCCGGCATCATCGGGGCTCGTGGGGTCGGTGGGACGAGTCTCGGCCATGGCTTCCCTCTCGGACCGATCAACGAAACAGTTCCCTTATTCATACCCATGTGGACGGTGGACGCCCTCGCGCCGCCTCCGGGCGGTCCGAGTGGCCACAACGGGGTCGGAACGGTTGTCGGCTCGGTGACGGACTGTCAGCTTTGCGGTGTCAAGGTCCGAGAAGGCGCTCGGCGGGCAGAGCCGGGCCGGGGATGGGGTTCCACATGGTCGAGTTGCGTACGTTTGATCTTCCGGAGACCGTTGCCGGACAGGCCTCGGACGTCGAACTGGGACGCGCGTTGGTCGCGACGTGGCAGGCCGACGGCATCCTGCAGGTCGCGATCGGGCCGGACGAGGAGGCCGTGCAGCAGCAGGCGTACCAGGCGAGCCGGCGGTTCTTCGGGTTGCCGCAGCGGGTGAAGGCCGGGCACGTCAGCGACTCCTCGTACGCGGGATACATCGCGTCCGGCGAGGAACTGACCGACGGCGTCAACGACGGCTCGGAGGTGTTCACCGTCACCCCGGACTTCGCGGCCGACGACGCGCGGGTGCTGGCGGGCTGGCCGTGCCACGGTCCCGCCCCGTGGCCCGACGACGACTACCGCGACGCGATGGCGGCGTGGATGTCCGTGCTCGGCGGCGTCGGAGAACGGCTCCTGCGGCTGACGGCGCTGGGCCTCGGCCTGCCGGTCGACGCGCTGACCCGGCTGACCGACGAGGGCTGGCACCACATGAGGGTGCTGCGTTTCCCCGCCGCCTCGCCCGGCAACGACGGCCGCGGCATCGGCGCCCACACGGACTACGGCCTGCTCGTCATCGCCTCCCAGGACGAGGTCGGCCAGGCGCTGTTCATCCGCCCGCCCCTCGCCGGCGAGCGCCGCAACCGCAACTGGCTGGCCGCGGAGAGCGCCGCCGGCGTGTACGAGGACGACGACCGGTGGACCTACGTCAAGCCGGTCCCGCACACCCTGACCGTCTTCCCGGGCGACGTCATGCAGTTCGTGACCGGCGGCGAACTCCTCTCCACCCCGCACAAGGTGAAGCTGGCCGACCGGGAACGCCACGCCCTCGCGTACTTCCACGAGCCCGCCTTCAACGCCGTGGCCCGCCCCCCCACCGGCGAACCCGCCGCGGACGGCGACCACATCCACTACGGAACGCACTTCACGAACATGTTCATGCGCAGCTACCCCGACCGCGTCACCACCCAGCGCATCCACGCCGAGCACCGCCTGGACATCCTGGAGAAGCTCCGCGACGAAGCCCTCCACGGCTGACCGGCCGCGGATCGCGGATCACGCGGAGCTCGGCCACCCGCCGCAGGACCATCCGTCGGGCGTTCGCGTGACCTCGACGGGAGTGCCGTGTGCCAGCGGACGGCCCCAGACGTCGTCCGGGGAGAGGTCCGCGCACACGGACACCAGGCCCAGAGTCAGTGTTCCCACATGCGCCACCGCGACGATCGTCTGACCGTCGTGGTCGGCGGCGGTGTGCTCAAGCCAGGCGGAGAACCGCTCGACCACAGCGCGCCCCGACTCGCCGCCCGGCAACGCGGCCTCGAGATCCGCCTCGAACAGCCAGCGGCGCAGCACCTCCGCCGACTTCGGTCCGGCGGCGGGATCGGCAGAGCCCTCGAACTCGCCGACGCCGAATTCGAGCAGTCCGGCGTCCCGACGCGTCGTGCACCCGACCGCCTCCGCGATGGCCTCGGCCGTCTCCACAGCACGAAGTGCCGTGCTCGAGTAGACCGCCGCGATCGGCTCCGAGCGCGAGCGAAGGCCTTCGGCCGCCGCCTTCGCCTGGGTGCGGCCGTGTTCGGTCAACCCGGCGCCGGGCGGGACGCTGGACAGCACCCCGGCCGCGTTGTCGAGGGACTGGCAGTGCCGGACGAAGAGGATACGGGTCACGGCGTCCCTTCGCTGAGTACGTTCGCCTTGACCAGCTGATCATAGTAGCGATCCACGTCCTCGGTCCGCACGCCGAGCAACTCGCCCGCCATCGCGACCGCGGCGTCACGAGGCCTGCCGTGCGCGACCCCCCACAGCAGCGCGCCCGGCCGGCTCACCTTGACGGCGCGCGAGTCCGGCCGGTTGAGGAGCACGGACTGCGAGGTCAGGAAAGGCAGCACCCTCATATCGCGCTGCGGCCCGCTCGGCGAGTCGGCGGTCACGACCGGGTATGTGAGTCCCGTTATCGCCATGACCAGGAAGTCCTGCGACAGCCAACTGCACCGCGCCGTCGACGCCGCCGGGTCGTGCAGCACTCGGGTGACGTCCTCGCCCAAGTCCTGGCCGATCGTCCGCGCCCACTGGGTCCACACCCACTTGAGCCCGATGTAGGCGTCCCCCCGCGCCGCGAGAAGCGCCTCCGCTGTGCTGGTGAGCATCGTGCGGGCCAGGGACTGCGCCGCCGTCTCGTCGCCCACGGCCAGGGCACCCCAGATGTCCTCCGCCCGGTTCGAGTTGCTCATGCCGTGCTGGGCGACGATGAGACTCGTCAGCGGATCGGCCGAGTCGTTGATACGGCTCTGCAACGCGGCGAGGCTGCCGTCGTCGGCCACGATCTCGCCCAGGGCGAAGCGCACGGCCTCGTCGAGCCGCTCGTAGCTCCAGTAGCCCAACTGGCTCGCGTCGGCCGGGGTGACCGTGAACTCGCGGCAGTTCTCGACGAGGCGTTCGAGCCACTCCCGGCTGCGCTGCTCGACGTCCACCCGCACGCCGTCTACGTCGATCTGCCGCGTCCGACCGCCCTCGGCCGTGATCACGTACAGGTCGACGTCGGAGGCCGGGGTGCCCAGACCCGCGAACGAGGAACCGCAGAGGAAGGCGTGTGCTCCGGGCCAGTCCGCCAAAACGGTGGCGGCCGCCTTACGGGCGTGCTCGAGCTGCGCCGGGTCGCGAGGGGGGAAGCGCTTCAGCATGTGTCACCTTTCGAATGGGCCCGCGCCGCGGACACCGCGGCCAGCGCCTGGACCAGATCGCCGTGGTGGACGGCACCGAGCGCGGCGATCCAGCGCTCGAGACCAAAGGCGACGCACCCGGAGAACGCGGGGGCGCCGTCGCTCGCGACGATCGCGCAGCGGTCGCCGAAGAAGTTCCGGTGGAAGTTGACGGAGGCGATGGCGAGGCCGCCGTCCCAGACCACCTCCTCCTTGACCGGGAACAGCCGTTGCATCGCGGCCCGCGCGCCCGCGGGGTCGAAGAACGGGTCGGTCGCCGCTTCGAGCTTGACCTCGAGGCCCAGCGCCGCCGCGAAGGACGTCACCCGGGAACGCAACGCGGTGAGGGCGTCGAGCACGGCCGCGCGCTCGCCGATGAACACGGCTTCACGCATGGTGAACCCCATCAGGCGGCGAAGTCCGTCGTAGTGCGTCTCGCGGCGGAAGCACCTCGCGACCGTGGTGAGCGCCGCGGTCTCCGGCAGGGCGGATCCGGCGAGATCGAAGTAGACCGGATAGCAGGCCGCCGACGCGAGGGCGTACCCGCTGTCCGCGAGTTGCGAGCCGGGAATCGGCACGGAGCCGTCCACGGCGCTGCCGCCCGGCGCGGCCAATCCGCTGACCAGGGATGCCAGATGCGGGAAGTTCTCGAAGTAGTCGATCCGCGCGAGATCCTCGACGCGCAGCAGCGGCGGATACTCACGCGGCTCGGCCGCGTGCTCGAGCGCCCAACCAGTGAACACGTCGTCCAGCGCGCCGCGTAGCCGGAGTGCGTCCGGCCCGAGGACGGCGAGGCCGTCGCGGACCGTGAACCCGTGCGTGCGCGGGCCCTGTACCGCCTGCCCGCTCATCCGAAGAAGCTCCGTTCGATGCTGCGCAGGGTGCGCAGGTCCTCGGCGGACACGGCGGTCAGCGACGCGGGCCGGCCCGAGCACTCCTCGATCAGCAGGAGGAACTCCACGACGGCGAGCGAGTCGAGGATCCGGTTCTCGATGAGGTCGAGGTCCGCGGCCGGCGGTTCACCCGTCGCGGTCCGCTGCGCGAGGAAGTCGATCAGGGGTTTCATACGCTGGTCGGCCAGGCTGCTCATGAGGTCGCGATCCTTTCGTCGGAGACGATTCCGCTGGAGACCAGGAAGGTCGTCGTGCGGTGCAGCACCCGTTCGGCGAAGGCCTCGAATCCGGGGTCCGCGAGCACACTCCGCCGGAAGGCGTACGGCTCGTCGATTCCCGCGTCGAGGTAGACGTCGGGCAGGCACAGCCCCGCGACGGAGGTGCGCATGTAGCGCCGCAGGTACTCGCCGACCTCGTGCAACTGCTCGGCGCTCGAACCGGCGCGCAGCCCCTCGTGCAGCAGCGCGACGATCCGGCGGCCGAACGCGATGTGCCGCGACTCGTCCTGGTGGTGCACGGCGTTCAGCCGGCGGATGGTCTCCGGCAGCCGTTCGTCCAGAGCCATCCTGCTGTTGAAGTAGTCGACGAGCTCCTCGAAGATGAGCAGCCGGGCGAACACCAGGAAGTCGGCGATCGCCGGATCAGCCGGGCCGGGGAACGGCACCGACCGGTCGGGGTAGATCTTGCCGCCGTACTTCCGGCAGAACGTGGCGAAGAACCACATGTGCTCGTTCTCTTCGCCGATGACGTGGTGGAAGTACTCGGAGGGCACCTCGAAGCCGGGCCGGTGGATCCGGTTCACCATCTCGACCAGCAGCTCCCGGATGCCGTGGACGTTCAGGCTGTAGAAGTTGACGCTGGACCACTTGCTCAGCGCGCGCAGCTGCTGCTCGGAGAGTCCGGCGCCGGCCGCGGTCTCCGTCTCGACCATCAGATCGGGGCTCATCCAGTACGCGTCCCCGTCCAGCTCCCGCGGCCATTCGAAGAGCCGGTACGGGTTGTAGTAGTCGCGTTCCGACATGTCGGCGAGTCGGCGCACCAGTACCCTGAAACGCTCGTCCGGCTCATCCATTCGCTTCTCCTTCCGTGCGGACGACCGCGTGGACGTGCATGTCGTGGCGGCCGTCGGCGAATCTCGCCTTGCTCCGCAGCAATCCCTCGAACGCGAAGCCGGCGCTGGTCACGCCGAAACAGGACGCGGGGCTGGCGGTGGAGTGCAAGCACTCGATCCGCTCCAGCCCGAGGTCTTCGAGGGCCCAGCGGTTCACCGCGCGCGCGGCGTCCGCGAACACGTCTCGACCGCGCGCGGCGGCGACGGTCCACGCCGTGAACTGCGCGGTGCCCTCACCCAGATCGAGCCGGATGAGCCCGGCCTGGCCCAGCGGCGTCCCGCCGGCCTCCTCGATCGTCCAGACGGCGCCGTTCTCCTCGCGCCAACGCCGACGGGAACGCTCGGCCCAGGCGCGTGCTTCGGCCAGGTCGTCGATCGTCCGCGCGTACCAGCGGCTGACCTCGTGGTCGGCGAACGCCGCGAGGATGAACGCGGCGTCCGCGTCCTCGGGCGGTCGCAGTGTTCTGCCGGCGACGGTGGACAGGACGGGCTGCGCCGTGCCCGAGACCGTGCCCGCGGCGATGAGAGGGGTCGTCAGCTTCGGCACGGCGCCTGCCCCTCGGCGAATGCGACCGGGCGCATCAGGCGACGCCCCATTCCCTGAGTCGGGCGATGACGTGGTCGAGCCGCTCCGGCGTCATGCGCTTCGCGGCGGCGGCCGCGGCCGGTTCGTCGGCCGCACCGACCCGCTCGGTGACTCCGGTGCTCTCGTGCACGACGAAGCGCGATTTCACCGCGGGTCCGCGCAGCACGAGCGAGACGGTGTCGGGCTGTGCGTCGAGCGCGTGGACCATCGTGTGATGCAGCACGTAGTGGTCTCCCGGCTGCTCGGTGCGGACGTGAACGGGCGCGAGGTCGGCCGGCGGGACGCTCCGCAGGTCCACCGCGCCGTACATCCGGTGCCGGTAGCCGCCGCGCAGGATCCGGCTGGCGAAAGTCCAGCGGTGGTCGTGCGGGGCGTCGCTGTATCCGGGCAGGAAGACGTGCAGCCGGACGCGGATTCCCGAGGCGTCGTCGTGCAGGACGACCTTGTCGAAGATGTCCGGGTGATGCTCGCTCAGGGCGAGCAGTTCCGGCGTCCCGCGCACCTGTTCGAGCAGCGCGTTGAGCCGGGGCGGGTCCGCCGACAGGCTCTCCAGGAAGCGGTACGCGGGCTCCTCGACGCTTTCGACGTCGTCCCAGTCGACTTCGCCGAACGGCGCGATCAGGTCGTTCATGAGTTCCTCCGTTGCAGTGCCGAGAGCACTTCGTCGATGCCGTGGGCCGCGGGATCCCACCGCAGCCGCCGGAACCGGAGTCCCGCGACCATCCGGACGAGATCGTCGAAGCCCGCGTGCGCGACGACGCGTCCCGGTTCGAGCCAGTAGCCTGCGAAGAGGTGGTCGGGCGGGCGGAACTCCGCGCGCAGGAACGGCATCGCCGCCCGCGCGTCCAGCGTCTGCACGGACGGTTCGGGCAGACCGGGTTCCGGCACCGTCACGACCAGGGTGTCGACGCCCGCCACCGGAGCGGACGCGATGGTGTGCAGCGTCTCCGTCTCCAGCACGGTCATCCAGCGCTTCTCAGAGGGCGGATTCCCGTCGGCCTCGGCCAGCCGGCCGCGGACGAGCGGCACGTCGGGCACCCCCGATCGGGCGGTGAGCCGGCCCAGGGTGCCGGCCGCGACCCGGTTCGTGTCGGGCACGGCAGCGCCGAGCACCCGTCCGTCCCGGCCGTTCAGCACGAATGTCAGATCGCTGCTGACCGCGTATCCCCCGTGCTGCGCGACGCCGAGCCCGAGCGTGGTCTTCCCCGCTCCCTTCGGTCCGAGGAACAGCAGCCCGCCTAGTTCCGGTTCGACCACGAGCGAGCTGTGCAGCAGCACGGCGCCGCGGGCTGCCAGGCTCGCCCGATGCAGTTCGCGGAAGAGCCGCACGGCCGCCACCGCCGCGGACCGTTCGTCACCGGCCCGGATCTGCCAGCCGGCGGCCTCGCGCACCACGGCGACCGCGCCGCCGGTCGGATCGGCGCGATGCCAGACACTGCGCTCGGGCGTCGCCAGCATCCGCCAGTACTGCCCGCGGAAGCCCTCGACCACGGTGCTCGGCCCGGCGTCGAGCCACCGTGCCGCCTCGGCGATTCCCGCGCGGCCCGGCCGGATCCGGATCTCGACGTCCGGCTCGTCGGGCGGCAGGTCGCAGGACTCGAAGGTGTACGCGAGGTGCGAGCGGACCCACCGGAGCAGGTCGGCCCGTTCGGCGACCAGCCGGACGCCGAACGGCCAGGCGGGGCACCGGGTCGCCAACTCGGTCAGTTCCACAGCCGTCCCCTGTCCCTGGAGATGGGCGGTCGCACGCCGGCCCACTCGCCGCGCATCCACGCGACGACCTCGGCCAACCCGACCTCGACGGGGACGTCCGGAGACCAGCCGAGGGCGGCGCGGGCCAGGGTCAGGTCCGGGCGGCGCACCTGCGGATCATCCTCGAACGACGGGACGTGCACGATCGGCGAGTCGCTGTCCGCCAGCGTCCGCACCAGTTCGGCGATCCGCAGCACGGACAGCTCGGTGACGCCGCCGATGTTCACCGGTCCCGGCACCGCGGAGGCGAGCAGCGCGAGCAGGCCGGTGACGGTGTCGTCCACGTGGCACAGGGTGCGGGTCTGCGTTCCGTCGCCGTGGACGGTGATCGGCTCGCCGCGCAGGGCCTGGGAGACGAACGTGGGGACGATCCTGCCGTCGTCGTCGCGCATGCCCGGGCCGTACGTGTTGAACAGCCTCGCGATCCGGGTCTCGACCCCGTGGCGCCTGCGGTACGCGGCGATGAGCGCCTCGCCGTACCGCTTCGCCTCGTCGTACACGCTCCGGGGGCCGATCGGATTGACGTTGCCCCAGTATTCCTCCGGCTGCGGGTGCAGCAGCGGGTCGCCGTAGACCTCGCTGCTCGACGTGAACAGGAACCGCGCCCCGTCCCGGCGGGCGATGTCCAGCGCGTGGCGTGTGCCGGTCGAGCCCGCCTCCAGGGTCTCCACGGGCAGCCGCAGATAGTCGGCCGGCGAAGCGGGCGAGGCCAGGTGCAGCACCGCGTCGAACGGGCCGCTGACCGGAATCCCGGCCGTCACGTCGGCTTCCACGAACTCGAAGCCCGGCTCACTCAGGTGCGGCTCGATGTTGCGGGCGCGTCCCGTCGAGAAATTGTCGACGCATACGACCGCGACGCCCGCGGCCAGCAGCCTGGCGCAGACGTGCGAGCCCAGGAATCCCGCGCCGCCGGTGACGAGGAAACGTCGCCCGGTCGCTATCGGCGTTCGGTTCTGCACGATCAACCCCTCCTTCCGCGGATCAGCGCGAGGGTGTCTCGGCCGCGCCGCTCGAATCCCGCGTCTCCGTATTCGCGCGCCCAGCGCACCGTGGTGGCGGCCGAGACCGCGCCGAGCACATCCATGACCAGCAGGTCGTCCTCGCTGAACCGGACCCCGTAGCCGTCGCAGAACGCTTCCTCGAGCTCCGGGTCGCGCGCCCAGTCCCAGTGCCGCAGGCGGATCAGGTCGCGCAGCCACACGTCGCGTCCGGCGAGTTCGAAATCGATGAGGCAGAGGTTCCCCGCGTCGTCCACCAGCCAGTTCCTCGGCTGGTTGTCGAGGTGCACGGGCACCGCGTCGTAGCCGGGAAGCTCGTGCAGCCAGGAGACGGCCTGCCGCAGGAAGGCCCCGTCCGCCTCGGACACCAGCGCGCCCGAGTCGCGCAGGAACCGGTCGAGCCGGTCGCCGACCCGGTCGCCGAGCGGGTCGCCCGGTTGCGCCGGCTCGGCGCCGTGGAACCGCCGGGTCAGCGTCCCGGCCCGGCGGTGCACGTCCGCCGGGCGCTCGAGCTCCACCCCGCCGGGCTCGAACGTCAGGATGATCGACCTGGTCTCCTCGTGCGCGGCCACCAGGGTGGGGGCGGCCGGTCCGAGCGCCCCCACCCACCGCCGATAGGCCGCGGTCTCCTTGGTGAAGCCCTCCGCCCGGCTGAACTGCTTGAGGATCCACGCGCCGCCGCGGCGGTCCCGCATCTGCAGGACGACGGACTGGCGGTGCGGCCAGGAGCGGTCCGCGGTCCACTCGACGTCGCCGAGGACCTCGCGGCAGAAGTCGCGGACCTCCGCCGTGACCGCGTCCGCCGCGTTCGCCGAACGAGACTCCGCCATCGCTACCGCCGGAAGCCGTAGGGCGCGATAGCCCGCTCCAGCGGGTCCTCGCTCAGCAGGTGCGAGGTGATGTCGTCGACCCTGGCCACCTCGGCCGCGACGACGTCGCGCACCGCCGCGTCGGATCCGGCCGGGTCCGCGAGGTTGACGCAGACGCTTCCGGGGGCGTCGAGCGCCGCGCCCACCCGGCTGGTGATGACGACCTCGTTGGCGATGCCGGTCTCCCGCAGGACGGCGTCCGCGATCCACTGCGCGAGGACGCTGTAGAGCTTGCCGGAGTGGTGCATGAGGTTCTTCCCGGCCGGCGCCTCCACCGACATGGCGCGTCCGGGCGTGATCAGGCCCGAGTAGCGGTTCCCGCGCCCGACCACCCCCACGTCCCCCTTGCCCAGGCAGGTTCCGAAGGGCGCTAGGTATCCCCGTCCCGGCACGTCGCGCTGATTGAGGTTCAGCCGCACCTCGTCGACGCCCGCGACCGGATTCGCGGCGAGGTACTCGCGGATGGCGCCGTCCGCCTCGCGCACGCGCTCGCCGTAGTCCTCCCACGACTCGATCGCCTCGGGATGGAACGGCAGGCACAGCGTCACGTCGAGGTGCCGCTGCTGGCGGACCGCGAGCACCTTGACGTCCGAGCCGGTGCCGGCGACCCGGTCGGCGAAGTCCGGGCCCTGGACGTAGCGCTCGAGGCCCAGCACGAGGTCCTCCACCGGGGTCCGGCCCGCGGCCGCGGCGCAGGCCACGGTGTCGTTGGCCAGGCGCTCGTGCCGGGTCATCGACTCGAGCTGGTCGAGCGACTCCGGGTTGTAGTAGCCGGGGTGGTGGTCGAGCGGGCTGCCGACGACCGCGCGGACGTGCCGCGCGGTGTGCCGCACGATCTCGGGGTAGCGGGTGCCGGCCGTCAGCACGTCGTCGACCGCGGCGGCGAACAACTCCTCCACGGGCAGGCTCTCGCCGCCCACGGCCCGCGTCACCTTGCCGAAGAAGTAGGCGCCGATCGGCTCGATCACCTCGTAGCCGCCGAGCTTGACCACCGTGTCCGCGCCGGCGAGCAGCACCTTGTCCGCCGAGTGGTTCGGCACGAAGCCGAACCGCTCGTGGCAGTGCCGCGCGTACCGCTGGACGAAGACCTCCGCGATGAGGTCGGACAGCGTGTCCGGATGGCCGAGGCCCTTGCGCTCGACCGTCTCGAAGCCGAGCCGGGACGGGGGGAGGACCTCGCCTGTCGTCAACGTCACCTGATACCGGGACATGAGTGAATCAATCTCCTTAGAATATGTTCTCGCCGGCCGGCCGGCGGCCGCCGCGCAGCCAGTCGGCGAGCTCCCCGGCGAAGTGGGCGTGCGCCCGGGCGAGCGGATGGTAGAGCCGGCCCGTCTCGAAGCGGCGGTGGACCGCCTCGTAGAACGAGTTCCGGGAGGCGAGGACCGCGCCGCCGTACACGCGGGCGCCGTCGAGCAGGCGGCCGAGGTCCTTGGCCTGGCGCGACGGGCGCTTCGGCAGCACATCCCACGCGTACACGTAGCCGACGCGGGCCCCGTGGCCGCGCAGGAAGGCGTCGATCCCGATCCAGTCGACGAGGAACGAGCTCACCGCGCCGTCCTCGTCCCACAGCAGCCGGAAGTACGCCTCCGCCGCCGGATCCCCCTCGTCGATCCGCCAGCGGCCGAGCCGGTGCCAGTCCGTCTCGCCGGCCAGTTCGGGACGGTTGCCGCGGTCGGCCCGCGTCGCGTCGTGGTACTCGTTCCTGGCCATGCCGGTCCACATCAGGACGACCAGCATCTCCGAGAACTCGACGCCGTGCTCCGCGCGGAGGCGGTCGAGCTGCTCGACGGTGCTGCGCACGATGCGCCGGTTCGACCCGCCGTCGCTCGCCAGGTTCACCACCGGCAGGCGCAGCCGCGCACCGAGCACGGCGGGCCACGCCTCGGCCGCCGGGTCGTCGAGTTCGGCGCCCCGGGTGTAGCTGCAGCCGTTCGCCACGATGAGCTTGATCACAGGACCGCCACGCCTTCGCGGTCGCCGAACGCCGTCGCATGCTCCCAGGTGTTGACCAGCGGCTCGCCCCGGGAGTTCAGACTCGTGTTGAGCAGTACGGGGACACCGGTGCGCCGCCCCCACTCCGTCAGCACGCTGTGCAGCAGCGGGTGCTGCCGCGCGGTGACCGTCTGCACGCGGCTGGTGCCGTCCACGTGGATGACCGCGGGCAGTTCGTCCGGCTTCCTGCAGCGGACGGTGAACTGCATGTACGGCGTGGCCGCCACCGGCATCTCGAAGAAGTCCGCCGCGTGCTCGGCCGGGACGACGGGGGCGAACGGCCGGAACCGCTCGCGGCCCTTGATCGCGTTCACCTTGTCCTTCATGGGGCCGGTCCGCGGATCGGCGAGGATCGAGCGGTTGCCCAGCGCGCGCGGCCCGAACTCGGCCCGGCCGTTCGCGAGGGCGAGCATGCCGTCGCGTTCGAGCACCCGCACGATCTCGTCCGGCTCGACCGTCCGGTCGATGTCGGTCCCGAGGTACGGACCGCGCCATTCGACCGGCTTTCCGTACAGCGCCGCGGCCGCGCCGACGCTCGAACCGGCGTCGCCCGGGTTGGGGAAGATCCAGACGCCGTCGAATCCGGCCTGCTCGGCGATCCGGGTGTTGGCCACGCAGTTGAGGGCCACGCCGCCCATCAGGATCAGGTTCCTGCTTCCGGTGGAGCGCCGCGCCCAGCCGGCCGCGTTCAGCATCACCTCCTCGGTCACCGCCTGGATGCTCGCCGCGAGGTCCTCGGGGCGGGCGTCCGGCAGCCAGTCGCCGATCCCCCGGTGCACGTTGGCGCGGAGCCGGAAACCCGGCGCGCGCACGTCGATCAGCTCGCGTTTGATGCTTTCGGTGTGGCAGGGCTCGCCGAACGCCGCCATGCCCATGACGATGTACTCGTCCTCGTTCGGCTTGAAGCCGCAGCGCCGGGTGAACGCGCTGTAGAGCAGGCCGAGGCTGTCGGGGTACCGCTGCCGGCACAGGACCCGCAGGCCTTCGCCGGCGCGGTAGTGCGCGATCGTGAACGTGTCGAACTCGCCGATGGCGTCGGCCACGACGACGGCCGCCTCGTCGTAGCCGCTCGTGGCCACTCCGGCCATGGCGTGCGACGTGTGGTGGCCCACCGGCACGACGTCCGGGACCCGGAACGGCAGGTCGAGCGATCGGAGGTAGCGGCCGGGGAGGTCGGACACGGCGAACGCGTCCGTCCACTGCCGGGCGCGCAGGTGCCGCGCCTTCTTCAGCAGCGGCCGCTCGTACCAGGCGATGGCGTCCGGGACACCGTGCACCAGCGCCTCGGCGATGATTCCGGGATTGAGCAGGCGGTCGTTCTTGACCCGGGAGTAGCGCTCCGCGTGCGCCGCGAACCGGAGTTCGGGTCCGTCGAGCACGGCCAGCGAAGCATCGTGGGAGAGGGCTGAGACGCCCCAGATCACCATGGTCCGGCCTCCATCACTTGTACAGGTAGGGGTCGCCGTGCCGCAGGCGTCGCCGCAGCCGGCGCCGGACGAGCGCGTCCACGAGGCGGCGCCAGCCCTTCGGCGCGTGATCACGAGTCATGGTTCGAATACTCCGTTTCGCTCGGGTGTCCCGGGCCGGGCGCGGCCGAGACCGAGGCAGTCGGCGAGGAAGGTGAAGCGGTCCAGGTGCCAGCGGTTCACCAGGTCGGCGGGTACCGCTCCGTGGCCCACCTCGGCCTCCTCGCGCAGCAGCACGGGGAAGGTGTCCGGGTCGGCGCGGGTGGCGGCCTGGAGTGCGGCGCACAGTTTGCGCGAGTGCGCCGAGGGGACGCGGCGATCCGAACTCCCGGCCATGAAGAGGAAGGCCGGGTAGCGCACGCCGTCGCGCACCGCGTGGTAGGGCGAGTAGCTGAGCAGCGCGGCGAGATCCCCCGCGTCCTCCGGATCCCCGTATTCGGATTTCCACGCGGCGCCGTCGCCGAGCCGGGTGTACCGGGCCAGATCGGTCACCGGGTGCACCGCCACGCACGCGCGCACCAGGTCGGGGCGGCGCACGCCCGCGGCCGCGGCGAGCAGGCCGCCGTTGGAGGCCCCGAACAGCGCGAGCCGGTCCCGGCTGGTCCGGCCGGTGGCGGACAGGTGCTCCGCGACGGCGATCAGGTCGTCCACGGACCTGCTCTTGCCGCGGCCCCGACCTGCGTCGTGCCACGCCGCTCCGAGATCCCCGCCGCCGCGGACGTGCGCGAAGGCATAGGCGCCGCCGCCGCTCAGCCAGGCCAGCAGTTGGGCGTTGAACTCCCGGTTGAGCGTCAGGCCGAACCCGCCGTAGACGCTGAGGATCATCGGGCGCTGAGACGACGCTCCGGATCCGGGTTCGAACACCGTCACCGGGATCCGGGTGCCGTCCGCGCTCAGGCAGGTCTCCGCCGTCACGGTCACGTCGACGGCCGCTTCGAGCGGCGCCGCGAACCAGACGGCGTGGTCCGCCGGGCTGTCCGCGCACACGCGCAGGACCCGCGGCGGCACCGCCGGCTGCTCGTATGAGATCCAGAGGACCGGCTCGTCGCCGTCGCCGGCCGTCATCGACCGGACGATCCCCTCGCCGGGCAGCGCGAGTTCCCGGATGTCCGCGGTCGCCGGGTCGACCAGTTCGACCCGGGAGACCCCGCGGTCGACCGAGTGCACGGCCACGCCACCGCGGAAGGGCACGACGTGCCGGATCACCGCTTCGCCGCGCGGCACGTACAGTTCCCGCCACCGCGACGGGTCTGTGTCATCGGGGTCGACGGAGCAGACCCGGCCGCGCGCGGCGCCGAGATCGGTGTGCACCAGCAGTCGGCCCGCGGCGTCGAACCGGGCGTGCGTCACCGTTCGACCAGCGGGCAGCAGGGTTCTCCAGCGCACGCTCTCCAGACCGTCCGCGAGATCACCGAGGAGCAGCGCGTTCCGCCGGTCGCCGCCGTACCGCACCGTGAGCAGCAGGCTGCGACGGTCGGCGGACACGGCGGGTACGGCGAATACGGGCTCGATGTCCGATTCCGGCTGCCAGACGGACGTGGAGCGCCCGGACGCGAGGTCGAGGTGGAACAGGCCGCACGCGTCGCTGCCGCCGTCGCCGCTTCGGCTGCGGGCGTAGAGGATTCCGGTGGCGGTCCACGCGAGCGCGGGCCGTTCGAGGCCGCGCGGCGGAAGTTCCGATTCCGCGCCGGTCGCCAGTTCCCGCAGGATCAGCGGGCCGAGCCGTTGGCCGCGCCCGGAGAGCTGGAAGGCGAGCAGCGCTCCGTCCGGCGACACGCTCCACGCCGCGATGCGCGCGGTCGGGCTTCCGACGCGCCGGATCGGATCGACGAGGTCCTCGATGCCGTCGGAGTGCTCCCGGCGCAGCAGCGGCGCGTCGGCTCCCTGCCGCTTCTCGGTGAAGAAGAGCCCGGTGGGCCGCTGCGCCGGGACCGTGCGCGTGGGCAGTTCGAGGAGCGTCGTCAGCAGCCGGACGGTGTCGGCGTCCGGCTCCCGGCTGTCGAGCCAGTTCCGCGCCGATCCGTTCTGCCGGGCGACCCAGCCGTCCACCTCGTCGCCCGCCGACTCCAGCGCGCGGAACGGATCGGGAACGGTGCGGCCGTGCAGGACGTCCGCATGGGGACCGGCCGGAAAGGCCGGGTACCCGGCGGTGGTCTGGTTCATGACAGCTCCAAGGACGCGCGCTTGTGCGCGGACGCGGCGAATCGTGCGTAGAGCACGGCGGAGAGCGCCAGCCATCCCAGGCCCACGAGGATCTCCAGCACTGCGGGGGCGAGCACCGCGCCGTGTCCGGAGTAGGCGTTGCGGGCCGCCTCGATCCCGAGGGTCATCGGGCTCAGATCGGCCAGCGGCGCGATCGGGCGGGGCAGCTGGGACACTGGCACATCGGCCCCGCTGAGCAGCAGGAAGACGGTGATGGTCAGGTTGCCCAGGAAGTTCACGTCGCGGACCCGCAGCCCGACCGCGCCGAGCGTGACGCCGAAGCAGGCGGCGGAGAATCCGCCCGTCACCATCGCGACGCCGATCCCGGCGAGGGACGACGCGCCCGGCCACGCGCCGGTCACCGCGAGTCCGCCGACGAGCGCCACGATCCCGCTGCACAGTCCGAGGCAGAGCGCGGGCACCAGCCGGCCGCCGAACAGCAGCACCCGGGAGACAGGCGACGCGTCGATGAGAATCAGGGTATTGTGACGCCGCTCGAAGGCGACCGACGCCGCCAGCATGAAGATCGAGCCGATCGCGCAGCTGTAGACGGCGTTGCCCACCACGTAGAAGCCCGCGCTCTGCGTCCCGGCGAACCGGCCCACCTGGACGAAGAACAGCAACTGCGCCAGCGGCGCCAGGACGATCGTGGTCAGGAACATGACCGGTGTGAGGATCCGCAGCCCGCCCCGGAAGGAGAGCCAACTGTCCACGAAGACGATGCGGGCCTTGTTCATGTCAGCGCCAACTTCGCGTCCCGGCGCGCCCGCCGGACCAGGGCGGAGAGCAGCAGCAGCGCGCCACCGACGTATCCGGCACTGGTCGCCAGGCACAGCAGCAGCGAGCCGGACCAGCTTCCGCCGCCCAAAACCACCGTCTGCAGGGCCTGCACACCCCACCGGGGCGCGAGCACGTCGGACAGCGGCCGCAGCACCTGCGGAATCCGCGAGACGGGGACGATCACGCCGGCCAGCACGGCGATCGGGTATCCGGCGACGTTCGAGAGCGCGACCGCGTTCGGGTAGAGCACGAACACCGCGGCCAGCAGCAGGCCGAGGCAGCCGAGCGAGCCGACCAGCACGGGGACCGCGACGAGCAGCGCCGCCGGGTGCGCGAGCGCGACCGGCATGCCGAACAGCAGCCTCCCCCACGCCATCGTGACGACGAGCGAGTAGATCCCCAGGGTGGCCGAGGCGAACGTGATCGGCAGCACCACGAGCGAGAGCGGGGCCGGGGACGCGACCACGGCCTCGAGCGTCCCGACGAAGCGCAGCCGGGCGATCGCCGCGCCGGACGCGAGCAGCGTCGCCATCCACATGCCGAGGACGCCGGAACCCAGCGCCGCCTGCTCGAGCGCGTGGCCGTCGGCAGAGTGACGGAGCATCAGGGAGGTGACGGTGGCGATGAGGACCGGCTGGATGACCGCGACCGAGACGTACAGCCGGTTGACGGTCATCTGCTTGAGCTGAAGCCACCAGGCCGTGGCCAGGAAGCGGGAGTAGTGCACGGCGGTGGTCATACGGCATCGGCCGCCTGCGCGGAGATCAAGGCGATGTAGGCGTCCTCCAGCGTCGGCGTCTGCACCGTGACACGGCTGATCGGCAGGCCCGCGAGGCGTTCGACCGCCGCCTGGGTGACGTCGTGGTCCGCCATGGACTGGATCTGCAGCACCTGGCCGCCGCCGCGTTCGTGCAGGGTCACCGACTCGACGCCCTTGAGCTCGCGCAGGTCCGCGACCTGCGGCTCGCCGGCCCCGTAGAGCTCGATGACGGTGATCCGGCGGCCGTCCGCGGCGTAGGTGAGCTCGCGGGGGGTGCCCTCGAAGATCTTCCGGCCGTGGTCGACGACCGCGATGCGGTCGCACAGGGCCTCGGCCTCCTGCATGTAATGCGTGGTCAGCAGCACGGCCCGCCCCGATGCCGTCAGGGTGCGGACCAGGTCGCGCAGGTCGCGCGCGGCGACCGGGTCCAGGCCGTTGCTCGGCTCGTCCATGATCACGACGGGCGGATCGTGCAGCAGCCCGCGTGCGATGTGCAGGCGCTGCTTCATACCGCGGGAGAACTGCTCCACCCGATCGCCCGCGCGCTCGGTCAGTCCGACCAGTTCCAGCAGTTCGGGAACGCGCCGGCGCCGATCCGCGCCGGACAGGCCGTAGAGGTCCGCGAAGAAGCGCAGGTTGTCCCGCGCGGACAGCCGGTCGTAGAGTCCGCGCTCCCCGCCCAGCACCACGCCGACCCGGCGGCTGACCTCGCGCCGCTGCGCGACCACGTCGCGGCCGCACACCCGGACGGAGCCGGACGTCGGCAGCAGCACCGTCATCAGGATCTTCACGGTCGTCGTCTTGCCGGCGCCGTTCGGCCCCAGGAGTCCGAACAGCTCCCCCCGCCGTACGTCGAGACTGAGGTGGTCGACGGCGCGGCGCGGCGTCGCGCGCCCCGCGCCGAAATCCCGCACGAGGTCGCGGATCTCGATCTCCGCCATCGCCTTTCCTTCCGTTCGGGCCGGGCAAGCGGCCGTCGTCGCCGTGCGCAGGATGCGGGGCGAGCCGGCTCGCCCCGCACCTGAGCTGATCGCATCAGCTTCTGAGCCGCGGCTCAGGATCAACCAGCCTCGACGGTGTTCGAGCCGGTCTCGAGAACTTCGACTTCGTCGCCCATTTCGCAGCCTCCTCTCGCGCAGATCGCTTTCGGCCGAGGGGACGCGCAACGCACCCGTGCGCCCCGATCCCCCCGGGCGCCGCATACCGCAGCGAGCGCCTGAGAAAGACGATCGCAGGGGCGGCTACGGCATCCCTACCGATCTCCTACTCGCGCGCGGCGAAGGCTCGACCGATCGGAAAAGCAAGGTGCCCGGCGTATGCACGCCGGGCACCTGGTGAGAACTCTCGGGATCCGCTAGGGCTGGTCGGGGGCCTGCTCCGCCAGCCGTTCGCACAGCTCGTCGACGTCGATCTCCACGTCGGCGATTGTATTCAGGGTCTGATATCCGACCTCGTGGTTGATGCGGATCATGTGGTGGTTCTCGGCGGCGCAGGCCGTCCCGATCCGCGTGACGTCCGGAAGTTCGCGGACGAGTCGGCGCAGCATCGCGGACTTCATGCAGCGGCCGAGGCCGTGACCGCGGTACTCGGGCAGGACGGTGGTGTCGCGCTGGAAGGCGTGGCCGGGCTGCACCGGCCTGTCGACGACCTCCGTCAGTCCGACCACGGCGCCCGAAGCCTCGTGCACGGCGACCACCGTCCGCACATCGAAGCCCGTCTCCGCCAACTCCGCCTCGTAGGTGCGGACCCGCTCGGGTGTCCAATCGGGCACGCTGAGGGCGGACGTGCCGGTGGGCGCGTCGGACATCGCGGTCCTGGCGCGCGCGTATCCGGCCAGCATCTCCTCGGGCGCCTGGTTCGTCCAACCGGCCAGGCGGAATCCGGCGGGCACGTCCACCGCCCACCGCGCCGGGTCGATCTCCTTGACCCGGATCTCCAGCCGCGTGTGCTCGAGCACCTTGCGGAAGCCGAGCCGCGCGGTCCACCGGTCCCCCGGGTTGCCCACGCGCAGACCGCTGCCGCGTACGATGCGGCGCCCCTCCGACCGCAGCGTGGGCAGCGTGAGCGCGAGCAGCGACGTGCCGACACCCTGCCGGGCGGCCGACGGCAGCACGCGTACGGCGATCGTCGCCAGATCGAGGTTCTCGCTGCGCGGCAGCGTCACCCGCGCCGTCCCCACGATCCGCTCCGAATCCCTCGCCACCCACATCGGATGCGTGTCCGCCTGCAGCCGGACCTGCGAGAGATAGGCCTGCTCCGAGATGGCCGGGGCACCCGGGAAGTCGGCCAGGCCGGTCACCAGCAGGACGTCATGGCATTCACGGAGTTCGGAGTCCGACGCGGCAGCCGGGTCGAATCGCATCAACGTGGTCATGCATTTCCCCTGAGGTCGACGAATCGGGATCCTGCGGCACGCCCTCCGCGCACACGATCCACGCCAATGCAATCATGATCAAGCCGAAACTGAACAGGCCCATCATGACGATGATCCCCGCGTGCAGGCAGACGGCCAGCCCGCGCCCGAGCCGGCGGGTTCGGACGCCCCATACGACGCCCACCGCGATCACCGTCTCGATCAGCAGAACGGACCACGTCAGCGTGGCCGTGGCCAAGTGCTCTGACAGCACGCTGACCGCGGAGCCGCGGATCCAGTCGGGAAAGCCGAACTGCGGGTCGGCGGCGAGCACCCGCATCGCGTCGCCGTCGCGCCAGACCGGGTAGAGGCACTTCGACACCACGGCCTCGCCGTAGACGAACGCGACCTGGAGTCTCAGCGCGAGCATCGCCGCGTCACCGGCGCCGCGCCATCCGAGGGTCGGCGCGGGCCCCGGACGCCATGCCCAGACGCGGCGGTCGCCGAGGCACAGCGGGATGAGCAGGAGCGTGACGACTTCGGCGACCTGGTCCCCGCCGTCGATCACCGTGACGTCCGCGACGATGCTGAAGGTGATGTACCAGTGGGGTATGCAGGTCCAGCGCGGGCGGAATCCGACGGCGACGGCGCACAGGACGAGGCAGGCGAGCGCGAGTCCGGCCGCGCGGCCCATCCCGGACGACCCGGTCAGATCCCACAGCGCGAGAACGCCGACGCCCGTGGCACTGCCGCCGGACGTCCCGGGCGCCGCGAGGAAGAGGATCCGTCCCGGGGTGTCGAGCAGCATGGTCAACTGCGCGACCGCGAGCAGAGTACGTCCGATCGTCAGGGATCCGTGTCGCGGATCGCTCAGCTTCAGCGCGTCCCAACGACTCGTCATGACGGGCAGGTGATGCGAACGGAGGCGTCCTGCGACTGCCCGCGGACGAGGATCAGCGCGCCGCAGAGCAGCGCCGGCCGGAAGTCGTCCGCGAGCACCACGGTGTGCAACCGCGCGCGGCACGAAGCGGCACCCGGCCCGGCACAGTCCGCCCAGTCACCGCTCGGCACCTCCCCGGCCAACGCGTCGAGTTCGTAGAACGTGCCCGCGGTCGAATGCGCCAAGCCCCACCTGTTCGACGCGGACGTGGTCGGCGCGACGGCCACCGTCGTCTCGCCGTACGGCCCCGCCCGGTACGCGGTCAACTGGGGCGTGTTCGGTTCCGAGGAGAAGAAGTCCCACTTCTGCGGCCAGACGACCGCGAAGGCGTCGAACCGACCGGCGAGCGACGACGGCGTGAACCGCGCCGGCAGTTGCGTCCAGAGGGCGACGCCGCCCAGCACCGCCAGCACCGTGAGCGTGCGGCGGAACCCGTCCCGACGCGCCGCCTCCGCGTCGGGACGTCCACTCGTCCGGTCGGAGCGCCGCATGCGTCAGTTGAGGTCGACCGAGGCGTGGCCGGTGTCGCCGCCGCCGGCGCTGTGTCGCCACACGTGCTGGGCGGTCGACGTCGTGGAGCCCAGCGCCGCCACCCCGAGCAGGATCGCGAGCGCGGCGCACAGACCGATGAGAACCTGTCGCTTCACTGAATGCCCCCAGAAGCTTGGTGATTGAAAACCTTGCGAGGACGCCCACCTTGGCCGCCCTTCCTACCATCCGACTACCGTGGGGCTAATTTCGCCTGCACAGCGCTTTACCGCTCGGTTAGCATGGCCACTCCCGACGGGGAAGGGATCGAAGTGGATCATGCGCCGGAAGGCCGCGAACAGCCCTCGGGCAGGAACCCGGAAGTGCTCGACATCCATCTGCTCGGGCCGCTCGAACTGCGTGTCGGGGGACGGGACCGGGCGCTGAGCGGGTCTCGGGAGCGCCGCCTGTTCGCACTGCTCGCCCTGAACATCAACTCCCTGGTGACGTTCGACCGCATCGTGGACGCGCTCTGGGAGGAACCGCCGCGGTCCGTGCGCCAGCAGGTGCACAACACCATCGCGTCGCTGCGCCGGACGCTGCGCGCGCCCGGATCCGACGTCGAGCTCGCCAACCGGCATTCGGGATACATCCTGCGGGGACCGGAGGACTGCGTCGACGCCGTCCGCTTCTCCGTCCTGGTCCACCGGGCCGAGAAGCGCGTCGCGGCCGGCGACCGGGCCGAGGGCGCGGCGCTGTTCGAAGCCGCGCTGGCCGAATGGCGCGGCACCGCGATGGACGGCCTGTCCGGCGGTCCGCTGGACAACGCCAGGTCGCTCCTGGACGAGCAGCGGATCTCAGCCCTCGAACAGCTGGCCGAGATCCGGCTCGACGCGGGCGAGGGGCATTCGTCGGTCACCGAGCTGACCGAGCTCGTCGCGCAGCACCCGTTGCGCGAGTCGGCGCGGGCGCTGCTGATGCGGACGCTGCAGCAGTCCGGCCGGCAGGCCGACGCCCTGTCGGTGTTCGAGCAGGGCCGCCGGATCCTCGCGGAGGAGCTCGGACTCGATCCGGGCCAGGTGCTGGCGGACGCGCACAGCCTCGTGCTGACGAGCGCGGCGGACAGCCCGCCTCCCCGCGTTCCGGACGCGGTCGGCGCGCCGGGAACCTCGTTCATCCCGCGGGCGATCGCCGAGTTCACCGGTCGCGCCGAGGAGACGGCGGCGATCGGCGCGCGGGTGCGGGAGGCCGGTGCCGAGGCGCCCGTCGTCGCGGTGCTCGACGGCATGGGCGGGGTCGGCAAGACGACGCTGGCCGTGCATCTGGCGCACCGCCACGCCCAGGACTTCCCCGAGGCCCAGTACTTCGTCGATCTCGCCGGCTACACGACAGGCGTGGATCCGCTCACCGCGTCGCAGGCGTTGAACACCCTGCTCCGGCAGGCGAACGTCAGCCCCGAGTTGATTCCGCCCGACCTCGACGGGCGGGCCGCGCTCTGGCGTGCGCAGCTGTCCGGGCACCGCACGCTGCTGGTGCTCGACAACGCAGGGGACGTCGCCCAGGTCCGGCCGCTGCTGCCCGCGTCGCCGGGAACGCTCACCCTGATCTCCACGCGGCGCCGGATGACGTCGCTGGAGGGCGCGGTCTCGATGCCGCTCGACGTGCTCGGCGCGCAGGAGTCGGTCGAGCTGTTCAGCCGCATCATCGGCCATGAGCGGGCCCACGCGGATCCCGCGGCCGTCCTCGAGGCCGTCGAGCTGTGCGGCAGGCTGCCGTTGGCCGTCCAGATCGCCGCCGCCCGGCTGCGGAGCCGGACCAGCTGGCCGATCGGCTATCTCGTGGAGCAGTTGAAGGATCAGCGAACCCGGATGCGCGTCCTCGCGGTCGACGACCGGAACGTGCACGCCGTGCTCTCGCTCTCGTACCGGCATCTGACGGAGCCGCAGCGGCGGCTGTTCCGCCTGCTGAGCGTGCACCCCGGCCGGGACATCGACGCGTACGCCGCGGCCTCGCTCGCGGACATGCCGCTCGAGGAGGCCGAGCTCTGCCTGGACGAGCTCTACGAGTCGAATCTCGTGCAGCAGCCCGCGCCCGGCCGCTTCACCATGCACGACCTGGTCCGCGACTGCAGCCATGAGCTGCTGCGGGAGGAGGGCGGCGCAGGCGAGGGCGAGGCCGCGTTCGGTCGGCTGGTCGACTTCCTCGCGCGCTGCGTCCAGTCGTGGTGCTCGCCGTTGATGAAACCCGTGTTCCGCGTCGACGTCCGCGTCGAGAACGAGCCTCGCGCGCTCCGCGAGTCGGCGGACCGCGGCGAGTGCATTCGGATCGTCGACACCGAGTACCTCAATATCCTGGCGATCGTGGAGGCGGCCCGGGGCGCGGGGATGCAGGCCCGGATCTGGCAGATCGCGCACTACCTCACGCCCTACCTGTCGAAGACGGACTTCGGGCCGGACGCCGAGTCGCTGTTCACGTCGGCGGTCGACTGCGCACGGAGTACCGGCGAGCGGCGCGGCGCGGCACTGTGCCTGACGAGCCTTTCCATGGCGCTCAACGCCAGGGGCGCGCAGGACGAGGCGATCCGGGCCGCCCAGGAAGCACTGGCGATCAGCCGCGAACTCGAGGACCTCGTGAGCGAACTCGGGGCGCTGACCCAACTGGGCATGCTGCGGATCCGCGCGGGACGCTTCGACGAGGCCGCGGACTGCTTCGCGCAGGCGCTCGACGTCTCGGAGCGCCTGGACGATCCGAGCTGCCAGGCCAGCAGCATCAACAACCTGGGGCTCGCGCACCGCAGGCGCGGCAGGCTCGGCGAGGCGCTGCGCTGCTTCCGGCGGGTGATCGAGATCTACGAGCAGGTCGGCGCGGCGCCCCCGCCGACGGAGACGTTCCTCAACATCGGCCGGGTGCTCGCGCTCCAAGGTGACTACCAGGGCGCCGAGCAGCACTACCGCCGGGCGCTGGAGCTGAGCGAACGGGCACAGGCCGCGGCCGCCAAGAGCCTGTCGCTCATCGGACTCTCGAACGTCGGCCGCCTCACCGGCGCGTATCCGAGCGCGATCGAGTTCGGCCGCGCGGCTCTCGACCTCGCCAGATCGCGGAACCTGGGGTACGCGGAGGCCAATGCCCTCAACGCACTCGGAGACGCCCACATGGCTCTCGGAGATACCTCGACCGCGCGATCGGTGTATCAGACCGCTCTCACCTCCGCTCAACAGCGCCAACTCCCGGAACTCGTGGCGTGGTCGCAGGAGGGACTCGCCCACGCAGCCCTCGCCGAAGGCGACCGGTCGCTCGCGGAGGACCTGTGGCGCACGGCCCTCGACGCCCCGCTCGGCGTCGTGGACACGGCCGGCGCGCTGGCCCACCTCGCCGACCTGGATCGCGGGCGAGGCGCGTGCGTACGCTGCCGCGCGGCTTCGTCGTGATTCAGTTTCCTGCGATCTGGATCCAGTCCGGCGGGATGGTCGGCGGCGGGTCGAGGGGCAGCAGGTCGTAGATCTCGGTGAAGCGGGGGCTGAGCACGACGCGGTTCAGTTCGCGGCCGTTCGTGCGGTCCACGCGGAGGATGGCGCAGTCGCCGGTGGGGGTTCCGGGGTCGTGGGGGTTGGCGATCGGGGTGGAGTCCGAGGGGGTGCGGCTGCGGGATGTGCGGCGGCCGACGCTGGTTCCTATGCAGAGGGCGGCGGGGCCGTCGTGGCAGAGGCCTCTGGCGTATCCGGGCAGTGCGGCGAACCGGTCGCCGGACAGGGTGCAGACCGTGCGGGTTCGGGAGGCGCAGAGTAGGACGCGGTCGCCGTCCAGGAGCAGGGAGTGGGGCTGCGGCAGGCCGGTGGCGAGGATCGGGCCGGGGGCGCCGGTGCGGGTGGCCACTTCGCGCACGAAGCCGTCGCGGGCGGAGGTCCAGGTGGGGCCGGTGCGGCGGCCGAAGCCTGAGACGAGGAGCGTGCCGGTGCCGTGCCGGTTCACGACGGCGTTGAGGTGCACGTGGTCTGCGGGTTCACCTACCGGGTCGGCGCGCCAGTGTACGTGCTCGCCTTGCACTTCGCCGTCACGTAGGGCGAGTTCGATGAGCGCGTCGGTGCCGGTGGAGACGGCGATCAGGCCGCCGTCGACCGCGGTCAGCGAGTGCACGTCGCGGCCCAGGCGGAAGGTGTATCGGTCGCGCAGGCTCAGGTCGGCGCGGTCGAAGGTGAGCAGTTCGGAGAGCCGTGCCGCGTTGCCGGTCGTGCCGGGGGCGGGACACGACTGGCCGACGGCGTAGACGAACCGCTCGTCGGCGAACAGGCCGGTGATGCCCACGATGCCGGGCAGCGGTTCGGTCGGTATCAGGAGGACGGGTTCGGCCGGGTCGGGCAGCAGGGCCAGCGGCGGGGCGTCAGGCCGCGCGAGGTTGAGGTTGCAGAAGCTGACGAGCAGGATCCCGCTCACCTCCCGCCGCGGCAGCGAGTCCGTGTTCGGTGAGTAGTTCGCCGCAGTAGCGGTCGAAGGTGTCGTGTTGGGCGGGTGTCCAGGTTCGCCAGCCGGAGCCTGCCAGCCGCTTCGCGGTCGCGAAGCTGGAGTTGACGCGTTGGGTGGTCCACCAGTGCGCGGGGCCCGGCTCGGATGGCAGTCCCAGGAAGCCGAGGAGCATCGCGAACTGTTCGCGGGGGCGGGCGGTGAGTTCCTCGCTGACGACTGTGCGGCTGCGGCCCGGATTCCGGGTGCAGAAGTCCAGACCGGCGCGGACGCTGGTGGCCCAGGCCTGGCAGGCCTCGGTGAAGTCGGCGGACCAGAGCGGGAGGTCGGCGAGCCTGGTCTCGTCGCCGTCGATGCGGTCGCCGAAGTGGATCATCGAGTCGACCACGTGGCGGCCGTCGCGCAGGATGTGCACGAAACGGGCTGTGGGGAACAGTTCGGCGAGTGTGTCGGCCATGTGGACGTAGTGCGGTGTGTGGTCGATCCATCCGCATCGTCCGGCACGGCTTCGCAGCAGCGCGTCGATGCCTTGGCCTAGAGCGCCTAAGAACTCACTGCGGGAGACGTGCTCTACGCCCAGCCACTCCTCGGCGGTCTCGCGCTGTGCGTCCTCGTAGGCTGCGATGGCCCGGTCGTTGCCGAACAGCTTGAACAGGAATTGCGTCTCGGCCGACGTCCACAGCGCGCTGTGGGTCGCCAACGCGTAGGCGAGTGCGGTCGTGCCGGAGCGTGCGCTGCCGATGACGAACACCGGGGCGGGGCGGTCTGTCGTCTGCGTCATGGTCACCTCCGGGGTGGGGCGGCGGCGGGTCTGGGCTGCGTGGCGGCGCGAGCGGGTTGCGGCGACACGGCTGCGGCGTCCGGCAGGGCTGCTCCGCGCGTCATGGCGGCGCGGAAGCACCAGCCGTAGAGGCGGTGGAGTTCGTCGAGGGCGGTCGGATTCGGCGTGGCCTCGAGTTGCCGGAGCCTGGTGACGCGCTGGTCGAAGAGGTGGCTGCGGGCGGTCCACGGGTCCGGGCCGCCGCGTACGGTGCAGTATTCGCGGATCATCGGGTCGTCGGGGTAGAGGGCGGCCAGCATGCGTCGTGCTCTGCCGTGGTTCGCGCTGCGGGTGAGGAATCCGTCCAGGGTGACCTGGCGCGCGGTGTACTGGCGGGCCGTGCTGCGGTAGACGACGCGTAGTCCGGCCGGGGCGAGCCGTCGGCCGAGTTCGATGTCTTCCAGGCCGCAGTCGAAGGACGGTCGGAACAGTGCGCGCTGGACCAGGAACGACCGCTTGCACGACACACGTCCGCACCAGAAGTGCCGGTAGTCGAGCTTCGCCCCGTCGGCGAGATGGCGGTAGCAGTACAGCAGGCCGTCGACCTCGGTGATGTAGTGCATCAGCGGGGTCACGTCGAGCCCGGCGGCCCAGCCGGTGTAGCCGAGGATCGCGACCGGCTCCTCCGGATGCGCGCAGTGGCCGGCGAGGTGTTCGGCGAGCAGGTCGGGGGCGGCGAGGTCGTCATCGTCGAGGAACAGCACGATCGGCGCGGCGGCGAGGAACAGGCCGAGGTTCTTCGCGGCCGAGGCGCCGGCGTGCGCGGTCCGGTGGTAGCGCAGCGGCATCCGGCTGACGCGCGCTTCGCAGACTGCTGACGTGCCGTCGCGGGAGCCGTCGTCGACCACGATGACTTCGAAGGCTGCGGCAGGGAGAGTTTGCGCGGCCAGGGCGTCCAGGCAGCGGGCCAGGAGCGCGGCGCGGGCGTAGGTGGGGATCACCACACTGATCTCGGTCGTCATCAGTGCTCCGGGCTCAGCACGTCCAGTACGCGCAGGCACTGGTCCATCGGCCGGTGCGCGTGCGCGGCGAGCAGTGCGGCCCGGCCCTGCTCGGCGTCCTCGCGGCGGTAGTGGGCGGTGGGCGGGCGCAGCCGGTGCCCGACCGGCACGGCGTCGATGATGCCGAGGGTCAGTCCGGCGGCGTCGAGCCGGTGCGACCAGACCTCTTCGATACCCCAGCCCATCGGCGACTCCTCCGGGAACGGCAGCAGGTGCGGGAACGCGCTGCGGTGCGCGCAGACGACGGGGCCCGACTCGACGAAAAGCGTTCGCCGGGCGAGCACTCCGGGCTGGCGTTGCACGATCGGGTGGTCGATGTACGAGTCCTCGGTGCGGGCCGGTTGCGCGAGGGCGAATCCCGCTGTGCGCTGGAGGTCCAGGAAGCGGTCGAGGAAGCCGGGGGGCAGCGCCACGTCGTCGTCGCAGAGCACGATGAAGTCGTAGTCGGCGATGCGCACGCCGTCCAACAGCCGTCGCAGCAACGGGATCTTGGGCGTCGGCTCCGGCACGGTCAGGGTGAGCGCGGCCGCGAGGTCGGGGCCGGGCCGCCCGATTGCCGCCCAGCGCTGCTCGACCGTGTGTTGCCGGGACGACGCCAGTTCGGCGATCACGGCTCGGCCGTTGTTGGGCTGTCCGGCCAGTACGACGCCGATGACCAGGACTCGGGATTCGCGGGCGCGGGGATGTTCGCGGGTGACGGCGGCGGACGCGGACCGTCCGGCGATCTCGCGCAGCGCGGCGGCGAACGCTTTCGCCGCCGCGTCGCCGTCGTGGCGGGCGGCCATCGCGCGGCGGCCTTCGGCGCTCAGTCGGCGCCACAGGTCGGGCTCGGCGAGCAGCCTGGTCATCGCGGCGGCGAAGGCGGTCGGGTCGTCGGCGATGAGCAGTTGGGCGTCGTCGTGGACCGGCAGGCCCTCGGCGCCGACCGAGGTGGCCACGGTCGCTGTCCCGGCGAGCAGTGCCTCGATGAGCTTGCGTTTCGTTCCGGCGCCGTAGCGCAGGGGCAGTACGGAGACGCGTGCCCGGTGCAGGTACGGCACGACCGACGGGACCCAGCCGACCAACCGGGCGTGCGGGATTCGGGCGACCGCGCGCGCGACGCGTTCGTCGACGCCGTTGCCGACCACCGCGAGCGGGTGCCGCGCGAGCAGTGCCGGATCGAGCGCGGGCACGATCTCGTCCGCGAGATGGTCGAGTGCGTCGGCGTTCGGCGGGTGCCAGAAGTTGGCGACGAACACGATCCCGCGGCGCTGCGCGAACGGCAGCGGTCCTATCGGGATGTCGGCGCCGTCGGGTACCACGTGCACCGGGACCGTCGACGCGGGCGGAAGTTCGGCGCGCAGGATCGCGGCCTCGGCTTCGGATACTGCGAGCACCCCGTCCGCAGCCGCGTACGCCGCCAACTCGCGGGCCCGCTCGCCCGCGCGGATCCGGGAGTCGTCGCGTCCGGGGTCGAGCGCGGCCTGTCCGGCGCGGCGGACGAACTCCAGATCGACGGAGTCGACCACGACCCCGGTCCCGGGCGACTTGGCCCGCAGCAGCGGGAGCAGCCGCTCGGCCAGGTGCCAGAAGGCGATCACGGCGAGATCGAAGCGGCCTGATTCGATCAGGTGCGGGGCGCCGCCGGTCACGTCGCCGTGCACTGACACGCCCATGCGGCGCAGCAGTCCGGCGTACCTGTCCTGCCCCGCGACGTTGTCCGCCAGGAAAGCCACTTCGACGCCGTTGCCGACCAGCAGTTGGACGAAGTCGAACATGCGTCGGCTGCCGCTCTGCCGGTCGAGCTCCGGAAGCCGCGGGGCGCACAGCAGAACCCTGCGGATCCCCCGCGGCAGCCCGACCCGCGCGGCCGAACCGTTGGCCGGCCGCGTGCGCACGTCGCCGGACCAGGCCGGCCGCAGCTCGGGCAGTCCGGTCGGCGAGCGGGTGAACACCGCCTGCCGGGCGACCCGGCGCGCCTCGGCCAGTCCGGCGGGATCGGCCGAGGCGAGTACGACCACGTCGATGCTGCCGCTCGCGTAGGGCAGCGTCGGCGCGGCGTCCGGCGGCGAGAACACCGCGTACTCCGGCAGTGCCGAGGCGAGCCCGAGCCCCGAGTGCCAGTCGAGCACGGAGGGGCCGCCGCTGTGCGCCGGGCCCAGCACCCGCCCGAGTTCGAACACGGATATCCGGCGCGGATGCGGCGGGGCGAACGCGGCAGTGGGCTGCGAACCCTCGGCGGGTTGCTCGCCGGGCCCGCCGGTCCGGGGCGGGGGCGGTCGGCGGGGGACGGCCGTCATCCGGCCCCGCCGCCGCGCCCCTGCGCGACGGCCGCGAGCAGGGCCGCCCGGTGCTCCGGCCGCGCCACGTACCGTTCGAGCAGGTCACGCAGTTCCGCACCGGCTTCGGGCGGACGCGCGTACGCGGCGACCACGTACTGCTCGGCGACCGGCCGGTAGCGGTCGAGCAGCCGCCGCAGCGAGGTCTGCTGGCCGTAGCGGGTGATGCGCACGCCGTTCTCGGCGATCGCCTGCTCGTACTCCCGGCGCAGCCTCGGGTCCTGCACGACCTCCGGCGCGGTTCCGGCGGGCAGGGCCGTCTCCGCCGGGACGAGGTTCAGCACGGGCACGTCCTCGGGATCGAAGGACTCGTCGATCTCCGCCTCGACCCGCGCCAGGGCGTCGAGCCAGCGCGTCGCCGCGTCACGCCGCGTGCTCGGCCATTCGGCGGACTCGGCGCCCGCCGGCGGAACCGGGGCCACGGCGTGCTCCAGCAGGCGCAGTTCCGTGTCCGACGGCTGCGGCCGGATGACGCCGAGCGCCTGCTCCGCGTACCGCAGCACCAGCCGGTCCTGGCGCTCCACGTCGCCGAGGTCGAACGAGTTGAGTTTGTCGCAGAGCACGATGACGAAGCGCAGGTACTCCCCCGCGTCGCCGACCCGCAGTTCGCGTTCCAGCGTCGCCGCCGTGCTCTCCAGGGCGTCCAGGTCCGGCCGCGGCCCGAGGGCGCCGAGCCGCGCCGCCGCCTCTTCGTAGGTGGTCATCCGTCCTCACCCCTCAGAAACCGGTCGTGGGGGCGCCGGCCGCGCGCGAGAACGGCCCGGCGTCCTTCTTGGTGACGGTGGCGGTCCCGACCGCGTCCGCGGTGAAGTGCTGCGGGCCGGTCGTGAAGTTCGTCGTCGCGGTGGCCTGGGTCAGGCCGTAGTTCCACGGTATGTCCCACAGGAAGTCCCCGACCGAGAACGGGGCCGTCAGGAACGGCGCGTGCAGGCCGATCGACGCCTCGTCGGTGCCGTTGACCTTGGAGCCGGTCGCGGTGTTGCCGCCGAGGCAGGGGACCGACACGCCGGGGGTCGGCGGGTGCGGGGTCCCGTTCAGACCGGCCAGATAGCCGGTGGCCACGGCGTTCACCGTGCCCTCGCCGAACCACACGTTGATGAACGACACGTCCGTCGGGCGCAGGAAGATCGAGAGCATCGCCCCGACGGAGTAGGTGTTGGTGACGTGCGCGATTCCGGTGCCCGGCGCCTGCGTCATGTGCGCGTCCGTGGGCGCCACGATGGTGATCGTCGAGAACGCGACGACCGTGCCGGGGGCCGGACCCGCGACGGTCTTGAGTTGCAGGGTCGTGGAACCGGCCGTCGCGGGGGCGGTGTAGGTGCCGGTGCCGTCGTTGGCGGCGGTTCCGGTGAGCGTGCCGTCGCCGCTGCTGATGAACCAGCGCAGGCCGCCGAGCTGGGCGGCGGTCGCGGCCGGGGACGCGGTGAAGGAGAGCTTGACGACCTCGCCGACGCCGAAGCGGGTGCGGCTGCGTCCGGCGAAGTTGTCGGTCGGGGTGAGGACCGGGGAGACGGCCACCACCGTGACGTTGGCGGTGGCGCTGGTGTTCCCGCACTTCGCGGTGACCTGCGGCGAGCTCGATGCGGCCCACTGCGTGGTGAACGTCGCGCCCTTCCCGGTGGCCGGGTTGCCGGCCGGGCTGGTCGACCAGGCGACATTGCCCAGGTTCGAGCCCTGAGCCGTGAACTCCTGGTGCACGCCGACCGGCAGCATGACCGTCTTCGGGGTGATCCCGGTGACCGAGCAGGGCGACGGGGACGGGCTCGGGCCGCCGCTCGGGCCATGGCTCGGACCCGGGCTGCCGGCCAGCGCGATCGCGGCGCCGAATCCGGCGCCGGCCAGCCGCGGCCATTCCAGGCCGAACCGGCGGGCGTACCAGATCTCGTCGTGCACGCGTCGGGCGTGCAGGTAGCCGCGTTCCTGCTCGGCGCTGCCGCGGTGCTCGCCGAACAGCTGCCAGGCCCGCGCCCACAGTCCTTCCGGGTGCTCGTCGAGAGACTCGTCGTTGCGCGCCCGGCACGCCTCCATCCAGTCGGCGGCCGCGGTGTGGCCGTAGTTCTTGTACGCGGTGCGGATCTGGTTGTGCAGCACGTGGTCGGGCGCGACGTCGTAGTCGTCGAAGGAGTCCCGGAAGCGGTGCCCGATCACGGCCTGCGGATCGTGCAGGATGCGGTGCCCGAGCAGCCAGGTCTTCAGGGCGAAGTCGAGGTCTTCGACGCCCCAGCTGAGCATGTGCGGGTCGAAGCCGCGTACCCGCGCGTAGAGCCGCCGGTCCACCGCGAACGCGCAGCCGATGAGCGCGGGCGATTCGTAGAGCTGCAGGCCGGAATCGCGCACCGGCCGCAGTTCACTGAGATCCCGCCAGCCGCAGTCGAGCGTGAGCAGGTCGAGGAAGTAGCCGTTGCCGACGCGGGACCGGTCCAGTTCCCAGTCCGCCTCGTCGAGCGCCACCACCTGCGGCGTGACCACGGCGTCCCGGCCCAGCCGCTCGACGACGTGCACCAGCCGCTCGATCGAGCCGGGGGTGGGCTTGGTGTGGCCGTCCAGGAAGACGATCACGTCGCCGCGCGCCTCCTGCGCGCCGCGCCCCTTGGCCGCGGAGACCCCGGCCCGCACCGGATTGCGCACGACCCGGATCTGCGGGAACAGCGCGGCCGCCGCCTGCACCGAGCCGTCCGCGGAGGCGTCGTCGACCACGACGATCTCATAGTCGAGCTCTGCGATACCATCCAGGCACGCCGCGAGTGTCCAGGATAGTCGCCGACCTTCATTATGCGCGGCGATGACTATGCTTGACTGCATGAAACTCCCCGCCCCTTGAATGCCTTGCAAAACGACCATGACCTGCGTAAACAAAGAGATTCGCAAAGCTCTGTGTAGCGAGTGTCCACCTTCGCCCCGGGCCTGGCAACCCTTACACAGAACCCTGATCCACAGGCCCTATTGCGATCATTTCTTATTCCCCATACGGGAACTCGAAGTATCATGGCCCTCGTGCGCTACGAAGGCCGGACTGACGGCGGAATGACACTGTGGTTCACCGGCCTGTCCGGGGCGGGCAAGACGAGCGTGGCGACCGAGGTCGAGCGGCGGCTCGCGAGGATCGGCCGGCCCGCCTACGTGCTCGACGGCGACGTGCTGCGCCGCGGCCTGAACGCCGGGCTCGGCTTCGGCGCCGCCGACCGCGCGGAGAACGTGCGCCGCACCGGCGAGGTCGCCTGCCTGTTCGCGGACGCCGGGCTCGTCGCGCTCGCCTGCCTGATCAGCCCCTACCGGGCGGGCCGCGCCGAGGTCCGGGCCCGGCACGATGCGGCCGGGCTGCCGTTCCTGGAGATCTTCGTGGACACCCCGCTCGAACTCTGCGCCGCCCGCGATCCCAAGGGTCTGTACGCGCGGGCCGAGGCGGGCGAGCTCACCGGGCTCACCGGCGTCGACGACCCCTACGAACCGCCGACCGCGCCCGACCTGATCCTGCGCCCGGAGCACGGCGACCCGGCCGCGCAGGCCGAGCTCGTGCTGACCCTCATTCTGGGTGCGTAGTCGCGGCCAGGTGGCGCAGGACCAGCGCGAGGTGCAGCCGCCAGAGGCCGTGCGGGGTGCGCAGGGACCAGCCGAGCAGGGATTCGGCGTGGGCGATGCGGTGTTGCAGCGTCGAGTGGTGCACGTTCATCTCGGCCGCTGCGGCGCGCAAGCTCACGGTCGTGGCCACGGCGTGCAGGGTGGCGAGCATCCAGGGCGCGTCGGCGATCGCCTTCCGCAGAGCGCGCATGTCCGGGGTCGGCTCGCTGCCCGGCGCGACGAGCCTTTCGAGCAGTGCCAGGTCGCCGAGTTCGTCGGCGTACACGATGCTGCTGCCCGGATCCTGCGGCGTCCCCTCGGCGGTGAAGCGCAGGGCGGTGCGCGCGGCCGACGACGAACGCGGCAGTTCGAGGACTGAGACGGCCGGGCCGACGCCGAGGCGGCCGGCGGGGAGCGCGGCGGCGGCGGGGACGACGCGCGGCCGGCCGCCGCGGATCGCGACGGCGCGGAAGAGGGCGGCGGGATCGGCCGTGTCGAGGCCCAGGCGCTTGGCGGCGGTCAGCCGGGCCCGTTCGTCGGCGGACGCGTCGAGCAGCGTTTCGAGCAGGGCCGGGTCCTCGGCGCGGGCGCGGCCCCGGGTGCGGTCCAGCACCTGGCGGATGGCGCCCGCCGCGCGCTCCAGGATCACCGCGTCCACGACGTTCGGGTCGGTGTCGCGTTCCAGCCAGAGCGCGGCGGACGTACCGGTGCCGTCCGGCGCGAGCGGTTCGCGGGGCCACGTCGCGTCCGGCGGCGCCGTCGTGTCGCGGCGGGTGCCGTCCGGTTCGACGCGCACGTGCACCCGGCGGTCCTCGTCGACCAGCCGCGCGGGGCAGCCGGCCAGCACCGCGGCGCCGCGGACCAGCACCTCGAGGCCGACCCGGGACTCCGCCAGCCGGTCGAAGTAGGCGATGACCCGCACGGCGGCTCCGGCGTCCGGGTCCAGGGCGGTCAGCCGCCCGGCCAGTTCCTCCATGGTCCCATCCTGCACCCGGCGGCGATCACTCGCCGAGCAGCCTGCGCAGCCACGGCAGCCGGGCCGCCCGCGCCGCCTGGGAGAGCGCCGCCTGCGGGGCGAAGCCCTCGAAGCCGTGGAAGCCGCCGGGCCACACGTGCAGCTCGGCCACTCCCCCGGCCTGCCAGATCCGCGACGCGTAGGCCACCGCCTCGTCCCGGAAGGTCTCCGCCGAGCCGACGTCGATGAACGCCGGGGGCAGGTCCGCGAGATCCGCGGCCCGGGCGGGCGCCGCGTACCCGGAGACGTCCGCGCCGCCGCGCGCCGCGCCGAGCAGCGCGTCCCAGCCGACCGCGTTCGAACCGCGGTCCCAGACGCCGATCCCGTCCATCTGGATCGCGGACGGGGTGTCGTTGCGGTCGTCGATCATCGGGCACAGCAGCATCTGGCCGAGCGGACGGTGCGCCTCGCGGTCCCGGACGAGCAGCGCGAGCGCCGCGGTCAGCCCGCCGCCCGCGCTGGCCCCGGCGATGACGATCCGGTCCGGGTCCCCGCCGAGCTCCGCGGCGTGCTCCACGGTCCACAGGTATCCGGCGTACACGTCCTCGACCGGCGCCGGGTGCGGATGCTCGGGCGCGAGGCGGTACTCGACCGAGACGACGACCGCCGCGAACTCCTGCGCCCAGTCCAGCGCGCCGATGATGCCGACCCGGTTGTCGCCGAGGATCATCCCGCCGCCGTGCGTGTGGTAGATCACCGGGCGCGCGCCGACCGCGCCGGCCGGCCGGCAGATCAGGAGGCTGATGTCGGGCGCGTCGGGCGGGCCCGGCACGGCGCGCTCCTCGACCGTGAACCGCCCGTCCCGGCGCAGCTGCTCGTCGTCCCTGACCCCGTATTCGCCCTGCTCCCGAGCCCGGCGCGCCCATTCGACGGTGATGGTCGAGGGGACGTGCCCGGCCACCGCGGCCAGGGCGGCGGCGAGTTCGGGGTCGAAGGGCGGCGGCGCCATTGCCATCGTTGCTCCTTGGTGAGGTTCACGCGTTGGCATGATGATCGCCCGGCGCGCGCGGTGCCCGGTAGCCGCCGCGTGGCGGACGTGGCCCGCCGGGCGGCGGGAGGGCTCAGACGGTGACGCCCGCGTAGCGGTGGGTCTCCAGGACGGCGAGCAGGCCGAGGATGATCGCGACGCCGGCGGCACCGGCCAGCGGCGGGAGCATCGTGGCGGGGCCGATCCAGGCCAGCAGCAGGCAGACCGCGGCGAGCCGGACGGTGCCCCAGGCGCGCAGGGTGAGCCAGCCGAAGAAGACCAGCCCGGCCAGGTAGAGGGCGGCGCCGCCGGAGAGGGCGCCGGCGTAGAACGCGCCGAGGCCCTTGGTGTCGGCGGCGTGCTCGACCACGCCTTCGAGCCCGAGCACGCCGAGGATGATGCCCGCGACGATCGGGAAGTGGCCGTATCCGAAGGCGTCCACGGCCAGCTTGAGCCGGGTCTCGTGCCCGGCGTGGTGCAGCCGGTCCTCCACGGCCAGCGTGACCAGGTCGAAGTAGAGCCACCACAGGCTCAGCGCGATGCCGATGCCGATCAGCGCAGCGATCAGCAGCGGCGTGTCCAGGTTCGTGGTCAGCCGGGCCGCGCCCATCGCCAGCAGCGATTCGCCGATCGCCAGGATGATGAACAGATTGTGCCGCTCGGTGAAGTACTTCGCGCTGTGGATCCGCCAGGCGCCCCAACGCGACGTCAGATAGAAGCCGCCCCAGTCCACCGCGATCGCCCCGGCCATCATCTCCGTCTGGATCCGGCCGCCCAGCGCCGCGCCCGCGATCAGCAGCGCGCCGCCGCCGAGCACGTGCAGCCAGGAGTACCTGATCTGCCGCAGCAGCAGCGGGTCGCGGTGCGCGAGCCTGGCGGCGACGACCTGGTAGACGCAGCGTACGAACAGGTACGCGGCCGACAGCACCACCGGCGCGTACAGCCCGCCCGAGCGGTCGCTCCACGCCTCCGGCACGCACAGCGCCATCACGAACACGCCCGCCATCGCGAACGCCATCCCGGCCCTCGTCACCGCCAGGTCGGCCCGCGCCTGGTTGCCCAGCCACGCGTAGGCGGACCAGGAGAACCAGGCGAGCAGCAGCAACAGCAGCCCGCGCGTGACGCCGACCCCCGAGTGCACGCGCACCATGTACTGGGTGATCTGGGTGAGCGTGAAGACGTAGACCAGGTCGAAGAACAACTCGAAGTTGGTGACCTTGTCCTCGGACGCGGGCGCAGCCTCGGGCACGGGTTCGGGCGCGGCGGATTCCGGATCAGGGCTGGTCAAAGAGGCGCTCCCGGGTTGCTCGGCTCGGCGAAGATCTCCAGCGTGACAAGCGCGCGGCCCGAAGGCAACTCCCGGCGCGGCGGTGTCGCGCGGATTTGTGGGTAGCGGCCGCCGCGATTTTGAGTGTTCACCGCACATGCCCACGGACCGGTCCGCGGCCATTCTGGATCTCACCCACGTGCACGCACCCACGTCATGAACAGGACACCACCATGTCTTTCGTCGGACGGGACACCGAGATCCGAGTGATCCAGGAGACGCTCGACGCCTTGGAGGGAGGGGTCGGCGGGCTGCTGCAAGTGGTCGGCGAGCCGGGCATCGGCAAGACCCGGTTGCTGACGGTCATTCGGGACCTGGCCACGGAGCGCGGCATCCGGGTCGAGGTGCTGCGCAGCTTCTTCGAGGACGCGGCGGAGCCGACCGCCGAGGTCGAGGCGCACCGGTCCGAGCCCGGGGGCGACGGCGGCCGGTTCCGGTTGTTCCAGGAGCTGCGGCGGACGTTGCTGGCGGCGGCGTCGCGGCCGCTCGTGATGCTGCTGGACGACGTGCACTGGGTGGACGGGGCCACGATCGACTTCCTGGAGTTCCTCAGCCGGCGGCCGATCCCGGCGCCGCTGCTGCTCGTCATCGCGTCGAGGGACCGGCAGACCCCGCCGCGCCTGCGCTACGCACTCGCCCGGATCGCCGACCACGACTCAGGTGGACGGATCGAACTCGGCCCGCTGGCGCACAGCGAGGCGGCCAGCCTGATCGGGGTCAGGCCGCGTAGCCCACGGATCGACGAGCTCTACGCCGAGAGCGGTGGCAATCCGCTGTATCTGATGACGCTCGATCGGAACGACAACTGCCTGCAGTCGCTGGTCCTCGGCGAGATCACGGCGCTGTCCCCCGGGGAACGGACGGTCGCCTCGATCGCCGCCGTGCTGGGCGATCCGCTGTCCCCGACGCTGCTGGCCGAGGTCGCCGCGGGCGGTTCGGACGACGTCGAGGCGGCGCTCGCCACGCTGATCGAGCGCGATCTGATCAGACCGGTGGCAGGCGGCCCGACCTTCGCCTTCCGGCATCCGCTGGTCCGGCGCGCGGTGTACGACAGCACGCCGCCGACGTGGCGGATCGCCGTCCATCGCCGGGCCCTGACGCTCCTGACACGTGACGCGGCGGCCGCCGTCGAGCTCGCCGGGCACATCGAACAGTGCGTGGACACGTACTCGGCCGAGCACTTCGCCGTGCTGCTCCAGGCCGGTCAGGACACGATGCGGAGCGCGCCGCTGACGGCCGCGCACTGGTTCCAGGCGGCGCTGCGTCTCCTCCCGCAGACCGCTGAGTTCGCCGCGTCACGCCGGACGACGGAGAGCCGACTGGCCCGCGCCCTCTGTCTGGGCGGCCGTTTCGAGGCGAGCCGCGAACTGCTGCACGACATCCTGCACTCCGACGACGCCGGCGTGGCCGTCGACCGCGGCCAGACCGTCGTGCTGCTGGCTCACGTCGAGCGACTTCTCGGCCGCTATCCCGAAGCGCTCGCCCTCCTGCGCACCGAGGTGGCCCGACTGACACCCGCACCTCCCTCGCCGGAACGCGTCAGGCTCTGTTCGGAACTGGGCCTGACCGCGGCGCTGGCCAACGACTACCCGTCCGCACGCGCCGATCTCTGCTGGGCCCGAGACGTGGCACGCGGATCCGAGGACCTTCTCGGCGAGGCGACTGCGCTGGCGTTCCAGAGCTTCGGTGAGATCTGTACCGGCGAAACCGCCGCCGCACGCGCCGCGGCCGACCGGGCTGGCGTCATCGTCGACGCGTTGCCGGACGGCGTGCTGTCGGATGGTCGCGAGACGTTGTGCATGCTCGGCTGGGCCGAACTGCTCCTAGAGCGCTTCGCCGACGCCGAACGGCACCTGGCCCGCGCCCGAACCGTCATCGGACGCACCGGCCACCGCGACGGACTGCCGCACGTCCTGGTCGGGCAGGCGCTCGTGGACCTCTCCACCGGCCATCGTCGCTCGGCATTGGAGCGCGCCGAACAGGCCGAGGACGCTGCCCGGCTGGTCGGCGGCGGCCATCTGCTCGGCATCGCGCTCGCGGTCCGGGCGACGATCCTGCTCGACTGGTCGCGGTCGGGTCAGGACGACTCCGCGCTGAAGGCCGCCCGACGTGCCACCGAGTTGTTCGGCGGCAGCGCGCTCGGCAGTTGGTGGGGTCGCCATGCCCTGATGGTTCGCGGGTGGGCGGAGTCCTCGGCCGGAGATGCACGTGCCTGCGTCGAGTATGCGATCCGTGCTAGTGGGCCGGATCTGCGGCTGCTCGGGGCATCGCTCGTTCCGCAGTACTGCGAGGTGCTGGTCAGTGCGCTGCTCAGACTCGGCGATGTCCAGCGCGCCATGGAGTTCGCCACGCTGGCCACGGAATCCGCCGATCGCCTCGGCCTGCCCGGGCAGAGTGCTTACGCGGCTCGGGCTCAGGGCCTTGTGGCAGCGGCACGTGGCGAGCACGAGCGGGCGGCGACCGAGTTCGCTGCGGCCGCGGCGGGTTTCGCGGCGTCAGGCAGAGTCTTGGAGCGGGCACCGGTTCGCGTGACGCCACCGCCCGGGCCGCTCACCGTGCTCACCGGCCGCGAGCGCGAGGTGGCCGATCTGGCAGGCGCGGGCCGCAGCAACCGGCAGATCGCGACCCGGCTCCGGCTGAGTGAGCGGACCGTGGAATCCCATCTGGCCAACGTGTACCGCAAGCTCGGCGTGGCATCCCGCCTCATGCTGGCGAAGCTGCTGACCGGTGAGCAAGAGCTCGCACGTATACCCGAGTGAGCCGCGGCAGCACGTACTGATAGCCGTCGTCGGCGGGCAGCACCTCGACCACGTGCGCCTCGATGAGCCGTTCGACCGCGACTTCGGCCCGTGCCGCGTCGGTGCCCAACACGTTCGCCAACTCCGACGCGGCGAACTGCGGAGTTTCCAATCCAGCCATGGCACGCAGCGTCGCCTGGTCCCCGGCAGGCAGCGCCTCGTATGCGGTGGCCAGGCGCGTGCGGATCCGCAGTTCACCGATCGCCAACTCGTCCAGCACACGTTCATCGTCGGCGAGCCGCTCGACGTAGCGGGCCAGCGTCACGTGGCGAAGCGCGTCGAGCTTGGCGCCCGCGATACGCAGCGCGAGCGGCAACCCGCCGCACGCCTGCGCCAACTGCCGGGCTGCCTCCGGCTCGGCAGCCACACGATCGGCGCCGATCAACCGTGCAAGGAACTCCACCGCCTCGGAATCGGGCATGGGGCCAAGCGCGACGTGTACGACTCCTGCTACGCCGCTGAGCCGATGCCTGCTGGTCACGAGGACATCGACGCCGCCACTGATCGCTTCGAGCGACGCCTCCAGTTGAGCTTCCGTCGCCGCGTCGTCCACGATGACCAGCCTGCGCAGACGTGAGCAGCGCACCGCGAGCGCGGTCTTGCCGACCCCGGCCGGGCCGCTGATCACGACGATCCGGCCGGGCGAGCGATCAGTCCCGCCGAACAACTCCAGCAGGGTCCTGACGTGATCGGCGCGTCCGGTGAAGTCGGCGATGTCGCGCCCCGGCCCCGAACGCGCGCCGGCTGCGATCTCGCGTCGCGGCGGCTCGGTGTCCGGGATCTCGCCGCCGGTCAAGATCGACTCGTAGAGCCGCGCCAACACCGGACTCGGCTCCAGACCCAGCTCCCGCGCCAACGCCTGGCGCATCGCGTCGAACTGCGCGAGCGCCTCGGTGTGCCGGCCCGTGCGGGTGAGCGCGAGTATCTGGGCCCTGCGAAGGCGTTCGCGGAACGGGTACCGCTGCACGAGATCCTCGATGCCGTCGAGCACGTCCTCGTGTTCGCCCAGCCCGAGTTTCGCCTCGGCCCAGTCCTCGTACACGCCGAGGTACTGCTCGTTCAGCCGCGTCGCCTCCTCCAGCAGGGCCGGACTCGCCACGAGGTCGGCGAGGACCGGGCCGCGCCACAGCCGCAGCGCCTGTTCGAGCAGGCGGGCGGCGGACGCGTCCCCGGCGCGCGCGGCCTCGCGTCCCGCGCGGGCCAGTTCGGCGAAGCGCAGGGCGTCCGCCTCCCCGGCGCCGACTTCGAGCACGTATCCCGGCGGCCGGTGCAGGATCCGGCGGCCGTCCTGCGGCGCGCACAGGATCTTGCGCAGGGCCCAGACGTAGACCTGGAGGTTCTTGCGCGCGGTGCGGGGCATGGCGTCCGGCCACACCGCGTCGGCGAGCGCCGCGATCGAGACGACCTTGTTGGGCCGGCACAGCAGCATGCCCAGCACGACCCGCTGCTTGAACGGACCGAGCTCGAGCGCCCGCCCGTCCCGGCTGGCCTCCATCGGCCCGAGGATCCCCAGGCTGAGCGCGGAGCTCGCGTAGTCCATGCCCGCAGTGTCGTCGGCCGCCCGGACCCGGCACATCCGGCACGGCACGGAGTACCGCACCTACGTACCGCGCGCATATCCCGGCAGCTGCCACGTACGTGGTGGAACGTCCGGCGCCGATACCGCCGGAATACCGGCGTCAAAGTGCTTCCGGGCCGGTCCTGCCTACGTTTCAGCGTGCCGGCCGACGACCGTCGGGCGGCGCGTCGAACACATGGAGGACACCATGGCCGAGGACGTCAAGAAGGACGAGAACGAGGAGACCCCCGAGGTCGAGGCGCACACGTCGGGCGAGGTCCTGGCGCTGCAGGGCATCCCGCTCTCCAAGATCCCCGCGGACAGCCTCATGTCGCAGAGCTGCAGCTCCTGCGGCATCTCGGTGTGCTGACGAACCGCCTGACCCCCTGAAACACCCCCGGCCGGTCCGGTGGGGACCGCGGGTCGCCACCGGACCGGCCGTCCAGCAGCCGTCACCTCCGGCGAAGACGAGACGGGAACCGACATGCAGTTGCCCTGGGACGCCATAGTCGCCAAGCTCTCCAACCATCCGCGCTGGTACGAGGACGTCAACCGGCGCCGGCCGGACACCGGCCACCTGGCCGAGTACCGCGCGGCGATGCCCGGCGACTGGGGCCTGCGGCGGTACGGCTACTGGCTGATCGCGGACCCGCCGGGCGTGCCGGAGCTAGCCCAGGGCTGGAAGCTGCACGTCTCGGCCACCTCGCGGACCAGCGCCGAGACGCTGCGCCGGGCCCTTCCCGTGCTGCGCGACGCCGACGTGCGATTCAAGTTCCTGATCGACACCACGACGATGCGGGAGTTCAACAGCTCGACCTTCTCGCGGCCGGGGAGCGGGAAGTTCATCACGATCTATCCGGCGGACGACGAGTCCTTCCACCGGATCGGCCACGCGCTCGCCGTGGCGCTCAAGGGTCTCGACGGGCCGTACGTGCTCTCCGACCGCCGCTATCCCGGCTCCCGCGTCGTGTCCTACCGCTACGGCGGCTTCACCGGCATGCAGCGGCTGCGCGCCGACGGCGTCCGGGACTTCATGATCCAGGATCCCGACGGCGAATACGTCCCCGACGAACGGTCCCCGTACTGGAACCCGCCGCACTGGGTCACCGATCCCGTCCTCGGCCCCGAGCAGCAGCAGCCGCCGCGGGCCGCAACCGACGAGCAGCCCGCGAAGACGCTGCTGAACGACCGCTACGAGGTCGAAGACGCGCTTTCGTTCAACAACCGCGGCGGGATCTACCGCTGCGTGGACACCGTGACCGGCGCGGACGTCATCCTGCGCGAGGCCCGCCCCGGCGTCGAGGTGGGACCGCACGGCATCGACGCGGTCGAGTTGCTGCGCCGCGAGTACGAGATCCTGACGGAGCTCGCCGACACCGGGCTGTTCGTGCGCCCCCTCGACTTCTTCAAGCAGTGGGAGCACTCGTTCCTCGTCGAGGAGTACGTGGACGGAGCCCACATCGGCAAGCTGACCACCAGCGAGAACCCGCTCTACTTCGTCGATCTGACGCCCGGTCGGCTGACCGACTACTACCTGCGCTTCCAGCGGCTGTGGCTCCAGGTCGCGGACGCCGTCGCCGCGTGCCACGCGCGCGGGATCGTCATCGGCGACCTGTCGATGACGAACATCCTGGTGACCCCGGACGGCCGGATCCGCATCATCGACCTGGAGTCGGCGTTCCACGAGGGCGTCGAGCAGGGCGCCGGGATGTTCACCCCCGGCATGGCCACGCTGCGGGCCCGCACCGCGAAGCACGGCGACCGGCGCACCGACTACTACGCGCTCGGCGGCGTCCTGCTGACCTCTGTGTTCGCCTGCCAGCTCGGCGACCTGGTGGAACACTCGCTGCCGCTGCGCCTGCTGCGCGAGGTGGCCGAGGATCTCGCGCTGCCGATCGAGCTGACGACGCTGATCACAGACCTCTATGACGAGGACGCCGACCTCCCCGACCCGCAGGAGCTGCGCCGACGTATCGAGGACATCCCGTTCGCCGACACGTGGCGGCAGCCGCCCCCGCTGGCGCACCCGGTGAAGTCTGAGCCCGCCGCGCACAACGAGCTCTGCGACCGCATATCCAGCGTGCTCAGCGGGGTCGTCGAGTACATGCACAACGTCGCGGACGTCCACCGCGAGGACCGCCTCTTCCCCGCCGACGCAATGGTCTTCTACACCAACCCGCTGTCCCTGAGCCACGGCGCGTACGGTTGCCTGTACGCGATGCACAGCCTCGGCGCGGACGTGCCAGACCCCTTGCTCGGTTGGGCCCTGACGCGGTCCACGTCGCGCCACGTGCTGCCGCCCGGCCTGTACTACGGCTCGGCGGGCGCGGCCTGGGCCCTGTCCGCGCGCGGCCTCCGCGATCAGGCGGTGCACCTCCTGCGCGAAGCCGCCGACCACCCGCTGCTCTACACCGAACCCGGTGTGCTGACGGGGATGGCGGGGCACGGCATGGCCTGCCTGCGCCTGTGGCGGGACACCGGCCTGCCCGAATTCCTCGACCGGGCACGCGAGATCGGCGAGCGCTTGGCGGCGACCGCGCAGTGGGACGACGGTCGCGCACACTGGACGACGTCGTCCGGCGAGATCCCGGTCGGATACGCGCAGGGGGCAGCCGGAATCGCGATGTTCCTGCTCGTGCTCGGCACCGCGGCCGACGACCAGAGCGCCGTGGACCTCGGCCGGGCCGGACTGGAGTTCGACCTCGCGCAGGGCATCGCCTCGGCCAACGGCGTCGTCGACTTCCCCGCATACGCCGCCGGCGACCGGCCGACCGTGCGCCGCAGCTACTGGGACGAGGGCACCGCCGGGATCCTGACCACCCTGCTGCGGTACAGCGACGTGACCGGCGACGATCTGCTGCGCAAGCAGGTGGACCGGCTGCTCCCGGACGTGCGACGCAAGTACACCGTCTTCCCGCAGCTCTTCCACGGGATCAGCGGCATCGGCAACACCCTGCTGGACGCGTACGAGTTCCTCGGCGATCCGGAACTGCTCGGTGACGCCGAACGCGCGGCCGAGGCGGTGCTGTGCAGCGCCGTCACCCGGCCCGAAGGCATCGTGTTCCCGGGCGAGCAGGCGCTGCGCGAGAGCTGCGACCTGGCGACCGGATCGGCCGGGGTCGCGCTGTTCCTGGACCGGATCCGGCACGCCGCCCCGGGCCTGCGCACCAACCGGAACTTCGTGCTCGACGACCTGCTGCCCGACTCCGGAGCACGGTCATGACCGCCGTCGCCGAAGAGGCCGGGCCCCGCGCGTCCTCGGTACTGCGCCAGCGGCCGTTCCTGCTGCTGTGGGCGGGCCAGGCGCTGTCGGGCTTCGGCAGCTCGATGACCACGGTGGCGCTGCCGCTCGCCCTGCTGACGGCGGGTCACGCGGTGGCCGCCGTCGCCGCGGTCGGCACGGTGTCGGTGGTCGTCGCGCTGACCGCCAGGATCCCGGCCGGGCTGCTGGCCGACCGCCACAACCAACGCAGGCTCCTGATCATCTGCGACCTGATCCGGCTGGCGGCCATCGCGACCGTGGCCCTCTACGTCGCGGTGCGTCCGCTGCCGCTGTGGCTGGCCTTCGGCGCGGTCGCGATCACGGCCGCCGCGTCGGAGGCCTTCAAGCCCGCCCACTTCCGGCTCATCCGGCAGATCGTCGACACCGAGCAGATGCCGAAGGCGGTCTCCCTCAGCCAGGCCCGCAGCTACGCGGCCCAACTGATCGGCCCGGCCGTCGCCGGAATACTCGTCGGCACACGTCCCGAACTGCCGTTCGCCGTGGACGCACTCACGTTCCTCGCGTCCGCGGTCTGCATCGCCGCGATCGGGCCGGTCACTACTCAGGCGGAGCCTATGACGAATCCTGACAAGCCCGGCTTCTGGAACCAGCTCACCGCGGGCCTGCGCTACGTCGTGCAGGACACGTTCCTCCGTCAGGCCACGCTGCTCTTCGGCGCGCTGAGCTTCCTGTTCGCCGTGTACGACGCGGGCCTGATCCTCGGCGTGGGCCGGGAGCACGGCGGCGCGGTCGTCGTCGGCTGGGCGCTCAGCACGGCGGCGCTGGCCGGGCTCCTCGGTTCGCTGGCCGCCCCGCGCCTGCAACGCTGGCTCTCGCTGCCGCGCCTGGTCGCCGCCGGACCGGCCGTCGCGGCCGTGCTGCTGCTGATCGCCGCGCTGACCGACCGGACCGTGGCCTTCGCCGCCGGATTCTCCGCGATGTGCCTGCTCGTCCCGGCGATCAACGCGTCCCTGGTCGGGGTCATCGCGTCCTCGACCCCGGAGGAGATCTTCGGCCGGGTGGCCGCCGCCAACGACTTCGCCGTCCAGCTGCTGCAACCGGCCGCCCCCCTGTTCGCCGCGCTGCTGCTGGCCGGCGCCCCGCTTCTGTCGACGACCGCGGCCGTCCTCGCGGCCGGGTTCACGCTCCTCGCGCTCTTGGCCCTGGCCCTGCGCACACCGACACGGAGTGAATCATGACGATGATGAATTTCTCAGTACTCGAAATCGGCCGCCACCTGCCGGACACCGGCGACGTGCAGGCCGTCCACGACATGGTGGACGTCGCCGTGGCCGCCGACGCCCTGGGCTTCCACCGGATCTGGGTCGCCGAGCACCACGCCGCGCCCCGCAGCGCGTGCAGCTTCCCGGCCGTGCTGATCGGGCACATCGCGGCGCGGACCACGCGGATCCGGGTCGGGTCCGGCGGCATCATGCTGCCGAACCACGCCCCCTTCACCGTCGCCGAGCAGTTCGCCACGCTCGAGGCCCTGCACCCCGGCCGCGTGGACCTGGGCCTCGGTCGGAACCCCGGCGGAACCGGCGTCACCGGAACGCTGCTGGAGGCCGCGCTGCGCCGGGAACCCGGTGCCGGCAACAAGTTCCCCGAGCAGATCGACGAACTGCTGGGCTTCCTGCACCACCGCGGGCCGGACAAGAACCGCTTCCACAGCCTGCCGCTGACGCCGCGCACCCCCACGCCGCCGGAGGTCGTCATCCTCGGCGCGGGCGAGGGCACGGCCCGGATCGCGGCCGAGCGCGGCCTGCCCTTCACCTACGGCCATCATCTCGGCAGCTCCAACGCCCGGCCCGAAGCCGTGGACCGCTACCGCTCGGCGTTCAAGCTCGGCCCGGACGGAGCGAAGCCGCACGTCATCGTCTCCGTGGCCGTGATCTGCGCCGAAACCGACGAGCAGGCCGAGGCGCTGGCCGTGGAGACCGCCCTCGACATGGTCCGCTATCCCGAGGGCGTCGCGCGTGACGCGCCGCTGGCCCCGGCCCGCGAGCAGTACCTCGTGCGAAAGGCGCTGGAGTTCTTCCAACTGGTCTACGGCTCGCCGCGCACGGTGGCTGCCGAACTGGAGCGTCTCGGCGACGAACTCGGCGCGGACGAGATCATGGTGGTGCCGATGGAACTCGCCGGACCGGGCCGCTGCCGCACCCTGCGTCTGCTGGCGGAGGCTGTTCTCCCGACGCGGGAAGCCGTCCTCTCGTGAGCCCGCGCACGACGCTCGGCCGGTTCGCCACGGGTGTCGTCGTGTTGACCGCGGGACGCGACGAGCCGAGCGGGATGACAGCGAACTCATTCACGTCCGTCTCACTTGACCCGCCACTCGTCCTCGTCTGCGTGACCAGGACCGCCGCCGCGCACGCCGCCATTCTCGCCGAGGGAACATTCACCGTGTCCGTCCTCGGCGCCGACCAGGATGAACTAGCCCGCTACTTCGCCGACCGGTCCCGACCGCGTGGCCGCCGCGAGTTCGAGGACGTCGATACCTTCCCGGGCCGTCGCACCGGCGCGCCGCTGCTCCGCGGCGCGCTGGCGTGGCTCGAATGCTCGCTGGCCGCGGTGTACGACGGCGGCGACCACTCGATCCTGCTGGGATCAGTGCTCGAACTCGCCAATGGCCGGTCGGCGGAACCGTTGGTGTGCTTCGGCGGGAGCTTTCATCAGCTCGCCCAGACCAGCTAGTGCGTGACCAGCACAGCAGCGAGTTCGCGGCGGTTGGCCTTACCCGTCTTCGCGAGCAGGTTCGCCACGTGCCGATCGATGGTGCGATGCGACACGTGCAGCTTGGCGGCGATCTCGCGGTTCGTCTGATGCCGCGCAACGAGCTTGAGCACCTCGTATTCGCGTGCTGTCACGCCGAGCGCCCACAGCTCGTGCGGCACGTCGGGGCTTCCGTCGCGCCATTGCCTGGTCGCCTCCCCGAGCAGGCGCAACCGGTCGCGGCACTTGCGCGCGGCGGCCGTGATGCCGACGCCCTTGAAGAAGGCCTCCGCCTCGCGCAGCCAACGAATCGGCTCGCCCCAGCCGTCCCGCGCCGCGTCCGCCGCGATCAGGCTGAGGGCGAGGTGCCGGACCAGCGGGAAGGGCCGCGAGGTCGCCTCGGCCCGAGCGAGCGCGGCCTCGGCGTCGGCCAACTGCCTGTCGCGGCCCGCCAGAACGGCGAGCGCGAACTCGACGAACTGCCGGTTCCACGGCAGCCCGGCAGCAGTCTGCGCGACCGTCTCTCGATACCTCTCCCAACCACCGGCCGTGCCGCCGCCGTCCACGGCTTCCACGAGCGCGGCGAGACCGAACTCGCCGCACAGGTAGTACTTCGTCGCCGCGAAACCGCCGTCCGGGGCGTAGAGCGCGGCCAGGTGTTCGCGGGCAGTAGCCGTGTCGCCGCGCAGCAGCTCCGACATGGCCAGCGCCAGGCCGCGCACGAGCGGCACCTCGTCCTCGCTCTCGCCCCGCCACGCGTCGAATTCCTCGATCGCGGCGGCCAGTTCCACGTCGTGGCCCCGGTGCGCGCACGTGACCGCCTTCATGGCCAGCGCGTAGCAGCCGAGCCTCGGCAGCTTCAGCCGCGCGATGTCGTCCCACGCGGTCCGGAACCACCTGTCGGCTTCGTCGAAGTCGGCACTGAACAACGCGTCCACGGCCAGCGAGATCTGCGCCATCCGCGTTTCCAGCACCGCGCCGTCGGACGTCGCCTCGGCTTCGGCGGTACGCAGGCCGGTCGCGTCCGCGTGCCACATCCACTGATGCGCGCCGAGCAGCAGCACCGACTCGGATCGCAGAGAAATGATGTTGTTCTCATGGGCGACCTGATAAGCCTGCTGATAGCTTTCGAGCGCCTGCACGGGACGGTAGTTCCCGTAGTGGTATCCGAGGGTCAGCAGCGCATCGCACTCGACGAGCGGCAGACCGGCTGCGCGCGCCCTGGCGATCGCCTGCTGCGCGTGCTCTTCAGCCTCTGTGATCAGCCCCGGCATGTTCCGCTCGACCGCAAGATAGGCCTCGATCGCCTCCAACTCCGCCCACTCAGCGGCGTCGGGCAGGTCACTGAGCCGCTGCCGCGCGGCGTCCAGATGCGGCGAGACGTGCTCGGACCGGCCAGCGCGCAGGGCCACCCGCGCGAGCCGAAGACGCAGGTCCGCCGACGCCTCGCGCGCAAGCCCCGCACGTTCGGCCGCCTCGATCTCCGGGACCAGATCGAGGGCTTCCTGATCGCGGCCGACCACGCCCAACGCGGTGACCAGAAGCCCGGTCAACTCGACCCACGTCGCGTCACGCCGGTCCGACGGAAGGCAGCCGAGCGCCCGGCGCAGCAGATCGACGGCCGGGCCGGGCGCGCCGCTCTCCGCAGCCGCTCGGCCTGCCGCACCGAACAGCGCACTCGCCCCGAGTTCGTCCCCGGCCGACTCGCGCAACGCGGCGGCCCGAATCCGCCAGCTCCCCACGGCACCGCGAGACTCGATCGCCGCGGCCGCCGTGAGCGCCAGGCTCGCGCGGTCGGCGGGGGCGAGCTGGTTGTAGACGGCGCGTTCGATCAGCGGGTGGCGGAAGGCGAACCAGTCGTCCCGCGCGGTGGCCACGAGCAGGTGCCCCTGAACCGCGGAGTGCAGCGCAAGCCGCAGCGTCTCATCGTCGACTCCTGCGATGCTGCCGAGCAGGTCGGCGGGAAACTCGTCGCCCAGCGTCGCCGCCGCCTGGAGCACGCGGCGGGCTGCGGGCTGCTCGCGCCTGAGCTGGTCCGCGACGCTGAGCGCCAGACTACGCGGGGCACGCGGCAGCCCCGGCTGACGCAAGGTCCACGCGCCATCGCGCCGCACGAGCTCGTTGCTCGCCACGAGTTCGCGCAGGATCTCGGTGATCACGAGCGGATTCCCGACGCCGTCCCGGAACAGCGCGTCGCTCAGCTCGGGGTCGAGGCCGTCCCGATCGGTGTCCAGCAGCGTCCCGGCCAACTCGGCGGTGGCGGCACGATCGAGGCGGGGCAGGTCGAGCTGCGCACCCGGATCGCGCCGACGCGCGTACTCGGCCAGATCACGTGCCCGGCCGGAGGCGTCCCGGGCCGTGCAGAAGATCGCGAGCGGCTGCCCGGCGGCGTTGTCGACGAGGTATTCCAGGGTCGCGATCGTGTCCTGATCCGCGTCGTGCAGATCCTCGATGACCAGGACCGTGCCCGGTCCGCCGAGCCCGCCGAGCACCCGCAGGATCGCCTCCCCGTAGATGAAGGGCGGAGCGGGCGACGAGGTCCTTCCGTCGGTCCGCCAGTCGGGCACGAGCTGGCCGAGCACCGCGAGGTAGGGCCCGAGCCCGTCCGGCGGGGACCAGCCCTCGCGCGCCAGTCCGAGCAGCGCCTCGGCGAACGGCCGCATCCGCGAGTCCCCGGCTGCCACGGCTCCGACGGCCCGGCCGCGCAGCACCCGCAGGCCCCTGCGACGTGCCTCCTCGGCCGCCTCGTCGACCAGCCGGGTCTTGCCGATGCCCGGCTCCCCCGCCACGAACACGACCCCGGATCCGCCCGCGCGCACGGCCGCCAACCGGGCCGCGAGGACGGCGAACTCGGCGTCGCGGCCGACGAGAGGCCCGAAACGCACGCTGCGCGGCCGCGAAGAGTTCACCGGTTTCTAGCGGATGTCAGGGTCCGGTGACCGAGTGGCGCGAGTCGAGCGGGCCGCCCGCGACCAGCGTCACGAATCCGGCCAGCGCGAGGGCCCGCACGCCGATCGGCGCCAGCCGCCCGCCGAACAGGCCCGGCTTCTCCGCCGCGTCCTGCTCATACCCACCATCATCGTGCTGAGTCTCCGGGTCCCCCGGCTTGCTCTGGACGCCCTCACGCTCTTCAGCCATAACGACACAACCTCCTGGCCTTTACAAGCACTCTGTTACCCCCAGTGGACCCGGAGTCATACTATCCAAGATGATTGATCTGTCTACGGGTACAAGTGCCAATGTGGCCGAGGCCGTCGCCCGACTCGCCGACGACCGCGCCGAGATAATAAAGACACTGATGGACGGCCGCGATCCGGGCCCGCTGACCGCCGTCGAGCCCACGACGGGCGACCCGCATCAGGGCGGCCGCAGCGTGCTGTTCCTGCGTTTCTCCGAATACGCGGAACCTCTGGTGTACAAACCGAGACCCCTGACGTCCGCCACGTTCTACGCACGCCTGGTCGGCTGGTTCAACGAACGACTGCCGCAGTTGGAACTCGCGACGGCTCCCGCGCTCCCGAAGTCCGACTACGGCTGGGCGAAATTCGTCCGCTCAGCCCCGTGCCGCACAGCCGAAGAAGCAGAACGCTTCTACTACCGGCAAGGAGCACTCCTCGCGCTCCTGCACGCCACGAACGGCACCGACATGCACGCCGACAATCTCATCGCACGAGGTGACCAGCCGATCCTCGTGGACACCGAGACCCTGCTGCATCCGGCGCTCTATCACCCGACGCTGCTCGCCGCCGACCCCGCACTCGTCGCACTCGGGCAATCCGTGCACCAGACGATCCTGCTGCCGACTCTGCTGCACAGCGCGCATGGAACGAGCGACATATCCGGCCTCGGCGGCCATGGCGACTCGATGACGCAGAATCGCCCGGTCCTAGACGGCGTACTCCTAGAACCGGCCGACCACCTCCCCGAGTTACTCCACGGCTTCGGCGACGCATACGGCGCGATCAGCCGACACGCCGACTCCTTCATCGAACTCCTAGAAGGCAGCAGCGACACCACATTCCGCGTCGTAGTCCGCCCCACCCGAACCTACGCCGAACTCCTCAAGGCCACGTCCTACGAGACCCTAGCCTCCACCCCAACCTTCGAAGGCTCCCATCGCCTACTCGAACACGAATATCTAGACCTTCGAAATCGCGACATCCCCATCTTCTTCGGCCGCCCCGGCTCACGTTCGCTATGGACCAGCCGTGGCGTACGCGTGGACGACGTACTCGATGTCTCAGGGCTCGACTCCGCACGTACCAAGGTGCGGAACATGAACGAGTCGGAGCGCCGTCGCCAAGAGTGGATCATCGATGCCGCCTTCGCTACCGCCACCGGCCCGATCACCCATCAAAGCGGCAGCTCCATCAACACCCCAGGCCCGCACGCGCCCCTAGACCCTCAATGGGCCATTGACCAGGCACTCAACATCGCGCACCAACTCGACGAACTCGCCTACCGGGACCACGACCGCGTCAACTGGCTCAGCCTCGAACCGCTGGAAGACGACTACTGGTGCCTGCTTCCGGCAGGCGGCGGACTGGCGCACGGATACACCGGCGTCGCGCTCTTCCTGGCACAACTCGGCGCGGTCACCGGCCGCGCCGAATTCCTCGAACGTGCCGCCGAGACGATCGCTCCCCTGCCGAAGCTGCTCAACGCCATCGCCGACCTCCCGGAACACCTCGCGAGCATAGGCGGCGGCTTCGCGGGAATGGGCGGCATCGTCTACGCACTCACTCGGCTCTCCACCCTGCTGACGTCCCCCGAACTAGCCGCACACGCGTCCGCCGCGAGCGAGCTGACAAGTACCGACGACAACGACGATGGTTGGCGGTGCGGCGCCGCCACACAGGAGGACTGGTTAGACCGACTCACCACAACGTCAATCCTCGCCGACCTCAGCCTCTGCCACGGCGAATTCGGGATCCTCGACGCCCTCGAAATCCTTGCGCGGCGCCAGCAACGCGCCGCCGACGTACTCCAACAACGTGCCGCCGCACTGCCTCAAGCCCTCAAGCTCGGCGCACGTCTCGTCGGAACTCCGGGCGCAGTCGCCACACCCGGCCTGCTGCACGGTCTGGCGGGAACCGGCTACGGCATGCTGCGCGTGGGCTTCCCGGCACGCGTCCCCTCGGTACTCGCGATGGAGCTGGCCGCGCACGATGATCCGTGCGCGGCCAGCTCCGAGTAGCCGGTAGAACCGTCAGTCGCCGAGGGCGCTCATGAACGCCTTCGTGTACTGCAGCGGCGACGTGCTGGAGATGGAGTTGCAGGTGGGCGACGCGTAGTCGTCCGAGCAGGGGGTGTCCCGGTCCAGCGACCAGAAGTGGATCCCGGCCAGGCCGTTGCTGGTCGCGTACGACGACAGCGTGCTGACGTCCGCGGCGGTGAACGTCTCAGTGGTGGCGTCGTTCATGCCGATCATCGGCGTGACGGCGATCTTGCCCGCCGCGATGCCGTACGTGTGCTCCAGGTTCTTCACGGCCTGGATCGCCGACTGCGCCATCTCGCAGCTGCCGCCGGACACGACGCACACGCTGCTGGAAGCGTTTCCGTAGTCCATCGTCATCAGGTTGATGACGTAGTTGCTCAGGCCGGAGCCGAGCACCGCCTGCACGACCTCGTTGCCGAGCGAGTTGACGCCGCCGTAGCTGCCGTCCGACGCGCCCAGCGTGGCGAGCGTGAAGGAGAACTGCAGCTTCGGGTACGTCGCCTGCGCCCCGGCCGCAGCCGCCACCAGGCTCTGGATGTCCGACTGGCTCTGGCCGCCCTCGATGTCGAAGTCGATGCCGATCAGGTTCGGGCTGGCGTAGCGGGCGATGAAGGACTCCATGCCGGCCGTCGAGGAGCAGGTGAAGGTTCCGGCCGCACCGCCGGTGGAGACGATGTAGTTCAGGTTGGCGGCGTGCAGCTGCGGCACGTTCTCCGCGGCCCAGTTCGCGCCCGAGACGCCGCCCCAGTTCTCACTGCCGCAGGCACCGGTGGCGAACGCGACCGTGATCGCAGGCAGGTTCGGGACGTACTGCGACACCAGGCTCCCGGAACCCACCACCGGCAGGTCGGACCCGGTGACGGCCGACTGCATCTGGTAGGTGTTCCAGTTCATGTTGATGGTGACGTCCTTGTACGGACTGAAGATCAGGCCGCTCGCCGAACCCGTGCCGGTGCCGCCGCCCCCTCCCCCACCCGTGCCGCCGCCTCCGCCACCACCCGACGTACCGCCGGTACACGCACCGTTGGACGTCCATGGTTGTCCGGAACCGCTGCCGCCGTTGTTGGTGGCCGGGTCGTTGCCCTGGGTCCACCAGTTGGCGGTGTAGTTGATCCCGTTCTCGCTGGCCTGCATGCCGGCGGTGTAGACGGCGCTGGAGCTCCAAGCCGCGGCGCACGTGGCGGCCGCCTGCGCCGCGGGCGCCGAGGCCACCGCGAGCACCGTCCCGCCGGTGGCCAGCCCGACCGCCGAGCCCGCCATGAGTGTGGTGTGAAGAATCCGTCTTACGACGCGCATGAACCCTCCAAGGGGGGAGAGAAGCTGTGGGATTGCGCACCTCGCCGAGCCGGTGGGCCGACACGGTGAGCTTTTTGTACGTGCGGCGGACGGATTGGTCAAGACCATTCGGCAGATTGGTGCAGACCAATTTGCCGAGGCGGTGGACGGAACGCCGCAAACCCCCCGCGCGGGGATCCGTTGCGGGAACGGGAGTCCGGCCGATCGAGACCGGGAGGCGCCCGGCGGCGGGCTGCCGGAAACGCTCCTCCGGCGAAGGCTCTATCTCCCGCCGAAAGGCCAAAGCCCTGAGGGAAACAGGGCGCCGTCCGCCGGACGTAGCCACCGGCCGCGGCGGAGCGTAGGGCGGGATCGGAGTAGAGCGTCCGAGGTCTGATACCCTGTGCCGGTCCGCGACGGGGCGCGCGCGAAGCGCGGTGCGCGGACGCGGCCGCGTCGGCCGAATCAGTGCCCTTCAGGACCACGCTCGGCCACGGGGCCTTCGGGCAGGAATGAACGGACAGGCGGGAAAAGTGGACCACCAGATCAGTGTCATCATCCCGACGGCGAACCGGCCGGAGGCGCTGGCCCACGCGCTGGCGAGCCTGCGGGCGCAGGAGATCAAGGACATCCAGGCGGTCGTCGTCAACGACGGGGGCGCGGACGTGACCGAGGCGGTCGCGCCGTTCCGGGCCGATTTCGCCTTGGAGTTGCTCGAGCTCGAAGGCAACCGGGGGCCTTCGGCCGCGCGGAACGCGGCGCTGGAGATCGCCGACGGCGACTTCGTGACCTTCCTCGATGACGACGATGTGCTGCTGCCGGGGCACTTCGACGCCGTGCTGCCGGTGCTCGCCTCAGGCGAGGCCGACGTCGTCTACACGACGATGCTGGTCAGCGACGTGCGCGCGGAGCCGACCGCCGAGGGGTACCGGGACGCGCGGCCCGCGTTCAACTACGACTTCGACCGCGGCTTCCTGCTGATGGCCAATTACATCCCGCCGCTGGGCCTGACGATGCGGCGGCCCGCGCCTGCGGGGCCACGGTTCGACCCGGCGATCCGGCTGGCCGAGGACTGGGAGCTGTGGCTGCGCATGGACCGGGACGGCTACCGGTTCCACCACGTGCCCGCGGCGACGGCCGTCTACCACCGGCTCCCGCGCCACGAGCACAAGGCCGACCCGACGGGCGCGGAATCGCAGGCGGTCCACGCCTTCCAGGTGGGCTACAGCCACCTGTGCGAGCTCTGGCCGGTGGCTGCGGACTCCCCGGCCGCGCGCGGACGGGCCTTGGTGCAGCGCGCCTACGAGATCGGCTTCGTGCAGCTGGACGAGCACAAGACGAGCCTCTCGCCCTTCTGGTGGGAGAGCATGCTGCGGGTCCTGCACGATCAGAACACCGGCGAGCTGGCGCAGGCGGACGTGGAGGCCGCCCTGTACAAGGCCGTCACGGGCGTCACGGGCTGACGCCCCCTGCGGACGGAGCGGGCGCGCGGCGCGGGCCGTGCGCTGCCCCGGCCCTTCGGCCCTCGGCCGGTTCGGCTGTGGTCCGCCGCGATCCGCGCGTCTCAGCCCTCGACCAGTGCGAGGATGAAGCCGTCGTGCCCCTTGCTCCCGACGGTCTGCACGGCCGTCGCGGACAGACGCGGCTCGGCGGCGATCATCTCGAACGTACGGCGCGCGCCGGCCACCGAGTCGTTCTCGATATCCGCCACGGCCACCATGCCCGTGTACGCCAC
>DATJIF010000200.1:0-17341 GCA_035493475.1 Actinospica sp.
GTCGTCGCGGTACCACGCCACCTCACGCTTCGGCCGAGCACGCTGGAAACGCCACTGCAGATCACTGTCCATGGCGGGCAACTCAACCATGGAAGAACCATCACGAATGGGTGCAACACTCCGAACTCGGTAGAGACCCATTCCGAATGAGAACCTTGTCATAGTCGGGAAGGCGCCGTCCCGCAGTACGGGCGCGGTCATAGGCGCCCGCCGTCCGTCGCTCCGGCCGACTCCAGGGCGAACAGGTAGGCGTACGCCTCGTCGGCGGCCTCGGGCTCCAGCGCGGCGGGGTCGTCGGCGGTCCCGCTGGTGATCACCAGCGGGCCGCAGACGGCGGCGGCCGGAGACCGGAAGACGGCGCGGGCCACGGCGCTTGCGCGCGGGTTCGGCTCGCGCCCGCCGACCAGGGCGTCGGCGTCGATCCACAGCAGCAGGTCGAGCCGGTCGGTGCCGGTGACAACCACCCCCGTTGCGCCCAACAGGGCGACCACGATCTCCAGCGCGACCGGCTGAGCGGGCCGGTACATCCGCGCCGGGCCGTCACCGGGAAGTATCTCGAAGAACTGATACACGAAGCTTTCCTTGTGAAGAGGGAGGGGGCCGTGCCCGGTGGCGAGCGCCGGACACGGAGCGAACCAGGGGAACCGAAGGCCGGTCCCCGCCCGAGCAGGCGGGGACCGGCGCGGGCCGCTACGCGGCGCCGGTCTCCTCGGCGTCCGGACCGGCCGGGCCGCGCGGCTCGTCCTGGTCCTCCTGCTCGTCCTCGTCCCCGGTGTCGTCGGTCGGGCCGGTGTTGTCCCGGTCGTCCTCGTCCTGGGCGTCTTCGTCCTCGGACTGCTCGTCCCCACCGTCCCGGTCCTGCTCGTCCGCGCCGTCCTGCGCGCCGGTCAGCGTCCCGGTCTGGCCGGACAGGTCGGCCGGGGTGTAGGTCTCATCCGCCACGATCGCCGCCTCGATCGGCGCGAGGTTGTGCCCGACCTCGCGGCAGAACTCCAGCCACACCCGGGCGTGCCTGCGGTCGGCATCGCCGTACTCGGACGGCGGCATGTCGGTGCGCCAGGTGTCCTTGGTCAGGGCCTTCTCATACGCGGCGGCCACCACCGCGAAGTGCAGCATCATCAGCCGCCGGGGGCTGGCCGAGGCGACGGCCTGTTCGAAGTCCTCGCGCGTGCTCGCGCCCATCCCGAGCAGCCCGGCCTGGAGTTCGGCCCGCTTCATCGCGCTGGCGAACTTCCGCACCGGGTCCGGGGCGGTCAGCGTCGCCAGGGCGGTGAACCGCGAGATCTTGTCGAGCTTGTCCTTGCTCAGGCTCCCGGCGCCGGAGATCAACCCGCGCAGCCACGTCTCGCGGACCGTCTGCGCCGCCGTGTGGTCCTTGTTGCCGCGCACCACCGCCCGCTTGGCGGCCTTGTCCTGCACCTTCGGCGTGTTCTGCCGCGAGCTGTACGACCACGAGTCCTCGTGCCCGTTGGCCTCGGGCTCCAGGCAGTAGAACGAGACGCGCACCTGACCGTAGGACTCGAACACCGCTGCGTGCCCGGGGCAGGCGGCGTGCTGCTCGACGTCGAGGTGCGCCCCGGTCTCCTTCTCGCGCAGCCGCGAGACGCGCACCGCGCCGTCCGGCTCCTCGTCCAGCACCGTGACCCCGGCGGCCTCGTGCTCGGCCCGGATCACGGCGCGCTGCTCGCGCTCGGTGCGCTCGATCCGCTCGCGCTCGACCTGGACGGCGAACTTGTTCTCCTCGGCCGCCTGCATCAGCCGCCCGGTCGCCTCTGCATCGCCGGCGAACTCGTCGAGCGCGGCCAGTTCGGTGATGTCCCACTCGTAGGTGCACGCCGCCGCCGCGCTGCGGGTGGCCTGCGGCAGCTTGCCGACCTTCAGGGCCTGCTCGACGCCGCCGTTCTTCCTGCCGTACGCCTTGGTCAGCCGCGACTTCGACGCGCCCGCCTCGGCGGCGTTGAACAGCGCCGTCGCGGTCTCCAGCGCCGTGAGCGGCTTCTTGTGCCGGGAGGTGATCACGGCGATCAGGTGATGGGCGACCGGGTCGTCCGCAAGCGCCGGGTCGAAGCTGTACGGGACGGTCTCGACCTTCAGATGGTCGGCCACGTCCAACCGCCGGTGCCCGTCCAGGACCATGAACTTCGCCGGGTCGTCGGTCCTGGTGATGATCAGCGGGTCGAACCCGTGCTCCTTGATACTGGCCAGCAGGTCGGGATCGGCCTTCTCCCGCTTGGTGCTGCGCGGGTTGTTCGGGTTGCGCACCAGGGCCGAGCGCGCGATCCGCCGGACGGCGACGACCTCCGGCGTCCTCGGGTCCTGCGCCGGGTCGGCCTGCTGGCCGATCGCGTCGATCTCGGCGACGAGCGCCGCATGCGGCGCTCCCTGCTCGCTTTCAGGCATGGCAATGCTCATAGAAAGTGTCCTTCGCTGGTGAAAAAGGGGTGTGGGGTGCGTGCGGCGGGGATGCCGCCCCGCCGCACGCGAAAAGAGGATGCGGGCACCGGACAGACCGGACGCGCCGCGATCAGGAGAGAAAAGAGACGGCCCACGATGGCCGGGCTGCGCGCCGCTCGTCGCAGCGGCCGTGCACACACCGGAACCAGGGGGCCGAGCCGGGACCGTCAACCCCGCTCGATACCCCGATTATGGCAGACTAAGACGGCGATATCAAGCCATAAGTGCAGGTCAGAGGTATTCTCAATGAATTCGTGACCTTAGTATCGATAGTTGATGTATTAGTGGAATGGGTGCTGTCAACGCCCAGGGCGCCCCGGTTGCCGACCATGAATCCCCGGCCCTCCCGATAGCTGCCAGAAGGGGTCCGGGGCCCAGAGGACTCCCGGGTCAAGGGGCGGCCGAAGGCCGCTCGCTTGCCCAGGTTCTCCGTGCTCGAAGCAGTGCGACGCGAGCGTGAGCGAGCGCCCTTGACGCGGGAGTACTGCCCCGGAAACTAGGGCAGCGGGAGGGCCATTTGCGAAGATCCGCTCGATACCCTGTGTTCGTGTAGGGATTTAGCGGTCTTGTCGCTTAGCTGGACTTGTTGTCATACCGCTGTCGCGCGTGACCGCTCGTGAGGGGTTGTGACATGGACCACGCACGAAGAGCTGGACATGAGGAGCGCTTGGAGGCCCACCGCGCCGCGCCGGATGGACCTCTGCCCCGCGCACGGGATGACGAGTTCGGCGGAAGCCCGCGGGAGTGTCAGACCTCGATGCCACGATGGGTGCATGAACTACGACTTGTCGCGCTTGGGGCCGGATGAGTTCGAGCACTTGACTCAGGCTTTGGCGAAGAAGGTGATCGGCGGCGGCGTTGAGGCGTACGGCAACGGGAGCGATGGCGGCCGGGATGCGGCGTTTCGCGGTGCGACCAGCTATCCCGCGCCGGGGCCGGGGGCTTGGTGTGGGTACATCGTCATTCAGGCCAAGTTCCGTGAGTCGACGGGTGGTGAGTCTGCTGCGCAGTGGCTGGGCAGGAAGCTGGCTAGAGAGCTCAGGGGCTGGGTGAGGCGGCGGGAGCAGGGCATCGAGGTTCCGCAGTACCTGATCGTGTCGACCAACGTGGAGCTCACCTCGGTAGCGGGCGCCGGCGGGAAGGACCAAATCGAGGAGAAGCTCCGGTCCCTGATCGGTGAGCTCGAGCTCTCGATCAGAGCATGGCGCATCTGGGACTACGTGGAGATCTGCGGGTTCCTCGACCTCTACGAGGATGTCCGGCACGCTTACACCCACCTGATCACCCCAGGCGACATGCTGGCGCGAATGGGCGTCGCGGCCGACAAGCTCGCGGAAGCCGCACTGGGTGCCGTACAGCCAATGCCGTCGCCGCCGGACGAGTTGCCCGCGCAGCGGCGCGTCCTGGTCGGCAGGGACGCCGAGGTCGCGCGGTGCGTCGAACTGGTCAACAAGCACGTATCTGGGGATGCGGCGAGTTCGGCGGTTTGTCTCCTTGTCACTGGGGCGCCGGGGATCGGCAAGACGGAACTGGCCGCGCACGTGGCTCGGCAGCTGCGTTCCACCCACGCTGGCGGGCGCGTCTTCCTCAAATGCCGTGATCGGGTCCGCGACGGTGAGGATCTGATCGACGTGGTCCTGCGGGCTTTCGACCCCGAAGCGTCGGCGACCGATATGACGCCGGCTCAGCGCGCGGCCATGCTCCAGCAGTTCTTCCGCCGTGACCGGTGCGTGATCGTCGTTGACGACGTGCCCTCTGAAGACACACTGGCGCAACTGCTGTCCATCGACGGCGAATACACGGTCATCGCCACCTCCAGGGTGAAGCTCAGCGGGCTCGCCGGGATGATCGAGTACGTCGACCTCGAACCGCTCACCCCGGACGCCAGCGCTGCGCTGGTGCGGCAGATCGTGGCAGCGGACCGGCTCAGCAGCGGCGAATTGAGCACGCTGAGTGATATCTGCCGAGGCCATCCCCTCGCGCTGCAAATCGCCGGTTCGCGCATCGAGCGCAGACCCATGACGGTCGTGGCCGGATACCTGGAGCAACTGGCGGACCCGGCCACCGGCATCACCGCGCTGCGCATCGGCGACCGGGCCGTGGGACCCGTGATCGAACTGAGTTACGCCGTGCTTTCAGCCGCTCAGCAGCAGCTTGTCCGCGCCCTCGGCACGCTGCCGCACATCACCGTGACCCCCGATATCGCCGCGGCGGCGATCGCGACTACGCCCGAGGACATCACGCCGACCTCGATCGAGGAGGCACGCGGCGAACTGGAAGAACTTGTCGAATACAGCCTTATCGAGCAGGTCGGGGACGAACGGTTCGCGATGCACGAGATCCTGCACCGGTTCGCCCGGCTGAAATCAGCCGGGCTGGATCAGGCCGTGCGCGTGGCGTCGGTCACCAACGTCTGCCTCCTCTACGCGGTGCGCGGCGACCATGCGGTGCGCTCGCTCGTGGTCGGGGACGGGACGGACGGACAGGCGGAGACCAACGCGGCAGCCTTGCGGAGTTTCGAAGAGGACCTGCCGGGCGCGATGGCCACCGTTGAGATGGCGCACGAGATGCAGCTGTGGGGCATGGTGGCGCTGCTGGCTGGCATGCTCAGCCCCGGCCTGCTGCTGCGGGGCCGGTGGGCCACGATGGAACAGCTCCAGCGGCTGCTGTGGAGTGCGGGCGAGCGAACCGGCAATCTCGCCTGGCAGGCCGCCGCCGCGCTCAACACCGCCTCAGCGCTCGCGCGCCTCGGTAAGACCGGCCAGGCGCTGGAAGCAATCGCGGCGGGGGCCGAGATCGCTCAGCGGGAGGGCAATGTCGAGCTGATGGCGCTGGCCATGATGGATCGCTGCGCGATCGACCTCAATTTAGGCGACGTCTCCCGGGCGCTTCCGATCCTGCGGGACCTCGCCAACGTATGGAGGGGCCTGGGCGACGATCAAGCGCTCGCCACCGTCCTGAGCCACCTCGCGAGGGCCCACCATCTCAAGGGCGACTACCTGCGTGCGCAGCAGTATGTGGACAACTCCCGGCGAGTGGCCGAGCGCGCCGGGTTCGCGCACAGCCTCGTCGATGCGGCAGCGAGCATCGAATGGAACATCGCCGCCAAGCACGGCTCCGGGGACCTTGTCGCGATGGCCAACCGTCGGATCGAGGCGGCGCGCTCCATCGGCGATCTGGAGGCGCAGGCAGCAGCCCTGGGCGAGCTGGCGCAGCACGAGCTGATCCACGGCGACGCCGGCGAACAGGTCGAGGCGGCGCTGCGCAGCGCACTGGAGATCTCCCGGTCCACAGGCGATAGCCGGGGCACCATCCGCGCTCTGGTGCTCGAAGGCTTCCTGTATTCGCGCCGCGGCGAGATCGAAGCGGCATACGACCGCTATATCGAGGCAGGACGACTTGCCGAGCAGACCGGCGATGTCGAGCAGCGCATCCAGATCTACCTCCAGCTCGCTTCGCTGGACACCGACAGCGGGCGGTGCGATCAGGCCGACGGGTTGTTCGGAGCCGCCATCGAGCTCGCCGCGAGCAGCGGAGGCGAGCGGATGCACACGTTCGCGCTCAAGAGGTTCGCGGACAGCCTACTGAGCCGCGAGGAGTATCAGAGGTCGCTTGAGGTCAGCGCCGAGGCTGCCAGATACGCCGAGAAGAGCCAGGATATCGAGATGGCCGGCGAGATCCGGATCATCCACGCCGAGGCGCTGTTCAAGACCGGCTCGTGGAAGACGGCCGCGACCATGCTTGAGAAGGAGGCGGAGCGGGCTGGGTTCGCCGGGGCGCGGGAGAACAAACTCAAGGCCCTGCGCGTGCTCGGCAACATTTACGCCGAACGAGGCCTGTACGCCGAGGCCGAGAACTACCTGCGCAGCGCAGTGGAGATTGAGCCCACCGATGGCGAGCGGGAAACCTGGGCCCACTGCCTGTTCGCCTATGCGAACCTGTTCGCACGGCGCGACGAGTGGGCACAGGCACGGCAGTTGGCTGCGCGGGCCACGGAGGAGGCACACCGGCTCAAAAGCCTCCGGCTGCTCGCCTCGGCTTCGACGCTTGCGATCACATGCGCTCTAAAGGACACGGACGACGCCACGGCCGTCGAACGCGCCAGAGGCCTGCTGGAGAGGGTCGCGCAGCTCGGCATGCCGTCCCTTCAGGCCGTCAGCCACACGAGGATTGCGGGCCGCCTCGCGGGCGAGGGCAGATACGAAGAAGCCCTCGGCGACGCGGGTGCCGCCGTGCGCCTGGCCGACCAGACTGGCAACGACGTGCTGCGTGCGACGCTCCGCATGAATCTTGGGCAGGTCTACTGCGAGCTCGGCCGTCAGGTTGATGCCTGCGAAGCGGGTAAGCAGGCCGCGCAGGCATTCGAGAAGGCGCGCCGGTTCGACGACGCGGCCAGGGCTGTGCTGCTCGCGGCACGGTGGATGCGGCTGGATCAGGCCCCTGACGGCGTCGAGCGCCTCAACCAACTCGTAGACGAGGCAGGATGCGGGCCTCAGGTCCGCGAGGCCATCAACGCGTACGAGACGGAGCTCCGCGAGATGGCCGACGGCATCGAAGAAGTGCGTGAAGCCGACGTCGTCCACGTCGCCGACGAGGTTCGCGTGGCGATCGGGTCGCGCGAGATCGGCCCAACGATCGAGCACCTGCTCGCGTCCGCGATGCAGTGCCTCAAGTGCGACCTGAGGATCGAGCCGGGCACACCCGCCGAACTCATCATCGTCAGGGACGCGCAGGAAGGCAGGGGAGCACTGTGCGTGGCGCACAGCAAATGCCTCGAATCACAGGTGATCGATGTCACCGGGCTGCCGCAGCCGGAAATCTACACGTACACCGAGTGCGTCATCTGGCACGGGGTGAGCGCAGCGGTCATCATCGACTGCGACGGCGGCGTGATGCTCAGCGAGGACGGCAATGTCGCCGACCATCTGCTCAGCGGGTTCGGTGCGCTGGGATTCGCCACCCTTGTGCCGGACGACCTCGACGCGCCAATGCCCGAACTCGACCGCGGGACCGCGCCCGGAAAGCTGGGCGCGCAGGTGGTCGGGAAGGCGCTCCACATCGAGCTCGACGGCCAGCTCGTCTACGCGCCGATCCCGCTCGATTTCAACGCGGAGTGGTACTCGTTCCTGCGTACCGGCCGACTGCTCGTCATCCTCGGCCGCAACCTCCCGGGATCCTACGTCGACGAGCCGCACCACCTGCGCCGCGCGGTACGCCGCGAAGAAGCGGTCGGCGCCGCAATGCCGGTGGCGATCGTGTCGCCGCGTCGCAACGGGCCCTGTATCTGCAATCCGTCAAGAGGGCTGAAATACCGAGACTGCTGCGGAAAGTAGGCGATATCCGTATCCGCCTCGGCCTGTGCTGGAACGTAAACGGCTGAACGGTGCGTGACGAGGCCAGCCGACTGCTGCGGCGCGTTCTACCATCAAGAACATCAGGGCCCGTATGTGGTGGACAGGCTAAGCGGGCAGCAGCGCCCCTGCTCCGTACTCGTGCGGAGCGGGGACGCTGACATCGGGCTGTGCACCGAGCATACGGTTGGCCTTGCGTGAGCTCGGCTCGGGGCTGGGGCGAACGTTGGCCAGAAAAATGCCGTTAAGAACCGTTCTGCTGGTCAGGCGGTACCGACGACCACCCGGCCGAGCGAAACGACACAACGCCCGTCACGGTCACGGGACCATACGAGACCCGCTCGACAACTCCACTGAACCACACCCAGCACCGCGAGGACACCTTCAGCGAATCCCTACAGTTCGAATGCGTAGAAACTGCCAGTACGTGACCGGGCCGGTTGCTGCCGGGGCGCGAACGAAGGAGGAGCCGGTGAGCAAGGACGCGGTCGAGTACGTGCGGGGGCTACGGCTTGCCGACCCGGGCGCCGCGCAGGTGTTCATGCTGCTTGCCGAGCGCACAAGCCCTGGATCGGGAGTGACCGAAGATCCTCGGTACGTGATGGGGCTCGAACTCGAGGACGCGGAGATACCCAGCCTGGCCGACCGGATCGGAATCGACGCCGAGGAGTTCCGTTGTCTGCTGCGCCAGTTGAAGGCCACGGTCCCGATGGACGTGCTCGAACTTTCCGACGGCGTCTGGGAGATCGTGTACGGCTTGGCGTACACCGACCCGACGCCCACGCCCGCGCCCCGGCCGAAATTCGACGAGGCCAACCTTCCGCAGATCAAGGCGTTCGCGATGCCCGGCTGGGAGCGCTACAGCACCTGGGGCTCCGAAACCCACCTCGGGCACCTGTACGCACAGCTCTACCTCAACACCGATGACCGCGACGCCGACCCCGGATCTGGATCACCCCGCCCCGCTACGTCGTCAGGACGCTCGACGAACTGGCCGCCGCCCTCGCCGAAGCCATCGCGCCCTACCAGTTGGTTCCCCCGCCTCCGTCAGTGGTCAAGATGTATTTGATGAGGTAGCCGCCGAGAGCGGGTAGGGGGATGTACCTTCACGGCGTAGTGCCTTGCAGGCGCGATCAAGCTCCGCCTGCGCTTCGCACAGGCGGTCGGCACGTGCCGCGCTGCTCGCAGGAGCCGGGCGTACGGCCTCGACGAACACCAGTTCGTACTTCGCGCGGGCCGCGGCCCATTCAGCGATCGCCCACGCCGCTTTGTCGCCGATCAGGGCACTGATCGGCTCGCTCGCCCTGTCCCACCGGGCCGTGAACACATCGAAGTCGACGAACGCCGGGCAGCGCGCAGATGACGCATCCGCCCTCGGCTGGGCACGCAGTCGGTCGAGTGCTGCGCGCGCCTGCTGCACTTCGTCCCATGCGCTGTGCAGGTCGTGGGCGTGCTCGGTCGAGATGTCCTCGGCGTACTCCTTGCCGATCTCGGCGAGCTTGGTCTCGAGATAGTCCAGGTGGAACGCGAGAGCGTCAACGGCGGTCTCGGCGCGGGTAGAGGAGGCGGGCGGGGATGCGGGCGCCATGCCCGGGAGGGAGGTCATTGTTGTTCCTGTTCGTGAGCCGAGATAGGTGTGGAAGGGCCGACGTCGGACGCGGCGGCTCGGTGAGCCTCCGCGGGCCCGGCGGGCGGTGTCCTTAGGCGTGCGGCGCGATGAGCAGCTGGTCGATCTCCTCGGCGGTGGCGCCGATCTTGCGCCACGGCTGGGCCAGCTTGCGCGCGAGCTGCGCCTCGTAGTCGTCGGCGCGGCTGCCGTGGATCTTCTCGTACGCTTCGACGTCGAGGACGTCGCCGATGCCTTCGAAGATGTCGGGGAACATCCGGGTGCCGATGCGCAGGTAGAGCGTTTCGGCTCCGCTGTTGAGCGGCGCCGTCTGGCTCGCGCCGGACAGGACCAAGATTTTCTCGGCATCGGTGGCCGAGCGCGTGTCGACGCCGGCGGCTACGCGGTCGAGCAGTTCGCGGCAGTGCGCCCGGTACACCAGCTCCGGCCACGCAGACTCGTGGGTGGGGCGCAGGAGACGGAAGCTGTTCCACAGCGGGCCGCGATCACGCTCGCCGTGGCGCAACTGGGCGGCTTCAATCTCCTCGTCGGCCCACATACACCGGTCGAGCACGGAATCGATCAGCCCGGCCACGCCGTCGAACAAGGCGGCGTCCAGGGCGCTGAGCCTGGTGAGGGCCCTGGGTACGCGGTGCTCGCGCGGCGTGTCGCCTGCGGCAGTGTGCATTGTCGGTGAGAGCTCGACAACGGTGCTCATGGGGACTCCAGAAAAGGAAGGCGGTCCGGGCCTTTCGCCCGAGCTGACGGGCCGAAGGCCAAGCACGGGCGGACGAGGCGAAGGCAAGGCTCGCGCGCAGCGCGACCGCGCAGCGGCCCCGGTCTTGCCCGGCCGTCCGGGTGTGCTTACCTCAGGTCGTCAGCAGGCGAACGGCCTTAAAACCGCAGTCCATTCAGCGGATTTGCCCCCATGCCAGTCATCGTGCTCGAACCTGACTGGCGATCGGCGAGGCGCACGGCGGCAGGTTGCCCCGGGGTCACGGCGCCAACCGCTTCACCGCAGTGACTATCAGGCCAGCTCGCGAGCATTTGACCGGAGCGCTTCTTGTCGATCACCGTCCGCGGGACGACGGATCCGCCGCCGCCCATGCCGACATCGTGTCGGGAAGGCGTTAAACGATTCCAAAACTAGAAAATCACCTGGAAAGAGACACCTGTAAGGATGCGGATCGCATGGCATTGGGACGGCGTGCTCGCAGGCAGACATGGGCTGACCTCGAACCCAGGTCGATGTACTTTTGCGATCGATCAAGCTATCTGACCTGGCCTATTGTAGTAGGCGGCCCAAGTTTGTCTAACGGCTGCACTAAGGGACGAACCGCACCAAACCAGCCAGTCGCAAGAATCGTACTTGCGGGCTGGATAAGCTTGCAGCCTTCACCGGGAAGGAGGTGGAATGGGTACAGAAGTTCAGAGAGCGGTCGAACCAGGCAGAGACTCACTTGACATCCGAATGCCTGCCTGGCTCGCGCTGGTGATGTGGATCGCACTGCTGCTCACAGTGTTGATCCTCGTCCTTGCCCGAGGCGCCGCGTAATAGCGCGATGTCCCCGACACGGGCAATTGGGCGGAGGTTCCGGCTGCAACCGGCGCAGCCGCCCAATTGCTCCGACGAGTACGCTTTAGCACCCGTCCGACAAGAAAAACAATACCGCGTTCTCGAGACACAGGCCATTGATCTCAGCTGTTCAGGCGGGTTCTTCGCCGCTGCGCAGTCGACCGTCGGCGGCTGCACAGCCCTGTTGAGGGCCGGATCGGCTCCGACCTGTCCATAAGCAAAAACTGACCGGGCGCGAGCAAGGTCTGCCTCGGCCTCTCGTAGGTGGCGAGCCGATGAGGCGCGCGGTACTCGGCGCACGACTCCCGCGACGTGGACGTCTCACGTCCGTTCAGCCCGGCCGCCCAGATGTGCTTACCTATGGTCGTCAACGGCCGCGCGAAACCGCCTGGTCTAGCCCTGTGTTCCGCTGATCGTGTGCCGTCAAGGCTGCCCCGATGCGCCAAGAATCTCGAGTGACTTGGCCGCCAGAACCCGCGTCTCCGACCGTACGTCGGAGTCGAGTGCCATCGCTCGCAGCGCCTCGATGCCGCGCGGATCGCCGTTCCGACCGAGCATCTCGGCTGCGTGAACGGTCATCATCTCCTTCGGGCGCAGGCCCGTGACCAGATCGTGCAATGCGTCGTGGGCGTCCGGCTCGGGTGAGCGGCCGATCGCCGATATCGCCTTCAGGCGGGTGACGATCCCCGATTCCCAGTCGGCGGCGATGTCGAAGAGTACGTCGAGCGCCCAGAGATCCCCGTGTTCCAGCAAGGCCTCGGCCATCTCCACACGGAAAGAGACTGAAAGGTGCGGGATGACCGCTAGTTGGCGCAGCAGGTCGGCGCCGAGCCGGTGACCGAGTTCAAACGCGGCGAGCGCTGAAAACGCGCGGTAGCTCTCGATCGTGCGCCGGGCGAGCGTAATCTCGAACGCGAGTTCGGCACAGGCGTCGATGACCTCGCGTGGAAGCGCGGTGCCGAGCCTGGTCTGCCGCAGGAGGAAGTCGACGCCGCTGTAGCCTGCCCGGCGCGATGCGAGCTGGAGGAGTAGGGCGGTACACGTCTGCGGTTCACGTGCGAGCCCGGCGTCGATGACGAACCCTGCGAACGACTCCTCGTCGCGATCAGGGGCCCACAATCTCAGACGCGAGCCCCGGCTTGGGCGTACGCCTTGTGCCCAATCGGTGCGCCCGGCGCGGCGGGTTCGATCCAGCAGGTCGTGCAAGGCGCGCACGGCCTCGTCGTGGTTCCCGGTGGCGTGGCGGGCTGCGCAGTACTCCAGCAGCGTCTGATGGAGGAAAACGAGATCACCGCCGCTGTCGATAAGCACCCCGCTGGCTCGAAGCTCCCCGAGCAGGAACTCGCGCCACACCCGCTCCGGTACGCCGCCCGGCGCCGACGTATCGGCGAAACCGCCCAGGAGTTCAAGGACGGGCGCCGTGTTGCCGGCGCGGCGCGCCGCTGCAATCCGCCCAAGCACCCCGTCTAGGCCGGCTAGGACGTGGCCAGCACGAGCCGCGGCGCTTGGACCGTACCGCTCGATCAGCGCCAGGCCGCCGGACTGCGTTGGCCTCGCTAAGACGCTGCGCTCGCGCAGCAGATCGATGAACGCGGTATAAACGGCGCTCCGGCCACGAGGTAGGTCCTTATCAGGATCGTTGACGAACAGCTGGCACAGCATCGAGGCCATCAGCGGAACCCGGGCCAGATCCGCCAATCCCGCCTTCCCCAACGCGGTGGTGAAACGCCGGGCAGCAACCTCCGGTTCGCCCGCAGCGCTCGCCCGCAGCCACCCTCGTGCAACCTGCCCGAGGTCGTCCTCAGCGAACGGCTGCAATACGAAGCACCGTGCTGTCGGGCCGAGCGCCGCGAGTTCGTCACGCGGCAAATCCCGGGTCGCGATCACGAACCGGTAGCGTCCGGACTGCTCCCCGGAGACGAGCGCCTCGACCACTCTCATGATCGCGCGCCGCGCCCGCGGGTCGACGACTTCGTCCACGCCGTCGATCAGCACCACCCATCGCGCCCCGTGCTGCGGGGCGGAGGTGAAGAAGTCCGCGGGAATCTGCTCCAGCAGTCCGTAGGCGGCCAGGTCCCTGCTTGCCGAGGCTGCCAGCGCTGAAGCCAAGGGCACGTCCACCAGCGCGGCGGCGGGGACCAGGACCGGTACTTCGCGCGGCCCGCGCGCTTGCTGCCACGCCTCGATGAGCTGCGCGCACAGCGTGCGCAGCAGGCTTGACTTGCCTCCTCCCGGTCCGGCCATCAGAACGCAGACCGGCGCGCCGTCGAGAATCTGCTCGGCGGGGACCGGGTCGCCCTCGTGCACCGCGTTCAGGTGCCCGCCGGGTGGGCTGCTGAGTGCCACGGCGCGCTGGCGGACGTAGACGGCGGACAATGGCGGCAGCATCGCGGCGAGCACACCGGGATACGGATGTTCGCGCGCCGCAGCGCCCAACGCCTCGAGATAGCCGTCCAACCGTCGGCCACGGCCCTCAGCCCGCTCGCGCAGGGCGAACAACGCCTCGCGCTCGGCGCCCACAATCTCCAACGCGTCGGTGAGCATCTCGAGGGTGGCCACCGACGCCACCGTCTTCCCACCGAGAGCTGTACTGACCGCAGCCTTCGAAACCCCCGAGGTGGCCGCCAGAGTCGCCTGCTTCCATTGCCGCCGAGCCATGGCCGTGCGCAGCGCCGCCGCAAGCTGCTCCTTGGCATCGCCACCCCGCTCGACCATCCCATTCCCCCGATGCTCAGCGTTCGTCCTCGTTCCGATGAACCACGCGAACGAGGATCAAGGCTATCCCTGGAAGACGAGACCGCACCATCCCGGCTCACCCCCGCCCTAGCAGTGAAACGGAAGACCTAACATGTCGACTCCGAACGACCTCGCCTTCTCCGCCGCGTGCGCAGCAGTTCCCGCGATCGGCCTACTGACACGCCTGCCGCGCCGGGGGAATGCCGCACCAACTGCGTTCCTGTGCGCCCTTCGAGACCTGATCACCCTGCGCATGGTCCTGCGTGGCTCGACACCCGACCAGCGCGCCGAACTCCTGGCAGCACACCAATCCTGGCGCGGCATCCGAAAGCCCATAACGAAGACAGCCGCCGCACCGCAGCCCTGCCCCCCACAGAGCGAGCCTTAGCCTGTGGGATTTCCCCGACAGAGGGGCAGGTTCGTCATGAAAGCGGGCAATGGGGTGCATCTAGGTCGAGATGCTGTCCCAGTGCTACCACGCTTGTCGGCGCGGCGGGCCGGGCCACGTGATCTGCGAATCGCCGACAAGCGCTGTGACGATGCCGTCAATGCCCGCCAAGGTCTGTCTCGGTTCGGCAAATCTTGCTGTAATCCTGCTGTAATGGATGATCGTCTACCGTACCCTTGACGCAGACGAGAGCAGATGACCTGCAAGAACGCGGCGATTGCTACCGTGTTCGAACCAGTGGCGTCTGCGTTGTAAGGGCAGCGCTCTACCGCTGAGCTAAGCGCCCGGTGCAGGGCCCAGTGTAGCGGTTACGGCAGGTTGCCCGGTCAGATGCGGACCTTGCCGGGACCGGGGGCCCAGTGCAGGCCCCAGCCGTAGGCCTTGTCGATCTCGCTTTGGAAGCCGGGGAAGAACTTGGCCTCGGTCTTGAGGACGAACTCGGTGCCGGAGCGCTGGATGGAGACGGCGGCGCAGCTCTTGGCCTTGCCGGACGCGGCGGCGGGGGCGTCTAGGCGCAGTTCCAGGGCGGGGCCGCTGGTGGGGTAGAGGGTTACGGCGGCGCCGACCTTGGTGAGGTCGTCGGAGCCGCCGGCCAGCAGGACGAAGATGAGCAGGCGCTGGAAGTGGGCGCTGTGGTCCATGTTGATGAAGAGGTTCTCGCCGGTGGACGAGCCGGTTCGGTCGTCGCGGTCGAGGCGCACGTAGGGGGGCCGGGCGAAGTCGCCGTGGCGGTTGCCGGCCGCTTGGACGACGCCGCGCTGGCCGTCGGTGAAGCGGTAGAGGCAGCCTAGGTCCAGGTCGACCTTGGGGCCTGAGCCGACGCCTTGGGACGGGTTCGGGTCCAGCCTCCTGCGCAGCCCGCGGCTGAGGCCTCTGCGCTCCTCGGACTGGTTCCAGCGGAGGTTCACCCGCAGCGTGCCGTTGCCCGCGCCCGATCTGGACAGCGAGCGGTCGGCGTCGGCGGGGGAGAGGGCGATCCGGGTGAACGGGGCCTGCCCGCCCGTATTCCAGTCGATACCGGACACGCCGTCCCACCTCTTCGCTCAGACGCTCGCGCGCCGCGGCCGTGACGCCTGGACACCCAGACACCTTCGTGCCCTGCGACGGGCACAGCCACAGTATGCCCCGCCGCCGCATCGCCGACGCGCGGATCCGGGCGGATCCGGTTGCGCGACGGGGGAATGCGCGGCGGGGCACGGTGCGGGCGCGCCCTCGGGAGCGGCGCCGTTCGCGGGCCGGACGGCTGGACGGGCCGGCGGGGCTAGAGCTCCGCGTCGGCCGCCAGAGCCGCCAGTGTCTCCAGCGCCTCGCGGTACGCGTCGAGCGGCCTGGCCTCGCTGATCGGGTTGACCAGCGACCAGCGCAGCACGCCGTCCCGGTCGATCAGGAAGCTGCCGCGGCCCGCGCAGCCCCGGGCCTCGTCGAACACGCCGTAGTCGCGGGCGGCGGCGCCGTGCGGCCAGAAGTCCGAGAGCAGCGGGAAGCCGAAGCCCTCCTGGTCGGAGTAGCCGCGCAGTGCGTGCATGGGATCGCAGGACACGGCCACCAACCGCACCCGTTCCCCGTCGAACTCCTCGCCCGCGTCCCGTAGCGCGGCCAGTTCGCTGCCGCAGACCCCGGAGAACGCGAAGGGGTAGAACACCAGCAGCGTGGCGCGGCCGTCCTCGGACTCGCCGCCGACCGCCACCTCCGCCCCGTGCTGGTCACGCAGGCGCAGCCGCGGCGCCGGCTTGCCGGCCGGAATGCTCACCGCTTGCCCACCCGGGCCGCCTTGGGCGCGACCAGCCGGGTGCCGGCCCAGTCCCGTCCGGCGGAGACCGAGCTGGTCTGGCTCAGACCCGCGGTGGGGGCGGCCTCGCCGATCTCGCTGGGCTCGACGTGCCCGTCGCGGCCGGCCTTCGGCGTCATCAGCCAGATGTGGCCGCCGTCGGCCAGCGCGCCGAGCGCGTCGACCAGGACGTCCACCAGGTCCCCGTCCTCCTCGCGGTACCAGAGGAGGACCGCGTCGACCACGTCCTCGTAATCCTCGTCGTAGAGCTCTCCACCGGTGACGGCCTCGATCTCGGAGCGCAGCTCCTCGTCGACGTCCTCGTCCCAGCCGATCTCCTGGACCACCTGGCCCGTCACGAAGCCCAGGCGGCGTGCCGCCGGGTGCTCGGTGTCGGTTCCCGCGTGGTCCGCGGTGGCGCTCACGGAGTCGTTCCTCCCAGTCAGGGTGCCGGGCTTCGCGTCCTGCGCGGCCCGGGTGCTGTTTTCATCCACCGGGCTAGTCCACACGTAGGGCGGCCGGGACGCAAGTACCCGGCACCCGTTGCGCTGAATCCGGGGCCCGCCGGGGCCCCGGATCCGCCACGGTGGGTCGGCCGGCTACCAGCCGGGCCGGGTGTGGATGCGGCGGCCGCCGCGCTGCTCGCCCGCGATCTTGAGCGGGCTCTCGATCACGGCGTCGGGGCCGGGGAACAGCAGCCGCTTGCGGCCGTCCTTGAACTGCACCAGGTACGGGGGAGCCCCGTCGGTGCCGCGGACCTCGAGGATCTCCGCCAGGTCCTCGGTGGTGCCCAGGTGGTTGGTGTGGATGTGCAGGGTGTCGCCTATGGCTGCACGCATGGAGCCGCCTCTCGCCGCGCGGAATGTTCCGGTTGTCTCCAGTGTCGGCGGTGGACTTCTGGGGCGCACGGTATCGCCGGGTGACCGGGCGACCACGCTCCGCCGACGCCTTTCATCTAGGAAACACCGCAACCGGCGCAATGCCAACAGGACCGGGCCACCTTTCGCGCGCCGGTTTCCGCCGAGTGGCGCCCGTCTTCCGCTGGGGATACGAGGACGTCCGACAATCGGACTCCGTTCGGGTCCCGGAGGCCATTCGGGGCGGGATGTGACCCGATAGGTGACGGTTACCGCCGAGTAGAGATGACGCGGCGAGCCCCCAGGTACGACGATGGGGGAGAACGAAGGTAACGAACCGTAGGACGCAGCGGCCGCGGTGGATCCGATCTGAACCGGACCGTCGACGGTGCGCGCGTTTCGGAATCACCTCTAAGGACGAACGTGGCGAGCGGACGAGAGCGTTTCTCGATCATCAGTGACGGCCTGCCGAGCCAGCTGCCGGACATCGATCCGGCCGAGACCGGCGAGTGGATCGACTCTTTGGACGCGGTCGTCAACGAGCA
>DATJIF010000201.1:0-118411 GCA_035493475.1 Actinospica sp.
GTCGTCGCGGTACCACGCCACCTCACGCTTCGGCCGAGCACGCTGGAAACGCCACTGCAGATCACTGTCCATGGCGGGCAACTCAACCATGGAAGAACCATCACGAATGGGTGCAACACTCCGAACTCGGTAGAGACCCATACCCAGTGATAGGGCATTGATCTCCCGGGGTTGGGTGCTGCCGCTCGGGTGCGGGTAGTGCTCAGTGGTCATGGATCTCCTGGTCTGTCGGGCGGTGCGGCGGCTGGCGGCGCGGGCGCGTGCGGCGCCGGTTTCCGCGCCGGGTGTTCGGCCGGCCGGTGGTGGGGCCGCTCGCGCGGCCGTTGCCGACGTCGTGGTCCGGATGCGTCGCGGGTCGGGCTTCGTGCTCGGCGATAATGGCCGCCGACCAGTCGTGCAGGGCTTGCATACGGCACTTGATGTCATCGAGTTCGCACTGGAGTGCGCGGCGGGTGAGGTCCGCGTGGTCTGTGTCCGCGGGCTCGGCGGTCAGGCCGTGCGCGGCGGCCAGATCGCGGATGAAGGCGCGGGGATCGAAGCTCACGTGTCTCCTGGTTCGTCGGGGGTTGTGGTCTGCCAGAGGGTGCGGGCGATGTTGTCGGTGCCGCGATCGCGGCGCGCGCGGGTGGCGCTGTTCCATCCCCGGCGCGGGGGCAGGTCGCGGACCTTGGACCAGCCGGAGGCGCGCAGGCTCACGCCGCGTTCCCCGTCTTGGGTGTAGGTGATCATTCGGCGGTAGCCGATCGCGCGGGCCGCTCTCCAGGCCGCGGCGTAGAGCCGGGAGCAGGCCGTGGGGGTGCCCAGGGTCGCGAGCCTGGTGACCTCGAGAGTGAGGCCGTCGTCGAGATGGCGCGCGACTGGTCGCCCGACGATCGCGACCGCGACCAGATCGCCGTTCTGATCGGCCAGCCCGATCGAGTACTTGTGGCCTTGGGGTGCTGCGTGGTGGCGGAGGTGGGCGTCGACGAAGGCGCACGCCGCTGCGAAGCTGACCGGCCGGATCTCCAGCCGCCCGCCGGTCCGCGCGGCTCGCCTCGAGTCCGTGCTGGCGTTCGCGGTCAAGCGGTCGACTCCGGAATCCGCCGGGTGAAGAAGTCGCGGCCGTGTTGGCGGCTCGCGGTCAGAGCAGCACCAGCGAGCGCCGAGAACGCGAACACGATCCAGTCCAGGGCCGAGTGAGAGCCGGCGACATCGCCGAACACTTCGCCCGCGTGGTCGGCGATGACTGCGGCCGGGACGGAGAAGTGCAGCCACAGGGCGAGCGCGACGGCCAGGAAGTCGCTGATAAGACAGACGGCGAAGGCGAGGACCGCGGCTAAGACCGGAAGCAGCGGGCTGCGAGAGACCGGGTCCTTGGTCAGGGCGCGGGCCAGGAGCGCCGCGGCGAGAAGATCGGCGCCGGCGAAGCGGTACTGGGTGATGCCGCAGACCACGCCCCAGGCGGCGGTCAGCGCGAGGGCGGCGCCCAGCGCGCGCAGGATCGCGGGACGGGCGGTGGTGGGGCAGGACAAGGGTGACTCCAGGGTGAGACTCGGTGCGATCGAAAAGGGGAGGGGAGGGCCTGGCCGGACCCGGGGTGGGAGGCGGCGCGGCCAGGGCCGGGAAAAGGGGGCTAGGCGCTGCGGCCGGTCAGGCGCGCGGTGAGGAACGTGGCGGCCGAGACGGCGGCGGCCTCGTCCTGGGCCGGGTCTGTGTCGGACACGGCGGCGATCTCGTCGCCGACGCGCACGAGGATCACCTCGGCCTCGGCGGAGCCCGCCGCGTTCGCGCCGGGGGCTGCGGTGACGCGGATGCGGATCGCCTCGTCGCCGAGCCCGGCGAAGGTGTCGAGCGCGACCGTGGTCTCGGTGCCGTCGGGGGCGGTGAAACCTTGGCAGTGGGCCGCGAACGCGCGGAGCTCGGCGAGCTGCTTGGCCGCGTCGCCCGGGTTGGTCGCGGCGACGATCAGTTCCAGCGAGTTTCCGGAGTTCTCGAGGTACTCGGAGGCGTAGGCCGCGCGGTAGTCGGAGGTCGCGGCGTCGGCGTCGATCGAGGGGGCGGCGGTGCAGTCGGCGCCCGGCAGCGAGGGCGCGGGAAGCGCGCCCGGTGCGGTCCACGCGGTGCCGGTGTCGATGGTGCCGGAGGCGGTGACCCCGGCGGCGAGGTCGGCGGCGGTGGGCAGCACGGCGCGCAGGGTCGGTCCGGTCGCCGTCGGCGTGGCGGCGGCGGGCGTGCTCGCGGCCGTCTTCGCCGTCGCGGCGGTGTTCGCGATAGCGGTGTGGGCGCCGCCGCAGGCCGAGAGTGACGCGGCCAGCGCGCCGACGCCGGCGAGGGCGGCGGATTTGGCGAGCGCGGTGCGGCGGGTCGGGCAGTCGGCCTTGCGGGCGGGGTGGGGGCGGCCGATGGTGCGGGAGGCGGCGGATGATCGGGGGTGGATGGAGTGCTCCTTCAGATTAGTCACGGGGTGTCGGGTTTCGCGTCGGGCACGACGGATTCGGGTCCGCCGGTGTCCACGAGGCGGCGGGCGTGGGCGCGGCACAGGCGCAGGCCGCGGGTGCGCGCGGTGTTGCCGGTGGCGACGGTCGGCATCGGGCAGGACGGGTAGCGGCTGGCGCCGACTTGCGCGGTGCGGCAGGTGCGGCACCAGGGACCCGCGGGGTCGATGGCGAGTTCGCGGTGGCAGCGCGGGCACAGCGCCGGTCGGCCCTGGCAGCGCTTGCCGACCGGATCCGGCGGGGTGGGCGTGCTGCGGCTCATCGGGATCTTTCCTGCGCGGCTGTCATGCCGCCGCCGAGTCGCGGTCCGGTTGGAACCTCGTGGAGTTTCCAGGTGCGCGGAAGATCAGGACGTCCTCGGCGACGATCAGGTGCATCGGGACGCCGGCGGCGCGGGCAGTGCGGATGTTGGAGAGCTGGAAGAAGCTCGGCCGGGTGACCAGTTGCCGGTCGCGGACGCCGGCGATCAGCGCGAGGCATCGTTCGATCGGCTCGAGGCCCGCGCTCTGCCCGGCGGTGATGACTTCGGAGGGCAGGTCGACCAGTTCCCCGTGCTCGCGCCAGGGCCGGGCGGTGACCGCGACCACGCCGCCGGGCCGCAGCGCTTCCCGGCAGCCGGAGAGGATCTCGGCGAACCCGGCGATCAGCTTCTCGCGGCTGGCGTGCGCGAGGTTTCCGCGGTCGGTGGAGTAGCGGTAGTCGTGTTTACGCACTCCGCGCTCGCCGGTTTCGGCGGTGGACTTGATCTGCCCGTGCGCCGCCGCGCCGTAGGGCGGTGAAGTGACTACCAGCGCGGCGGTACCCAGGAGTTCCGGGGGGACGACGCTGGTGAGCTTGCGTGCGTCCGCGCGGATCACCCGGGCGTCCGATCCGGCCGCCGCGTGCGATGTGGCCAGCGCGATGTTTCGCTTGGCGAGCGCGGCCCAGCGCGGCTCGTACTCGACGCCGAGGGCGCGGCGGCCCAGGTGCAGGGATTCGACGAGGGTGGTGCCGATTCCGCACATCGGGTCGAGCACGAGGTCGCCGGGTTCGGTGTAGGCGGTGATGGCGTAGGCGGCGATGTCCGGGAGCATCTTGGCCGGGTGCGCGACCGACTCGGGGATGTAGCGTCCGGCGCGCTGGGCGCGGCTGTTTCGCTGGGCGGTGACCCAGATCGAGGTGGGTAGGTTCGGCCAGCCGCGGGCTGGGGCGCGGCCGGCTGCGAGGGCGCCGGTGGTGGGGTCAGTCATGGAGTTCGGCCTTTCCGGGCTCGCGGAAGATCAGGAGATCGGAGTGGGCGCGGGCGTGGACGGGCAGGCCCGCCGCGCGCGCGGCGTGGAAGGCGTCCAGGTCCGCTTGCGACAGGGCGGGCGTTATCCCGTCGTGATCGATGAAGGCGTCGACGACGGCGATGTGCTGGAGGTAGGACAGGCCCTCGTCGCGCATCGCCTGGATCACCGCGCCGGTCTCGTCGGCGAAGTACGCCCCGGGCAGCGGTCGGGGAAGCAGGATCGCGAGGATCCCGTCCTCGGCGAGGCGGCTGTCCGCCTCGCCGAGGTGGTGCTGAAGGCGTGCGAGGAACGACTGGCCGGGGGCGGTGCCGTGCCAACGGCGCTCCCTGTCGCAGTCGCCTTCCGAGGCCGCCGGGACCACGACGTGCAGGGCGTCCATCTCGAAGAGCGCGTTCGCAGCTGCGACGGGGTCGGTCGGCCACGGGCTGGGACGGTGCACCGTGCTGGAGCTGTCACCCGGGCAGCCCAGGTGGGCGAGGTGGCAGACGCGGTAGTTCTCGCCGACGGTGGCGAACTGGCGGATGATCTCGGCGAGTACCCAGTCGCGGGGCGGGTCCGGGTAGGCGGGGGCGAGTGGTGTCTCGGGGTTCGGAGTTTCGGGGTGGGGGGCGAACCAGACGGTGGCCGGGACTCCGCAGCCGCGGATTCTCTGCTTCCGTGTGGTCGAGGTGTTGTGGTTCCGGGATTGTGCGGTGTTGTTCGGGGAAATCCCGCCGGAGTTGTCCGGCGAGTTGTGCGGGCATTCCGTCATGGCTGTTGTTCGCGCCGTGCGGTGCCGCGCCGTTTTGCTGACCCACCCTAATAGGCCATTTTAGGGGGCCTGGAGTCTCAAGGATTCGATCACGTTTCGATATCGACTCCCGGGCGTCTCGCGTATATAGAGGTGTCGCGGTTTCGCAGGGCGGCAGCGCGTCGGAGATCAGCCCTGCCGGTGCCGGGAGGACTTCGAGGACCTTGCGCTTGAAGCCGAGGAGGCTCCGGAGGCTGGTGGACGGTTTCTCCAGGGACCGCGCTCTGCCGTGGTGTCTCGGTGATGCGATGTCGGCCCAGGCGGATGGGAATCGGTGGCATGGGCTCGTCGGCGGGTGTCTGCTCCGGATCGTCGCGTCAAAGCCGCTCCCCATCCCTGCCCGCCATGTCCTGCCAGCTCAACGCATATGTAGGCACGTCGTGGGCACGTCATGGGCACGGGCTGTCCCGGCCGCGACCACGGCCGCGTGGCCGATAGGCACGCGGTAGGCACGACGGTCCGCGACCCTGCGGCGGCCTTGCCGGCGGTGGTGCTCCGGCACGTCCGCACACGGTGCGGGGGTTCTCGGGAGGAAGGCTCACGCAGTGCTCTGCCCGGCGGCGCTCTCTTCCGCCCAGGTCGCTAGTGAAATAGGCACGCGGTGGGCACGGCGGGATTCATCGCATGCCTGTCGCGTGCCTAAAACGTGCCCCAAATATGCCTACGCCGCGTCGTTCTATAGGGCTCCCAACCCAAACAAGCAGCTCGACGGGAGCTTCAAGAATGACGTTTCGCAACGACTCCGAGACCCCGCTGGAAACCATCAAGTCCGCCTTCTCCCAGATGCGTGAGATGGCTCATGAGATGACGCTTCGGCTTCCGCCTGTTCCGGTCGGACCGGTGAACCGGGTGATGGATCTGGAGCAGATCTGCCGGATTCTCTCGGACAAGGACACCGACCCCGTGGTGAGGAACATCGTCTGGGGAGCCGTGGTGCGCAAGGCGCGCCGCAGGGAGAGCGGATGGGTTCTAGCCGCCGCGGGCCTGGCTTACCCGAGCCTGGTGCACAAGTCGCAGATGCTGGCCACCGGCTTCGACGGCGACACCGTCGAGGACCAGGCCGACCTGATCGAGGCTTTCATCACCGCGATCCGCGCGGTGAACGTCGAGGACCCGACGATCCGGGACATGGGGGCGGTCGCGAGCTGGGCCGCCTTCACCGCCGTTCGCCGCGCCCGGCGGCGCGAGGCCGCCTCGCCGGTCTGCGCGCCGCTGAGCGACGAGTCCAGCGCGCTGGCCCCCGAAGTCGGGCACCCGGACATCGTGCTGGCCCGCGCTGTCCGCCTGGGCGTGATCACCGCCGACGAGGCGGAGTACATCGGCCGCAGCTACCTGGAAGAGACGCCGATCGACGAGATCCTCGCCTGGGCCGGGCTCTCACGCGCCACCTTCTTCCGCTACCGCGCCGACGCCGAGACCCGTCTGGTCAAGGCCATCCGCGACGGCCTGCTCTAGCAGCCACCCGAAGCAGCCGTGATCAACCTGTGATCGAAACTTTGAGACTCAGAGGCTGCTGTACGGCCTATTACAAGTGCCGGGACTGAACGCTCCGGCGCACCGAGACGACCAGGCTGCCGCACCGCCCGCCCGTGGTGCTGACCCCTCCACCGTCCGAGAACACCGACACCGCAACTGCCTTCGAAAAGGAGCGAGTGTCGTGCGCGCGGCGGCCTAGATCGAACCCTCTCGGCGCAGCAAGACCGCTCCACCTCTCGCGGCGAATCCTCGGCACTTCGCATCCCGGTGAGCCCTCCGTCTCCCGGCGCCGAACCTGGCCGGTTTCCCCCGGCCTGAGCCGCACATCCCCCTTGATCTCAAGCACATGAGGAACCACCTTGATGCACGGCTCGAACGATGCCGCGCGCCCGGAAACCGGGAGCGCGCGGATAGCAAGGCCCCCTGCCCGGCTCCGCCGTGGCAGGCTGCGGATCGCCGCGATCGCGGCGGCGACCGCGATGCTCACGATGGCCGCCAGTCCGGCCCTGGCCGCCTCCGGCCCGTACCTGGCCGCCGACGACATCCCGACGGTCATCGGCAACGTCACCAAGTGGCTGATCGGGATCCTCGCGGTCCTGGCCACCCTCATGCTCACCATCGGCGGGGTCCGCTACGTGCTGGCCGCGGGCGATCCGGCCGAGGTGGAGAAGGCCAAGACCTGCTTCAAGAGTGCCGCGATGGGCTACTGCCTCGCGGTGCTGGCGCCGGTCGTCGTGACGGTCCTCAAGAGCCTGGTCGGCGGCTGAGATGAGCCCCGAGCCGAAGTCCGTCCGCCCGCGCGCCGGGTGCGCCGGCAGCCGGGTCCGGGCTTCGGCCCGGCCCGCCGCCCGCCTGGTAGCCGCGCTCCTGGCCGCCGCCGCGGCGCTGCTGATCGCCCTACCCGGGGCCTCCGCCGCCACACCGGCGAAGGCCGCGGCGCCGGTGGCCGCCGCGCCGGTCCTCGCCGACCCGGCGGCCAGCCCGAGCCCGTCGCCGTCCGGCTCCGGGATCGGCCTCGGGCCCGGCGCGCCCACGCCCACCCCCACGCCCTCGACGTCTGGCGCGAGCACCGCGACCACCTCGAGCGGCGGCGGCGACCCAAGCTTCTGGGACATCCCCGGCCAGGTCGAGAAGGCGATCAACGACTGGGTCGCGAGCCTGGTGACCGACGCGCTCAACCCGGTGCTCAGCCTGCTCGGCTCCACCGTGCTGAGTACTCCGGACGTCACCACGATGCCGCGGGTCGGCGAGATCTGGACGACGATGGCCGTGCTGGCGAACTCGCTGTACGTGCTGTTCGTCCTGGCCGGCGGGGCGATCGTGATGACCCACGAGACGCTGCAGACCCGGTACGCGCTCAAGGACATCGCGCCGCGGCTGTTCGCCGGATTCCTGGTCGGCAACGCCTCCCTCGCGCTGCTCGGGCTGATCATCCATCTGGCCGACGCGCTCTCGGCCGGGATCATGGGACAGGGCCTGGACCCACAGCAGGCGGGCACCGCCCTGGCCCACATGATCACCGGGTCGGTCCTGAACACCGGCGGGATCTTCCTGTCGATCCTCGGGCTGGTCGCCGCCGTCATGGCGGTGGTGCTGCTGGTCACCTACATGGTGCGCGTCGCGCTCATGGTGCTGCTGGCGGTCGCCGCCCCGGTGGCCCTGGCGTGTCACGCGCTGCCGCACACCGAGGGGTTCGCGCGGTGGTGGTGGCGCGCGGTTCTCGGCACCCTCGCGGTCCAGCTCGGCCAGTCGCTCACCCTCGTGACGGCGCTGCGGATCTTCCTGGACCCCGGGGGTCAAACCTCTCTCGGGTTTCCCACCGGGAGCGGTCTGACCGACCTGCTGGTGTTCATCACCCTCTTCTTCATCCTCATCAAGATCCCGTTCTGGGTGGGCCGGTCCGTGTTCGGCCCCTCGAAGCTGCTGTCGATGGCCAAGGGCATCGCCGCCTACAAGCTCATGGGTCCGGCGGCCGGGCTGATCGGCGGCGGCAAACGCCGCACCTCCACCACCCGCCCCGCAACCGGGCGGGGCCCCGGCCCCAGGCCGCCAGGCACGGGAGGCGGCGGGGGCGGGCCGCGGCCCGGCGGTGCGGGAGGACGACCGAACGGGTCCGGACCACGCTACGTGCAGGCGGGGTTGTTTCCTCCGCCCGCGCGGGTGCCGCGGGCGAAGCCGCCGCGCAAGCCGGTCGACCTCGAACAGCCCGGTCCGTCGCGCTCGCCGAATCGGCAGTCCGCGCTGTTCGATCGGCGCGGACAGATCACCCCGGCAGCCGCACCGCCGCAGCCTCCGCCCACGGCGCCAACGAGGCAGCGCGCGGTGCAGGCGGGGTTGTTTCCTCCGCCCGCGCGGGTGCCGCAGGCGAAGCCGCCGCGCGACCCGGTCGATCTCCAACAGCCCGGTCCGTCGCGCTCGCCGTATCGGCAGTCCGCGCTGTTCGATCGGCGCGGACAGATCACTCCGGCAGCCGCCCCGCCCCCAGCGGCGCCCGCCCCCGCGCCGGGCACCGCAGCCGCGAAGCCGCGCTCCGCACCGCCGACCGGGGCGAGCGCTGCGAACCCCGCCGCGGCGGGCAGCGCCCGCGCCAGGTCGGCGACGGCCAAGGCCCCGGGCGCCGCGACCGGGGCGCGTCCGGCGAGCGCGGCCAAACCGGTGAAGAAGCCCGCGCCGAAGCCCGCCTCCGGCCGCGGCGCCGCCGCCCGTAAACCAACGAACCCAGGAGGTTCACGATGACCCACCGTCCTGCCGGAAGATTCGGCCGCGCCCGCCGGGGCCGGCATCGCAAGCCTCGCCCGAGCCTGCGGAAGCTGATCTGCGACCGCCTCGTCGACCGCACCCCGGCACGATCGCGTCCGGCGCGGGAGATCACGCTGCGCGTGCGCCGCATCGAGCAGCAGCGCCGTATTGGCGGCGGCGATGCGTGAGGAGGCCCACGAGCGGTACGCCACGCGAATCCCGGCGGACGTCGACCGCCCGGATGTGATCATCGCCCGGCTCACGGCCCGCCAAGTGGTGATCCTGGCCGCCACGGGGCTGGCGGTGTGGGCCGGGTTCATGGCCGCGCACGCCGCGCTGCCGAAGGTCCCCTCGGTGTATCTGATCGCCCCGGCCGCCCCCGTCGCGGCGGTCGCCATCGCCCTGGCGCTGGGCAAGCGCGACGGGTTGAGCGCGGACCGGTTCGTGCTCGCCGCGCTGCGCCACGCGCGCTCTCCCAAGCACCTGGTGCCCGGCGGCGGCCAGGACGCTCCGGCGCTTCCGGAGTTCCTGGGCAAGCAGATCCGCGCCAAGGCAGGTCCCGTTCCGGCGCCGGTGCCGATGCCCGCGCACGGGATCGACGAGACCGGGGTGATCGACCTGGGAGCCGAGGGCTTCTCGGCGCTGGCGGCGTGCGGCACGGTCAACTTCGCGCTGCGCACCGGCAGCGAGCAGGACGGGTTGGTCTCGGGGTTCGGCCGCTGGCTCAACGGCCTGACCGCGCCGGTCCAACTGCTCGTGCGCACCCACCGGCTGGATCTGTCCGGGTTGGTGGAGCAGCTGCGCGCCGCGGCGCCGGGCCTGCCGCATCCGGCCCTCGAGCAGGCCGCCGCCGAGCACGCCGACTTCCTCGAGCAGCTGGCCGGGCGGCGCGACGTGCTGCACCGCCAGGTGCTGCTGGCCGCACGCGAACCGCGCGCCGGACGCGGCCGCAAGACCAGCCCCCAGGGCCCGGACGCCTCGGCGCCGATGCGGCTGCACCGGCGCCTGGACGAGGCCGCCCGCGCCCTGTCCGGCGCCCAGATCCAGGTCGCGGCCTTCGAATCCGAAGCCCTGCGCCACCTGCTGCGCGAGGCCACCGGAGCCGACCAGGACCACGAACCCGTGGAAGGAGAAGACGACCTGTGACGCTCACCACCCGCGCCGCCCGCCGCCGCGCACACGACGACGGCGGTCACGCGGCGATCCGTGCCCTGGACGCGATGCCGATGCCGGAGTCGGTGCAGGTCGCCCCGCGCCACCTGCGCATCGGCGAGATGTTCGCCGCCAGCTTCGCGATCACCGGATTTCCTTCCGAGGTCGGGCCCGGCTGGCTCGAGCCGCTGCTGACCTACCCGGGGCGCCTGGACGTCTCGCTGCACATCGAGCCGATCGAGACGCAGGTCGCCGCCGAGCGGCTGCGCCGCCAGCGCGCCCGGTTCGAGTCGGGGCGCCGCTCGGACTTCGAGAAGGGAAGGCTCGCCGACCCCTACGCCGAGGCCGCCGCCGAGGACGCCACCGAACTCGCGTACCGGCTCGCGCGCGGCGAAGGCCGGCTGTTCCGCGTCGGGCTGTACCTGACCGTCTACGCCGGCTCCGAGCGGGCGCTCGCGGAGCAGACCTCCGCGGTGCGCTCGCTCGCTGCCGGGCTGCTGCTGCAGATGCAGCCCACCAGCTTCCGGGCGCTGGCGGGCTGGACCAGCTGCCTGCCGCTGGGGGTGGACGCGGTCGGGCTGCGCCGCACCTTCGATACCGCGTCGCTCGCCTCCGCGTTCCCGTTCACCTCGCCGGACCTCTCGCCGTCGGACCCGACGCAGACCGCCGCGCCGGACGGCATCCTCTACGGCGTCAACGCCGCCAGCTCCGGGCTGGTGATCTACGACCGGTGGGCGCAGGACAACTACAACAGCATCGTGCTGGCCCGCTCCGGGGCCGGAAAGAGCTTCTTCGCCAAGCTCGAGATCCTGCGCAGCCTCTACCGGGACGTTCAGGTCCTGGTGGTCGACCCGGAGAACGAGTACGAGCGCCTGGCCGCGCTGGTCGGCGGCGCGTACCTGGACCTGGGCGCCGACGGGGTGCGGTTGAACCCCTTCGACCTGCCCGCGGACGCCGAGAAGAGCGCGGGCACGAGCAACGCGCTGATCAGGCGCGCACTGTTCCTGCACACGTTCATCAGCGTTCTGATTGGCGAGGTGCTGGGCCCGTCCGAGCGCGCCGCGCTGGACCGGGCGGTGCTGGCCGCCTACGCGGCCGTCGGGATCACCGCCGATCCGCGCACCTGGAAGCGGGCGGCGCCGATCCTGTCGGACCTGGCCGAAGCCCTTCAGGCGGGCGGCGATCCGGCCGGGGCCTCGCTCGCGGCGAAGCTCGAGCCGTTCACCACCGGGTCCTGGGCCGGGCTGTTCGACGGGCCGACGACCACCGCCCCGAGCGGGCATCTGCAGGTGTTCTGCCTGCGCCAGTTGCCCGAGGAGCTCAAAAGCGTCGGGACGCTGCTGGTGCTCGACGCGGTCTGGCGGCAGGTCACCTCCCGCGAGCGGCGCCGGCGCCTGGTCGTGGTCGACGAGGCGTGGCTGCTGATGCGCGAGGTCGAGGGCGCGAAGTTCCTGCTGCGGATGGCGAAGGCCGCCCGCAAGCGCTGGGCCGGGCTCGCCGTGATCACCCAGGACACCGCCGACGTGCTCTCCACCGACCTCGGCCGGGCGGTGGTGGCGAACGCCTCCACGCAGATCCTGCTGCGCCAGGCGCCCCAGGCCCTCGATGCCGTCGCGGACGCCTTCCACCTCTCGGCCGGAGAGCGCGACTTCCTGGCCACCGCCCCGGTCGGCTCCGGGCTGCTGGCCGCGGGCGAAGCGCGCATCGCCTTCACCGCGGTCGCCTCCGACATCGAGTACCAGGTCGCGACCACCAACCCGGTCGACCTACTCGATGCCGACGAGCCCGACGGCTACTTCGAGCCCGGCGGGCCCGAGGAGCCGGAGGCAGAGCCCGCGTTCACGACCGCCGACCTCGACGACCCCGACGGGATGCTCCTGTGACCCTGCACCACACCGCCGCGAGCCCGAACCCGCGCCCGCCTCTCCACACGACTCGCCCGGGCTCCGGTCTTATCGCGCGGCTGATCACCCAACCGGGCGCCGAGTTCGCGCGGCTCGGCCGGGTCGCCGAGCACTTCGCCTACTCCTACGGCCCGCTGTGGGGGCCGGTAGTCCTCGCGGCGGGCGTGCTGACCCTGTTCGCCCGCTCCCGTCACCGCCGCGCTGTGCACGCGCGTTTCGCCGCCGACGCGCGGCTGATCACGGTGATGGCCCCGCCGAAAGTGGAGGCCGATGGCGCGCACGCGCTGTGGTCGCACCTGCTCGGTCTGCTGCGCCCGGCCCGGCGCCGGCTGCTCGCCGGCCAGCCGCACCTCGGGTTCGAGTACGGCTGGACGCGGGCCGGTCTGCGGATCGGGATCTGGGTCCCCGGCGTCGTCCCGCCGGGGATGATCGAGCGTGCCATCGCCTCGGCGTGGCCGGGCGCGGCCACCGACGTCCGGCCCGCCGCCGACGCCCTGTTGCTGCCCGCGACAGCGGCGGCGACCGGGGGCCGGTTGCGGCTGGCGCGCACCGAACTGCTGCCGATCGAGACCTCCCACGGCGCCGACCCGCTTCGCCCGCTGCTCGGCGCGTGCGCGGGATTCGCGGGCCAGGAGCACGCCGCCGTCCAGGTCCTGGCCCGGCCGGTCACCGGACGCCGCGCCCGCAGGGCTCGCCGCCAGCTGACCGCGCTGCGTACGGGACGTTCCGCGAGTCCGCTCGCGCGGGTCCTGGACGCGGTCACTCCCGGCGCGAACACCTCGGCATCCCGCGCCGCGGCGAGGATCCCCGGCGTTGCGCCGGACCCGACGAAGGCAGCCGAGCTGCGCGCTGCCTCCGCGAAGGTCGCCGGCGGGCTGTGGGACGTGCGCGTGCACTACGCCGCCGCCTCCACGTCCGGCAACGAGACGCCGAGTAGTCCGCGGCTTCGCGGCCGGGCGCACGCCATCGCCTCCGCCTTCAGCATGTTCGCCGGGCAGAACTGGTTCGCGCGCCGCAAGCTGTCAGATCCGGTCAACACCGTCAACAGCAGGCGCTTTCACGGGCGCGGCAGCCTGCTCGGGATCGGCGAGCTCGCCGCGATCGCGCACCTGCCCACCGATGCCGCGGCCCCCGGCGTCGAGCGCGCTGGAGCGCGCACCGCGACCCCGCCGCCCGGCATCCTCACCCCCACCGGGCCGGACGCCGACGCGACGGTGGCGCCGGTCAAGCCGCTCGGGGTCTCCGAGTCGGCCAACCCGCGCCCGGTCGGCCTCGCGGTGGCGGACTCCCGCCAGCACGTGCACATTCTGGGTGCTACCGGCTCCGGCAAGTCGACGCTGATGACCCACATGATCCTCGACGACGTGCAGGCCGGTCGCGGGGTGGTGGTCATCGACCCCAAGGGCGACCTCGTCAACGACGTCTTGGCCCGCCTGCCCGAGTCGGCGGCAGGACGCACCGTCGTGTTCGACCCCGACGACGCGTCCGCGCCGCCGAGTCTGAACGTGCTGCAGCTCGAGCGGCCCGACGAGGTCGACATGATCGTCGACAACCTGTGCGGGCTGTTCGGACGGATCTTCTCCTCGTTCTGGGGGCCGCGCACCGACGACAACCTGCGCTCGGCCTGCCTCACGTTGCTGCACGCCCCGGAGGCCGCGACCGGCGGGGTCTCGCTCGCCGACATCCCGCGCCTGCTCGGCGAAGACGCCTACCGGCGGCGGATGACCGCGGGCCTGAAGGACCCGGTGCTGCGCGGCTTCTGGTCGCAGTACGAGCAGCTGTCCGAAGCCCAGCGCGCCAACCACATCGGTCCGCTGATGAACAAGCTGCGCGCGTTCCTGCTGCGCTCGTTCGTGCGCGACTCGATCGCCGACGGCCCCAGCTCGTTCGACATGGACCGGATCCTGGACGGCGGGGTGCTGCTGGTGCGCCTGCCCAAGGGCGTGATCGGCGAGGAGACCGCGAAGCTCCTCGGCAGCTTCGTGATGGCGAAGGTGTGGCAGGCCGCCTCGCGCCGGGCCAAGCTCCCGCAGCACCAGCGCCGCGACTGCGCCGTCTACCTCGATGAGTTCCAGAACTTCCTCAACCTGCCCTACCCGATGGAGGACATGCTCGCCGAGGCCCGCGGCTACAAGCTCTCGCTCAACCTCGCCCACCAGAACCTCGCGCAGCTGCCGAACGACCTGCGCGAGGGCATCTCGGCCAACGCGCGTACGAAGGTGTTCTTCAACTCCTCCCCGGAGGACGCGCGGCTGCTGGAGCGGCACACCACCCCGATCCTGCTCGCCCACGACCTGTCCCATCTCGGGGCGTTCCAGGCCGCGGCGCGGCTGGTCACCGGCTCCCAGCAGCGCCCTGCCTTCACCCTGCGGACCCAGCCGCTGCCGGCCGCGATCGCGGGCCGCGACAGCATGATCCGCGCCTCGGCGCGCCACGCGTTCGGCCACGCGCCCGGCGTCACCCGCCGTCCCGGCACCGCAGCCGTATCCAAGCGGCGCGGCGGCCGGCCTGCCGGAGCCGCCCGCGCCGTACCGGGGGGAGCTAAGCGCCGGAATTCGCAGACCCCCGCCGCAGCCGACGGAGCCGACGTGGCCCGCCCCGACGTCGCGTAGAGCGCGGCCGAGTTCGGGGGCCGCGCCGTAAACGGCCCCCGAACTACTGGATGAATTCTAGCCCTTACACAGGAGACGCCCTTGCCCCCAGCCGCGCCCAACCCCACCCCTCCGACGCATCCGGACTACCTGCCCGCCGCCGTGATCCGCGAGTCCGCTCCGGTCGCCCGCCGTGCCGCGCTGGCCGAGCTCGCCGCCCGGCTCACCGCGCGCGACCGGTGGCTGCTGCATGCCCTGCGCGAGCACCAGGTGCTGACAGGCCCGCAGATCGCCCGCATCGCCTTCGACGGGCCGCGCATCGCCAACCGGCGCCTGCGGATCCTGGCCAACGAACTGCGCGTGATCGACCGGTTCCGGCCGCTGCGCGCGATCGGCTCCGCCCCCGAGCACTACGTCCTGGGCCCCTACGGCGCCCAGGTTCTCGCCGCCGAGGCGGGGGTGACGATCAAGCAGCTCGGCTACCACCGCAACCGGTCGCTCGCCATCGCCCACTCGCCCCGGCTCAACCACGCCGTCGGCGTGGGCGAGGTCTACTCCCACCTGGCCGCCGCCTCACGCCTAAGCCCCGACGTGGACGGCGTGTTGGCCTCGTGGTGGTCGGAGCTGACCTGCTTCCACCTCTACGGCGACCTCGCCCGCCCCGACGCCTTCGGCCGTTGGCAAGCCCCTGCCTCGCGCGGCGGAGTGCGCAGCGCGGAGTTCTTCCTCGAATACGACACCGGCAGCGAGAACCTCGAGCGCGTCGTCGGGAAACTCGACGGCTACGCCCGCCTGGCCGCGGTCACCGGCATCGATACCCCGGTGCTGTTCTGGCTCCAATCCCCAAATCGCGAACGCGCCCTGCACCGCATGCTCGCCCTCGACCCCCCGGCCGTCCCGGTCGCCACCTCCACCCCGGCCGCCACCGAAAACACTACGGCAGCAGGCCCCGTCTGGGAACTGGCGGCGCGCACCACCCGGCGGCTGCACCTGATCGAGCTCGCGGCCTACGCCAGCGCCAGCGGGCACGCGGCGGCCGACCGCGACGCCGACGCCGCACGCACCGGGCGGCTGTTCAACCCGCCGCCCCCGCTGCCCCCCGCGAACGCGCGCGACGCTGGGACGGCGCGGCCCCGTGGCTAAGATCGGCGCCGCGGCGGGCGCTGCGCTGCTGCTGGTCGTCATCCTGATCGGCGGAGCCGCCGCCGGGGTCGCCTCGATCCTCGGCCTCGGCTCCGGCTCGGGCTCCGCGCCCTCGGCCGCCGCGACGGCCGATATCCCCGCGGCCTACCTCGCACTGGACATGCGGGCCGCCGCGACCTGCCCGGGGCTGAGCTGGGCCGTGCTGGCCGGGATCGGCAAGGTCGAATCCGATTTCGGGCGCGCCGCCGACCAGGTCAGCTCGGCCGGAGCGGTCGGACCGATGCAGTTTCTGCCGGCCACGTTCGCCGAATACTCCCAGCCCATACCGCCAGGCGGCGCCGACCCGCCCACGCCGTGGGATCCGGTCGACGCCGTCTACGCCGCTGCGCGAATGCTCTGCGCCAACGGCGCGAAGAACGGCGCTGACATCCCCGCGGCCATCTTCGCCTATAACCACTCCGACGACTACGTCTCCGAAGTCCTCTCCTACGCCGCGCAATACTCCTCGGCAGCCGCAGAGGCCGGAAACCCGGCCAGCGGCTCCGACTCGGCAACCGTGCAAACAGCCATCGCATACGCCAAGGCGCAAATCGGAGTCCCCTATGAATGGGCCGGTGACGGACCCGCGCACGGACAGGGATTCGACTGCTCAGGACTCGTCCAGGCGGCATTCGAGGCGGCGGGCGTCACCCTACCCAGAGTCGCACAAGACCAATACACCGCGACGAAGAACAATCCCACGGGCGGGCACATCGAACCCGGCGACCTGGTATTCTATGGAACAAGCGTCAACGACATCACACATGTGGGAATTTATCTCGGAAACAATGTGATGGTCGACGCGCCGCATACGGGCGCGTTTGTTCGGACCGAAGATTACCGCTGGAGCGATTTCGTCGGATTCACCGACCCGGTATGACCGCCCCGAACGCGGCGGCATCCGGAGGTCCGTGGCGCGCACGCCGACCCTGCCACGGGCGGGCCACCGGGCGGCGCGACCGCTCCGCTCGGCCGACGCCCCCACGCTTCGGCCGCAGCAAGGGGTTGCGCCGAAGCGGCCGCGAGCGCGCGGACGCCAGAGCAGCCGCCACAACCTCGCCCGCATACGGCCGGCCGGGGCCAGGTGCGGCGGCGCGGGCGGAGACCGCGGAGCCGGCGACTCAGGACTCTGAGCACCTGCCGCCTCGACTCGGTTACCGTGGATGGTCCACTCGGGGATCCAATCAGTGGTCCTTCCACTGCTCCTGCTGTGAATGGATCAACCAGATCCTTTCGTCTCGCAGCTCAGAGCCCATTTAGGCACGCGAGAGACGACCAGACTGATCGGAAGAAGTAACCATCCCGATCCCTGCGCCCCGGCCCCGGCCCGGTCTCGCCCCGTCTTTCCCCGGCCCTGCTGTCCTCTCGCCCTTAACCCCCACGCGTGCTATTCGTTCTCGTCTCGTCCCCCTTGAGTTCTTCCTGAACCCCTCTCGGCCCACCCCGATGCCGGCGCCGTCTTCGCCGCCCCGTTCCGCCGAAGACGTCACCGGCCCGTCACTGACGGTAATGACGCCCGAATACCCCCCCTAATAGATTGAAGCGCAACTATTCGGACATTGGCGCTGATCCCGGCGCGGGCGGCGGGCGGCGCGGCGCGCTAGCCGTTAGCCCGCGCGCCGCGCGCGGGTTTGCGAACCGTAGGCGCGCGCGGCGAACGGGCGCCGAAATCATAGCCGCGCGGCGCGCGTGCGGCGCGGTTCATAGGGCGGAACCGCGCGCAACGATACTTTCAAAGGGAACATCCCTAAAGAGTCTTGGAAAGCGTCGAGAAATCGCAATTCAACGACGCATATCAAGCCTTTTTTCGGCTTGATCTACGCCCGGAAATCGAGCTATATTAGTGATGTGCCCGGGGGAAAGCCCGAAGCGGGAATAGCGAACCGGACACAAAACCCGCAAGAAACCGGCGAATATCGCGCTAGATAAAAGCCGGGAATTGAGATAGAATGAATTACCGGCCAAACGGAAACCCGGAAATCGGGGAAACCGTGAAACGGCCACAAAATCCCGAACCATGACCCCGCGTGAGCCATGCCGAAAACAGGCCACGCCCGAACGCTAGGAAAGGAACCGCGCATGTCCGACGGCTGCCCCGAATGTGACTACACGCCGCCGGACGAACCGTGCGACGAATGCGGCGCCGGACCGGGCGAGAAATGCCTTCCGTATTGCACCGCGCCCTTCGGCGCCGGTGGCCCGTACGAACACCATGACCCCGCCGATCACGACGAACCGTAGCCCCCGCGCCGAAAGACAGGATGCTGCCATGCGCCGCCGCCCGACCCCCACCGCGAACGTACGCGTTCCCCGCCACGCCCCGACCCCGCACATGACCCTCAGCCCGGCCCGGCCCGACGGTACCCGAATCAGGGTCGACATGTACGGCCCGGTCGCCGCCCCCGGCGGACCGCGCTATTGGATCGGGCTGACCGAAGAAAACCCGGACGGCACCACCCGCCGCCAATGGGCGCGCCGGTATAGCCGCAAGAACATCAAATACGTGTACGAAGATTTCCGCAGCGTGGAAGGCGACGCGGTGCACGGCCGGATGACCCTGCCCGCCCGCTGACCCCGACCCGCACGCCCTAACCCGCGCCCGCGCGGCAACCCCGCCACCTACAAACCCCTGACACACCGAACCGGAGTACGACCATGCCGAAGACCGCTCAGACCACCGCCCCCGCGCCGAACACGGTCCCGGGCCACGTGACGCCGCTACCGGCGCACCACGCCCCGGACGACGCTATCCGCGCCACCCTCGCCCACTACGCGACACCGCGTGCCGGGGACGCGGTCACCTACCACGGTGGACACGTGATCTGGCTCGCCAACCTCGAACCCTGCCACCCCGCAACCTTCGACAACACCCTGCTTTGGGGCACCCCCCTACACGGCGACGGCGCGGCCGAACACGCCCTGTGGGACGAGAACTCCATCACGCCCCTCGACCCTGACCTGCCCGGTATCGACGAAGACGACGCGATCGCGCTCACCGCTATATGGCGCGCGCTGATCGAACACTCCAACACCCCCACCGCCTGACCCGCCACCCGTACAACCGCCCGCCACGAAAGAGCACCGCCGCGCCATGACCTCGCCGACCACCACCCCCGCGCCCGGAATACCCGCCAACCCGACCCCCGCGACCACCTCAACTACACCTCCGACTCCCGCCGCCCCTCCGCCCCCACCGCCCGCGTTGACCGGCAAGGCGAAAGCCGGGGAGTTGCGCGCCGCCGTCGCCGCGACCCTCGCCGCCAATCCGACCAACGCCCACTCCGTCAGCGAACTGACGGCGATCCTTGGCAAGAGCAGCGGCGCGATCGGCAACGCGTGCGAAACCCTGGTACGGCGCGGCGAGGCGGACCCGACGGGAACCACACCGCGCCGGTACATTGCGAACGCCAAAACCGCCGCCGCCGCCGCGAAAGCCGTGATCACCCCGCCCGGACAAGGCATACCCCGACCCGCGCGCCCCTCCGGCTCCGCAAGCACACCTGCGAGCACCGCCACGCCCTCCTCGGCCTCGCCCAGGAAGACCGCCCCGGTCAAGATCGGGCCGATCACCCGCCCTAACGGGCAGCTCTACTACCCGCGCGCCCTCGCACCCGGGGTCAGCGACGTAGAGGCTCTGCGCAAGCTGCGGGACGCCGGAATCCCCGCCCTGCTCTACGGACCCCCGGGAACCGGGAAGACCTCGATGGCCGAGGCGGCGTTCGACGACCTGATCACCATCGCGGGCGACGGAGATACCACGGTCGGCGACCTGATCGGCGACTGGACCCAGAAGGACGACGGCGGATACGAGTTCATCTACGGGCCTGTGATCGAGGCGATGTTGGAAGGCCGCCCCCTGCTGATCGACGATGCGACCCTGATCAGCCCCAAGGTCCTCGCGGCGATGTACCCCGCGATGGACGGGCGCAAGCAGATCATCGTCAAGGCGCACAAGGGCGAGATCATCACCGCCGCCCCCGGGTTCTACGTGATCGCCGGACACAACCCGGGCGTCCACGGCGCCATCCTCACCGAGGCCCTGAGCTCCAGGTTCAGCACCCAGATACACGTAGAGACCGACTACGACCTGTGCGGACGACTCGGGATCGAACCCAAGGCCGTGACCATCGCCCGGAGCCTGGCGAAACTCGCCGCGAACGGCGAGGTCGGCTGGGCGCCGCAGCTACGCGAGCTGATCGCGTTCCAGAAGATCGCTGACACCATCGGGGTCGAGGTCGCCTTCGCGAACCTGATCGGCATCGCCCCGATCGAAGACCGCGACCAGGTCGCCGCACTGGTCGCCAAGACCGCAGGCAAGAAGGTCCCAGCCCTCGCCCTGGGCAAGCAGATCTGACACCCGGCGCCCACCACGCGCCCCGCCCGGCCAGCCGCGCCGGACCCCTCGAACCAATCAATCCCCTGCCGCAAGGAGCTTCGATCCGCCATGCCCGCGCACCCCCACATCCAACGTGAGATTCCCGCCCTGACCGAGGACGAATTCGCCCAGGCACAGTGGGAGGACGACGGAGGACCGGTCGCCGCGCTCAGCGAGAGCGCCGAGTCGGCCGAGGCCGAATGGGCGCGGATCGACGCCGAACTGACCGCGCGCTTCCCGGTGATCGGCGACCGCGACGACTGCACCGTCGGGACCGAACGGCCCACCCGATCCGGCGCCCCCGGCGCCTTCTACCCGACCCTCGCCCAGGTCGAGATCGAACGGGACCTGTTCGACGGCCTGGACCCGGCCACGATCCGACCCGCGCTCTACGGCGACGAGGAGCGCTACCCGGCCGCCTGGGGAGTGTTCTGCCACGAAGGCGCGCACGCCGCCTACACCAAATGGGACCTGGACACCACAGCGGGCGAGCGCACGGGCGCAGCCTTCGCGGTCGCCATGATGCTTGAGGACCCCCGCGCCGAAAAAAGGCACCTGACCCGCCGCCCCGGGGACGTGCGATACCTGCGAACCGCCGTCACCTCCCTAATCCTGAACGACCTGGGCGATTCGCCGCCGGACAGCCCCTGGTCCGCCGCCTCGGCCGCCGCCCTGATCCTGGCCCGCCGCGATGCCGGAATCCTCGAGCCGAGCGAGACGGCCGAACTCGAGGCCGCGGTCGCCAAGATACTCGGCGAGCAGACCCTCGCCACCCTCACCGAGATCTGGAACGCCGCCCTGGAGACCGAGGACCAGGACGCCGAGACGATGCTGGCCCACGGCCGCGCCTGGTGCGAGGCCATGGCCCTCGACGCCGAAGAACCCGAGCCGCACGAGGCCCCCGGAAACGGCGGCGGCGCGATCGCCGGAGCGATCGGCACCACGAGCGTGAACATCAACGCGACCGAGGCCGCCCGCGCCGCCGCCGAACAGGCAGAACAGGACGCCGAGGACGAGGCCGCGAACAAGCGGATCAAAGCCACCAAGGCCAAGGCCTCGCGCCGCCGCCGCGCCGAGGACACCGCCGCAGCGGTGTTCGGCCCGAACGCCGGACCGTTCACGCCCGGAGGCAACTTCGGAATCGTGCGGCCGAGCCCCGTGATCGGCTCCAGGCTCCCGACCCGGGCGGAGAAGGCCGCCGCAGGCCAGCTCGCCCGCGGACTACGAGCAGCGGCCTACCGCGAACGAGTCGAGACCACGATCGCCTGCGCCGCACCGCCCGGACGCCTGAACATGCGCGCCGCCATGGCCCGCGACGCGCAACGCGCGGCGGGCGCGAGTCCGACCGCGCTGCCCTGGACCCACACCACCCGCCGCGCCACCCCCACCCCGCCGCTGCGCGTCGGCATCGCGGTCGACGTCTCCGGCTCGATGTCGGCGGCCACCCGGCCGATCGCCTCTGCCGCCTGGATCCTGGCCAAGGCCGCCTCCATGACCGACCCCGACTCGCGCACCGCCACCGTCGCCTACGACGAATGCCTCACCGCCATCACCCGCCCCGGCACCGCCCCGAACCACATCACACGATTCGAGGCCAGCGGCGGAGGCCACGCCCTGGGCGACGCGATCGACGCCCTGGACATAACCCTCGGACTGTCCGTGCCCGGCGCCGGACGCCTGCTCGTGATCGCCTCGGACCTCCGCTACAGCGCGCACGAGACCGAGGCCGCCGCCGAACGCGTCAGCGCCCTGATCAAAGCCGGATGCGCGGTGCTGCACCTGCACTTCGGCGGATGGGGACCCTCAACGTTCGACGGCGCCACCCGCCTCGAGCTGACCAACCCCGCCACCGCCGCCGCCGCGATCGCCAAGGCCGCCACCACCGCGATCGCCGCCACCCGCTGACCCGAACAGGGGCGGGCACCACGCCCGCCCCGTCACCCCGCCCCGAGGAGAGATCGTCATGACCGCCACCGACCCGCACGCCCTGCTCGAAGCTCTCACCGAGGAACTCCTCCGCGCCGGATTCACCCGCGAAGCAGACCCCGCCACGGGCATCGGCCGCGCCACCCACCGCCTGCTGGTCTCCCCGGACGCCGCCGTCCAGATCCACGCGACCGCCTACCGGTTCGGCGAGCTTCAGGCCACGCTCCACGGCCTCGACCCGCGCGGCGCGGTTCGCGCCCCGGCGTGGCGTGCGGGCACCGCCGCCCTCCCGGCCAGCGCGCTCCTCCAAGCCGCGCGAGCCGCCGCCGAACCCGACACCGCGCCGATCGAGGCGTGGCTGGTGGAGGCCGGATGGGACCTGGACGAGTGCGAGTACGACGGACCGCGCCTGCTCGAGGCGCGCTGGGCCAACCTCGAGCGCACCCGCAGCGCCTGCTACCTCGCACCCGACGAGCCCTGCGACCCCGGCGGCTGGCTCATCACCCGACCCGACCTGCAATCGGCCCGGGCGCACCTCGACGCCACCGCTACCACCCCCGCCGCCGTCATCGCCGCCCTCGCCCTGACCGACTAAGCCGCCCGCCGCCGCACCGAATCACAAGGAGCCGCGCGATGAACACCCCGCCGATCTTCGCCCCTACGGAACCCAACTGCACGGCTGCCCTAGCCCGCAACCTGCTCGCCGAGGGCTGGACCCATGCTCGCGACGACCGCGCCGAAGCCGCACAGGGCACCGAGATCCACGAACTCGAAAGCCCCGACGGCCGACTGCGCCTTGCGGCCGCCCGGTTCCCGGACGACCGCATGACCGCTCGTCTCTCCGCCCGCCCGGTGCGTACCGGACCGGTTCACTCGCCGGGCTGGGAGGCGGACCTGCACGAGGTCCCGCTCCCGGTCGCCCTCGCCGCCGTGAAGGCCGCCGTCGAACCCACCGACCCCGACCTCGACGCGGGGACGCGACTGGCACGGTCGTTCGGCCAAGACACCGGTCCCCACCTCGTCGGGGCGCTTTTGACCGCCCAAGGCTGGGAGGTGGAAACCGAACCCGAGGAAGACCTTGATGAAGGCCGCATCACCTGCATCGAGTGGGTCTCCCCGGGCGGGCGCGCCGTCTGCTGGAGCGTCGAGGAACGCCTCGAGACCGTCAGTTGGAGCATCACCCGCTGGCACTCCGACGGGCGCACGCATCGTGCCACCGACACCTACGCCAGCCAGCACACCCCGCCTGCTCTCATCGCCGCCCTCGCCCTCACCGACTGAACCCACCGCCGCACACCATCGCAAGGAGCCCCGCGATGAACACCCCGCCGACCTTCACCACGACGGACACCAGCTGCACCGCCGCCATCGCCCGCACCCTGCGCGCCGACGGCTGGACCAACGCTCTCGACGAGCGTGCCGAACCCGCTCAGAGCCGCGAGATCCGCCCCATGGCGAGCCCCGACGGCACCTTGAACCTGCATGCGCGCGAGGTATCCGGCGGGCGGTGCTTCACCGTGCTGACCGGTGCCCGGACCGCTGGCAGGCGCCGCCGGTCGTGGTCGGCGGAACTGTTCGCGCCCTCATCTGTAGTACTCGCCGTCATCAGCGCCGCTGGCCAGGCCGGCACGTGCTCGGATCCGGGCAGCATCGAAGCCCACCTTGAGGCCGCCGGATGGCACGAGCAGCACGACGAGTCGGACGAAGACCCCGACGAGGGGATCGACGACGAGGGCGGTCCGCTGGTCCGCACCTGGGCGAGCCCGGACGGCGCGCGGTCGGTGACCTGGTACGGACCCGATGACGACCCGGCCTTCTGGAGCATATATCGCTCCCGCCCAGAAGGCGGCGGCATCAGAGCCCGCCTCAGCCAGCACGCCCCCGCCCCGGTCATCGCCGCTGCGGCCCTAGCCGATTGACCCGCCCCCCTGAAACGGAGAAACGACCGTGAGTAAGCGCTCGAAGCAGGTGCGCCGCCCGCGTGCCATCGCCCCGGCCCGACCCTCGCCGCTGGGCGCGAACGCCGCCGCGCCGACCGCCCGCGACCTACCGCGCATCAGGGCCCGAATCCTGGAGTGGGCCGAGGACCGGTCTCGGTTCGGCGCGACCGAATGGCTGGGCAAGATCGACGCGGCGATCGCCTCCGCGAGCTCTGACGAGGAGCACGGCGAGTCGTTCGGCGCGGACACCGCCGACGAATGGGCACGCAAATGGGCACGCGTGCTGCGCACCGGGGAGCTGTTCTACGTTGCCGAAGCCCTCTCGACGCTGACCAGGCACGCCGCCGAGTCGTTGACGGGCTACGACCTGCACCCCGAGGACGTGCCCGCCGAGACCGGCGTGATGTTCTACGCAGACCCGCTGCGCGACACCGGAGTGCCCGGCCCCGAGGGAGCCCCGATCAACCTGATCACCTGGGGTCCGATGGGCAACAGCATCGTGATCGAGTTCTGGTCGCCCACCAGCTACCGGGACACCACCCCCGGGCGGCCGATCGGGTTCCTGATCCCCGGATTCGCCAAGGCGCTGCACGAGAACCGGCACAGGTTACCCAAGCACGCGCTGCCGCCGCACCCGCTGCCCCTGCACGGCTTCCTCTACCAGCGTTCGGTCGCCATACCGTTCGGCGGACCGGTGGATGTCGACCACGTGACCGAACGCAAGGTCCGTGAACACGAATGCTCCGGCGAGGGCTGCCAGACCTGCATCTACGCCCCCCTCGCCCGCGACACCGCGCGTCTGCAGAAGCTGATCGTCGCCACCTGGCTGCTGATGGGCCAGCCCATCACCCTGACCACCCCCGTCGCCCCGAAACCGCTCGGCGCGGGCAAGAGCAACCAGCGCCCCGAACCGCTCGATGACACGGTGCGCTACGTCGAGCTGCGCGCGGTCAAGCGCCCGCCCGCCGAGCAGGCCGACGAGGAGAACGTGCCAGGCAGGGTCTACCGCACAGCTGGGCGAGCACCGTCCCCTCTGGATCGCCCCGTACCTCGCAGGACCCGAAGACGCGCCGCTGATCGGAGGAGAGCGAGTCAACGTCCTGCGCCGCTAACCGATCGCCCTGACCGCCTAAGAACCCGCCCCCGCCGACGAAAGCAGAACGACCATGACCAGCGATCCCGCCGAAACCAACGAGAGCACCGCGACGCAGGCGACCCTCGCCTTCCTCACCGAGCACCTCGGACACCGTATCAGCACCTTCCACCGCCGTCGCGGAAAGCGCCACTACTTCACCCTCGCCGAACTCGACCCCGGCGCAGACCGGGCCAGCGAGCCGTACGAGCGCCCGTGGTGGCTGACCGGTCCGGACACCGAAGCCCACGGCCCGAGCTACTCCATCCGCCACGTTTTCACCAACGTCGACGAGCTGAGCTGCACCGAGTGCCGCACCAGCCGCGAATGGGCCGACGTCCACACCGCCACCCTCACCGCCCTCAAAACCATCGCCGCGCCGTACCTGACCGGCGCGACGGCCGCCTTCTCCAGCGGCGAGCACCTGCGCGATGCGACGGCGATGGCCCGCCTGATCGCCACACTCACCGGCGCCTGACCCCGGCGCGATCGCCGAAAGGACCTCCTCGACCATGACCGCCACCCAACGGCCCGGCCCGGTCACCGACGCCCCCGGACGCCGCACCGCGGACCTACTCGCCTTCCTCGACTTCGCCCACCGCGCCGGCCTGCTGACCCAGGCGAACGCCGCCGCCTACCGCCTCGGAGCCAGCAGGATCCTGTCCGCACTGCCCGAGCACGCGACCGACGACGTGACCCGCCTGAACCCCGAGCACGCGATCGCGGTCTTCGCCTCGGCGAACACCGCCAGCGTCTCCCAGACCACCTGCCGCCAGTACGCCGGATCGCTGCGCAAGGCCCTGATCCTGTTCGCCGACTACCTCGCCGATCCCGAGCGCTGGCACGCCAAAGCCGCCGCGAACAGCGGCGCGGTCGGCTGGAACCGCGCCGCCGACGGCGGCCTGGACCTGACGATCCCGCTGCCCAGGGCCCGCGCGATGCGCCTGCACCTGCCCGCCGACGTCACCGAGAACGACGCCCGCCTCGCCCGAAAGCTCATCAGCAGCTACCTGCGCGAGATCACCACGGCCCCCGAAAGCCAGGAGTGAGCATGGACGAGCTGCGCAACGGCGCCCCGGGCCGCTACCCGGCCCGCTGCTTCCAGATCGACACCGTCCACACCGCCGCCGACACCGCCCCCTGGTTCACCGGGCACTGGATGAGCCCCGACCGGCCCGCCCCCGAGCGCGTCGCGCTGCGGCTGTGGCTCACCCCCGAACCGAACGGACAGATCAGCGTCCTTCTGACCGCCGACGACGAGCACGTCTACGGCCAGCGCCACCGGCTGGCCGCCTGGAGCTCTCTGCCCGCCAGGACCTGGACCGCCGCTGTCGCCCCGACCATCGCCGCCCACCAGTGGGCCGCGCACACCCACCATGGCTGGACGAAGCGCGACGGCGGCAACAAAGTCCTGCGCGCCGCCCTGGCCTGCATCCTCACGCGCTGACAACCCCGCAACCCTCGAAGGAGAACACCCGGATAAACGACACCGCCAGCAGCGCCTTCCTCACCGAACTCGCCGCCGCGCTGACCGAACGCGGCTGGACTGCGGAACCTGTCTTAGAGATCAACGTCAACCTGCTCACCGGCGGCGCGGGACCCCGCTTCGCCGACTACACCCAACTCGCCGCCGAAAATCTGCGCGTGCGCACCCGCCTGCAGCCCGGGTACACCGTGATCGAACTCGACGGCGCCGACTGGAAACTCGAGCTGACCGCAGCCCGGTCCGTCGCGGCCGCCCTCGCCGCGATCGACGCCGCCGAAGCCGGCCTCGAAGCCGCGCAGCGCGGCGAGTGCGACGAGCGCACCCTGCCCGAGCTGCTCTACGGCGCCGGGTGGACCTCGAGCCTCGACCACGAGGCCCGCTTCGGCAACGAGACCACCTGGTACAGCCCCGACGGCACCCGCCGCCTGCGCAATGACCTGACCTACCCGTCGACCACGGCCTGGATCCTGACCGTGGCCCCGGACTTCACCGAGAGCAGGTTCCCCACCGGCGACCAGGACACCCCGCCCGCCGTCATCGCCGCCCTCGCCACCGCCGCCTGACACGCCCACCGCCGCCACGCGGCCCCCGAAACCCCTCGAACAGAAACGGCGATACCCCCATGACCGGCGCTTCCGAACCCGGTTGCGTCTACCACCCCGCGATCGACCGGCTCCTGACCCGCCTGCTCGGGGCCCCGCACACCGTCGCCGACCTGCGCCGCACCGCCGAAGCACCGGGATGCGAACCCCTGGCCGCGCTGCTGCACGACGCGGCCCTGCGCGCGGGCGAACGCGACCGCCAGCTCACCAGGAAGATCAACCACATGTGCTCCGACCTGCAGGCCGCCACCCAGGAACTCACCGACGCCCGCCCCGCCGAGCACCTGCTGACCGGACGCCACGACGAACTGCTGACCCTCGCCGCCCGCCACTACGACGCCCTGACCCACCTCGAAAGATCGCCGAAGCCTACGCCTCCGCCCGCACCGCGAACCGCTAAACGCCTTGCGAGCGCCCCGGCGCCGCAGATCACCGCATGTTGGCCAGCCCGCCGCGCAGCCTGGGCGAGCGCCCCGATCACTGCGCGCCCCGCGTTGAACCCGGCCGCCTGACCGCCGCCGACGCCTTCACCCAACACTACCGACACGAAACGGCGATACCCCCATGCCCGAAACGACACCGCGAGCCAGCGCCGACGGGCTGTCCGCGCGCGCCCGCCTTGCCGCCGAGCGCCGCGCCGAGGCCACCGAGCCGACAGCCTGGCGCGATCCGGCCTGGACACGCAGCGCCGAGCGCAGCGCCGACGCCCTGGCCCGCATCCTCGAAATCGACCGCACCCGCATCCAGATCACCCCCGACCCGCTGCGCGCCGGGAACGGCTGGAGGTGGCCGCGCCTGACCGTCACCGAACCCGACGGCACTACCCACATCTTCCTCGCCGCATTCGGCGACCCCCGCCGCCTGCTGGCTCTCGGCCCGTGCCCGGAGTGCCCGAACCGCGTGCCGTTCACCGGGATCCGGCACCTGGCCGACCTCGGCGACCTGCTCGAGTACTGCGCCGGCATCCGCGCCGAACACGCCGAGCCGCTCGGCTACCTCCCCGAGATGTTCGGCGACCCCGGACACCGCGAGGACTGCCCGTTCCGCCGAACGACCTGACCCGGCCTCCGAAACCCCGCAACCAAAGGACACGCACCCGACATGATCCAGAACAACGAGCCCGCCACGACTCCACCGCTGCGGCACCGGGGCATGACCGTGCCCTACGTCGTCCAGTGGTCTTCCGAAACCGTGACCTTGACCGGCAATCCCGACCTGGTCCTGCGCGAGCACCTCATCACCGGGCAGCAGCACATCGCCTACCGCGACGAGCAGCCGAGCGACCGCGCGTTCGGGGCGCTGTGGGGACGGATGCCTGAGACCCCCGGCCTCGGCGAGCCGCAGTTCACCTCGCTGAACATCGCCCGGCAACGGCGGGCGATCGCCGAGGCGCGCTGCAGCGTCTGCGGCGGCGCCGGGCAGGTCTGGATGGCCCCGGCCATGATCTGGGAGGAGTTCCTCGCCGACCACGGTCCCGGCGCCGACTATGAGACCTCTGATCCGCCGCTGTGCCGAGCGTGCGTCCCGGTGGCGACGGCGCAATGCCCGAACCTGTCCCGGCGCGGCTTCGTGTTCCTGGCCCCGCGCAAGTGGGCGATCACCGGGGTCCGAGGCTACGTCGCCGACCCGCACACCCGCGACTACACCGAGGACGACGTCGCGCTGCACGGCGCGGTCGGCTACGACCCGGCCCGGCTACGCCTGACCTTGGCGAAGGGCCTGCTGGCCACCCTGCGCGGGATCACCGTGCACACCGACCCCGACCGTGTCCACGGCCTCGGACGTCGGCGCGGCGACCAGCCACCCGCCCCTGGCCGCGTCCAGCGCCGAAGCCGCTGAACCCGCCGCGAACCCCGCACCGGGCGCGCGGGTCTGCTGCCCGGACTACCCGCTCACACGGCGGCACGAGACCGCCCCGAAGACTCCGAAAGACCACGACCATGACTGAGCACCACCACCCCGCCCCCGACGCGATCGCCGCCGTGATCGCGGCGAAGGAGCACCACGACCGGGCCTGGCAGCGCGAACTCGCCGACTTGCGCGGCGCGAACGGCGAGATCGACCAGGACCGGCAAGGCGAGTACGAGCAGACCAAAGACGACCACGCCTGGCCCGTGCTCGAGTCCCTGCCCGAGTGGATCGCCGCGCTCAAAGCCGTGACGGCTCCCGAGACGGTCCCGGAGCCCGCGCCGTGACCGCCGCGCTCCTCGAAGCCCCGTCCTCGATCTGGATCCCGCCCGCGGTCCGGAGGCTGCGCGCCCAGACCGGTCTGAGCAGCACGCACCTTTTGGCGGGGGCCGGGGGCGACACGCTCGGGCTGTTCGAGGCCGGTTTCCTGCCGCTGTACGCCGCGAACCACGAGCCGGTCTGCGTCATGAGCCACAAGTCGAACTGGAGTGCGCTCGGAACCGAGCATCACCTTGCTGACATAGCGCACCTTGCGATGGGCGACCTGCCCGGCAGCGATGTGCTGTGGGCGAGCGTGATCTGCACCGAGCTCAGCCCGGCCGGGCGGCGAGCGCGCCACGGCGGGCCGCTGGGCCGCGACGAGCGCGGGCGCCCGATCGGCTCGACCAGCTTCGCGCGCACCCGCGCGACCGCGCTCGACGTGATGCGCGCGGTCGAATACCACCGCTACCGCGCCGTGGTGGTCGAGAACGTGATCGATTTCGTGACCCGTTGGGAGCTTTTCCACTGGTGGGTGATCGGGATGTGCCTGCTCGGCTACCGGTTCCAGCTCGTGTGCGTCTCGGCCGCGCACGTCGGAGACGAGGACAACCCGGCAGCCGCCCAGGTCCGCGACCGCATCTACGCGGTGTTCACCAGGCTCGATGTGCCCCGTCCCGACCTGGCCCCGCGCCCGGCCTCCTGGTGCCCGGCATGCCGAAGCACGGTGCGCGGGGTGCAGCGCTGGCGGCGGGCGGCCGCCGCCCGCCCCTACCCGGTCGGGCGCCACGGGGCCTCCTACGACTACGTCTGCCCCTCCCGCTGCGGGTCGGTCGTGCTCCCGCACGTCAGGCCGGCGGCCGAGGTATTCGACCTCGACGACCTGGGCGAACCGCTTTCGGCCAAGCCGCGGATGCCGAAGCCCTCGACGACCAGGCGGCTCGAAGCGGCCCTGCACTATCTGCGCACCGACGCCACCCGCCGCCACGGATCCCGCTGCTCCCGGCCCGACGGCGCGCGCCGCCTGGCAGTGCTCGAATACCGCAACCATCTCGACGCCGCCTCCGGGTGGGAGCCGCTGACCACGGTGACCGCCCGGGGTTTTCACCACGCGATCGTGGCCGCCCCCCTCGGCTGGGAGCCCGGCCAGCGGCTCGGCATCCACGATCTGACCTACCGCATGATCACCGCGCGGGAGGTGGCCCGCGCGCAAAGGATTCCCGACGAGTACGTCTTGCACGGCAGCGCGGCCAAAGTGCGGCTGCAGGCCGGGGATGCGGTGCCCGTCAATACAGCCCGCTGGATCGGCGAGCGCCTGGCCGACGTCCTGCTCTGACCACCCCCTGAAAACCGCAAGCCAGCGCGGGCGAAGCACGCCCATTGAATAAGGAGTTTGTTGTGCTCATGTTAATGATCGTGAGGTTCGCCACGGCGAGCCTCGCGATTCACACCGCCGCCGAGGATCACCGGCTCGTCCGCAGTGAGATCCCGGTGACGGCGATCATGGTCACCGCCTCCCGGGTCCCGGAGACCACGCAGCTCCCGCGAGGGCGCGGGCCGCAGGCCGGCGCCGAGGCGGTCCGCGCGCACGCTGAGCGCCTCGGCGCGGCCGCGCTCGTGATCACCACGCCCACTGCGACCGCTCGCGTCCGCCCAGGCCCCGACGCGTTCGCCCGGACACCGCTGACGGACACGCCGACGCCCCAGCAAGCCCCGGGCCACGGCCAGCGCATCCCGACCGCGGCGTACTGGCCCGCGCTCGACCTGATCGAGGCGCTGTGACCTCCGCCGAGTACCGTCCGCCCTCGCTGCCCGCCGTCGAGCGGGCCGGGTTCCTGGTGATCAGATCCCTGGCCGAGTGCGGAACCTGCGAGGCCCGCTCGCCCTGGTGGTACGGCGACATGCCGCCCGCCTGGCCCGGCCAGCACGCGCGCGAGCAGCACCCGCAGCAGGAGGCGAGCACCAGTTTCCGTATCTGGCGGATCGTGCGCTACGGCGTCCGGCTCGAGCCCGACCGCCTGAGCCGCCTTCCGCCCGCCGACCCCGCGCCCGAGCCGGCCGCGTTCGCGCTCTCGCAGTGCCTTGCCTGCGGCCAGTGCTCCCACTGGCTCACCGCCGAGGACCATTCCGGCGCGCTCGCCCACTTCGAGCACCGCCACCAGCGCGCCGCCCACCCGAAGGCCCCGGCGCGGTTCGACCGCTGGCACCTGACCCGCGCCGCCGATCCCGAGGCCGGAACACGGAAATGACCGTCCGCATCGCGCGGCCGTACCCGGCCGCCTTCCGCATCCTCTGCGCCGCCCACTGTATGAAACGAAAGCGACACACCATGATCAGCAAGGACCTGCTTCATCGTGAGGCGTGCCGCGTGCACGCCGCCGCCGAGAACAACCACCTCCTGAACGGCTACGCCGCGCCGCTGCTCGTGGCGATACCCGCCGCCGGGCCCAACTCCCTGATCCTGCTGCCGCAGGGCCTGGCGCCGCAGCCGGTACTAGAGCAGATTGCGCGGGAAACCGGCGCGGTCGCCCTCGTGTTCACCTCCGAGGCGTGGGTGAGCCTGCCGGGTCTGAGCCCGGAGGCGATCGGCGCGCTGCCGTTCGAGGACCTGCCGCGCCCCGAGCGCGACCCGAACCGCATCGAAGCCATCATCACCACCGCGGTTGGCCTCGGACCGGACCGATTGCCCACCGTGCTCACCCGCCGCAGCCGGATCCAGCGCACCGAGACCGGCACCAGCATCGGCCCGGCCGTCGACGGCGCGTTCGGCATCTACCGAGACCGCGCCGACGAGGTCTTGGCAGGTGCCCTGACCTGGGCCTGAGCCGTCATCGCCGCACACGGCCGTCGCGGCCCGAGACCGCGCAGGGCCTGCACGGGCATCAGCGCGAGCGGGCGCGGCGCCCCAGCCCGCGTCGCGGGCCACCGGCGTGCCTCGGCGCTACCGTTGCGGTGGCGATCTCCCGGACGCGCCGGGCTAGTCTGATCCGGTTCCGTCACCCGAAGGGCCAACCGATGTCCGAGCACGAGCCCGCCCACCCGACGGCCCGACTGGGCGAAGCCGCGCTCGCCGCCGGATGGATCGAGGCGCGCACCCCTTCGGCCGCGCCGCTGCCGCCCGGCACCGCCGTGCTGGGTGTCTGGAACGCCCCCGACGGCGCGGCGCAGCTAGCCGTTGCGGAACCCGACCCCGACCAGTGCCCGGCGCCCGACCAGCCCTGCGCCAGGGTCGCGCTGACTGGTGGCCGGGGCGCGCACCGGCGCTGGGCGATCACCGGTCACTGCCCGGTGATCGTCCTGCCCGACCTGGTTGCTGCGGCATCGCTCCCGGCGGGCGCAACCGACGTCGACCCGCCGCGCCTGCTGCCTCCCGGTCTCTACGAGCGCGAGGTGAACCCCGGCCACCCGCGCGGCCGGTGCTACGAGGAGCGGTGGTTCGATCAGGGCTGGGGGAGGCGCTCGGCGCCCCTGCTCGCGGAGTTGGGGTGCTTCCTGCCCGGCTCCACCTCGGCTCCGGACACCCCCGGCGGCTGGCGCCTGGGAATCGCAGGACCCAACGACACCACCCTGCACGCCGACTTCGCGACCCCGAGACACATCGTCGCAGCGCTGGTCGCCGCCCTGGCTCGCCGCACCTACGAGAACTCGCCGCGGGCGGATGCGGCGGGCCAGGGATAACCGATGGCCGCGCCAGCGCCGACGGACGATACGATGACCGCGCGGCCCGAAGGTTCGGCCAGTTGGCACGCGGCAGCGGCCCGACCCGGCGCGATGGGCCTCGGGACTTCGCGGAAGCGCGGCGCGCGGTGTGCGGAACCTTCCGAGGACGGCGGCGTCCGGGGACTTGCGGTGTGACGGGAGTAAGGGCACGTGGACGAGGTTGAATCGGTTGCGCGCGACGCGGCGCAGCTTCACGGCGAACTCAAGCGCTACCTGCGGGTCTACGCGCCCGCCCAGTGGTCCTCGATGATCCGGGCCGGGGCCGAGTTCACGACCCCGGAGGCGTGGAGCATCCTGTCGCCGTCCAAGATGGCCGCGAGCCTGGTGCGCGCCGAGCGAGAACGGGTCGAGGACACGCCGCTGTACGCGCTGGACTTGGGCGCCTCGAGCGCCGCGATCCGCGCCGGTGCGGCCGGGATCGTGCTGACACCGGACGTCCTGCCCGCACCCAGCGGATCGATCTACTTCCAGCTCCCGGTCGCCGAGCCCGGGCCGCAACGCGCCGGCCCGGCCCGCTTGGTCACCTGGGGCGATCCCGCGCCGTCCATGGGCCTGCCCGGGATGTGGCTGACCTGGTACGCGGACATGCGCGACGGCACACACCCCGCCGTCGCGGCGGCTCAGCCCGACGCGCAGGTGATCTTGGACCAGGAGAACTTCCTGCGCTTCCTGCCCGCTATCCAGAGCCAGCTCATGCCGGGCGAGCCGCCCGCCGACGAAACCTCCCGCATCCTGCGCACCGTGATCCTGGCCCTGTTCGCGATCAAACAAGGCCTCATGGAGACCAAGGAAGTCCACGTGGACGACGCGGCCTCCAACACCTCGGTCCAGGTCGCGCACGTCACGGATCAGGACGCGGAGGAACTGCCCCTCGCGATCGCGCAAGCTGCCGGCCTACACAGCCAGCACGCGATCCAAACCCTGTAGCGCCACAGTCGGCGGACGCCGAACCGCGAGAAGCCAAGGGATGGAGCCACAGCGTTCGCGATCTCACCTAAGACGGCGTGACCATGGCCATGGGCGGCTGGACCGACCCTGAGGGCAGGCGCCACGCCCTACGCCGCGACGAGATCGATCACGGCTGGCTGTTGACCTACGGCGACCTGCGCCTCGTCTCCATGATCACGACCTCGCTCGACACCCCCGGGGCCATCGCGGCACCCTCTCCCGAACCGCCCGCCCTCCGCCTCCCCGGCACCGGGGATCGGGCAACTGCGCTCGCCGAGCACCGCGACCATACTCCGGGCTCCGGCGTTCCGATCACCGGCGATAGTATGGCGTTCGAAACTGGTTGCGTCTTCGGGCGGACGCGGCAACGATCCTGCTCAGCAGGTCGGCCCAGTGGCGGGGATGCGCGCGGAGTCGATCCGCGCGGGCGTGGCAGGCGCTCCCCGCTCCCCGCTCGCCGCTACGATACGAAGCGAATCCAGACCGGGCCGAGCGAGAGGTCGACCAGTGGAAATCCACGAGCACGAGGAAGGCCTCTACCTGCAGCGCTTCCCCGATTGCCTCGCCCCCGGCGCCGAGCAGCGGGCGGCCCTCCTCGCCGAGTACCGCGACTATATTCCGGGTTTCGACGTGCCGATCGTCGGCGACATGGTGGTGCTCGAGGCTGGTTGCGTCTGGTGGCTGGTGAGCCCGGACGGCACCTGGCCGGTTGCTGCGGACTCCGCGCTCGTCTTCGCCGCTCCGAGGCTGGGTCGCGATCATTGCGAGGGCGCCGACTGGGGAGTGGGTAGTGGTGTCGGCGCCGTCGACCCCGATGATGGCGCCCTCGACCAGGATGTCCAGGAGCAGGCTCGCGCGATCTTGAACCTGCTGCTCAAAAGCGCGAACGCCGCAGTCTAGCCGTCAGTATTCCTCGTTCGCCTACCCGAGACGACGACGGCTCCCGGGGCAGAGGTACTCGAACCGGCTGCACACAGGGGCCAGCGCCCGACAGTCGGCTGCCCATGCACACCAGCGGATCACCAGGCGGGTGCCGCCGACCGCCCGCACTGGGGTCTGGCTCCGGCAGTTCCGCCGGGACGGGCACTGCACCCCGATGCGGACCAGCGGCGGCGCCGCGCCGCCCGCTGCCGTCGTTCCGCCGTAGACCAATGCGGCGGGCCACCAGACTGGCGGTGCGGTAGGGGGGTGGGGGCCGTCACCCGATCGGACGCCGCCGCGCAGGCCGCGATGCACGGCGATAATCAATCCCCGCCGCAGGCGGGGGGCTCGGGGGGCTCGGCCCCGAGCGGCGGCGCCGCGCACCCGTGTGCCGAGCGGCCTCGGCGGCAGGAACCGGAGGTTTCGGGTTAGCGTTGGGGCTATGGTCGTAGGCACCACTCCGAACGCGGCGCGCAAGAAGGCGCGCGATCACGCCTCCAGGCTCCTGGACGCCGAGGACGCCGACCGGCGCCGCCGCGAGGCCGAGCGGCGCAAGCGCATCACCGACCATGTCGCCGAGATCGCCGGGAACGACGCCGAGATCGCCCAGCTCGCCGCGAAGGCCGAGGAACTGCGCGCGGACAACGCCCGACGCCTGGCGGCCATCGTCGCCGACGGCGTGAGCCAGGCGCAGGCGGCGGCGATGACCGAGCGCGACGCCCGCGAGGTGAAGGCCGCGGTCAAGGCGTCCGCCACCGGGCGGGCACCGGCGGTGAAGAAACCCGCAGCGGCCGAATCAGGCGCGGGCCCCGAACCGGCAGCGGCCTAAGACCCAACCCGGGCCAGGACCCGGCGCCGCCGCCGGGGCGGCCGAAGACGACGGCAGCGGTGTGCCCGGGACACATCTCCCGCGCACGCCGCTGTCAGCGTCGTCGAGCGCCCGTTCGTCAGGCGGCGGCGGTCCACCGGAACCGGACCGGCTTGTCCGGGACGATCGTGACCGACCCCGTTTCGGCGAGCTTCATGCACGCGTTGGTGATGGCGCCCGCGGACCTGCCCAGAATCTTCGAGATGGCCGTCGGCGTCCACTCCCGGTCGGGGTTCTCACGCAGATGCGCCTCGACCATCGAGCGCAACTCGCCCTTGCCCAGGCGCGCCGCGCCGTCTCCGGAACCCGGCGCGAGCCGGGCCTGATCGGCATCGGCTCCGGCGACCGCCTCGTCAGGGCTGTGCCCGTCCACCGCGTCGGGGTCGGCGGCGGGCGCTTCGGCCGTGCCCGGATCCCCGGCCTCGCTCGGCTCAGCGGTACAGCTCGCCTCAGGCTCCGCATTCTCGGCGTTCGGCTCGGCTTCGTCGGCGTCACCGTCTTCGGCGGACGCCGCGTTCAGTATCGCTTCGTCGTCGGTGCCGGGTCGAGCTACGGGCTGGTCATCGTGGGTGGCAGCGGGCGGCGGTGTCGCTCCGGGCGTGGCGAACCAGCGGTCGGCGATGCGGCGCGCTCCTTCGTGGCCGCCGTCCTGGCGCACGGCCAGCCCCTGGTCGAGCAGGGCGGCGAGCGCCTTCGTGACGGTGGAACGGGCCAGGCCCGCGCGCTCGGCCAGGCCAGCGGCTGTGCTCGCGTTTTCGGCGTCCATCAGGGCCAGCACGATCTGTGCGGCGGGCGCCAGCACCGGGGCTTCGGCGGTCGGTGCGTTTGTCTCGGCGGGCGCGGGCTGGGCGGTGGTCTTCTTCTTGGGCATGGCGGATCTCGTTTCAACGGAAGGAAAGAGGTTCGGTCATGCCCCGGCCGGGGCGTCCCCGGCGCGATTCGCGTCTCGCCGTTGCCGGGGTCGGCGTCCATGGACGCTCGATCTTCCGGTTCTGTCAACTCGTGCAGGTCAGGGCGCTTGTTCGTGGCGCGGGCCCGTCCGGATTCCCGGGAAGAGCGCCCCGGTCCGGCCGGTTCGGGTGCCCCGGCATTCGCGCATGTGGCAAAGACTTGATGTCCGTGCGGAACATTGCGTCCATGGAGCTGCGCGCGGCGATCGGCCGCGCGGGTGGCCGCGCGCCCGAGCGCCGCCACCGGGCTACCGCACGGAGGAACGCGACAGATGACCGTTGATGAAATGCCGACGGCGGCGGGTCGGGAAGCCGATCTCGACCTGTACGCGATCGGCGCCGACATCCCCGACGGGGCGGCCGTGGTGCTGGTCACCGAGATCGACAATCCCGACGGGGTGTTCGCCGGTCGGTGGACGACCGAGGAGGAGGTCGCGAAGATCTGGGACGGGGAGCTCTACATCAGGCTGCGGCACACCGACGCCGGTACGGTCGAGGCCGAGCTGATCCTCGCCCACGACGCGCAGCTGATGCCGATCGTGCGCGCGAGCGGGACGGGCGACTGGGCCGAGCAGCTGCGCGGACCCGCCGCCGCGATCATGACGCTGCACACCGACCTGGAGAGCGGCGACCCGTGCAAGGCACGCGCCGCCGGGGCAGACCCCGGTCGTTGATCCGCACTCCGAACCCTGACAGGGCCGCATCCCGGGCTTCACGCCCCGGGATGCTGCCCTGTCGCGCGTTGACCGACCGAAGCCGACCGTCCGCCGCCGTGCCGTGACCGTTCCCGTCGTGTGGGTGGCTCTTGACCAGGCCGTAGTTGGGCGGTCGCTCGATACAGGTACGAACTGGCGGCGCCCGGCCGAGGGCATCGAGATCGACGTCGGCTTCCGCTCGCCCGGTCACATCCAGTCGACTTCGAAACCGTCGAGGAGGTCATCGAGCGCCTGCGGCGTCACCGGCAACGCGTTCGCGTCTCCGCGCCGATTGCACTCGGCGAAGCGGTGCGGCAGTTCGACGCGGATCGCCCCGCGCGATGGCCGCCAACGACTTGACGGTTGCGGGGAACACCGCGTCCATGGAGCTGCGCGCGCATCCGCCGCGCGATCTACCGAGCTCACACGGAGGTAGTGATGGGCGATCAGCCGCGTCTCGAAAGCGTCGTCCCCGGCGCCCCTATCGTCGATTTGACCGATCCGGAGCTGTCCATCCCCGCATCGGCCGCCGCCGTGTGGATCACCCGCGCGGAGCCCGCGGGGGTGCTGCATGGCGTCTGGATCGAGTCCGGGGTGGATTGGTCCGAGTGTGTCGACGGCGATGTCATCGCGACGCTCGACGCGTGCAGTGAGCACGACGCGCGCCGCGAGGGCCTCCACGTGGCCCTGTGCCTGGTCCACGACCGGGTGGTGCTGCCGTTGGGTGTCTGGTGCGATCTCGCCATCACGCAGCTCGCCGAAACCATCGGCCCGCCGGCCTCGACCGTCATCGCCCTGCACGGCGAACTCGAGAAGGCCGGGGTGGTCTGCGCCGAGCACCCGTCGGACTGGTGAGCGTGGCCAGCCCGGGTCGGCCAAGGCGTTTCGCGCCGATCAGGGCCCCGCCACCGCGGCCGGGCGCCCCGGAGAACACGGAACTCCGGGGCGCGGCCCTCTCGATCCGAATGCCGACCTTCGTACAGGAGAGCACCTGCCGTGTCCGCACCGCGTCCCGCCTATCCGACCCGGCTGATCGAGCCGGGAACCAGCACACCGCCACACGATGAGCCGGGGCCGGACGGCCTGCTCGATATTCGCGCTCTGGCCGCTGCCCCACGCCCCAGCGAGCCTCGGCGCATCGCGATCGTGCGTGTCGGGGCCCTGCCGGGAAGCGAGTTCGACGGTGTCGAGGTCGCCGACCTCGACACCGCGCTGCCCGGCGCCGTCCTGATCGCCTACACGGGCACCGACCTGCCCGACTACCGTCCCGGCCTGGTAAGCGCGGCCGTCTTCCTGGCCCTGGCCGGGCAGGTCGAGCCCGAGACCGTCGCGGTCTGGCCGACCCTGGATTCCAGCTGGGTCGAGATCGTGCGCCACAGCGTCGTGTGCGCCGTACGCCTGCATGCCCGGAGCGCGCGATGACCGGCGAAACCGTCCGCTTTGCGATGCGTCGCCCCCTCGGCCCAGAGCTGCGAGCGGGCGTCGTGCCAGCACGGTAGCGCAGCGCGCGAACACTATGGCTGGGCGGCCCGCGTGCACTCTCCGCCACCAGTCGAGCGTGGTGCGGACGCCGCGTCGTTCACGCCTCCTGAAGGCTCCCTTCGTGGGCGGGCTCGATCTTCTCGCATCCCCATGCGGTCGCGCGGTGATTGTAGATCGCGACGTCCATGGCCCGCAGCGCCTCGTTCTCGTCCGCGCCTGCGGCCGTGCCCAGGATCTCGCGCACGATGGCGATCGGCGAGTGGTCGCTGTAGTCGGCTTCATCGAAGCAGTACGCGACGGCGGTCGGGCGCCGAACCCACCGGGCCACGGCGGCAAGGAACTCGCTGCGCCCGCCGCGGCAGTTGCCGAGCACGAGCGCGCCCGCCGAGCACGAGTTGGCCGGCAGGTTCGCGAGCTGTACGTACGGGCCGATCGCGCGCGTGCCCAGCCGCGCGGGGTCGTCCACATCCACCCAGCCATGCGAGTCGATGATCACCAGCTCCCCGGGCTCGATCCGCGCGAGCGCGGGAAGGATCTGGGAGTCGTCGGACAGCGGGACCTCGTGGAGTTCGTAGATCCAGCCAGCATCGCGTGCCTGGGAGATGAGCGGGCGCATCCGCCGCAGGTAGCGGTCGAATCCCGGATCGACGGTCGGGTACAGGTGCCGAACGGTCCACGGTGCGTTCTGTGTCACTTCTTCTCCCGCCGCGCCGGTTAGGTCATATCAGTGTTCGATAGCAGGGCAGGGTAGCCTGCGCCTTCGTGCGCGTGCACGTCCATCGGCTAAAGAATTCCCGGCAGGATCGGCGGTGGCGGTCAGGGACGGGCGTCGGCGGTGCGCATCGCGCGGGCTGCGTGGGCGCGGGCGGCTTGGCTGACCGAGGCGCCCATGGAGTCTGCGTGGGCGGTGAGGATCTGCATCTGCGCGGGGATCTCGGTGTGTCGGCCGAGGGCGGCGAGCAGGTCGATGATGCGCAGGTGCAGGTGCTCGTTGTCCTCGGCCATCGCCGCGGCCCGGCGCAGGGCCGTGAGAGCCTTGTCGGGCTCGTCGTCGGCGGAGAGTTCGGCCAGGCGGGCGAGGACGGAGACCTGTAGGCCGGTGACGGTCACGCGCGGCGCGTCGGCCCAGGCGAAGTCGGGGCCGGTTTCCTCGGCCAGCAGCGTCCCGGTGCAGAACTCGGCGGCGCGGGTGAGGTAGCGGGCCTTGGCCTGCGGGTCGCGGGTGGCGCTGGCGGCGGCTTCCAGGGCATGAAGCACCCACAGGTCGACGGTGGTGAATTCCGGTTCGAGGAGGTAGTCGCGCCGGTCGCGCAGAGTGATGAACTGCGCGGTCTTGCGTCCGGTGGTCATCCGCAGGCGGCTTCTCAGGGATTTGAGGCCGTCTTGGCGCCACTGTTGTATGCGGGCCGGGTCGTCTTCGTCGGGCCAGCAGGTGGTGTCGATCTGCGAGTCGCTGGCGCCGGCGTGGCCCTTCCAGGCCAGCAGCGCGGCGATCGGGCGGGCCTGGCTGCGCAGCTTGGTCACGTGCTCGCCGTCGGCCTCGATCCGCAGCGGTCCCAGCACGCTGATGCGCACCGGGCGCTCGGCCCACGCCGCGAGCATCGCCTCGGCATGCTTTTCGGCGGGATCGTCCACCAGCACCAGGCGCGGTCCGCCAGTCGGGGCCGCGGGTTCGAGCGCCATATCGTCGTTCTCAGCGCTCTGGCTTTCGGTCGCGGGCGTGGAGGTGGTGTCCGCGACGGTCCCCTCGGGCTCGTTCGCCTGCTGGGCCGGGCTGTCGGGGACGACGGTGAGCTCGGCGCGCGTGGCTGCGGCCGGAGGGGAGGCGTGGCCTGCCGCGGCGGCGAGCAGGTTCAGGATCTCGGTCAGGGCGGTGGGCGGCAGGTCGAACATGCGGGCGCCGGTCCACTCGGCGATGTCGCCGCCGTCGGTGTGGCCGTCGGCGTCGACGTACACGGTGGCGCTGCGCGGGTGGGCGCCGAGCAGGACGGCGGTGATGCGCAACGGTGCGCCCTGGTCGATCAACGCGCCGATCCGGCCGGCCTCGGCGCGCTCGGGCGAGGCCATGACCACCAGCGGCGGGCACTCTTCGATGTCTGGGTGCTCGCGGGCCATCGCCTCGAGGTCGGCGGCATCGGTCTCGGCCAGCAGCCGTGCGCGCAGCAGCGCGTTGACCTCGGCCTCGGCCAGCGCCGTCGGAAGGTCGTCGGTGACATACAGTTCGGGGACGGCGGCGGTGACCGCGGGCAGGTCGGTCTCGTCGGTCTCGAGCAGCATCGCCAGGTCGGCGGCCGGGATGATCAGGCGTGCGAGGTCGGCGGTGCGGTCGGGGGCGCCCGCGGCCAGCACGGAGGCGGCGATCGCGCGCGCGGCGCCGGGTGCTCCCGGTCCGACCAGGCCGAGACCGGCGCCGGTCGGGCGCAGCGGGATCTCGGCGCCGCCGCGTTCGGCGGTGGTGATCGAGCCCGGCGGCAGCGGGGCGGCGAAGGTGAGCGCGCTCTGGCCGTCGTAGCCGGCAGGCGGCTCCTGCTCGAGGATGTCCTCGTCGTCGTCCTCGAGCGCGCCGGGAAGGCCGGGTTCGGGGTCGAAGTAGGCGTCCGGTTCCTCGTCCGCGAGGATGTGCGGGCCTGTGTGCCGGGTGAGGTCGATCCCGGGAGTGTCTTCAGGTCGCGGGGTGTCGGCTGCTTCTCCCGTGCTGGTCCCGGCGGGCGTGGTGATCTCGGCGTCGGGCGAGGTCGGCTCCGTGGGCGTGGGGGCGCAGAGGTGTGCGCGGCGGGCGGCGAGTAGGGCGCGGGGCGGGGGTGGTTCGGTGGCCGGGGTGCGCGGGTCGGCGCGGCGCACGCGCCAGCGGCGGGCCAGGACGAGGGCGGAGCCGAGCGCGACGGCGAGGGTGATGCCGATCGCGCCGCCGCCGGGCAGCGAGACGGAGACCCCGCCGTGGCGGCGCGCCGAGCTCGCTTCTCGGCTGTCCGGGGCGGCGGTCTCGGTGCGGGGTGCGCCGTGGCGGGATGGTGTCGTGTGCGGTGCGGGGACGGCCGGTTCGGTGTGCTCGCCGGTGGCGGGCTGGGCGGGGGCCGGTGCGGCGGTGCGGGCGGTGCCCGGGGTTTCGGTGCGCGGTGCGGGGGCGGTCGCAGAGCCTGGTTCGGTGGCGGGCGCGGTAATGCGGATGCTCCAGCCCGGGCGGATCAGGTCGGGGTTGGTGAGTTCCTCGCCGTCGGGCTGGGGTTTGTCGGCGTTGAGCTTGTAGAGCTGGGGCCATTGGTCGCCGTTGCCGAGGTCTTGTTTCGCGATCGAATACAGCGAGTCTCCGGTCACGACGGTGTGCACGCTCTCGCGCGCGCCCGCCGAGGTGTCAGCGGGCAGGGCATGGACTGCGGCGGTCAGGTGCGCGGAGGTGGCGGCCGGGGCTGCGGTCGGCAGCGGGCTGCTGGTGGAGGCCGCGGCCGCGGGGTGGGCTGCGCCAGTGCCGAGGCCGATGGCTGCGATCAGGGCCGCGGCCACGAACTGGCCGGGCCCGAGGCCGGGGATGCGTGGGGCGTGGACGCGGCGCAGCGCATAGGTGAGTTCGACCAGGAACGAGGCGGACAACATCAGCCAGCACAGCCACAGCAGGCACGCGAGGATGTCGATGTACAAAGCGGCCTGAGGCGGGCTGGTCAGCGCGCTCTGGATGCCGGAGAGCGTCGGTACGGTGCGCGGCAGCGGGTCGCCGACGAATCGGATCAGCCCGTAGGGCAGGGCGGCGAGCAGCGCGGCGAGCGCGGTGAGAGCACAGAGCGCCTTGATCAGGCGGCCCGTACCGCGTATCAGTATGTTCACTTCCTTGCTCTTTCCGTTCTCTACGCGCTGCGCGCGCCCGGGGCGCGGGGAGTCAGCTGGTCTGTTCGGCGGTGGCGTCCGCGGTGGCGTGCACGGTGATGGTGGAGATCCCGGCGAGGCCGAGGAGCTGGGTGTGCTGGACGTGGGTGACGGTCACCGCGACCGTCTCCCCGGTCACCTGCACGGTGCCGGCATCGCCCGTGGTGGCGAGATAGCCTTCGGCCGCCGCGGATGCGGCTTGGGAGTCCAGGACGGTCTGTCCGGTGGCGCGGAAGATGGCGAGGTTGATCGCCTGGGCGCCGGCGCGGGCGGCTTCCTGGGCTTCGTCGAGAGCGGTGATCTTGCCCGAGAGGGCGAGGCCGCCGTCGAGCAGCAGCCCCGCGCAGACGAGCAGGGTCACGGCGATCACGACGGTGAACGCGGTGGCGAACCCGTCCTGCCCGCGGCCGCGCAGCGCGCGGACCCGCGTTCGGATCGCCTTCATGATCCGCTCCCGACGTAGCGGTCGACGACGGAGCGGAAGGTCGCCGAGACCGTGGCGGGCAGCTCGAGGCCGCTGATGCCGATGGCCTGGACGCGGCAGGAGACGGTGACCGCGATCGTCGAGCCGGGAGCCAGGGAACCGACATCGGCGGTGACGTTCATCGGGCTGCAGGTGACTCCGGCGCTGGCCAGTGCCTGGGCGGCGGTCTGCGAGGCCGCCTGCTCGGCCTGCGGCGCGGTGGCGGCCAGGGTCGCCGCGCGTGCGGCGGAGTGCGCGGCGTCCTGCACGCGCTCGCGGGCGTCGATCGTGCGCCCGACCGCGACGACGAACAGCAGCAGCAGGATCAGCACCGGAGCGATGATGACCAGTTCGAGGGCGGCCGAGCCGCGCGTCGTCGGGCCGCAGCGGGAGCGCAGCCGGGCGAGCACGGCCGCCGGAGAGGCAAGGGCGGGCCGGTTCACGGGGCGGATGTCCTTTCCACGGGGCCGTCGGCTTCGGCGTGCACATGCAGGGTGATGAACGGCAGGATGGATTCGGCGGTGCCGGTCACCTGGACCTGAACCTGCATGGCGCCGCGCTGCACCGAGACGGAGTGGGTGCGCAGCGACCCACCGGCGACCTGGTCGAGGACCTTCTCGGCCTGCGCCTGGCCCGTGTCCTGGCTCCCGCCCTGGATGCGGGCGGCGGCCAGGGCCTGCGAGGCGGCGTCCTGGGCGACCTGCTCGGCGTGCCAGACGAGGGTGAACTGGATGATCGAGAAGATCAGCAGCAGCAGCACCGGAACGGCGATCACCAACTCGACCGCGCTCGAGCCGCGCTCGGACTCGCGCAGCAGCCTCACCCAGCGCGCGCGAACGCCAGGCATGACGCGGTCGGCTGCGCGGCGGGCTGCTGCGGGCATTACGTGCTCCTCGTCGGGTGGTAGCGGGCCGGGCCGCGTGCGTCACGGCCCGGCCAGCAAACGGTCGGTTTATCAGCTGGTGGATATCGAGTTCGCCTTGTCGGTCACGAGCCTGGTGATGATCACGCCGACGGCGATGGCCAGGGTCGCGGCGACGGCGGTGATGATGACCCACTCGATGGCGCTGGCGCCCTTCGAGCGGTTCTCGTCGGCGAAGGCCGCGGCGGCGCGGGCGCGCAGGGCGCCGATTAGGGCGGTCAGAGGTTGGATCTGAGGGATCATCGGTGGCGCCTTTCGAACGGTGGTGCGGATGGATCGGGAGCGGCCCGGGTTGGTGCCCGGTGCCTGCCGTCGCCGTGGGATCGGCGACGGACGTCGTGGGTCGCGACCTGCCCGGTCGGGCGGGGTGCGAGGGGCTGGCTCGGCCAGCGGCTTCAGGGGGCTTACATGGCTGAGGCGATGTGCGCCATCGCCGGGTAGCCCAGGAAACATAAGAACCCCAGGACCATGACCATGGTCGGCAGGGACAGGCGCTCGGTGGCGGACTGGGAGGCGGCGTCGGCCTCGGACAGGGCGTGGGCGCGCAGCGAGGCGGCCTTGGCCGCGAGGCTGGCGCGCACCCGCGCGCCCTCGCTGCCGGCCAGAGCGAGGGAGGCCGACAGCTCGCCGAGGGCGGGCACGTCGAGCTCCTCGCCGAGCTGCCCGAGGGTCTCGGCCGCCGGAACCCGCAGGGTCTCGGCCGCGGTGATCGCGCGCCGGATCTGGGTCATCGCCCAGCCCTCGCCGGTGTCCGCGGCCTGGGTGAGCGCGGACTCGACTCCGGCGCCGCCGGAGAGGGTGACCACTGTCAGGTCGAGGAACGCCGAGAGGGCGTGGCGCACCTCGATGCGCCGGGCGAGCGCCTTGGCCTTGACCTCGTGGTCCGGGACCATGAACGCGGCGCCCGCGCAGGCCAGCGCGAACCAGAGCGCTGCGATGAACGGCAGGTGGATGTCGGCCACGGCCAGGGTGAGGGTGAGCACGCCCGGTATGAGTAGCCCAGCCAGAGCGCCGGCGCACTTTTCGGCGAGGTGGGCTGCCACCGGGCGTTCGAGCACGGTCAGGTCGCGCGCGACCTTCGCCCCGGGCAGCCTGGTGCCTTCCAGCAGCTGGGCCAGGGGCGAGCCGACCCGTGCGGCCCAGCCGCCCTCACCCTGGGCCAGGATGCGGACGGGAGCTGCTACCGCGCGCTGGGCGGCCATGTCGGCGGCCAGGGACGGCTTCGGCGGGCGCAGACCGTAGATCACGAGGGTGAGCCCGGCGCCGACCCCGGCACCGAACAAAATCGGGGCGATCATTTAGGGGTGCTCCTCGTGGTGTGTGCGGGTCAGGAATCTCACCGGCGCAGGCCCGCGGGCGATGCGGGCGAGCCAGAGGAACGAGAGCGCGAACACGCCTGCGACCGCGAGCAGCACCACCTGTCCCAGAGGGGTCCCGTAGGGTGCCAGGTACGACCGGGCGAAGATCGTGAGCCCGGCGACCATCCCGAGGATGGTGATCGTGATCGCGCGTACCGTCGTGCGGGTGCGCGCGCGGTCGGCCGCGGTGCGAAGCCGGAGCGAGGCCTGGTCGCGGGCTGCTTGGGCGAGGGTTCCGAGCAGGTCGGCGAGGTTGCGTGAGGAGTTGGCCGCGGCCAGGGTGAGGGCTGCGACCACCAGGTCGCAGGTCGCGTCCCCGACCTCGATCGCGAACAGGCGCAGCGCCTCGGGAAGACGCATGCCGGAGGAGATCCTGGCGGCCAGCTCGCTCGCTTGCGCGCGGATCGCCGGCGGGGATGCGGGCGCGGCGGCGATCAGCGACTGCTCCAGGCCCGCGGCTGCCGAGAGGGTGTCGCGCAGCAGTTCGGTGTAGACCGCCACCGCCTCGATCCGCGCCAACTCCTTCACATGGGCGCGGTCGGTGCCCAGGAACCGCGGCAGCACCCAGGCTCCCAGCGCGCCGAGGATCCCGCCGGCCACCCAGCCGGTGAAGGCCAGGGCCGCGATGCCCGCCGCGGTGGTGTAGCCGACGCGGATGAGCATCGGGCCGGTGCGCAGCTTCTCCCACTGTGCGGCGAGCTTCGAGGGCCCGGAGCCTGCCGGCACGCCGAGTAGACCGCGGATCGCCAGGAGGATCCCGGCCGCGACGCCGATCCCGAACAGCGCGGCCAGCGCGTTGTCCCCGGTCACCGCGACCACCCCCGGTGGGCGACCAGTGCGGGGGCGAGTCCGGCGTCGATCAGCCGCTCGGCCATCGCCACGGTCCACGGCGCTTCCGGCACGGCCCGGGAGTCGCGTCCCGGCCGGAAGACCTCGTTGGAGATCATCTGGTGTCCTTCGGCCGCGACGATCTCGCGCACGGAGGAGACCACGCGCGTGCCGTCTTTCAGGGCCTTGATGTAGATGATGACGTTGACGGCGTTGGCGATCAGCAGGTTGACGGTGGGTACGTCCAGGCGCTCGGGGGCCTGAGCGGCATAGGCGGCGAGCTTCCCGAACACCCCGGCCGAGGAGGAGGCGTGGATGGTGGCCATCGACCCGTCATTGCCCTGCGACATGGCGTTGAGCATCGGCACGATCTCATCGCCCCGGCACTCGCCGACGATCACCCGGTCCGGGCTCATCCGCAGCCCCATCCGCACCAGGTCCGCCTGCGTGACCGCGCCCGCGCCCTCGAGGTTGGCCTCGCGCGCCTGCATCGGGACGACGTCCGGGTGCGCTCTGCGGTCGGCGTGCAGGTTCAGCTCGTAGGTGTCCTCGATTGTGAGCAGCCGCTCGTGCGGGGGGATCGCGCTGGATAGGCCTCGCAGGAACGTCGTCTTGCCCGCGTTCGTGCCGCCCGCGATCAGGATGTTGGCACGTGCGAGGACCAGGGCCGCAAAGACCTCGGCCATCTCCTTATCCAGCGTGCCCATCCGCGCCAGGTCCTCGAGCGAGACCTTCTCGAACCGATGGCGGCGGATGGCCACCGACGGACGCCGCGAGACGCCCATCACCGCGAACAACCGGCTCCCGTCAGGCAGTTGGAGGTTCAGCGAGGGGCTGGCGCGGTCGAAGCGCCGCTCGTCGTGGCCCAGACGGGACGCGATGAGCCGGATCATGTCGATCAGCTCCTCGTCGCTGCCGGCCACCGGCGGGTAGGTGGTGCGCCGCCCGCCGGCGTAGGTGACGAACACCTCGTCGCACCCATTGACCGCGATGTTCTCCACGCTCTCGTCATCAAGCAGCGCTTGGAACCGCCCGAGGCCGAACAATCCGGCGAACACGAGCCCCGCGACCCGGTCCTCGGCGCTCTTGTCGAGGATCGCGGTGCCGTGGTTCAGTGCGGTGCGGGTGTGAGCGTCCAGGGCTTCGCGGATCAACTGGCGCGCGCGGGCCTCGAGTTCGGCGCGCGGCGCGGGCTCATCGGTCGCGGCCAGCAGCTTTCCGACCGACGATTGGATACTGCGCGCCAGCGCGTCCTCGGCTGCGGTAGAGCGCGGATCGGTGGCGTTCATACGGCAGCGGCCTCCTTCGGGTCGAGGTCGGCGGCGGGCGCCGACAGGCAGACTGGCTCGGCGTGGCGTTCGATGAGGGCGTGGCCGAGGGTGCGCGCGGCCCGGGCCAGCCTCGTGCGGCCCAAACCGCGGCGCATGGTCACGGTGCCGGAGAGCACTCCGGCGCAGTCCGCGTCGTGCGGCAGGGTGAGCAACACGGGTGTCTGCTGGGAGTCGGCCACCGCCTCGGCCGGGTAGCCGGGGCCGACCAGGACGAGCGAGACCGCCTCCGGGCTGCGGGCGTGCTGCTTGATCGTGGCGATCCTTGCTGCCAGCCGGGTGATCTCCGAAAGGCTCGGGCGGGTGAGCACGAGGGTCATATCGGCGTGGGCTAGCAGGTCGAGCGCCGGCGAGCCGGGATCGAGCCGCCCGAGATCCATCACGGTGACCATCGGGGCCGCGGACAGGGCCCTCATCAACCCCGCCCCGTCGCGCGCGAGCAGCCGGACCGCGGCGCCCGCCTGATCCGGGCCCTCCGGGGCCGTGACGGCGTGCAGCCCGCCAGGCAATGCGCTGGCATGCTCCAGTACAGCTGCCGGGTCGGTGGTGTGCCGAGCCGCGGTGGCCAGCGCCCCGAGCCCCGGCTCACCGGGAAGGCGCTGCCAGGACTTCACGTCCCCACCGGCAGGGTCGGCCTCCACCACCACCGTCGCGGCCTCGGCCGGCCAGAACCCGGCCAGCGCGAGCGCGAGCGTGGTCGAGCCCGGCGAAGACTTCTGGGATCCGATCGCGATCAGCATCTACGACCCCGCACTCACGCTGATCAGCTGCGCCTGTCCGGCCGGGATCGCGGCGATCGCGCTCGCCGAGGCGGTATCGGTGCTCAACTCCACCGCGACCGAACCGTCCGACGTACTTGACGGGGTCACCGAGATGACGGTCGCCTGCGGGACGGCATTCAGCGGCACTCCCGCGCCCGCGCTGGTGGATCCGGAGGCGGGGCCGGTGGCCACCGCCACGTGCGCCCCAGCGGACAGGTCCACCGAATACGAGCCGAACTTGACCAGCACCGTCAGCACGGCCTGCCCGCTGCCGGGCACTGTGGAGGTGCCCAGCTCCGCCCTGGTCAGCAGGCTTCCGGACTCCACCGTGACCGCGGCGGTGCGGCCGATGACCGACCCGGACTCGCTGGCCGGGATCAAGGTCACGCCGGAGCCCGCGGACACCTGGACGCTGCGCAGGTCACCCGAGGTGATGACCTGTCCGGCGCGCACCGTGGAGGACAGGGCGAGTACGGCGTCGCGCGAGCCGAGGCTGACCGAGGTCAGCAGCGCCCCGAGCGCGCACGTGGCGATCAAGGCGACACCGAGGATCGCGTAGGGCACCGATCTGCGCTTGCCCGCCGAAGCGAGCCGGTTCGGTGTGTCCTTCTCCTTCGCGGCAGGGCGGAGCGTGGTGGAGGGCAAGAAAGGCATGGGCTGATCCCGGAGGCTGGTGCAGATCGGACAGGTTGAGGGACGGGTGCGGGCGGTCAGCCGGTGACCACGGCGTTGGACTGCTCGACGGTCACCGGCTCGCTGGCGGTGGTGGTCATGCCGTTGAACACCCCGGTCGCGCCGGCCCCGGCCCAGGTCACCTTCCAGGTCACCGTGGCAGTTAAGGTGAAGGCGCCGACCCGGGTGTAGGTGTGCCCGCAGGTCGGGCTCGAAGAGTCGGCCCCGTCGGCGGGGGAGTAGACCGTGCCCGGACCGTCGCACGTGATCGTCGCACCGTCGCCGAACGACCAGGTCGCGGACACCGGCGTCGCGGTCGCCGTCACCGACAGACCCGCAGCCGACGCCGTTGCCGACTTCGCCGACCACGAGGACGACGAAGCCCACACCCACATCGGCACACCCACCAGCTCAGGGCCGCCCGCGACAGGGCTCGACCCGATCACCGGCGTCGACAGCTTCAACTCGGCCGCGGCCAGCGCGGCCAACTGCTGCGCCGACGGCGCTGTCGCCGTCGCGGGCGGCGGGTTCGTCAACCACACCACGGAGTTCGTCGAGGTGAACCCGAGCCCGCCCTTAAGCGCGTCCGGGCACGAAAGCACATACCACGCCCCCTTCTGCCCCGCATGGGTATCAGTACCCGCAGGCGGCACATAGGTCGGATCCGCGGTGTACGTGCACGCCGAAGGCAACGACAGCGTGTTCGTCGGCGACGGACTCGGCGACGGATCGCTCTCCCCACCGCCTTGAGAACCCGAGCCCGTAGCACTCGCTGTAGCGCTCGCGCCGGAACCCGGCACGCTCACCGACACGGTGCACGAGTCGCCGCCCGCGATGCACTGGGTTCCCCCACCGGCTCCGTCCGCGAAAGCGAGCCCCGCGCCTGCCAATGCGAGCGCTGCGGCACATCCGATGGCTATGCCAGCGCGTATCGGGGTCAGCATGTGCCCACGGCGTTCATCGCCAACTGGTCGATCTTCCAGGCGCCGTTCTCGTTCTTGGCCAGCACCTGGGTCCGGTGCTTTCCACCCGGTACGTCGTTGAGCAGGCTTCCGTCAGAGACTTTGTACTCGAGCCATGCGGCGTCCGAAAAGCAGCTGTTGATCACGATCTCGGTCGGATCGCTCGACGGGACCATCTGGCCGAACGAGATGTCCGTCACCGTCGGGGAGCCCTTGGAAACGGCGCCCTTGGACTGCTCGCCCATCAGCGCCTTGGTGATGAGCTCCAACGCGTCGCCGGAGGCGTACTTCGAGAGCACCGGATCCTTGTAGTTCGCGGTCAAGCCAGCAGAGACCCAGTCATTGACCATTCCCTCGTACGCGAAGAGCGCGGCCTGCTTCTGCGCCGCATACGGGCCCGACGTGCCAGGGACGTTCAAGCCGCCGCTGCTGGAGCTCGCGGCAGCTGTCGGCGTAGCGGTTGTCTGTGCGCTGCCGGCCGCGGTCGGCGTGCCGCCGACCGCTCGCGATCCCTGCGCGGAACTCGAGCAACCCGCGACCGTGAGTGTGCACGCTCCCAAGAACACCGCTAACAACCCGAAACGTCTGCAGCGCGACATGGCGGTCCACCCCGCCCTTCCCGTATGAACCGGACTATGTGGCCACCCATTACTATCTTGGGCTTTCCGGGCTACGCAAGCGTGTTGATGGGCAACTCCTTGTATCGAGATCAATCCGTGATCAATAGCTGGGCTCCATGGGGACCACCGGCAAGGTGGACGAGGCGGCGCCTGTCTGCCTATAGTCGCTCGCAAGCTGATGATTCATTGACCTGGGGAAATGTACAGTGGACGTGTTCGTTGCGGGCCTGGGGGTTCTCGCGGGCGCCGCGTCGGCGGCGCTCATCTCCACGCGAACACGACTCAGTGCTACAGCCCGGAACGGACACGGGAGCGCGCCCATCGTGCTGGCTCCCTGGCTTCAGATCGCTCTTGGGGCGCTCGTGGGGGCCGCCGTGGCCGCGCGCTTCGCGCACAGCGCAGCGCTTCCGGCATACCTCGCACTCGCCGCCTGCGCCGTCCCGCTCTCCGCCATCGACCTCGCCACATCCACGATCCCGAACATCCTCCTCGGGCCCGCGGCCTGCACGAGTCTCGTGGGCCTGCTCCTCGCCGTGCCAGCTGGGGATGGCGTCACGCCACTGGTGCGCGCTATTTTGGCTGCACTCGCCGTCGGCGCAGGGTTCCTCGCCCTTGCTGTCATCGCCGGCGGCGAATTCGGATTGGGCGATGTTAAACTTCTGTCATATCTGGCGCTACTGACGGGCTATCAGTCCTGGACTCTCGCGCTACGGGGCCTCTTCGCAGGATTCGCGATCGCCGCCATTGCCGCACTCACAACACGAACGGCTAGGTCCACCAGGCAAATCCCGCTCGCCCCATGGTTAACTCTGGGCGCAGTTGTCGCGCTGATCTACTAAAGTCTGTCCGGTCGATCATGGCGGGTGTGGCGTGGCGAGGTGCGTTCGGGGATTAGCGGCGGTGTGTGCTGATTCGCTTCAGGATGCCTGCGAGTTCGTCTTCTGAGGCGCGCGGGGAATGCCATGTGAGGTTCAGGCTGTCGCCGCGCCATCGTGGGACTACGTGTGTGTGGAAGTGGAAGATGTCCTGGCCTGCGGCGTTTCCCGTGTTGTGCTTCACGTTCATCCCTTCAGGGGCGAGAGCCGCGTTGAGCAGACCGGCGACCCGATGCACCATCGCGGCAACCCGGCCGTGCGTGTCCTCGGAGATCTCCCAGAGGTCTTGTGCGTGTGCGCGGGGAACGACGAGGGTGTGTCCCGGGGCAGCGGGTCTGATGTTCAAGAACGCCACCGTGTGCTCGTCCTCGAGGATCCGAAATGACGGCAGCCGGCTGGCGACTATCTCGCAGAAAACACACTCACTCTCACTCACGCGAGCCACGATCGCACGAGGTCTTTGCCGAGGGCCACCGGGTTTCAACGTCCGCTGTCGAGCCATCGTCACGACTGGAGCCAGATGATGAGGGTGGCGACCGTCGCCGTGCCGAGGTAGACATAGCCTCGCTTGTCGTGGTGGGTGGCGACCGCGCGGAACTGCTTGAGCTTGTTGATCGCCCGCTCCCGGGTGTTGCGCCTCTTGCGGGGCACCAAGTTAGTTCTGGGTGTGTCGGGCTCTGGAGTATCAAGGCCGCGGCACGGACGTGCTGGTGGCCAGTCAGGCGCCGCTCGGCGAAGTCCTGGCGTTGGACTCGGCACCGTTGCTCGACGGCATCACCGTGCCTGGTCGACGCCGCCGATCAGGAGTGTCGCGAACGGCTCGCGGGGCGTCGGCCGGGAATGTGGGATCAGTCGGCGGTGGACTCATTCGTGGGCTGGGCGGCATGGCACCGGGGTCACGCCCGCGATCCGCGCTTCCAACCGGAAGTGCTCGTCGCGGGCACCGGGCCGGATCCCGCACGGCACCGTGGAGAGCTGGACCGCCGACGATCCGCTTGGCCCTGTAACCGCCGGGACTGGCTATCGGACGACCTCGAGGCGGCTCGGCGTCGGGCGGTTCATCGCCAATGCAGCAGTAATGCAGCACCAATACAGCAGTGATGCAGCGGCCTGGCATTCACCTGCCCGCTCTATCGCTGAACACTGATAGTCACAGCGTGCGACAGGACGCTGGCGGGTGGTGTCTCACCCGCTGAAGAGAGGAGGCCGGATTCGTGGTTGAGGCCGTGTTGGCAGATGCAGGCGTTCAGAGGCTCTCCTCGCTCGCATCAGTACTTCAGCCTGGCTCATGCACGCTGGTTGGTCGCCTCGTAAAGGATCTGTACGGTGTCAATGCCCGCCTATGGGATGCGGAGGACCTCACCCGCGATGTGAGAGACGACTCGAGTGTTGCTGCGGTGAAGCGCTCCATCGATCGGCTCAACCTCGAGCGTAATGTCCTGATTGAACAAATCGACGGTGTATTGTCGCTCGACCTCAAGACCGACACCCGGACGGCGGCCACGGCCGACACGCCGATGCACACAGAAACCATCGGGTCAGTGATAGATCGGCTCACCATCCTCGCGCTACGCCTGACCCATACGCGGACAGCTTCAGCCGACGATCCCTCGCTGGCGGAACGGGTAGCTCACCTGGAACTCCAGTACACCGGGCTCGAGGACGCTCTCGCGGCTCTCATCCATGAGGTGTCCTCGGGGATGCGCCAGCTCCCGGACGGGCGTCGGTTCAAGCTCTACGGCACCCAGCACATGGAACCCCGGCACTGACCACATTCAGCGATTCCCGCTTAACCGACGGAGGAAGATATGCCCAACCTGGAATCCGTACTCGAGCAGTTCGACGCATCGAAGGAAGCGGTGCGCCGCGAGATCCGGCAGGGGTTCTTCGACGCGGACGGAGGGCTCGCGCTCTCCGAGCCGGAGCTGCGTGCGTGGCTGGCGGACCGCGCGGTGGACGAGCTCAAGGTCGTGGCTCAGCTCGCGCACATCGTGGCGGACTGCGCGCACCTCATCCCCGCGCCGATTCTCGGACAGCTCGCCGCCCAGATGGCCGACGAGGCCCATCACTACGAGATTCTGCGGGCGCTGGTCCCGGCGGACCAGCGCGGCACGCTCGACGCGAAGGTCGCCGGACTCGCGGACACGCTGGCGGCCGACTCGCACTGGTCGCGTCTCCAGGCGGCTGCCGCGGCCGGGAATCCGTACGCGGCGCTGCTCGACATCAACATCGTGCACGAGGGCTACTCGGCCGCAGCGATTGAGGAGCTCGCGGGCGTGCCGTTCGAGGACGTGCGCGCCGCGTACGCGCAGATCGGCGCGGATGAGGAGCGCCACCACGAGACCGGTCGCGACCTGCTGGCCTGGCTGCTGGACGCGTCGCAGGGTGCCACATTCGGCGTCGAGGAGCACGACGTGCTCGACGAGGCGCACGAGCGGGCGGTCGGCGGCGCGATGAACTGGTCGTGGCCGGCGGCCACGGCTCAGGAGGTGGTCGCCGGCGCCCACGAGCGCGCGCAGGGCGGCGCGATGAACTGGTCGTGGCCTGCGGCGAACTGAGTAGTCATCGTCCAACGCTGACCCGGCTCGGTGCCGCGCGAATCGTCGGCACCGAGCCGGTCTTGCTGTCGAAGGAGGTAAAAGCCGGTGCTCACAGCTGATGAGACCACCAGCTTTCAGAACAACGGGTTCGCCGTACTCGGGCCAGCGCTCAAGTCCGGTGAACTTCCCGCCCTCAACGCAGCTGCTGCCGAACTGCTCGGACTTGATGGTTCGCCGTCCTCGCTGCCAGAGGACCATCTCATGCGTGCGGGGGCTCAAGGCCACGTCCGCGTCGCACTGCACGTCTGCCACCGTAGCGAGGCATTTCGCGCGCAGGCGCTGGACCCGGGCATCTCCAGCGCGATGGCCGAGTTGTTCGGCCGTGAAGCCGCAGTTCTGACGAGCCTGCTGTTCCACAAGCCGCCACGGGTGGGAGAGCCGCTGGAACCGCACCAGGACCTGCCGTACTACCCCTATCTCGGGCCCGAGAGCCTCATCACGAGCTGGACGGCGCTGACCGAGGCGAGCGAAGCCAACGGATGCGTTCACTACCTCGCGCAGAGCCACCGCGGGCAGATCGACCATCGTGATACCGGCGGGCAACAGGCACTAGACATAGATCCGGCGATGCTGGAGGAGTTCGCCGATGTGGCAGTTCCACTGGCGCCCGGCGAAAGCTGCGTTCACCACGGTCTAACCGTTCACTACAGCGGAGCGAACCACACTGCCTGGCCGCGAATCGGAGTGGCGGTGCTGTACGTCCCCGCAGACGCCGGCGTCACGCTCGACGACTTCCCCTATCCGCTGCTGCACCCGGGAAGGACGTGATGGAACTCGACCCGCTCAGCCGGACCGCGTTGATCCCGTTCTGGGCCAGGGCCCAGGACGCCGTCTCAGCGCGGCCGGTGCTCGGAGACACGGCGGCGGCACAACTCGCCGCGCGCGTGCGTCAACGCTTCGGCGAGCAGGTCGTGGATCGTTCCACCCGGGTTGGTTGCTGCCTGCGCAATCTCCTGGTGGACCGGTGGATCGCCGACCTCGTTGATGCCGACACCGTGATCGTCGAGATCGGGGTCGGGCTCAATACGCGTGCAGACCGCTTGCCTGTTGCCGCCCGCCAGTACGTCGAAGTCGACGGCGCTCAGATCATCGAATTGCGCGATGACCTCTTGCCGGCCCGAGGTGTCGTGCGGCTCGCCAGCGATGGGATGGATGTGAAGCGTTGGGCTCATGCACTCGACGCCACGCGCCCGGATCGCGTGATCATCACGCTGGAGGGTGTCCTGGCGTACCAGCCTGCTGATGTCGTGACGCGGTTCTTCGCGGATGCCGCGTACGCGTTCCCGGGCGCCTACCTCGTGTTCGACCGTCTCTCTGCCTCGGCCGCAGCACGAGCGAATCGCCCTTCTGCGCGCGTTGACGGTCGTCCCGCGTACCGCTGGTCGCACGGCAAGCGAGACGGGGAGACGGGCATTGGGTCGGTGAGGGTCGTGCGTGCCCAGAGCTTCATGGATCTTCCACGGAGCCTGCGCAGGCATCTGCCGCTCCAGGATCGGATGATGCACGCGCTGCCCCCGCGCCGCAGTGCGTTCAAGCTGCTTCTGTGCCAGTTGGAACCTGGAGAGGGAGGGGTGCTTCAGTCGTGGTGACGCGTATCTCCGAGCCGGTACAACAACGCCTGGCGCGGGCGGAAAAACTTGCGCGGGCCGGCGCCGACAACGACGCCCTCACCTTACTTACTGCTGCGCGCTCCAGCATTCTTCCGGAGCGGGAGCGGTATGAGATCGGCGAAGCGCTCCTGCGCGTATCGAACTGCCGGGTTGGATGGGAGGAGTACAACCTTCACCCGTCCTGGGCAGTAGACCGCGTCACCGGGGTGCGCCCCTGGGACGGAACGGCGTGCCGCCGTGTGATCGTGGTGGCCGATCTCGGTTTCGGCGACACGATCATGGCGTTGCGCCACGTTCCAGCGCTACTCGGTCGCGCCGAGCAGATTGTCGTCGCGGTGCACGACGCTTTGTTCGATCTTGTCAGGAGCGCTCCGATCCTGGCCGGCACGACCGTGATCTCGAAGACGCAGGCGCAGAGCACGACGTGGCCTGACGATGCCCGGTGGGAGCGGCTCTTCTCGCTTCCCGGTATTGTCGGCACTGAGGCCGTGCGGCCGATGCCCGCCTACCTTCGCGTCCCGGTCCGCGAACCGGTAGTGCCTAAGGAGCCAGGGGAGGTGATCGTGGGGATCGCCTGGCGCAGTACCGTGCGGCGCGGGTTCCCGAACCGCTCGATCCCGCTCAGGCTGTTCCAACGGCTGGCCGAGGTGCCGAACGTCCGGCTGGTGTGCTTGCACCGCGACCGCGACCTGCGGGCCGTGCCCCGGAACGTGGCCACGGTCGGGATCGGAAACTTCATGGATACCGCCGCAGTGATGGCGCAGTGCGACCTCGTCGTAACCGCCGACACAGTGACCGCGCACCTTGCTCCCGCGCTCGGGGTGCCCACGCTGATCGGCTTGCGTCATTGGCCGGCCTGGATCTGGGGCACGCACCGAAACCCCACTCGATGGTACGAGAGTGCACAACTCGTCTTCCAAGACGAAAAAGAAACTTGGCCGCAGGTTATGGACGAGGTCAAGGCAGCTGTAGTAGCCGCGACAGCCGTCTCGCCGATCGCGAGGCAGGGCGTAAGGTGAAGGCTGACCAGCACATCCAGCCCGCGAATGCTATTAACCAGTTCGCTGTCGCCTTTCGCCGCTCCGGGTTCGGTGTCGTGCGCGGCGCCCTCGATGCCGGGCGGGTGCAGGAGATGCGGATGCTGCTTCGCCACGCGCTATGCGCCCAGCGGAACATCGCGGAGGATCCGCTCGAGGTACAGCTGCCGCGCATCGTCGAGGTGCGCCCGGAGTTTCTCGCACTGGCGACCGCGCCGCCCTTGATCACGATGCTCACGGAGCTGTTTGGAACGGTGCCGCACCTGGTGGCCTCCTATGGGCATTCCAAGCCCGCCCGGACGAGCGCGCATACCGGCGTCCACTCCGACATCGTTCATCTTCACGGCGTGCCTCACCACGACTCCACGGTCATGGTCAAGGTGATGTACGCGCTCACCCCCGTGGGGCCGGGATCGGGCGCGACACTCGTCTACCCTGGCAGCCACCGGTTGCCGGCTGCCGAGCAGACCTGTCGGGGACCTAAGCGCGCTCTCGCGCTCCTGCTCGAGCCTGGCGATGTTCAGATCTTCCACGCCAATCTCCTGCACACCGCGACCGCCAACCCGAGCCCGCTGCCTCGACTCAGCCTGTGGTTCGTCTACGCCCAACCGTGGATGCGCGTATTCCCAGGCCACGAATACACCACCGCGTTCCTCGCGACCATGGGCTCGCGGCTGGAATCGGACCCGGTACTCGCCTCCGTGTTCGGATTGCCCGACCCGTACTCCACCCGGGTCTGACAGGCGACGCCCGGGGCCCTCGACGACAGGGCCCCGGGTGTTCCTTGTTCCCGGCTAGCTGCGCAGGTGGGCTCCGATGTCGCGCGAGAGCGCACCAAGCACTGAGGTGCGGGCGGCCGCGATATCCTCTGCGGTCAAGGTCGTGCTCTGCGGGCGGAGCGTGACGCGCAGCGTCGTCGACTTGTGCCCGCTCGGCACCCATCCTCCCTGGAACTCGCCGACGAACCCGACCCGATCCACCAACCCGCCCGCGGACAGCGCACTCGCCTCGACCTGCGCCCACACGGTGTCGATGGGAACGACGACGGACAGGTCGAAGTCGCTCTCGGGTAGGTCCGAAACCGCCCGATAGGCGTTCTCACGCGTCGGCTGCACCTCAAGAGCGTCGAGATCGATTTCGAAGGCGACCACCTGCGTGTGGTCGATCCCGGATAGGCGCTTGCAGCGGGTCCCGACCAGCCCCAGCGTGCCGACGCGCCGACCGCCGGCATTCAGATCAAGGCGCAGGGCCGAGTCGGCCCACTCGGCCCCGGCACCGTCGGACTGGGCGAGCTCCAAGTCGGTGAGGTGGGCGTGCCGCCTGAGCATCTCCAGCACTCCCTTGGCGCGAAGGAACAACCGGGGACCATCGGCACCGACGAACATCGCCGCGGCGCGCTTGCCCTGGCCGGGCATCGGCTCGAAATGACCGGCGAATCGCGTGTGCTCGCCTCCCGCGAAGACGGTGCCGACCTCGAAGATCTCGAAGGCTGCGGCATGACGGAGGTTCCGGGAGACGGCTTCGAGCAGATTCGGGATGAGTGAGGGCCGCAGCGACGCGCGGTCCGGGGCGGGAGCCCCGTCGAAGGCCACTCCGGCGGCCGGGTCGAGTCCGCTCGCGCGCAGCGTGTGCTCCGCGCTCCACGGATAGGTCACGACCTCCTGCATATCGGCGCGCGCGGCCAACTGCTCGCGCACACGCCGATCCAACGGCCGGATCTGGGCGGGGGAGAGGTGGGTGAACGTGCCGCCGAGCGTCGCGGCCGGAATCGCGTCGTATCCGTGGATCCGGGCGACCTCCTCCAGGACGTCGTCGGGAATCGAGACGTCACCGGTCGAGCGCCACGTCGGGGCGATCACCCTGACGGTGTCGGCAGCGATATCGACCGCGAAGCCCAGGGCCTCGAGAGTTCCAGTGATCTCCTTCGCGTCGAGGACCAGCCCGATGCGCGAGTTCAGGAAGTCGACGGGCACCTCGATATAGGCGCCCTCGGTGGGGGTCGGATTGTGATCCTGATACCGCGTGGCGTGCGCGAGCGGTGCGGCGAGCGCGAGCAGCGTCAGGTACAGGTCAATCGCCTCATCCACGCGCTGGGTGTCGAGCCCCTTCTCGAAACGCGCTGCCGCCTCGGTTCGCACAGCCAGGCCCAGCGCTGCGCGCCGGATGACCTTGGGACGGAAGCAGGCTGCTTCTAGTAGGAAGCGCCGGGAGTCGCGGGTGACGGCGCTGTGAGCGCCGCCCATGATCCCCGCGAGTGCGATGGGTACTGAAGCGTCGCGTACGAGCGGAGCCGGTGCGGCGACGTGCACGGTGCTGCCGTCGAGCAGGTCCATCTCGACGGGCTCGTCCTCGAGCGTTACCGAGACCGGCAGCGCGAGCTTTTCGGCGTCGTAGACGTGCAGCGGTTGGCCGGTGGCGAACATGACGTAGTTGGCCAGGTCCACGGGAAGGTTGATGCTCGCCTCGCCAAGCCGGGCAAGGCGCGAGCGAAGCCAGAGCGGCGAGGGAAGAGTTCCGTCGAGCTCGAACTCCACCAGTGTCAGACGCTGGCAGGCACGCGAGTCGACCGTCCCGATCAGACCCGTGCTCTGGGACGGACGGGCTGGCGCGGGCCGCGGGCACAGCGGGTGCAAGGGCACGCGCGCGATCGCTGCGAGTTCCCGGGCGATGCCGTAGTGGCCCCAAAGGTCCGGGCGGTTGGTGAGCGACTTGTTGTCGATCTCCAGGATCGTGTCCGCCCACGGGATCTCGTCGGCCAGAAGCGCGCCAGGTTCCGATGCGAGTTCGTTCAGCAGTAGAGCGTCCGCGGGCCCGGTGGGCGGGAAGAGCTTGTCCAGGCCGAGGTCTGCCGCCCGGCACAGGTACCCGGCACTGAGGATGCCGCCGATCAACGTCGGCTCGATCCTGCGCCCATCCACTGTCGCACCTGGCAAGGCGATCGCGACTCGGGAGCCTACGGAGAGGTTGCCTGCCCGCGTCACCACGGTGATCTCTCCGCCGTCGCCGATCGCGCACAATGCGGCCGCGGCCCCGTTCTCCTGCACGTCGAGCCCGACGATCTGGCTAACGACGACGTGCCGAAGGGGTTCGGAGGTCTCGAGGCGGGCTTCGACCTCCACAGTCTTGAGAGTCAGCTCACGGGCGAGGTCTTCGGAGGAGAGATGTTCGGGGAGATCCGCGTAGTCGCAGACCCAGTCCAGGGAAATCTTCATCGTGGCATGTCCTATCTGAACTGGCCGAGGAAGCGCAGATCCGCGCTGTGCAGCAGGCGTACGTCGTCGATGCCGTAGCGCATCATGACCAGCCGGTCGAGCCCGACGTTCACATAGAACCCGGTCCAGTCGGATGGGTCGAGCCCGCCGGCGCGCAGCACGTTCGGGTGCGGTGCGCCGCCCGGCATCACCTCCAGCCAGCCGACGTAGTGGCACGTGCGGCAGCCTGCTCCGTCGCACACGGTGCATTCCATGTCGATCTCGAAGCCGGGCTCGACGAAGGGGAAGAACCCGGTGCGCATCCGAGTCTGAATGGGTCGCCCGAACACCGTTTGCAGGATCGTGTCGACGAGGAACTTACCGGCTGTCAGAGGCACGTCCCGGTCGATGATGAGGGCTTCGTACTGGAAGAACGCCCGCTCGTGCCGGGCATCGGTGCTCTCGTTGCGGTACACGCGCCCCGGGTAGACCATCCGCAACGGCGCCCCGTGCGTACGCATATACCTGATCGAGGCGCCGGTCAGATGCGGCCGCAGGCACAGCCGTTCCTCGCCGCCCTTCCCCGCAGAGCCGGCCAGCCAGTAGGTGTCCATGCTCTCGCGCGCTGGATGGTCGGCGGGGAAGTTCATATAGTCGAACTCGAACAGCTCGGAGCTGATCTCAGGGCCCTCGTAAACCGTGAAGTTCAGCGCCGTGAACCCATCGTTGAGGTCGTACATCATCTGCACGGTCGGGTGCAGACCGCCGCTGCCGACTGCGCTGGCGGGAAGCGTGACGTCGAACGGCTCGGCGAGCACCGGCTCGGCATCGAGCAACTGCTCCTCGCGCACAGTCAGCTCCGAAGCAACCTCCTGCTGAACGGCGGAGAGCGCCTCGCCAATCGTCTTGCGACCCTCGCCATCGAGCGAGCCGATCTCGCGGCGGATCGCGGCCAGCGAACCCGACTTGCCGACGCTCGACTTGCGCGCCTCATCCAGCGCCGCCAGCGAACTGGCATTTCGGACGTTCCCTAACGCGTCCTGGTGGGCGTCGGCGAGCTGTTTAAGCAGGTCACCGGCAGTCATACGGCCGGGTGAAGATGGTTGAGACACGGAAACTCCAGGTGGGAGGAACCAGCAGGGGGGTCGTAAGTTCACCCCCTGGCTCACGGGTCCGAGCCTGGAGTCAGGATAGGTCAGCGCGCAGCGGACACCTGGCCCCTGAGCTGCCCAGAGGGAGCCAGGGGGCCGATAAATCGGCGTGCCGTCACGTTCACCACGTGGTCATGATAGCTGATAGCCCGCTACTGTGCGGCACGAAGGGGGTGAGGGCGCGTGACGAGCGTTGATACCTGGACAGGGCAAGAGGCGCTCTGGCTCCGCGAGGCGCTGCATATGAGCCAGCGTGAGTACGCCGCCTACCTCGGAGTCGCATACAGGACCGTATGTCAGTGGGAAGAACGCGGGGCCAGCATCACGCCTCGAGCGGAAATGCAGCGCGCGCTCGACTCCGCGCTGGCCAGAGCCGACGAGCCGACGCGAGCCCGATTCTTTCAGAGGCGATCACAGTCGGCTGCGGACGGCCCGCACGGGCTCGCCGGGCGCGCAGGCCGGTTCCTCGGCGACGGGCAGGTGGTGATCGCGATGCCCTTGAAGCAAGACAGGATCCGAGCGCGACCGGTGATCGCAGCCGAGGACGTGCTCGGCTCGCGCAGGCTCGGGCAGACCGCTCAGGACCTCGGTATGAAGGTGTCGTACGAGACCATCGCCTCTGACGTCGACTTTAATGTGAACAGGTCCAATGTCGTAGCCATCTGCGGACCCCGAATCTCCCGCGTGATCGGAAACGTGCTCGCCACCGACCCGATTCTGCGGTTCACGCGTGAAGACGGCGGTCCGTGGATGGTCCATGACCGATCCACCGGGTTAACCCACGCCTCCGGCATCGACCACGAGCCGCCCCAGCCGTTCGATATCGCCTACCTCGGGCGGCTTCGGAGACCCGACGGGCAGGGCACGATCATGATTCTCACCGGCATCCACCCGCAAGGCTCGCTGGGCGTGATCGAAATGATCCGCTCGGGCATCTCCGACCTCCACGCGCAACTCGGGGATCGGTGCTTCTCCGTGCTGCTGCGCTGCGAGTACGATCCCGAGAGCAGCGAGCCGATCACCATCGAAAAGCTCACCCCGTTCTACCAGGAAGCCGCGGTGTTGGACTGATGCGCGTAACCATCGCAACCGATCGAGCACCTGGACAGCTGGAGAACGAAGACTTCGCCGGCTCGGTCGCCCACGCCGCGGTTCTCCTCGACGGCGCTGGGCTGTCAGGCGTCGACGACGGGGGATGCGCACACGGCGTCGCCTGGTACACCCGGAAACTCGGCACATGCCTGCTCGCGAACCTCCACAACGACGCCGACAGCGAGCTTACTCACGCGCTCAGCAGCGCGATCGCCGAAGTCGCTGCCTCCCACCAGGCAACCTGCGATCTCGCTCACCCCGGGACACCATCGGCCACCGTCGTGATCCTGCGTGAGCGTAGCGAGCACCTCGACTACCTCGTCTTGGCGGATTCAACGCTCGTGCTTGCGGGCCTCCATGGCGACTTCACCGTCGTCACCGACCAACGCGAGGCGGAGATCGGACGCCGCTACCGAGCCGAGATGGACGCCCTTATCGGCGGCACTGCCGCACACGCGAAAGCGCGCGCCGAGTACGTCGCCAAACTCCGGGCCCATCGAAACCGCGAAGGCGGATTCTTCGTTGCCGCCGCGGACCCAGACGTCGCCAAGCATTCGCTCACCGCCACCGCGAAACGCTCAGAAGCCCGCCACGCGCTGCTGCTCAGCGACGGAGCCAGCAGACTCAACGACCGCTTCAGGCAGCAGTCGTGGGCGCAGACACTCCAACTCGTCACCAGCGACGGCCCCGGATCCCTCATCGCCGCTGTCCGCGAAGCAGAACACGAAGACCCCGAAGGACATCGCTGGCCTCGAGGCAAGATCCATGACGATGCCACAGCGATCCTCTGCGAGCTGTCCTAACACACAGCTATCCCGCCCGACATGGTGAGTCTGCCTCCTGCCCACGCTGACTGGACGCGGACGTTGCCACGTCGTCGATCTAGACGATCACGACATCCTGGTCGGGAATCGCGGATGCGTTCTCCTCCACAATATTCGCCTTAGAGCGTGCGCGGATAGGGGCACCACACTGGACGGTTGATGACGCATCGCCTGGCTGCGTCGTGGTCAAAGGCACAGCCAACCAGGATGAGCCTTCGCCCACGTCTTGCCATGCTCGGTCCTGAACCGCCCAGCGCGGCACCCCTATCCGCGCACGCTCTTAGCTATGTGATGGCTCGTCGCCGCGCTCAGATAGAAGCGTTCGCAACCGGTTCGCCTCGTGTTGAGCGGGCGCGTACAAGGGTTCGCTGTCGTCGGCCCAGGCCAATAGTTCGGCGCATTTGAAGAGCTGCATAACCTGGCCAGCCCTGCTGTCCAGGTCTTGGCGCCGACCCCGATATACCTTCGCGGCGACGTCGGGGACAGCAAGCGAACCGAACCACAGGTTCGCCGCATCTAGCCCGCGTGGCGCACGTCCCCAGTCCTCCCAGTCAAGGATCCACAGGGCTGGGCCCGTCAGGTTCGCCCAGTTCAAGTCCGCGTGGGCGGTGCTCCACTCATCGATCATGATGTTGGTGCATTCGGGGAAGGCCTTGCGGATGGTGGTCTCGATGCGATCGACGCTGATCGGGGCGCAGTCGGGCGTGGCGACTCGCGATGTTTCGTGGCTGGCGAGTTCGTCCAATGCCGCGTTGAGGGCATCCCACCATTGGTCTGGAAGTCCCTTGGCGTTCGTGGGCTTGTCGATTGGAGCTTCGTCGACGAGTTGTGTCTCATCTGCCCGCCACATGACCTCTCGGTCGTCGTCGAGCCATGAGACGCCGGCGTGCCAGCGTGGGAGTGGTAAACGGTCAAGGATCTGCGCCGCCTCCAGGCCCCATGCCTGCCCGTCGAGCCGTTCCAGCCCGCGGCACTCGACGCGGACCCAGGTGTTGCGATCGGACCGGAATCCGATCGAACGGCGCTTCTTGATCACACCGTCCGGTGCCACTTCGAGCTGCAACGCATTTTCGACGCGGGAGAGGACATCGCTGATGTCGACCTTGCGCAGGTCTAGGCGCTGGGAGGCGGGTAGTCCGGTCATGCGGGTGCGTTCTCCTGAGCCTCGGTGGTTGCTGCTTCTACCAGCTTATGGCGGCGCGTTATCAGCGCCGTGTATCTGGCGATCGTGTTGGGATCGGTGCGGAGTTGGGCCGCGTGGCGGAGCTGTTCGAGGTGGCATGGGTGTTGGGTGCCCACCGCTACCGCTGTGACCTTAGGGATGGTGAACGCAGCGGCGAAGGCAGCCTGGAGTCGGGTGGCGTCCTGTCCGGGCTCGAGGAATTGGCTGGTATCCACCGTCGACCACACCGAATCTGTGGCGTTGCCGCCGAACGGGGCCATCCCCCACAGTTGCTTCGGCTGGAGCCGCGCCGCCAACTGCACGGCGGCGTCCAAGTCTCTGGCCGGGACGGTGAGCCCGGCCCGGACCATCAGGACGTCCGGTTCGGTGCGTGAGGCGACCGCGAGCAGCGGCATGGGGTTCCAGCTCGAAAGGCCCCACGCCTGGCAGAAGCCAGCGTCGCGCATCCCAGTCAGTGTCTCGCAGGCGCGTTGGAACGCCTGTGGGGAGCACTCGGGGTTGTGCAGTAGGACTGTGTTCGGTGCGCGGCCGAGTTCGGAGACGGTCTGTTCGACGGCGGCATGCAGCCTGGCGGGTTCCAGGCTGTGGCCGTCGGGGAAGAAGCCGACCTTGGTGGAGATCTCGAACCGGTCCAGCAGTTCGCCGGCCGCGGCCGCTAGGGCGCGGTGGCCATCGAAGTGCTGGTAGTTGTAGGCGGTGTCGAGGGCGGTCAGGCCGAGGTCGAGAGCGGCTTGGAGTAGTTGGCGGGTGGGACGAGCCCGGTATAGCCCGAGGATGACTCGTCGCTGAGCGGCGCGCACAGTCCCTCCTTGATCAGGTATTCGGCGACCTGGAGCAGGTCGGGATCGGCGTGTGTGAGCGGGACCGGGTGGCCGGAGAGCAGGACGCGCAGCGCCGCTTCAGCTCGCGGGGCGAAGCTCAGGCGTTTGCCCGCTGCCTCGACGATCACGGCTGCGCCTGTCGCAGTGATGACGGGCTCGAACTCGGTGACCGCCACGGCGCTCTGCAGGGGGCCGAACGCGGGGACGTGCGGCGTGTGCCGGGCGGGTTCACTGGTCTTGCGGATGTCGGCGAGGTACCGCGTCGGGGCGTGCTCGCGCGCCAGCTCGGCAAGCGCGGTGACCAGTTGCTCGCTGCGCGCTTCGGGGTCATCGAGCCCTTCGAGGTCCGTGCGGAACAGCTCGTGAGCGCGGGCGTCGTCGGCCAGGTGCTGGATCCAGGTGATTCCGGTGCGCTTGGTGAACCCGAAGGTCACGTGCAGGGAAAACCCGTCCGTGCCGGAGCCGATGCGGGTGGCGGTATGCCAGTAGCCACGGGGGATATGCATGACGTCGCCTGTGCGCATCGTGCCGCGCCACAGCACCTTGTCGCCCGGTTCGACGTTGGGTTCGGCGTCGCGGTACATCGGCGCCGGGCGGGAGGCGCTACGCACCTCCCACGACTTCTCGCCGGCCAGCTGCACGGCGATGACGTCGTGGTCATCCCAGTGCATCCGGAATCCCTCGGTTTCCCCGGCCGCGAGATAGGCGTTGACTCCGACCAGCTCTCCGGACCACCAGCCCAGCGCGCGGCAGGCGACCTCCATCGTCGGATCGAAAGAGTCGAGAGTGTCGAGCACGAGAGTGCCGCCGCTGTTGAGAATGCTGCCCACGGCGGCCATGTCGGCGCGGCGGGCGCTCTGCTTGCGTCGGCTGATCACATCCGACAGGTACGCGGACGGCAGCAGTTCGCGGCCCTCGGAATAGCAGCGCAGCTGCGGGTTGGACAGATGCCGGGTGCGCACGACTTCCAGCAGCCGGTACGGGGTCAACATCCGCTCGACGAGGGTCGAGTCCTCCAGGGCTCCGCGGCTGAACGTGCTGCCCATGGGGCCCGGCCCGTCCCAGCCCAGCGCCTTCTGTATTCCGGTGACGAGCCGGTGCTCCATGTTTTCGTCCCTCTCTAGGCCCGGGGAAGGTTCAGGTCGCGATTCTCGCCGTCGTCGCCGCCGCTGTTCTGCGTGCTGGTCGGGTCCGAACGCTCGGCGCCGTGACGGTCGTGCGCCGCCGTCAGTTCCTCGACCGCGAGCAGCAGGCTGTCGGTGCCGGTGTCTCCGCCTGCGGCCGAGGTCGGCTCAGCGGAGGTGGTCGGTGCGATCAAGGTGTCGCTCATGAATGTCGCTCCATATTCTGTGAGTAGCGGGCCCGTGCCCGATTTGGGCATCGCGCCTTTCGCAGAATGCTGGCACCGTGAGCCGTATGCGCATAAGCGCCCTTGGACTGTGCACATGTGCACCGGGTGTGCATCCCGGTGAACGCGCTCACCGATTCGCAGCGCCATTCAATGCCGAAGCGCACGCGCTTTGGCGACTTAGATCAATGGGTGACCGCCTCGGCTCCTTCAAGCCACGTTGACCTGGTGAGATGTGCGGGGCGGGGCCACGCGTGCGCGGGACGCCAAGGCCCTCATGAGTGTGCAAGACTCCGCAGGCCGCATGTCCATGTAACACTAGGTAGGAATATTCTGATGGTCGGACGAGGTTGGCGTCGCGTGTGCGAATCGAAGGTAGTGTTGCCACAGTGACGAGTAACCGGCCCGACCACGCACCACTCGACGAAGAGACAGCGAGAACTGCGGCTGCCCACGCGGCGCGACGCGTGGGGCTGCGCCCAGGAATTGTCGAACTTATCAGGCTTGGCACGCGCGCTGTGTTCAAGCTTGCCGGCGGTCTGGTGCTCGCGCGGGTCACCGCGGCCGCGCGCCTTAGCGACGCACAGTACGAACTGTCCGTCGCGCGGTGGCTTACCAGCGCCGGCGTACCCGTTGATCAGCCGTGGCCAGGCTCTGAACTCTGTGAAGTCGATGGACTGGCCGTGACCTTGTGGGTATACCGAGAGGGCGCATGGGCTACAACGCGGGAACTCGCCACGGTTCTCCGAAAGCTGCACGCCGTACCGCGGGATGGGGCTGTACCGCTGCGGGTGTGGAATCCGTACCCGCCGATGCGCCAGCGGCTTGATGCGTCCGCCGTGCTCTCCGCGCCCGAAAAGGCGGCTCTCGGCGCGATGATCCAAGCCAACGAGGCGGCCGTGCGCGAACTCGACTTCGCCTTAACTCCTCGGGTCATCCATGGAGACGCGAGCGTCGGGAACATTTTGCGAACACCAGAAGCAGATCTGGTGCTCTTCGATCTCGAATCCGTCAGCATCGGCGCGCGTGAGTGGGATTTGATTATCACGTCCGTCTATCGCGATCTCGGCTGGCACACAGAGCAAGAGTACGAGGGATTCGTAGACGAGTACGGAACCGACGTTCGCACCTGGTCGGGCTATACGGCTCTCGCGCTCGCTCAACGGCTTCGGATGATCTGCTGGCTCGCTGGCAGCGCGGTCTCAAAGGACGAACGTGCCGTAACCGAACTGCGCGGACGCGTCGATGATCTGGCCTCCAGGAGCAGTGGCTTCAAATGGACGCCGCTGTAGTGTTAAGGGAGAGTCCGCGGCCATCTGCTTGCTCGCTGCGTCTGGATCAGACCAAGCTGGTCCGCGAATTCTGCCAATGGGCTGGCCTGCTTGACCGGTTCGATGCGCCGGCGCAGATTATCGAGGTAGACATCGATGCGCGCGGACGAAAGCGCGTTGCACGCTGACAGCACGTCTTCCCCGATCTCAGCAGCATGTTCGAGTTCGCCTGCACCAATGAGTGCCTCGATCTGTACGATTCCGGCGAAGGCATTGCTTCGCGGGTATTCCTCGCTACTCTGATCCTGAAAGTTGGCCAGCTCGCTGGCGGCACGGTTGAAGTCGCCGAGCGCGAGGTGGCAGTGCGAGGCTTCCGCGGCCAGTTCGGCGTCATCGAAGTAAGAGATCCATGCTGGGTCATCCTCCGCGGAACGGGCTGCGAAGTGCTCCTCTGCCTCGCCGAGAGCGCGCAGCGCCTCGTTGCGCGAACCCGCGGAGGCAAGGGCGCGGGCCTCCATGGCTGCGAATTGAGCGAGAAGCGTGTGGCTGCCGGCATCCTGGGCAGCATGGATCGCGGCCCTGGCGAGATCTCGTGCCGTCTCGGGCTCGTCGATGAGGTTCGCCTGGTGGCTGAGAGCCGACAAGACACTCGCTCCGAGCCGACGATCTCCAGCATGCTTGGCAAGACCGAGAGCTTGCGTGAAATAGCGACGAGCAAGCGGGTGCTGCGTTGCGTCATACGCCATCCATGCAACGCAGAGCGAGAGCTCGGCCGCGGCGGCGAACAGCCTCTTCCCAGTGGAGTCGTCGTAACGGCCACGAAGGAGGGGAGCGACTTGGTCGTCGAGATATTGGACAGCCGCGAGACGGGCGTGTCGGCCGCCGAAGCGATTGTCCAGATTCGTGAAGACGCTCGACATCGCGAGAAGGCTCTCGACCTCCGCTGCGGTCACGGGTCTTGCGCCATCCACGCGCTCTAGGTTCGTTGTATCCGTCGCCAAGAGCCAGCGCAGTGCTGCACCGCTGATCGCCATTGCGGGCACGGCGCCGTTGACGGTGCCGAGGCGGGCCACGTCCGCGCGCCAGAGCCGGGTGGCCATCTCAACCGCTTGCCGGGGGTCCTCCAGGTAGTTCCAGTCCGCGGCTTGGTTCGAGAGGTCACCTTCGAACCCGATCTCTGCAAGCCCCACCTGGCGGCCAAGCCTGCGGGAGAGCGCTTCGGCAATCAGAAGTTGCGTGCCGATCAGCGGTATCTGACCAGCGCACCAACGCCCGACCTGGGTGTAGTGGGTGCGATTGGTCACACCCCACTCCGCAGCGACCACTCCAATCTGCCGCGATAGCGCGCTAGCGCTCAGACCGGATTCCTCAATGACAGCGGCCAGCCTCAGATTAGGGTCCGGCACGGTCGCCTCCTCAGGGTTCTGTGTAGCGAGACACACATTGCTACCACGCGGTGACCAGATCTGTGCATCCGGCACGACGAACTGCACACCCGGTGCACATGTGCACGCGCATTGAGCGCTTCAGACGACCGCGCGGCCGCGGTCTCCTGTTAGTGACCCTCATACCCCAAGGCGAGGATTGGTAGTGACCAACGTTCAGGCAGCTCGCGTTCTCGCGGCGCAGTACGGCTGGCGTGTATGGCCCGGCACTGCGATCGTCGGCGGCGCATGCGTCTGCAAGCCGGTCTGCTGCTTTACGACTCCTCACCCGGTTGGAAGCTCTGGCGAGGAGATCGGTTGCGCTTCTGCGGAACAGGTCGACGCGGCATGGTCAACCAATCCGAAGGCTGTTCCGCTCTTGGTGGCCGACGGCCACGTGGATCTCGTCGGGACCGACAGCGATACAGCTGAGGGTGTACTGGATTTCCTCGCAGACAGCAGGCGCTTGGCGAGGCCGGTCCTCATCTGGGAGGGCGTTGGCGTGTTCCTCGTCGCCCCGGCGGAACTACACCGGTGGCGCCAGCTCCTCCACTACGGTCGCGGTCTCCAGCTCCTCCCGTGGGTCCCGCTGCCAGGCGTTGCGCATCGTGGCTTGCAGCCACGCTGGGTCGTGCCGCCAACGCCGACGAACAGTTCCCCCCTTCCAACGTTCCAAGACCTGAGCGGCGCGTTTGTCGCGAGCCTGTCTCGAGTGGCGGCGTCATGAAGCGGGCAGCGGCGACCGCATCGCTATGTGCTGCATCGATGCCAGGGTCATGCATGTGTCTGTCAGCTGAGGCACGAGTCGGGTTCCGCACGGCTGAGGGCCTGCCCAGGTCGGTTGAGAGACTCTCCGGTCAGGGCTCTGTCCACGGCTTCGATGGCGAGGTGCCAAGGGAAGCCGTGCGGCTTGCCTTGTCCGGTGTGCGGAACGTGGGGGGTTACTCCGTCGTCGCCGAGCAGGACGTCGACTCCCATGGCGCGAAGCCGGTTGACGGCGGGTTCGAATGCGAGGTGCGCGGCCTGCCATGCGTTGAGGTAGGGCATGGCGACGATGGGCTGGGTGGGAAGGCCGACGGCGGTGTCATGGATCCTTCGGCCTGCGGCTTCGGTGATCAGACCGAGGGCGAGGGTGGTTTGGTGGCCGTCGGCCCACATGGTGGTGGTCGCCAGTGTCATCGGTGCGACGAGGAACGCGTCGGGGTCGGGCAGGACGTCCTTGGTGCCGGGCTTCTTGTAGGCGGAGCGGACGGGGTGTCCGGTGAGTTGCTCGAGTTCGGGCAGGTCGTCTTCGAGCCAGGTTGCCGCGGTCGGGGTGAGGATCAGGCAGGTGTCGTATCCGCGGTCTTGGGCGTATGTGACGGCGTCGGAGATGTAGGGCAGGGGTGCCGCGGCGCAGCCGATGAGGTAGAGGACCGGCCGGTTCGGGGTGGTGTCCGCGGGGTTGATCGATCGCGACGTCATGGGGCGACGGTATCAAGCCTTCACGTCGGCGCGGATGGCGAGCGCGAGGAGCCTGTCAGGGATCGGGCCCGGCGCGCGCAACAGCGTTTTGATGGTTTGGCGGGCGGCGGGTCGGGTCCGGATCTCGCGGGGGTTGTCGTGTTCGGCGTGGAGAAGGGCGGCCAGGGCGTCGTCGGTGCGCCGGAGCCGGCTGTAGGTGTCGGCGGCTTCGATCAGGTGGTGGGTGCGGCGCTCTCGGGGCAGCGCGGCCAGGGCGGCCGGGCGGAGGCTGTCGGCGCCGTCCGCGGCGGGGCCGTAGCGGGAGAGCGACTTGTCGATCGAGATCTGGTAGAGCAGCACGTTGACCTGGTCGAAGCCGGTGGAGAACAGGTTGGCGCCGGGCGGGACGTTCTCGCCGCATCGTCTGGCTCGTTTGAGCATGTCCTGGGCTTCGCGGAAGGCGCCGGATTCGGCGGCGGCGATGGCGCCTTTGAGCCAGAGCATACCGAGGGCGGTGCTGGCGGGTGCGGATCTGCTTGTGAGGTCGTCTTCGAGTTGCCGCGTGTAGGTCAGGGCGGTTTCCAGGCCGGGTTCGGCGGCGCCGATGGTGGTCATCGTGTAGACGAGGGTCTGCGCGGCGAGGGCGATCGCGATCGGATCGCGGCTCGTCTTGGCGTAGCTGACCGCCTTTTCCGCGGCGTGCCAGGCGGCTGGGCCGCCGCCGTACTTCATGAGCGTGGTCGCGGCCAGGTGATGGGCGCGGTAGGCGCCACGGGCGCTGGCCGGTTCGTCCGGCATCGCGCGGGCGGTTTTGATCAGGTCGGGCAGTTGCCGCAGCAGCCGGTTGTAGTGGCCGGCTTGGAAGCCGGCGAATCCGTGCTCGGCCGCTCGCCAGATGGTGGCCGGATCGGCGTGTCGGGTAGCGGCGGGGGTGGGGGCGAGCAGGACGGCGCGCAGCAGCGCGACCTCGGCCGCGTCGGCTTCGGCATCGGTGGCAGGGGCGTCGTCGTCCTCGAGCAGGCTGGTGATCTCGACGTGGAAGACCTCGCCGATCGCTTTCAGGAGGCTGATGCGGGGATCGGCTTGCCGGTCGCCTTGTTCGAGCTTCTTGACGGTTTCGGTCGACAGGCCCAGGGCTGCCGCGAGGTCTTCCCGGGACATGTCGCGGCCCTCGCGCAGCGCGCGCACGCGACGGCCGATCGTGTTCTGGCTCACCGCGGCCGCGTCCCCCTCACACCCACGTTCAAGATCATGAAGAGGGGTACATTCTGTACCCCCTCGGCCCGCTGCACCGACGGTAGTTTCCGGTTGACGGCACGTCATTGGGGCTTTCAGGAGGGTCGCACTGTGCTGAGTGTTGCGCAAGTCGCACGGCGGATGGCCCTACAGGGTTTGGCGGTTGCCGTCTCGGACTCGGATACGGCCAAGGAGCGGCACGCCGCGATCAACCAGGGGCTGATCGGGGCGGTGCTCAACGCGCACGACAAGGGCGTGCCCCTGCCCGAGATCGTCGAGGTGCTGCGCTGCGGCAGCGGGCTTCGATCGCTGGCCGAGGCGTTGGCCGATTCCTCGGCGTCGCTGAGCGACGCCCAGCGGGAACTGCTGGACCGCCTGGTAGCGGCAGGTGCGAACGCTGATGACCACCACGGGAGCGGAAATGGTTGAAAGGCAAGGAGCTGGAACCGTGAGGCTCGGTCAGCTCACTGATGCGGCGCGCGCGGGCCTGTTCACTGCGCCGCACCTGCTCACTCCGGCCACTTCGCTGCTGGGGGTGGGGCCGCGGATGGTCCGCAGCGGCGCTCCCGTCTCGGCGTCGGCCGCACGCCGGGGTGAGGTGGATACGCCTGCTCGCTCCCGCCTCGGGCTGCGGGTCGGGGTCCAGCGCTTCGGCGCCGAACTCTCTCAGGTGCCGGTGGTTCGCCGGTGGGCGGTGAGGCTGGTGGTGTCGGTCTGGGGTGCGGGCGAGGCGGCCGATGACGCGGAGCGTGTGATCTCGGAGCTGGTGACCAACGCTTGTGTGCACGGGGCGGGCCCGGTGACCGTGACCGTGTGGGTGAGCGCCCGTTGCACGATGCTGCGGGTGCAGGACCGGGGCCGGTGGCGCGAGCCGTGCGGCGGCGGTGATGAGTTCGAGGAGTGCGGCCGGGGACTGGCGATCGTCGAGGCGCTTACGGCCTCGGTCAGGATCCGGCACGGGCGCGGTGGCCGCGGAACGTGTGTGATCGCGCGCTGTCCGGCTCCGCCTGATCCGGCCGCGCCGGGGCGGGGCGGTGCGGTGTGAGCGGGCTGAACTATCGCGTCGCGGGCCCGGATGAGGCGCTGGCGCGGGCGGTGATCTCGGCGCGTTCGGCGCGGCTGGCGGGCATTCCGGATGTGCTGGCGGCCTCGCGCGGGGATCTGGGGCTGCGGGCGTGGCGTTCGCAGGTGCTGGGCTCGGCGTGCGCGGACTCGGATGTCGCGGCGCAGTGGCTGCGGGAGGATCCGGGCAACCCGGATGCGCGGCTGCTGTATGCGCGCTGCACGGTGGCGCAGGCACTGCGTGCCGCGGATCACGGCGACCGCAAGCAGGCGAAGGGCCTCGCGGAGATCGCGCGACGCGCGTGCTGGACGGCCGTGGAGGCCGCCGCGGGCGATCCGACCCCGTTCGCCGCGATGCTCGCGCTGGCGCCGCTGAATGTGCTGCCGGAGACGGTGCGAATCTCGGGGCCGGAAGGGCTCGAGGACTTGCTCGGGCCGTGGAATCTGTTCGCGGAGATCCGCAAGCTCGACCCCCTTCACCGCGAGGGGCATCTGAGGTTCCTGGCGAGCCTGTGCTCGCGTAACGGTGGTTCGGACGCGCAGATGATGGCGTTCGCGCAGCACGTGGCTCTCTCGACGCCGTTCGACTCCGACCCCCAGTTGCTGATGCTGGTCGCGCTGGTCGAGCACTTCAAGTCGAAGATCGCCGCGGCGCCGCGGGTTTCGGATCCGGCCGAGCAGGCGCGTCAGGAGCAGGCGCTGCTGCACAGCCGTAACGGGCAGTGGCGCACGGAGATGGCGCTGCGGGTCTCGCTCGATATGTACGAGGACTGGTTTCCGAAGGCTCTACACCGGTTCACCCCGGTCATCGACTTCTCGTACCTCGCCCACGCCCTGTGGGCCGGCGACCGCACGCGAGAGGCCTCCGACGTGCTGCGGGCGATGGGCCTGTACGCGAGCGCGCTGCCGTGGTCGCTGTACGGGCAGCGCGAGCAGGTGCTGGCGCGGGTTCGGGCCGAGTGCCACGCGGGGCCGCCGAGCCCGGGGTGGGTCCGGGGCCCCTAACGCCGAAACCCACGGTTGCGGGCGCCGAGCCCCGCTGTCGAAGCCTCCCGGCACCGGGCGCCGCACCGCCCGGTGCCGGGGGAGTTAGGCCCGGCCGCAGCGCGGACCCACACCGAGCGCCCGGCCGTCGAAGCACCACAGCGTTCTATATCCATGTTTTGCGATGAGAGGGGTGTGCCGTGGCTGAACGGCAGAAGCAGGATCCGATGCAGAAGATCCTGGCCGAGGATACGAGGCGGCTGCACGAGATGGGGTATCAAGGCTCCCTGTCGCGCACGATGACCAGGTTCGACAACTTCGCGATCTCCTTCACGATCATCTCCGTGCTCACCGGCTGCATGACGCTGCTCGGCTACGGGCTCAACACCGGCGGGCCCGCGGAGATCGAATGGGGCTGGCTCGCGGTCGGCGGCCTGACCCTGCTGGTGGGGCTGTCGATGGCGGAGCTGGCGAGCGCGTTCCCGACCACCGGGGCGCTGTACTACTGGTCGGCGAAGCTCGCCAAGCGCAACCAGGCGCGCTGGTCGTGGTACACCGGCTGGCTAAACGTGATCGGGCAGCTCGGGGGCACCGCCGGGATCGACTACGGCCTTGCGGTGTTCCTGCAGGCGCTGATCGCGCTGCAGTGGAACTACACCGCGACCCCAGGCAAGACGCTGGCGATCTACGGCGCGATCCTCGCGGTGCACGGGCTGCTCAACAGCTTCGCCGTGAAGCTGGTGGCGAGCCTGAACCGAATATCGGTGTACTGGCACGTGGCCGGGGTCGCGCTGATCGCCGCGTTCCTGCTGTTCAAGCCGACCCACCACCGGTCCGTCTCATACGTTCTGACGACCACGTTCAACGGCACCGGGTTCACCCACGGCTGGTACGTGGCCGCGATCGGCCTGCTGCTGGCCGGCTACACCTACTGCGGCTTCGACGCCTCAGCGCACATGATCGAGGAGACGACCGCGGCCGACCGCTCCGCCCCGCGCGGGATCATCCGCTCCATCTACGTCTCCTGGATCGTCGGATTCGTCCTGTTGACCGGGTTCATGTTCGCGCTCGGCAACTACAGCACCGACGCGACCGCGGCTGTGCCGCCGCTGCAGATCATGCTCGATGCGCTCGGAGTCGGGCCGGCGAAACTGCTGTTCCTGATCATCGTGGGAGCGCAGTTCTTCTGCGGGATGTCCTCGGTCACCGCCAACTCCCGGCTGATCTTCGCGCTCTCGCGCGACCAGGTGCTGCCGGGCTCGCGCTGGTGGTTCCGCACCACCCGCAGAACCAAGACGCCGATCGGCGCGGTCTGGCTCGCGGTCGGTGCCGCATTCGTGCTCGCGATCCCGTCGCTGTGGTCGTCGGTCGCGTTCTACGCGATCACGAGCGTGAACGTGATCGGCTTGTTCACCGCCTACGCGATCCCGATCTTCCTGCGGCTGCGGCTCGGTGCCGGGTTCGTCCCGGGCCCGTTCACCCTCGGCAGGTGGAGCCGCCCAGTCGGCCGGATTGTGATCGGCTGGATCAGCATCGAGACGGTCCTGTTCGTACTGCCGGAGGCCGCGCCGGTCACGTTGCACAACTTCAACTACGCCTCGGTCGCGGTGGGGATCGTGCTGCTGGTGGCCACCGCGTGGTGGCTGTTCACCGCTCGGCGCACGTACACCGGCCCGAAGTCGTTCGGCACCCCGGAGCAGCTCGCCGAGATGCAGGAGGACGAGCTGGTATGACCACCGTCCTGGCGATCGACGCGGGCACCACCGCGACCAAGGCCGTGGTCATCGGCGGGTCCGGGAAGGTGCTGGCCACCGAGTCGGTACGGATCAAGACCCGGGCGCTGCCCGGCGGCGGGATGGAGCAGGATCCGGACGAGATCTGGCGCAGCATCCTGACCGCGGCGGCCCCGGCGATCGCCCAGGCCGGGCGCGGGATCGACGCGGTCGCGTTGGCCACCCAGGGCGAATCGGTCCTGGCCTGGGACCCGAGGAGCGGCGAGGCGCTCAGTGCGGTGGTGACCTGGCAGGACCGGCGCGCCAGCGGCATCTGCGGACGCCTTGCCGAACACGGCGAGCATCTGGCCGCGGCCACCGGGCTGCGGCTGGACCCGTACTTCACCGCCCCGAAACTCGCCTGGCTGCGCGAGAACACCACCCGGGCCGGGGTGGTCACGACGATCGACGCGTGGCTGACCTACCGGCTGACCGGCCGGACGGTCACCGACGCGGCCACCGCCTCCCGGTCCCTGCTGGTGGATCTGGTCTCCGGGACGTGGAACCCGGAACTGCTCGCGGTGTTCGGGCTCGAGGGCGAGGAGATGCCGCAGATTGCGGCGAACGACGAGGTGATCGGCGAGACCACGGTGTTCGGGTTCCCGGCTCCGCTGGCCGCGGTGATTCTCGATCAGCCCGCCGCGCTGCTCGCGCAGCGCTGCCTGAAACCCGGGCAGGCGAAGGCGACGTACGGCACGGGCGCGTTCTTCCTGGCCAACATCGGATCCATCCCGGCCGCGGGGCGCGGCGCGTTGTCGTGCTCGACCGGATGGCAGGTCGGCGAACACCGCATCTTCGCCCTGGACGGGCAGGTGTACGCGGCCGCCTCCGCGCTGACGATGCTCGCCCGGATCGGGGCGATCGCGCGGGTCGAGGAGATCGACGTGGCCTGCAAGACCGCCGGGCCGGGAAGCACGGTGTTTGTTCCCGGGTTCGACACCGCGCGCGGCGGTGTGTTCGAGGGTTTCGGGCTCGATGCGAGCCGCGCGCAGCTGACGGCGGCGGCGGTGTACGGGATCGCCGCCGCGGTGGCCGACCTGCACGATGAGGCCGACCTCGACGACGGCGCGCTGCGGGTGGACGGCGGGCTGACGAACGTCAAGACCCTGCTCCAGGCCCAGGCCGACCTGCTGCAGATCGAGATCGCCCCGTATCGCACCGCGCACGCCACCGCCCAGGGCGCCGCCGCGCTCGCCCGGCTCGCCCTGGACCGCGCCGCGAGCCTCGAGGCCGAGGTCCCGGACTTCGCCAGCGGCCCGCCGGTGCTCCCGCGATGGTCGCTCGACCAGGCTGCGGACTACCGAGAACGCTGGCGGCACGCGGCCAAGACCACTCCCGGGTAACCCCGCGCCGCACCCAAGTCTCCCGCGCCCCGGAGGAAGGGAACGCATCGACTGCCCCTGCTGGTCACACAGCTCCGGGGCGTGGGGCTCAACCCCTGGATTCGACCACTGACAGCCCGCACCGCCCGGAAGGAGGGACAGCCATGACCCGCACGCCACGGGCCGATCACGTCGGCGCGATCGGCCCGGTCACGGCCGGGCGTGTCTCGGCCTCGCATATAACGCGGCCCGGCGCGTGCCGGGGCGGGCCCGAACCGGGCCCGGCGGGCGACTCGCCCGGCCACAACGATCTGCGCACGATCGTGCTCGGCCTGTCGTGGCCGAAGCCGACGAGCACCGAGCGCGCGCGATCCGCGATCGAGGCACTGCGCCGCACCCACGCGCAGCTATCTGCCATCACGGACACAGTGCCCGACCCAGGGCTTCGCGCGGCGGTGGCCGCGCTGGCCGGCACCGCCGGATTCGTGCTGGACTACTGGCCCACCGCGCTGGAGACGATCGCGCCACAGGCGTGGAACACGGAGCACGAGGCGGCGCTGACCGCGGATCTCGCGCAGATCGCCCTGGCCGGAGTCCCCGTGCTCGACCTGCTCGAGACATCTGCCCGCCCCGCGCGCCCCGGCCAGCCGGGCGAGGATCCCTCTGGCGAGCTCCGCCTGGTCGCCGCGCGGCATCGGCGCGGTAGCCGCGAGCCCGCCCAGCCCGCGCGGGCCGTAGTGCCGCGATCGCAGTGGTCTGCCTTCGTGGCCGGGCTCGCCGCCGATCCCCACCGCCGGCGGGCGGTCGTGGTGTGGGGCGCCGGACTGGTCATGCTCGCTCTCGCGGCCGGCTGGTACCTGAAATACGACATGCACCACCCCGGCAGCGCGGCGCCGCGACCGACCGGAGTCCGCACGAACGCCGCGGCCAGCGCAGCCGTAGATCGACCGACCGGGCCGTCCTCGAGCAGCCCGGTGGTCTCGGCGTCCGCTTCCGCCTCGCAGGCTTCGTCGGCCACGGTGACCTCGGTGCAGCTCGAACTGCTCGGCTCAAGCGCGCAGGTTCCACAGATCGTGGTCGAACTCCTCATCGACACCGCGACCAGCGGGGCCTTCCAACTGCAGGCCACCTGGGGCCGGCCCGGCGCGGCGCCCACTGGCAGGGAGACCCGGGTGCTAAGCGGCGCGACGAGCTACTACTTCACCCTGCCGATCCCAGCCGCCGCGCTGTGCGGCGGACCGGTGGCGGTCCAGGCGCAGGCCGGGACCGTTACGGCCAGCACGACCACCCTGGCCGGGTCCTGCCCGCCGAGCGCTTCTCCTTCGAGCCTCGCGAGGAACCAGTGATGATCGACAACACGCGTGTGGGTGGGACGGCGGCGTACGCCTGTTCCTCGACCTGCCTGCTCGACGATGTCGCCGACGGCTTCCGCGACTATGGCGATCCGCACCTCGCCGCGAACGGGCGGGTTGCCACCGAAACGGGGCAGCGGTGAACACGCGCACCGAGCTGGTGATCGTCCGCAGCGGCGAGTCCTGGCCGAACCTGGTCAATCCGCGTTCCGCCTCCGCATCAACCGTCGGCCTGACCGCCCAAGGCACCGTGCAGGCACAGCGGATCGCGCAGTCGCTCGCGCTCGAGGCCAAGACGCACGGCGAGTTCGCCGCGCTCTACCTCTCCCCGCGCCGCCGCGCACTGGAAACCGCGGCACCGATCGGCCGCACGCTCGGCCTGGATGGCGTGGTCGCGCAGGAACTACGGTCGCTCGATCACGGTCCGGGCGACCCCTGGGATCCGCGGCGCAACACCCTCGCCACGCTCCCGCCGCTCGCCCCGCGCGCCGCGGTGCTCGCCGGCTGCGAGAGCTGGGAGGCGTACCTCAGAAGGACCGGACGCTGCCTGGCCGATCTCGCCGAACGGCACCGCGGCAGCCGCGTGGTGATCGTCGGGCACGCAGGCACCCAGACCGGGGCGATGACCGGGTTCCTGCGGCTGCCGGTCACCGCGGGCACCTGGTGCCGCGCCCAGGTCGATCACGGCGGGATCTGCCGCTGGAGCCACGAGCACCCGCAGCTGCGCGGCGCGGACCGCGACGGGTGCTGGACGCTGCTGGCGCACAACGAGACCGCCCACCTGCACCCGGCCGACCAGGCGGCGGTCCGATGAACGCGAACAGGACCGAGAGCCATCACACCGGGCAGCCGCCGATGGCGACCGGCGATGAGATCACACGCACAACGAGAACGGACGGACGATGACGGATATCGACATGCCCGCCGGGACCACCGGGCCCGGCCAAGCCGATCAGGAGACGCCGACCAGCGCGGCGCGCGGACTCGGGGCGGAGGCCAGCCGGGTCCTCGAGGTGCTCGCCGCGTGGAACGAGCCGGCTCCGGTGCCGGTGGTCGCGGCGCTGACGGACCTGACCTGCTCCAGCGCCAATCGGCACCTGCGGCATCTGGTTCGCTGCGGCGTGGCCGAGCGCTCGAGCGGCGGCTACCTCGCGGCAGCGGAGGCGGCCGATCTCGTGACGCCGGCGGTGATCGCCGGAGGGTGGGTTCGGGCGGCGCGCTGGTGCCTGGTGGCGCTGTTCGAGGCCGCGAGCGTGCTCGGGGTGGTCGCGCTGCCCGAGGACGAACCGCCCCTGGTACCGGGCTGCCCGCCGCCGCACCTGCCGGATCGCCTCGCGGCAGCCGACTGGTACACCGCCTCCTATAGCGCGCTTTCGCGCGTTCTGCGCGAGGCCTCCAGTAGCGGGTTGGTCGAGTCGGCGTGGCACATCGCGTTGCTGATGTTGAACATCGACGCGGCCTTGGGGCCGGGACCTGCGTGGCAGGGGATCGCCGAGCTGGGTTTCGCCGCGGCCCAGCGCGCGGCCGAGCCGGTCGCCGAGGCGATGATCGGCGAATACCGGGGAAAGCTGATGCTGGCCTGTGGCGAGATCGAGGACGCCCGAACGCTGCAGGAGCAGGTGTGGGCGTGGCGGGCGGCGGCCGGAGACGAGCGCGGGGTGGCCCGCTCTTTCAACGCGCTCGGGCTGGTCGAGCTGCGCGCCGGCGACCTCGCGGCGGCCGAGCCGCTGTTCCGCAAGGCACTGACATGCGCCGAAGCGCTCGAGTTCGAGGAGTTCGCCACCTACGCGCGACTCAACCTCGGCGCGGTCCTCGCGCGCACAGGCGCGCCCGGCGAGGCGAAAGACCTCCTGAACGAGGCGATCGACGCCCTGCGCGCCGGCGGACGCGCCCCGTACGAGGCCGACGGGCTGCGCACTCTGGCCGGGCTGCACCGGTGCCGCGGCCACCTGGAGCTCGCGCGGGATTTGATCGACCGCGCGGTGGAGGTCGCCTCGCGCGCGGGGCTCCCGGTCTACCTCGCCGCGGTGCTCACCGACCTCGCGGCTGTGCAGAAGGCGGAGGGCGATCTCCTGGCCGGGCTGGCCAGCCTGCGCGAGGCCCGCTTGATCTACCTCGAGCTCGGCGACGAGCTGCGGGCCGAGCAGGTCGCGACCGAGATCCTCGCGGCGAGCGAGGCCTACGGGTCGAACTAAGAGCCCTTACGCGCCGGGAGCGCGGGCCGCCTCGGCGGGCGAGCCCGCACCTCAACGAATATTCGTATTCTGCGACACGTTTCACGGGAGGATGATATGGGCGAGTTCGACAAGCTCGATCAGGCATGTTCGGGGCTTGCTGAGCCGGTTGCCGAGGTGTACCGGTCGCTGGCGTGGTGCCAGGCGGTGTTCGTGGACGAGCCCGCGCTGGCGGTGATCGCCGACTGCTCGGCGCCGCGAGCGCGCGCGGTGGCCGCGAGCCTGATCGAGGCGGGCCTGGTTCGCCGTATGCCCGGCCCGGCCGGGGCGGGGTTGCGGATCGGGTTGGACGCGGCTGGGCGCGTGCACGCTGGCAGCGTCGAGGTGGGTGATTGGGTGTTCGAAGGATCCTATCGGTGGGCTGACTACCTGGTCGGCTGCGCCGCGGCCGTGGAGCGGCGGGTCACCCCGACCCACCGGCTGCCGTTTCCGGACTGGTCGCCGCCTCAGGTCGGGGTGCTGCCGTTCGGGGCGGGCGCGGGCGAGGCGGTGGCCTGGCTGGTCGAGCAGCGGCCGAACTACTGCGCGCTGATCCGGTGGGCGATCGGCGAGACGAAGTTCGCCCTCGCGTACACGCTGGCCCAGCTGCTGTGGCCGCTGTGGCTGTGGGCGCGTCCGGCTGAGACGGTCGAGATGCTCGAACTCGGCCTCGCCGCGGCCGGCGGGTTTCGCGATGTGTACGCGCTCGGCCAGATGCGCACGACGCTGGCCGGTCAGCTGCGTAGTATCCCGTCCGAGCTGTGGCGGGCGTTCGCGCTGGACGGGGCGGCGCTGCACGCGGCCGAGCAGGCCGGCGACGAGCGGGCTGTGGCGCAGGCGACCAACGCGCTCGGCAAAGACGCATTGGCCGCGGGCCTGACGGATACCGCGCGCGAGCACTTCGCCGCGGCCGAGCAGATGCGCCTGGCGCTCGGGGATGGGCGCGGGGCCGGGCTTTCGCGCGAGGGCCTGGCGAAGGTCGCCACCGCCCGCGGCGAGCTGGGGACGGCGATCGAGCACCTCGAGCAGGCTCACGCGATGCTGGCCGGGGCCGGCGACGTGTTCGACACGCTCCTAGTCGAAGCCGAGCTCGGGGTGATGCGCGCGCGGACCGGGGACCTCGGGGCGGGGCTCGAGCAGATCGAGGCGGCGCGGGCAGGGCTGGAGGCGGCTGGAGCCGACTACGGCCACGTCCTGGTCCTAAGGATGCAGGCCGGCGCGCTGCGCGCGGCGGGCCGGTGCGCGGCGGCGGACAGGGCGGCGCTGCGCGCGGCCGAGCTGCTCGAACCGCTCGATCCCGCGGCGGCCTCCCGGCTGCGGGACGTCGCGTGAACGGCGACAACCTCACCGAGACCGCCACGGATCGGCGCACGCGGATCCCGGGTCCGGACACACTCGGCCGCGACGGGTGCGCGTGCTGCGGCCCGGAGGCGGTGGTGGAGATGGTCACGGGCCTGTGCGAGAAGGCCGGTGTGCCGTGCCAGGACGCGAAGGCGATCCCGTGGGTCTCCAGCCAGAACACGATCATCTTGATCCCCGGCGCCGGGCTGCACGGTGCACAGGGAGTTCATCGCCGAGAAGCTGAGCGACCACGCCGCAATGAGCATCGAGATCCGCACCGATTCCACCAGGCCTTGACCACATCCCGCCTTGGCCAGCGGCCTGTCGGCGAACCAGTCCACCAGCGCAGGGGAGTGCGTGACCGCGCCGGTCTCGTCGTCCTTCAACGGGAGTAACGCATGATCAGATATGAGGCGTTCGACGGCGCCACCGTGTGCGTCTGCGCGCCGGTCGGCGCCAGCGCGCAGGTCGCCGAGCTGGAATGCAGGCTCGGGTTGGCCGGTGCGAGCGTGCTCGCCCCGGTCCCGCCCAGCGGCGAGCTGAGCCCGATCGAACGAGCCCGGCTGGCCGCGCTGCACCGGCACAAGATCGAGGCCGCCGACGTGGTGGTGGTAGCCAACAGCGGCGGGTATGTCGGGGCGGGCACCGCGGGCGAGATCGCCCACGCCCTGCGCCTGGGCACCCCCGTGCACCTGGCCGAAGACGCGGTCGAGCTCGAAACGGATCCGGAGACCTACGCGGCGCTGGTCTCGCGGACCGCGTCGATCGAAGTGCGCCCGACGTCGCAGGTTCCGGCGCGCCTGGCCCGGGGAAGCCTGGTGAGTGTGTTCGCGCCGAAGGATGGGCGCGGGCGGTGCGCCTGGTTCCGGATCGGGCAGGTGAGTGTCTTTCCCGGACGCATGCACGCGGCGGTCGCCCTCGACCCGGCCCGGGTACGGTCCGGCATGGACGTCGACGACCTCCTCGCGCACCTCGACCGCAGCCATCCTGGTGAGGACGAGCAGCCGTTCACCGCGCTCGAGCTGGAGTTCATCGCGGAGCTGGCCGAACCCGTCCACCCGGTCACGCCACCGCGACACGGAGCGGTGCGCCTGCTCGCCCGCGACGAGGCGGGGGCGATCGCGCTGACCGTGGCGTCCGCGGGCCGGCTCGAACTTCCCGCCCGCCGGCTCGCGCCACGCCAGCTCCCCGCCCAGGCCGCCGAGCAGCTCGCCCGCGAGTTGTTCCACGGGCACGCATCCGCGGTGCGCCTGGCCGCGCTCGATACCGAGGTCTCCAGCATCACCGGCGACGCGCAGGTCTACACGTGCGACGTGGGACGGTTCGATGCCGCGGCTGGCGATGTGGCGGCGGAGCACGGCTTGGTGTTCACCGCCCCTGCGCAGGTGCCCGGACGTGCCGACCCGTGGACCGCGCGGGTGATCGACGCGCACGTCACCCGCGGCGATGCGACCGGGGTACTCGTGCTCGAGGACGGACACCTGCCGGGTCGGCGCACCGCGTGGGAGTGGCTTGAGAGCGAGCACCCGCCGCAGGGCGTGCCGGTCACCCAAGCCGGGGTGTGGGCGATCGACAGGGACGGGCGGACCGTGCTCCAGCACCGGGTGGATCAAGGCAGATTCGCTCTTCCGGCCGGCAGCCCCGAACCCGAGGACCGGGATTGGCTGGCCACCGCCGCACGAGAGGCGTTCGAGGAAAGCCAGATCCTGATCGACCAATCCCGCGCCCGCCTGATCGGGTTCCAGGTCACCTACGCCGACCCCGGGTTCCCGAACGGGCTTGCTCAGGCGCGATTCGTCGCCCCGCTCCTCGGCTACCTACCGATCGCCCCCGACACCGACCCGAAACTCACCAGCGCCAGGCCCGCCTACCGCAGGTACCTCGCCGACCTCAGGCACGCTCCGCGCCTTCTGGGCTGGGGTGCGCACGCCGACGCCCAGATCCGCACGGCCGAGCAGGCCGCGTTGGAGATGGGGCTCGCCGTCGACCGGCCCGCGGGCGACGACTACCGCGACCACGGTGACCCGGATCTCGCCGACATGCCTACGACCTGGGGCGTGCTGCTATGACCGCCGTGCACCGCGTTGACACCCCCGCGCTCCCGAGGCCCGCAGGCACCGGCCGGCGAGCACCGGCGCAGCGCCCGTGGAGCCGACTTCGCGCTGCGCCACCGGGTTCGAGCGTATGCGCGGGCGCACCGCCGCGAGCGGGAGCATCGCGCAACCGGCGGTGGTCCCGACTCGTTGCCACACGGCGAACCCTACCGGTCAGATTCTCAAGGAGGGCGTTGAAACATGACACAGACGCGGCAGGTCGCGCAGGACGCTTCCGAACTGCGCGCGGCGATGGTCGACCGTCTCGTGGCCGACGGGGTGATCACGACCGCGCGGCTCGAGGCGGCGATGCGCGAGGTGCCCCGCCACGCCTTCGCCCCCGGCGTCGAGCTCGCCGCGGCGTACGCCGACGACGTGGTGCGCTACCGGATCGATGAGCACGGAGTGTGCCTGAGCTCGATCTCGGCCCCGTGGATGCAGGCGGCGATGATCGAGGCCGCGGGGATCGCGCAGGGCATGCGCGTGCTTGAGGTAGGCAGCGGTGGATACAACGCCGCGCTGCTGAGCCGGCTCGTCGGTGACGCCGGTCTGGTGGTGAGCATGGATGTGGATCCGGAGGCGATCGAGCGCGCTGCCGCCGGCCTAGAGATTGCTGGTATCGGCGGGGTTGAACTGCTGCTCGCCGACGCCGAGCACGGGGCGGAGCATTTCGCCCCGTATGACCGGATCATCGTGACGGTCGCGGCGTGGGACGTGCCGCCCGCCTGGATCGTGCAGCTGGCGAAGGACGGGCGGATCGTGCTGCCGCTGGCCGTGCGCGGCCAGCAGCGCATCATCGCGTTCGACCGCGACGGGACCGACTTGGTGAGCCGGTCGATGTTCTACGGCGGGTTCGTCCCGATGCAGGGTCTCGGAGCGCACCGCGCGTTCGCCCTCGGCTTCCAGGACGCGACCACGCTGCACTTCGACGAAGGCGAGCCCGCCGACGTCGGCGAACTGTCCGCGGTACTCGCCGCACCGCCGGTCATGGAGGAGACCGGCGTGACGGTCGCCGGGCAGGAACCCTACGATTCGCTGCAGCTCTACCTCGCCGCCAGACTCCCGGCCACGGCGACGCTGGTGTTCGGAAGCGACGGCGCCGGATACGGCCTTCCGGCGCCGCAGGCCGGGTTTCCCGTCCTGGCCGACGGGCGCGGCTCGATCGCCTACCTCACGATGCGCACCCACGGGCCGAAAGACGCGGCGCGCTACGAGTTCCTCGCCTGCGCCCTCGGCCCGAACGCGCTCGCCGCCGCCGAGCACCTACGCGACCTGGTGCGCGAGTGGGACACCACGATCCGGCACGATCAGCGCGTTCCGCAGGTCACCCTGGTGCCCGCGGCGCGCCCTACCGTGCCCGGCCCGCGCCGCTACACCCTGCGCAAGACCCACACGACTCTCGTGTTGACCTACACCGACCCGCCCGCTGCCGAAGACGGACACAGCGCCGCAGGGGCTACCGGGAGCGTGGCATGAGCGGCATCGGGTCGACCCAACCTCTCGGTCCTGCGCTGGACTGCGGGATCATCGTGATCGACTTCGAGGCGCTCACGCCCGCGGGCCGGCCCATGGAGCCGGTTGAGGTCGCCGCCCTCGCTCTGCGGCACACCGACGGGCGTTGGCGCGAGCAGGCACGCTTCAGCGCCCTGATCCGGCCGCCCGACGATGTTCCGGTGACCGCCAGGTTCACTGGGCTCACCAGCATCACCGCGGCCATGCTCACCGGCGAGCGCAGCGCGCGGCGGGTACTCGCCGAGCTCGACCGGCGCCTGGCCGCCCCGCCCTACCGGCTGGTCGCGCACAACGCCACCACGGAGGGCAGTTTGATCCGCAATCAGGCAGAGCACTGTCCGAACCTGGCCGCGACACCGTTGATCGACACCATCGCCATGGCCCGCGCCGTCGTCCCGGGCCTTAGCTCGTACAGGCTCGACGCCGTCCTCGCGCACTACCGCATCCCTGCGCAGCCCGACCGGCACCGCGCCATGGCAGACGTCGAACTCACCACCGAGATCTTCACCCGCCTGCTGGCCGACGGCGCGAAGGCCGGGTGCTGGCACGACCTGTCCAGTCTCGACGCCGCCGCCGGACGCGCCGCGCCCAGACCACCGGCACCGCGGGCACGCGCGCCGTGGGAAGCCGAGGTACCCGCACCATGACCACCCCGACCCGCGCCGGCGACCTGGACGACGCCGAGATCACCCGGGAGCTGATCGAGCGGATGGCCCGGGACATCGTCGCGATGACCGCCGCGCTCGAGTCCCAGGCCGGCCAGGAGGCGCTCGAGGCGGCCTCGCGCGTCCATTCCGAGGAGAACACCGAATTCCTCAGGAACCTGATAGCGCTGCCCGGGTGGCCGACGACGAGGCGCTTCGGCGAGTACGCACAGGCGGCGGCCGGGTGGTTGTTGGCGTTCAGCGCCCGTATCGATCCTGGGTTCCAGCGTCGGTGCCTTCTCCTGCTCGCACAGCTCCTCGAGACCGGGGAGGTCGAGGGGGACTTCTACGGGTTCACCGTCGATCGCGTCCTGGTGAGCCAGGGCCGCCGCCAACTGTACGGGACCCAGGTCCACGGGGATCATCCCCGGCTGCGATCCGACGAAGTCGAAGATCCGCTCCGGTTGAACGCGCGGCGCACACAGATCGGGCTGGAGCCGCTGGAGATCGAACCGCCGCGGCGCTCCCGCCCACCGCGGCCGAGCCCGAACAGAAAAAGAAGAGGGACGAGCAGGCCGTGAGCAAGCATGCAGAGATACCCGAGGCGAGGCCGAGGTGGGACTCCGGGATAGATGTTCCCGGGATCGTCCCTCTGCTGGTCCCGGCCAGGCGGATCCTGGCGATCCTGGCAGCGCTCGATGCCGAGGCGCCGGTCGCGGTGATCGCCGCCCACGCGGACCTGCCGAGTACGACGGCGTTGCGTCACCTCCAGCACCTGGCCCGCTGCGGGCTGGCGCGCACGGGAAAGGCCGATCCGGACTGCTACGCACTGGCGTCGGGGTGTGCGCCCTTCCGCCCGGCAGTGCTGTCACCGGCCGGTCACGCCGCGGCTGTGTCCTGGCACATCGCGTGCGTGTTCGAGGCCGCGCGGGTCCTCGGCGCGCTGGCGCTGCCCGCTGGAACACGGATCACGCCCGACCCCGACCGCCCGCCGCGCAGCCCGGCCGACCGGGGCGCGGCTCTGGCCTGGTTCACCGCTGAGCGCGACCATCTCGAGCGCGAGCTCGAACGCGCAGAAGAACGCGGCGAGCACACGCACACGAAGCAGCTGGCACTGCTGATGCTGGGTATGGCCTGTTTCACGGGCCCATGGCCGCGGTGGCGGATGGTCTACCAGCGCGGTATCACCGCGGCGCGATCTGACCGGGATCGGGCGGCGGAGGCGATGTTCGAGGAAGCCGCCGGGAAGCTCGAGCTGACCGGCGGGGATCCAGCGGCCGCGCGCGAGCGCCACCATCACGCGCTCACGGTGCGCGCCGCCGACCGCGACAGCCGCGGTGTGGTGCGCTCGCTCAACACGATCGGCGTCACCTTCCTGCGCGACGGAGCGCTGCGGGAAGCCGGCGAGCTCTTCGCCTGGGCCCTGGATCTCGCCCGCGCGCTCGACTACGAGGAGTTCGCGACGTTCGCGCTGATGAACCTCGGCGCCGTCCATGCACGCACCGCCCCGCTCGAGCTCGCGGTCAAAGAGCTGAAAGCCGCGATCACGGCGCTTAAGGCGAGCGGACGCGCAGCGTACATCGCCAACGCCCTGGAGGATCTCGCCGTCGCCTACCGGATCGCGGGCGATCTCGGACGCGCCGAGGAGACCGCCATCGCGGCGATCGAGGCGGCCACCAGCGCGAAGGTGCCGATGTTCCTTCCCGGGCCGCTGATCGAGCACGCCCAGATCCTGGCCGCGCACGGCGACCCTGGCGGCGCGCTCGCCCGGCTGCACGAAGCCCGCGCCATCTACGACGAACTCGGCGACGACCTGCGCGCCGAGCGCACCCGCCAACGCATCGAACAGCTCTCCCGGGCACAGCCCGTACCTGCGCATGCCACGTGCGAGGCCGCCGCCGAGGGGGGTTCCCCGACCAGCACGACTGACCTTTTGAAGGGATGGACGTGAATCAGAACGTGAATGACCGACATGTTGCCGGCGGCGTCGCGAGGATGCCGGTGACCGACCGGGCGCGGGTGCGGCGATGGTAAGGATCTTGAGTGATGCCCGGCCGCGGCCGCGTCGTGACCAACTCCGCGAACGGGGATCCACGGCGCGGCGGCGCGCGCTGTGGATCGCCGTATCGGCAGCCGTGATCGCCGTGACCGGTGGCCTGGCTGTGGCATCGACGGGTGGGAGCGGGTATCCGTCGCGCTCCGGGGTGCGCAGCACGCTGGTGCGGCTGGTCAACCAGGTGCTTGCCGAAGCCCGCCAGCCCGGCGCGCACGCGGCCACCTGGGATGAGGGGGCGTGCGGCAACGCGGACGGCGCGCACGGGCAGCTCACGCTCGAGCTCTACCTCGACCCGGTCACTCCCGCTGACGCCGAAGCCGTGCTCGGCGCGGCACGCAACGCCTGGAGCGCGGACCGGTACACGGTGACGACCGGCAGGTTCGAGACCGATCCCGCCTACGCCTCAGCGCCCGACGACCAGGTCATCGCGATCAGCGGCTCCTACCGGCTGTTGGTTACGTCCGTCGAGGACACCTCGATCTGGCTGTCCGCGTCCTCGTGCTACGCGCAGGCCGCGCCGGTCGCCGCCTCGCAAACCGAGGCGACGATCCCGGCGCCAGTGCCGGCTGCCACGTAGATCAGCCCTCGGGTCACGACGGGAGAGATCGTTCACACCGGGCCGCGGCCCGAAAACAACCATATGAGGGGTGGAGATGAATCAGAACGCGAACGGCCGGGATGCTGCCGGCAGCGCCGCGAAGCCGCCGCTGGCCGAGCAGGCGCGGGTGCTGCAGCGGCTGATGGCCGGAGCGGGCGAGAGCTGGCCTGCGGCGGTGCTTGCCGCGCTGGCCGACCTGCCGACCGCGACGGCCCACCGGCACCTCGAGCACCTGGTGCGCGCCGGTTCGGCGCTGCGTGCCGGAGACGAGTACGCCCCCGTCCCCGGCCAGCAGGTCCAGAATCCGATCACACCCGACCTCGCAGCGTGGGCGCGGGTGGCCGACTGGTACCTGGCCAGTGCCTACCGCGCAGCCGACGTCCTCGGAAGCGTAGCGCTGCCCGCGAACGAAACGATTTCGGAGAGTCTCGCCCGCCCGCCTCTCGCGCCGCGCGCCGCCGCCGAGGCGATCGCCTGGTATCAGGCCACGCATACGCGCCTGCGCTCGGTCATGGAGCGGGCAGCCGCCGCAGGCGATCACAGGCGGGTCTGGCAGTTGGCCCTGCTGACGTTGAACATCGCGGCCGTCGCCGGGCCCGCCGGGGATTGGCGGACGGCGACCGAACTCGGCCTGAACGCCGCCTACGCCGATCAAGCCGAGGGCGCGGCGGCCATGGTCAAGGAGTACCAGGGCAAGCTGATGCTAGCCTGCGGCGAGATCGAGGACGCCCGAACACTGCAGGAGCAGGTGCGGGCGTGGCGGGCCGCGGCCGGAGACGAGCACGGGATGGTCCGCTCGTTCAACGCGCTCGGGCTGGTCGAGCTGCGCGCAGGTCATCTCGCGGCGGCCGAGCCGCTGTTCCGCAAGGCACTGGCATGCGCCGAAGCGCTCGAGTTCGAGGAGTTCGCCACCTACGCGCGACTCAACCTCGGCGCGGTCCTCGCGCGCACCGGTGCACCCGGCGAGGCGAAAGACCTCCTGAACCAGGCGATCAACGCCCTGCGCGCCAGTGGACGCGCCCCGTACGAGGCCGACGGGCTGCGCACCCTGGCCGGGCTGCACCGGCGCTGCGGCCAGCTGAGGTCGGCGCGGGAGCTGATCGACCGTGCACTGGAGGTCGCCTCGCGCGCCGGGCTCCCGCTCTACCTTGCCGCGGTGCTCACCGAACTAGCCGCCGTGCAGAAGGCGGAGGGCGATCTCCAGGCCGGGCTGGCCAGCCTGCACGAGGCCCGCCTGATCTACCTCGAGCTCGGCGACGAGCTGCGGGCCGAGCAGGTCGCGACCTGGATCGTTGCGGCGAGCGAGGCCCGCCCATGCAGTTAAAAGCGCCCGCGCCGGGAGGGCGGGCCGCCCAGGCGGGCAACCCCGCACCTCAACGCATATTCGTATTCTGCGACATGTTTCACGGGAGGATGACATGGGCGAGTTCGATTCGCTCGATCGAGCCTGTTCAGGGCTTGCTGAGCCGGTGGCTGCGGTGTACCGGTCGCTGGCGTGGTGCCAGGCGGTTTTCGTGGACGAGCCCGCGCTGGCGGTGATCGCCGACTGCCCGGCGCCGCGAGCGCGCGCGATGGCCGCGAGCCTGATCGAGGCGGGCCTGGTTCGCCGTATGCCGGGCCCGGCCGGGGCAGGGTTGCGAATCGGGTTGGACGCGGCCGGGCGCCTACATGCCGGCAGCGCGGAGGCGGGTGAATGCGTGTTCGAAGGGTCCTATCGGTGGGCTGACTACCTGGTCGGCTGCGCGGCAGCCGTGGAGCGGCGGGTCACCCCGACCCACCGGCTTAACCCACGCTGTGCTTGAGCCGTGCCGTCTGGCTGTCTGGCGCAGCACATTGCGACACTCCCTGTCCGATGTCGTTGAAGGAGAATCCGATGAAGCCGTTTCCGCCGCCTGAGAAGGTGTGGCCGATCGATACGGCCACCGGCGAACGGATCCGAAAGTGGCACGTGTACATGTGCCCCGACCTTGATCGCGACACCGATCTCGCCGCCCTGGTCGCCACGGCGCAACAGGTCGCGTTGAGCACGGCGCCCGGGTGCGTGATCCCGGTCGAGCGCGCCTGGCTGCACGCGACCGTGGTCAAGATCGACCCGCCCGGGGTGGTACTGAGTAAGCCCGACATCAACAAGTTCGCGCTCAGCCTCACTGACAAGCTCGCCGGGTTCCCGCCGTTCACCGTCAGTGCGCGCGCTGCGCTGGCGACGAAGGGCGGGGTGCGGCTCAGTCTGACCGGCGATCGGCCCGGCGAGCCCTGGCACCTGCTCACCGAGGAGGTCGGCGAGGTCGTCGACCAGCACTTCGGCCGCGACGCGCACTCGCAGGAGATGGAAGCGCCGCACATCAGCGCCGGCTATGGCGCGATGGAGATCGACAGCGGCATCGTCGGGTCCGCGTTGCACAGGGCCCGGATATCCCAGGCACCGGTCACGGTGGATCGGGTGCACATCCTCGAGGTACGCCAGCAGCCCGCGGAGCACCGCTACACCTGGAACACGGCCTCGGCCATTGCGATCCCGCTCGGCGGCTGACGAGACGAACGCAGACGAGAGTGAACACAAACACCAGTAGTGGCGATCGAGTCATCCATTTGGCTTTCGTGTTCTATCTGGGCATCTGCGTGCTCGTTGCGGCGGGCGTGGCGGGGTCGGTCGCGTTGGTCGCTGGCGAACCGGAATGCGGCGCACAGGCGGACTTTGCCGCCGCGGTCGCGCGCCGCCTGCGCGTCAGGACGCTGCCGTCGTTCTTACTGCGCGGTCTCGACCGTGCCTTCCCGGATTGCGCACCATGACAGTGGTCTGCCGTGAAACCTTGGATGAGCGTGTGCGGTCGAGGCCACCCGATCTGGATCGTGAAGGAGTGCGGCGATGAGCGGTCAGGCCCCGCGAGCGAGTGGGCGAGCACGTGCGGGTGGGGATGCGCGTTCGGCTGGCGCTGGTGCGCAGTTGTTGAACGAGGCGATGAAGGAGGCGAGTTGGCTTCGTCATCTCGGGCAAGCTGGGCAGGTCTCGATTTGGGTGATAGCGAAGCGGATCCCGGTGGTGATTGGTCAGGTCACCCGCCTCGGCTGCCGGGCTAGCCCGGTAGCGCTGGTGAGCGTGGTGGCGTGCACGGTGTGCTCGGCGATCTTGGCGGGCTTGGCCCTGGTGGAGAGTGTGCACGTGCTCGGGGTGTTGTTCGGCCAGGGCCCTTCCGCCTCCCGGATCCACGCAGCGCTCCCGTCGGTGCTGCTGTTGGTGGTGCTCTACTCGGCGCGCGCCGGGAGCGATACGGCTATCTCGCTCGGTCAGGCCCAGTTGGCGCCGAGGATCAAGCGGCACGCCGAGATCGAGCTGTACTCGCTGATGGCCGCGGTCGATGCCGGGGCGTTCGCGGACACCGACCTGGCCGACGACCTGCAGCGCGCTGCTGATAACGGCATCGGCTACCTGCAGCAGTCGGTGGCCGGGTGCGTCGCGGTGGTCTCCTCGATCCTCTCGATGATCTCCTCCGCCGGGGTGCTGGCCTACCTGCACCCTCTTCTGCTGCCGCTGCTGCTGGTCGCGGTGCTCCCTTCCGGGCTGGCCTCGGTCAGGTCGGCGCGCCTGGAGTTCCGCTCCCGCTTGAGGTTCTCCAGCATCAGCCGACGGCTGTGGATCCTGGCCTGGATCCTGGTCGACCCCGACCAGGCCGGTGAGTTGCGCGCGTGCGCGGCTGGACCGCGGCTGTTCGGCGAGCACGCCGTGCTGGCCGATGCCGTGCGCGACGAGCGGATCCGGGTCGGGCGCGCCCAGGCCGGGACCGCGCTGGTCGGCAGGGCGCTGACGGGACTCGGGACCGGAACGGTGTACGCCGTGATGGCGTGGATGCTCGAGCGCGGCTGGATGCCGCTGACCCGCGGACTTGGGGCGGCGATGGCGGTGCGCAGCGTCCAGTCCTCCATGCTCGCCCTGGTCCTGTCGGTACACTCGCTGTTCGAGCAGGCCCTGTGGGTCCAGGATCTGACCGACGCGATCGAGCAGGCCCGGGCCCGGTTGCCGCGGCGCACCGGCATCGCCTGCCCCGCGCGGTTCACGGTCCTGGAGTTGCGCGAGGTGGGCTACACCTATCCCCGTGCCCGCGACGAGCAGGGAGAGGACGAGCCCGTCCCGGCGCTGGCCGGGGTGGATTTGACGGTCAGGGCGGGGGAGGTGACCGCGTTGGTCGGCTCCAACGGCGCCGGTAAATCCACCCTGGTCAAAATCCTCGCCGGCTTGCTCGAGCCCGACACCGGAACCGTGCTGTGGGACGGGATCGATACCCGCGAGTACGACGGCGAGAGCGTCATCGCGCGGGTGGCGATGTGCCCGCAGAACCCCACCCTCTACCCGATCTCCGCGCTGTCCAACATCGCCGTCAGCGAGCCCGATCCGCGACTGATCGACCTCGAGCGCGCCAGAGCGGCAGTGGACGCCGCCGGAGCGGGCGCGCGGTTCGATCGGCTTCCCGCAGGTTGGGCGACGGTGCTCTCCGCCCGGTTCAAGGGCGGGGTCGAGCTGTCGGGCGGCGAACGGGCGAAGGCCGCCATCGCCCGCGCCCTCTACCGCAATGACATCAGCATGCTGATCCTGGATGAGCCGACCGCGAACCTCGACCCGTTGGCCGAGGCCGCGACCTACGAGACCGTGATGAAGCTGCGCGAGCGCGGCAACACCGCGATCGTGATCGTCTCCCACCGTCTCGGCGCGGTGGTCGGCGCCGATCGGATCGCGGTGTTCGACCAGGGCCGCATCGTCGAGTCCGGCACGCACCGCGAACTGATCGCGCTCGGCGGGCTCTACCGGGCGATGTACGACAAGCAGTCCTCGATGTACGTCGAGACCGCGGCCGGCAATCCTGCAGCCGACATCCTCCCGGTCAGCGAGACGGACTGATGAGCCTGGCGCGGTCCGACCGCTCATCCAAGCCCAGGCCGGTGGACGTTGGCCGGATTCTGGCGCTGCTGCCGTCGATGGCCCGCGCCGTGTTCGCGATCACGGTGGTGACCAGGCAGCGTCCGGGCGTGGCAGGGGCAGCCGGTCGCTTTCGCCTGCCGCGGCGCACGGCTCGCGGCGGCGTCGGCACGTCGGCAGTCGAAAGCGGTCGGCGCGCGTGGCGTCGCCGTCATCTCCGGCCGCGTCTTGGTGGCCGAGGGCCGGCGCCGCCGTACACGGCGCTGGTACTCGCGGATCGTATTCTGGGGTCCGATGATCTCGAGGACCGGCTGTGGCGGACCACGCGGCATTGACGGAACCGGCTCGAGCCAGTGGAACCGACCCTACCCGCCTGGCGCTCGACTCCGCGGGGCGGTGTCGAGTACCGGCTTTACCTGCCCCATTCACTCTCTGATTCAACGTCACCTGGCCTCGCGGCCGGATGGAGGCCACAGCATGATCAAGATCGTGACCTGGAATTTAAAGGACCTGTTTCGCGCCGGTGCGCGCGAGACGCGCGTGGGGGCGATCGGGCAGGTCTTGAAGCAGATCGAGGCCGACATCGTGTGTGTGCAGGAGATCCGTGGAGCCGACCCCGGACGCTCTCTCGCGCGGCTCGGTGAGGCGGCCGGTTTGGACTGGCGTGCGAGGCCGGGCTGGATCGACTACGAGGACGGCGATGGCGAGTTGCCGACGGCCGCTGTCGGGATCGGCGACGCCGATTTCCATGTCGGGCTGCTGTGGCGAGAAGATTTCACACCGATTCCGGGCACCTGGCGGCAGATCGGGCGTGCGCAGGGCGGATTGTGGCACGCGGCCGCGTCCATCGACTTGCAGGTCGGCGGCCCTGTTCCGCTGACCGTCGTGTCCTGCCACTTGGACCCGTTCCGACCTGAGGCCCGCTTCTCCGAGGCTGCCAGGATCGTCTCGCTGACGCAGGACAAGACCGCGATGGTCGGCGCCGACTACAACGGCCCGTCCGCCGACCGCCGCACCGACGGGTCGTACTACGACCCGGACCCGATCGAGCAGCGCGGCTGGCACAGTGCCGCGACCTACCAGGTCGCCTGGGACGATGACCCGAACGCCGCACCGCGCGTGGACCGGCGTGCCGCCGAGCGCCTGCGCCGCGCCGGGCTCGTGGACGCCGCGGCGGTGCTCGACGCCCCCTGGCAACCGAGCTGCGGTCACTGGCCGGACGACCCGCACGGACCCCGACGGATCGACCGGATCCTGGCCACCCCCACCGCGAAGCCCGCGTTGGTGTCCTACGCCGTGGTGGACACCGAGATCACCCGGGCGCTGTCCGATCACCTTCCGGTCGTCGTCGAGTTCGATCCGGCGCGGTTGACGTAGGGCCCGAGATCCCACAGCTCCTCTGACCTCGAGAGGTCTCCATCGAGGCCGAGCTGCCGCGAGGGACGGCGCCGACGGCCGGAAGCCGGGGGCGGGCACCGGTTATTTCGAGTCCCACGCAAGCCACGGTCGACCGGCAGCAAGGACGGATCGCGCGCGACGAGTCGTGATGACACGGTGTTCGACGTCGCGGCGGCGTGGCGAGGTCGCTCGCGCTGGTGGTCCTGGACGTGGCCGACTGCTTTCATCGCGTCGCGCTCCTCGACGTGCAGCCTGGTTACAGGCCGTGCGGGTTGCCGTTGGCAGCCCCGCATTCCAGCACGTGCATACGTACGTAGGGGCGTGCGGCGCCGCCCGGCGCGCTCTGGCCGCTCAGGCCGAGGGGATCGCCTGGATGACGGCCGTCACTCCGGTGCCGGGGGTGTTGCCTTCGAACCGCACGGTGAGGTGGTGGCGTCGGGCGAGGTGCGCGATGATGTGTAGTCCCAGGCTCGGTGAGGCCAGTGCGGTCTCCAGCGGTACCGGGGTTTCGAACTGCCGGTTGGCCACGGCGAGCAGTACGGGGTTGAAGCCGCTGCCGTGATCGGTGATGGTGACCTGCCCGCCCTCGACCACCTCGATGTCTACCGACGAGGTGAGCGGGGAGAAGGTGATGGCGTTGCGGACCAATTCCGTAATCAGCAGGATGAGGTCGTGCTGGATCCTCGGGGGGATCATGTCGGGAGTGCCGGTCGCACGCAGCATGACCCGCTGGTAGCCCTGAACCTGCGCGACGCTCGTGCGCACGAGGTCCACGAGTCGCAGTTCCCTGTCCATCTCGGGCTCCTTGTGTTGCCCGAGCAGGGTGAGGACGGCGGCCGATCGCGTCTTCGCCCGGACGGCGAGGTTGTCGATGCGGTAGAGGTGTTCTAGGACGGACACGTCGGTCTCCGCCCGTTGTGCCGCGTCGAGAAGCGCCAGTTGCTGGTCGGCAAGGTTCTCCATGTAGAGGGAGGCGCTGATCAGTGCCTCCCGCAGTGTGGATTCGGCCAGCGCCCGGGCGGCTCGAAGCCGCTCCGCCTCCGCACGTGGCACCGACCCGAACAGCGCGCGCCGCCGACCGGTGTTTCCCTCGCTCGGCTGGAGCGGCTGGCCGTGCTCGTGCATTCCGGCCTTGACGTTGAAGGCGAGGGGGAAGTGATGGGCGCCGCGGGTTCCGGCCTCGACGGGTTCGGGCAGTTGCGCGCGCAGAAGGCGCCCGCGCAGCTCCACGAAGATCTGGTCCAGGCGCAGCGTCGGGGACGGTATGGGGATGCCTTGGCGGACGACGTCGATCAGGGCCGCGGTGAAATAGGTCAGTGTGCCGGCCGCGGCGTCCACAGGCGCCTTCGCCTTCTTGTCCCGGCCACTGGCGCCGATGAAGTACAGGCCGTCGACCGGATAGGCCTCGGCGAGATCCGCGGACTGGAAGGCGTAGGTTGCCCGCGTGCCGAGCTCGGCGTGGCAGCAGTCGAGAATGACGAGCTTCGTTCGAGCACGGCAACCGCGCAGCAGCGTCGCGAGGTTCTCGTAGAGCAGGGCGCCGTTGCGCAGCAGATCCGGATCTGGCTTGGTCTCACGGACCGCCAGGGCCAGTTGGCCCTCGCTCGTGCGGATCCCGTGCCCGACGTAGTAGACGAGCAGTACGTCCTCCACGTCCCTGACCAGCTCACTGACCTCGTAGGCCAGCTTGTGCGGAGCGGGGATGTCGCGCAGTTCGGCCACTCGGTCCGTCGGCCAGCCGCACAGGTCGCTCGTCAGCAACCGGTTGAGCGCCTCGACGCAGGCGAGCGCGGCGGGCAGGTCGGGGATGCCGGGATCGTCGAAGGCGGCGTTGCCGATCAGGATCGCCCGCGACCGGGAGAGGTCACGAATCAGAGCCATCGAGCATTTCCTTGATCAACGGCAGGACGTCTTCGACGTTCTCGGCGGTGACCTCCAGCCGGTCCTTGCCGCGGCGGACCTTCAGCGTGAAGCCGGGGCCGCGGGAGCCGACCAGATCCCTGATGATCTGCAGGAGCACGGTCACGGCGCCGCCGGAGCAGGCCACCGTCAGCAAGTCGATCATCGAGCCCTGGTCGCCCGGCTCGAGGGCTTCCTGTGCCGGGCGCACCACGATTCCGGGCACTCCGCGCAGTTCGCTGTACGTCGCGTCGAGATCGTCCGGGTCTCCAGCCCCGATGGTGATCGAACCGTCCCCGCTCGCGTGCGTCATCTCGCGCGTCACCCCTCCCTGGAAATGGGCGAGGTCGTCATCGAAGAACCACCCCGCCCGAGTGCCTGTCCCGAACGGATATCGTTCCAGGAAACGGTCTCGCGCGCAGGCCGTGGCCGAACCTCATCGGGTCTGAGACGGCAGCCAAGCGAACTCGTCCTGGCGGTACACGCACGCCGGTTCACGACCGGGCCAGAGCGAGAGCCGCCCGGGCCAGGCCTGTCAGAGCCGGTAGTCGTCGGGGCCGGTCGTTGAAGGGCTGTTGTTCGCTACGCTGCGTGTATGACGTGGCGGCTTGCGCACTTCGTTCCCCATGTGGAGGAGCCGGTGCGGTGCGTCGACGCCCACGTCGAGGTGGTCGGTTCGGTGGCGCGCGTGCGGATCACCGTACGCGATCCCGATCTTGCCGAGGGGTCGGTCCCGGTTCCGGATGCGCCGGGCCACCAGGTTGCGCTGGTGCTGCCGGATCCGGGGGAGCTGGATTTCTCCGAGAGCGATCCTGGGCTTCGCGATGGGTATCGTGCCGCCCGGCAGCTCGTGACGGGCGGCACGGCGCAGCTGCGGGTGGTGTTCGTGGCCGCGGGCGACCCGTATGAGAGGCTTGACGAGGTCTTCTCCGACCTCGATCTCGCCGTCGGCGTGGTGACCGGCGACGGGTTGTGTGTGCTCGGGGCGAGGGATGATTACGCCGGGTGGGGGACCGGGCGGATCTTCACCCTGGTGGTACCGGAGTCGGTGCCCGTGCGGTCGTGGTGGCTGGTGCCTTCGGTCCTTAAAGTGCTGCTGCTGGATTCCTACCGTGCCGCCAGCCAGGACGGCGGCCCGGTCGTCGCGGGGGTGCACGAGCTTCCGGATCTGCCGACGGTAATCGACGCCGAGATTGACGGGGAGGTTTACCGGCTCGAACTGCTGCAGGTGCGTGCGGGGCACTGGCCGATGCGGCCGGTGCACGCGATCGACGCACGAACCGCGAAGTTCGCCGAGGCCTGGGAGGCGTACTTCCCGAGGCTGCGCTGCCCGATCGGCTGGCTGCAGGAGGAGATGCAGGGGCGCGATCCGGATCCCGGGCGTGTGCCGCCCCCGCCGATCCGTATGACCGGCGAGCAGCGGTTGAAGTTCGTCGAGATGTGGCACATGGTGTGGCCCGAGCCCGCCGGGCTGCGCGCCTTCGCCGACCGGCCCGGTTGGCAGCGCGCCGTGGAGACGGCCGAGTCCCTGCTGGTGGCTGGTGCTGGCGGGTGGAACGGTGAGGTGGAGCTGGTCCACCGAGCGGCCCGTCGCCGCTGGTGCGAGAACGCGGAGCCGGTGGTCACGCTCGCCGCCGCGGCGCTCTACAAGGCCGCCCGCGCCACGGGCGTGGCGATCGAGCAGGTCGCGCTCTGCCAGGCCGCGCGGCTGCTGGCCTTCGACGAGGTCGCCGCTCTGCCCGAGGGCCTTCCGTTCGACTCCGTGCTCGCGATGCGGCTGCGCCGCCCGCATCCGGACAGCGTCGGGTCCGGTGAACTGCGCCTCGCCCGGCTGCGCGCGCTGCGGCTGCTCTCGTGCCCGCACCCGGGCGCCGCGCAGGCCGGAGCCGATTGTGTCAGCGCGCGTGAGCGCATCGGCCATGGTGGCGCAGGGTTCGGGTGGGAGGTGGTGGTCGCCGAGCGGATCACCGATCTCACCGAGGACGGGGTCGATGAGTGGGTGTGCGAGATGTGCGGCGCGCAGCGGACGTGGATGCTCGCCCGCCCGGCCCGCGCCTGGTGGTGGCTGTGGGTCCTGTGCCGCTGCGGTGACGCGGCACCGGCCGAGCTGCGCCCGGGAATCGAGGTGGCCGGGATCTCCTGGTCGTCCTTCACACCGGCGGAGTTCGAGCGCTTCGCGAAGTCCGCCGGATTCGGCCGACTCGCACCGTGGACGGACCCGAAGCCGCGACCGACGCCGGAGTTGGCCGGCGACCTCGACCGGTTACTTCCCGCCATGATGGACGGCGGCACGCCCGACTGGCGCGACGCGGTACGCACCGCGGCTCGTGAGCTTGCCGAGCGCGCCGATGAGCCCGCGGTGTCACGCGCCGGCGACCACCGGATCGTCGGGTGGGAGATCGAGCGCGTGTTGGCCTTGGCCGCGCTCACGCTCTACGCGCTGGCGGAGAGTGGATTGCCGCCGCGCGGCTTCGAGGTGCGCCGCGCCCTCGCGGCCGGGCCGGAGCGGCAGTTCGCGATGATCGCGGCCGCCGTCACCGACACCGCGACGAAGCCCGGGCACCGAGCTAGGTCTCTGGAGGACGAACCTCGGCCCGGCGCGTGGCCGCGCCATGGATGGCGCGATCCGTCAGCCGCGCCGATCGACCCGATCCCCGCAGCCTGGGCCTTGCTCACGCGCGAACCGGGCACGCACCGGCTCGACCACACAGTGCTCGGCGGAGTGTCCTACGCCGAGGCGGGATCCTTCCGTCATGCCTACCGGCTGCTGTCCGACCTGCTCGGCCTCGGAGGTTGAGCAAGCCATCAGGACGTGTCCGGCCCGTCGCGGCACCCGATCAGCGCGCGGGCAGTCGACCGCCGCCGATCCCCGCTACCCTGACAGGATGCTGCAACTGCGCCAGGTCGCGGTGATCCGCCGCTACCACCCCATCGCCCCCGACGGCGACCCGCACCTGACTGGCCAGAGGCCCACCTACCGGCGGCTGCTGGTGGATTACGAGCTCGCCCCCAGGCTGCTGAACTGCGGCGCGAGCGGGCACCTACAGGCCGCCGCAGCTGCGTGCGCCGCATCCGAGCAACGCGGCCTTCCGATCGATCGGCCCGGCCAGGACGGCTACCGCGATCACGGCGAGCCGGATCCCGATCACGCCCCGGCGATCTCGACGGTGGGCGGTGCACGATGAATGCCGTGACGCGGGTGACGATCGTGCGCCACGGCGAGGCGGTGGTCAACACCGAGCGGGGCATCGCCGCCGCGGACTGCAAGGGGCTGACCGGTCGCGGCCGGGGCCAGGTTGAGTACACCGCGATGCACCTGGCCCAGTTAGCAGTCGCGGAGGGCGGGTTCGACGTGCTCTACGCCTCTCCGCGGCGGCGCTGTGTGGAGAGCGCGGAGCCGATCGCGAAGGCGCTGAACCTGGAGGTGGTCTTCGCACCGGAGTTGCGCTCGCTCGATCACGGCCCGGGTGACCCTTGGGATCCCGCCTCGAACGCGATCGGCACCATCCCGCCGCTGGCCCCGGAAGCCGCGCCGCTGACCGGTAGTGAGAGCTGGGCGAGCTACCGGTCGCGTGCCGGCGGATTCCTCGCCGGCCTGCCGGGCAGGCACCCGGGCGCGAACATCCTTATCATCGCGCACGCCGAAACCCAGGACGCGGCCATCGCCGCGTACTTCGGACTCGGCCCCGATTCCGGTGCACGCGCCTACCAGATCACCTGGCACACCGGGATAAGCCGCTGGCGCCACCACCGCCAGTCGTGGCCGGGCGCCTACGAAGGCGGGGCGTGGGCGCTTCTCGCGCACAACGACGTGCGGCACCTGCACGGCACGGGGCTGGCCCCGAACGAGTCGTACTGACCGCGTACCGGCGCACCACACGGCCGAAACAACACACTGCGATCGAGCCGCAGGGCCCCGTGGAGAACATCCGGGGAGGGCGGACGAGTACGGACGTTGCCGCCCCGGGATACCCGGCCGCCGCGGCGGACTGGAACCCGACGAGCGGATCAGCCACGCCGAAGTCAAAGCACCGCGCTAGCGCCCGCGGCTGCCGACCAGAGGCTGCTCCGCGCTCCTCCTGCCGCTGCATCCAGTCGCTACGGAATCGCATACGAGCGAGAGATGGACGGATCGACCTGGGCAGCCCATGGAGCAATCGGCGACGGTCTTCAGGCGAGCGCGTCCCGCCCACAGCCTAGAACGGGTTTCGAGGACCTCGATGCGGTAGGCCCGGATCGCGATGCCCCGCCCGTGAACGACTGCGATTCGCCTGCCTGTGCATCGGGTAGCGTCGGGTTGACCACGTTCGAGACAGACTACGAGGGGGAGCGAATGCCCGCGGAATCGATCGTGCTGGCGGATGGCGACGAGCTGCTTCGGCGGCTTGAAGCCAACAACGGCGGCGGCAGTCTGACGATGTTCCTGCCGTGCCTTCCGAGGCTCGCCGGGCAGAGCTGCACACCTCAAGCGCTTGTCATGGAGTTGACACTCGCCGTGGCCACCTACGCCGGTGGGGACAAGGACGCCAGCAAGGCCGGGTTTCTCGCGATGCCGCTGGTGATCGACGCGCTGATCGACGACGAGCAGGCGCGTAACGAGGTGAAAGCCCACCTCCGGACGGCGCTCAAGCCGTAGCGCTCGCGCCATGTGCGGCTTTCGAAGGCGAGCCGCCGGGTGCGCCGCCTGCACGCGACCGATCCACGCGGCATGCACCCGAAGCCCCTGGCGCCGAATTGTTCGTGGGCGGAGAAGGAAGAGAGCTGGTCGTGTCGGATATTCAGGTGCGGGTACGCCCGGACCACGGCGCCGTCGCGGTGTTCACCGCGCTGTGGCGGCTGGTCGGCAACGGCGAACACGAGAACTGCCCGGTTGTGGCCGCGGACGAACTCGCCGCGGAGATCTCCGCGGGCGCGGTGCGCATCAGCCTGAACGAGCAGCAGATCCGCGTGATGGCGGCCTTCCACGAGGCCGGGCACGGGGTGTGCTACCGGATCCTCGGCGTGCCGGTGGCGCGGGTGGATCTGGCAGGGCCCGAACACGGCGCGAGCGGCCGGACACGATACCCCGACGGCGCCGACGGCCAGTACCTGCCGTACTGGGTCGCTGGGCATCTCGCTGGCGGCGTGGCCGCCGAACTCCACCTTGAGCGCGAAGGCCTCGATACGGCCGGAAACCGCATCGTGTCCGATCTGCAGTGCGCTCTCGATCACCAACGCCTGCTCGAGTTGCGCTCCCCGGTGCGCCTCGCGTTCTACTACGGGCCCTGTGATCCGCTGCCGTGGAACGTGCCGACCGCGCACGTCGCGATCGACGGGATGCGCGCGGCCACTCGTCTTCTGCTGCAGCGCGCATGGCCGGCCGTCGTTGCTCTCGCCGAACACCTGCTCGTCCACGGCAGCGCCGACGCCGATGTGCTCGACGCGCTGCACGAGGCCGCCTTCAGTGAACAGGAGATCCACGCCATCCTCGCCGCGGGCATGAGCGGGCAGACTCTCCCGCGGATCGCCTGAACGAGCCCTGCCAGGCCAGACGTCGGCGATCCCAACCGGATCGCAGGCGCCGGTGGCTGGCAGGGCCGTGGGTTACTCGACGCCGGAGGCTTGGAATCGCTCCCACAACTCGCGGGCCCGGGCCCGGTTCGCTTTGCTGAGCGCCGGTTCGGTGGACATGTCGTGGACGAATACACCAAGTTCCATCACCAGTTGCATCATCTTCTTCGCGGTATCCTCGCGCTGCTCAGCGGGTGAGGCGTCGAACCTGCTGAAGTTCGTCACCTCTCCAGCGGGCAGTTCGTCGAGGAACTCGGCGATCTCCGCCTGGAGCGGCGAATCGGGAATGTAGTTCTGTCCATCTCCTCGGACATTTCGCTCCCTCGAGTTCTCATGCGCCGTGCCCTCCAGGGCCTTCACGGTCACAGCGTATCCGTGCACGTCGGACGCCGACCAGCACGGACACACCCCGCCCGCCCCGCGCGAGCGCCGCCGCTGCGGGCCTTACCAGCCAGCCGAACTTGAGCCCGTTCATCAAGAACCCGGCCGCCGACCCGGTACTGCCCGTCTCTACCTCGGCGGCGATGTCGGCGCCGCGCGAAGGCCGGCCCGTCGACCCTGCCGAGTCTCCGCGGCTGCGGTTGCTGGTGGACCGGATGCTGCCCGCCGCGGCCGCCGCGCGGCGGCTGGTCGGAGAAGAACCTGACGGCGCCTCGACGTCGGCCTCGACCTGATCGGGCGACCTTGGCGCAGGCCGCCTGGCCGGGCCCCGCGGTCTGGCCGTCTACCAGTTGCTGGCGGTCCTGATCATCTCGTGCAGCTCTCCGGCGCGGGAGAGCGGGTCTTCTTCGACGTACTCAAGGCAGGTGTAGACGACGTTGAGCAGGTCCTCGAAGGTGCGGTCGAGGTCCTCGCTGAACTCCGCCATTCCTGACTCGATGTGCTCGCGCACCATCCCGAGGCGGTCGATCGCCCTGGCGGTGCGTGGAGAGAGCTCGACGAGCTCGCCGCGGTGATCGGCGATGATGTCGAGTTGGCCGAGGCGGTATTGAAGGCGGGAGTGTAGGTGCCGTGCGTGTTCTGATTCGAGTTGCGTGACCCGGCGCATGATCTGGCTGATGCCGGTGCCGCTGTACGATTCGAAGTAGGCGAGGATCGCCGCCGGCGGTTTGCGCCGGTAGCGGGAGAACACCCGGCTGTCGCCGAGCCGCGAGCCGGCCTCGGAGGAGTTGCAGCTGCCGCACAGCAGGCCGCGCACCAGACCCGTCCAGTGGTCGTGATCCACGACCAGTTCCTCTTCGTCCGCGCACACGGCGCAGCGCCCGTCGTGGAACGCGACGAACCGGAAGACCGCGCGCGCATCGCCGGACAGCAGCCGCCGCGCCCTGCGGTCGAACTGCGGATCGTAGGCGAGGATTAAGGGGTGCTGCTCCAGGGATCCGAGCAGTTCGTCGCTCGCATCGTGTAGTTCGGGTATGCGCCATGACCAGCAGGCAGGCTCGGCGTCCTCGTCCACGACCATCCTGCGTAATCTCCCTCGACTCGTGCACCGGACGCGGCAGCATCGAACGGTAGCCGCCTCAGACGACATGGCATGCGCCGCGCAGAACCGGGCGCCGGGCGATCGCTGCTAGCGGTACCGCCCGGCCGTGCTCGCGGAACCGCGGATCACCTGCCCGCGCGTGCGCGTGCGGCCCGGTACGTCGGCCGCTAGCGGCGTGCCCGCGGCAACGTTCAGCATCCTGTGAGAAGAGTGCCGCTATGGCGCGCCCTCGCGCCGGTGGGGCGGGTTTCGGCTGGGGCCGGCTGCTGGCAGGGGAAGCCGGGTGCGTGCGACGATGGCCGCTGTGACGGATATCGGGCAGGCAGCGACGGGATCCGTGCGGGTGCTGGGGGAGGGCTGGGTCGAGGCGAATCTAGACGACGGGAGGCGGTTTCCGGTCTACCGGCCGCCTACGGCCGAGGGCATGGTGACCGAGGCCGATCTGCACGACGGGATGAGCGCGGCTCAGCTGCGGATGCTGGCGGCTTACCACGAGGCCGGACATGCCTTCGTGATGCACGTCTTGAAGGTGCCGGTCGCCGAGATCCGGCTGTACCTGGACGGGGACGGGTTCAAGGCGCGGGAGGTGGCCGGGCGCCGTGGGGCGGGGCACACCCGGATCGCCGGGCCGGAGGGGTACACCGCCGAGATCGGAACGTTGGCGATGGTGTTGTTGGCCGGGCAGGTCGCCTCGGCGCTCTGGCTCGAGCGCTGCGGGGAGCTGACGGAGATGCGGCGGCTGTTCACCCAGAAGCTGGCGGCCGGCGACCACGAGAGCCTGCTCGCCATCGACGCCGATGTGGCGGTGGCCTACCTCTACGGCCGCGCCGACGCCCCTGCGGACTGGCAGGGTACGACGATCCGCATCGACAACACGGAGATCACCGTACGGGGGATGCTCACGGCCGGGTGGAACCTGGTCGAGGCCCTGGCCGCGATCGTCGCGCGCGAAGGCGGAGCGGACGCGGAGACGATCACACGGGTGTTTTCCGGGCAGGGCGCGTGACCGGTGCCGCGCCGCACGGCGGTCGCGGGTGTGGGCCGCGCGCCGTCCGAGATCCCGGCGGTCGGCGACGGCCAGGAGCCTGCGCGCCTGCCGTGACGCGGCCGTGCGCGCGGGCACGGCGGGCCGTTGGGACGTGCGGATTGCTAGGCTCGGCGGGTGATCTGGCAGCCGTCTGACTTCGTGCCGCACCTGGCCGCGCCGGTGCGGATCGTCGATGTCGAATTCGAGGACCTCGAACAGCCTGTAGCCAGGGTGCGGCTGGCGCTGCGCGCGCCGACCCCGGTCGGCCAGCAGCCGCCGGTTCCCCGCGTGCCGGCTCATATCATGGGCCTGGTTCTGCCGGAGGCGCACGAGATGGACCTGCCCGGCCAGCCGGCGCAGGTCAGGGCCGAATACGAGGCCGTTGCCGCGTGGGAGGGCAAGTACAGCTTCGCGGAGGTGCTCGTGGCGTGCGCGCCGTCGGTGGGCACGACGCTGGCGATCGACAGCCTGATAACGCGCTACGAGCGCACGATCGGGGTGCTGACCGAGGAGGGCACGTGCGCGGTCGCGCGCCGTGAAGGCTACCGCGGCCCCGGCCGCGGGCGCGTGATCACCCTCGGCGAGCCCGAGGGCGCGGAGCCTGGGCCGTCATGGCTGTATCCCTCGGCCCTGCACGCGTACCTGACCGAGATCAACTGGCGCGAATACCAGCGCGCGGGCCAGTTCGTCGACGGCGTGCACGAGCTCCCCGACCCGCCCCGGGCCCTGCTGGTGGAGTACGACGGGCACACGCACCGGGTCGAGGTGCTGAACGTCGAGTCGGCCTTCTGGGCGAAGCGGGCCTTCCCGAGGCCGGAGACCCAGCTGTGGATCTTCAAGCAGCTGTGGAACGCAAGCTTCCCGAACCAGCGCTTCCCCCTGCTCTGGGCTATGAATCACTCGACGGACCCGTACCGGGTGCCGCCGCCGCCGTTCGCGATGACCGAGAGCCAGCACGCGCGCCTGGCAGAGATCTGGTACGAAGCCTTCTCGAACGACCTCCCGTTCAGGTGACCGGCACGCGCTGTGCTCGGCCCCGCATCGGCGGGCGCGCCGCGGGGCGTTACAGCGGCCCGCAGCCGTCGCTGCCCGCGAGTCGTGCGAGCTGGTAGGTCAGCACGATGCGCTCGGCCGTCGGCAGATCGGCCCCTGCGCGCACGGCGGCGGCCACGGCGTCCGCGTCACCGCCACGGCCGGCAGCAAGCAGGTCGAGCGCGACCTGCGCCCACCCGGCCCCGTGCGAGCGCGCCGCTGCGAACCGTCCACCGGCTCCGGCGGCCTGCCCGGGGGCAAGTGCGGCGGCGAGCTGCGCGAGCTGCTGGAGAGCCTCATCGTGCCCGAGCCGGATGCGGACGGGGGGATCGAAACGGACATCCGCGTTGGTCACACGGCCACACTAGCGAAACGGGTTGATACAGCGGCAGGCGCCTCGGCCGCCGGGCCCCGCCCGTGCCGACGCGCTTCGCCGACAACGCACCCTGGAGACCGCCCGGAGCCCCCTTCCCTGGTGACAGGGCGGTTACGGTCCGCCATGCTATGCTCAGGATGCTGATCATCGATGCGTCGACCACGCGGAGGGGCCGTGCCTGTCGCACAACAGCCGGGGCTCACCAGCACCCGGATCATCCACGTGGGCACGCACATCACCCACACCATCGCGGCGCTGCCCAACTGGCACCCGTGCGGAAAGGCCCACGGGCATTCGATCCGCGTTGCCGCCGTCATGAACTGGCCCGCCCCGGGCCCGGATGCGGCCGGGCGGATCGAGGACGAAGCGGCCACCGTGCTCGACGCGCGCAGGACCGCGGTCCCTACCGGCCCGGCCTGGGCGGCGTTCGAGACCGCGACGGCTCTCGTTGAGCGGGAGATCGAGGAAGCCAGGCACCTGAACTCGCTCGGCGAGACCTCGACCGACATGGCCGACGAAGAGCACCTGGCCCGCTACGTCCACGGGTTCATCACCGCGCGGATCCCCGCCCCGTTGCACGAGGGATTGACCGTCTACGTCAGCTTCCGCAGCTACGCGGGGCCGAACGCCTGGATCGACTACCGGTGGCCCGAAGCCGCACCCGGCGAGCCGATCCAGTTCCCGGAGACGGAGCCCGGCGCAACCTACCGGCCGTGACCGTCGCGCCCGCCACCCGGCGGTGCCCGTGACATCGCGTGCCCGGCCAGCCTATGATCCGTAGCCATGGCGAGCATCGGGGCGGGGATACGGGCATGGAAGGCGCGGCGCACGCGCGGCGCGGCTTCGAACCCTGACACATCTGGCACGCCCGCCCCGGACCCGGCTGTGGCGGCGGTGCTCGTCGAGATCGGCCGAAACGGCGCGCGCGAGCGCGACCTCGACCCGGACGCGCTACGGCTGTCCGAGGCCGGGCTGGCTGGCCCGGAACTCGCCCGAGCGGTAGAACGCGGCCGAGACGCGGTCCTTGCGCTGTTCTATGCCGCGCTCGCGACCGGGCAGGCCGACATTCTGCTCGCGGCCGCGCTGGTGCGCGCCTGCTTCCTCTACGAGCCGGGATGCTCGCCGGAGCCGGATGTGCGCGAGGCCACCGAATGGGGCGCACCCGTCGTTACGGGGCTGCGGACCTTGGCCGAGACCCCGGAAGACCGAGCGCCCGAACTGGTGGCGGGCATGGTCGAGCTAATGCTGAGCCTCAACGGCGCCGACCGGGAGGACCTGGTGGTTTTCCTCGCCGAGCGCGCCGCGAGCGTCGACCGGTATACCGGCGGCGCCGAGGTCGAGCGCGCGATCGCCGCGATCGTCGAACCCGCGGCCGAGGCCCTCGGCGCTGCGGGGCTCGGCTACCCGCTCACGATGCTCCTGGCGATCCTCAAGGCCGGATTCGAGAAGATCGCCTTTGAAAGACTCGTGCTGCTCACGCTCCAGCGGCCCGGGGTGCTCGCGCCGCTGCACACGCTGCTGCTGGCCCTCGCGGGCAACACCGGAATCGCCATCCCCGCCGCGGGTGGGAAGACCACGCGCGCCCGGCCGCCGGAGGAAACCCGGGTCCTTGCGACCGACCGTCGCATCGTCGCCCTGCTGCAGCGGCGCCGGATGGACGAGGCCGCTGAGCTGGCCGACGAGTTCCGCAACGCCACCGAGCGCACCCAGAACCTCGCCTGCTGGATCCTGGCCAACGCGCTCGCCGAATCACTTCCCGTCGGCCCGTGGCGCGCCGGATGACCGCTCTCGCCGATACGCCGTGCAGCGGCATATCGCGCCTTTCCGGGCCAGGGCGTTGTTCGCGCGGCTTGCGACCGCGCTCGGTCACGCCTGGGCGTGTGCGGCCAGCGGCGCGGTGAGGCGGCGCAGCCGCCGTGCTCGCGCGGCCACGGGCAGGCGGTGGAGCACGGCGAGCGCCTCGCGCCCGCCGATCTCGCGGGTGATGGCGCGGGTTTCCTGCACCGCGCGCTTCAGCGAGAGCTTACGCCCGGCGTACATCGTCTCCACGCCGCTCGCCTTCAGGATCAGGCCGTGGTAGGCGCGCGCCGTCTCGTCGTCGATCCCGTACTCGACCAGCATCCGCCGCGCATCCGCGGGTATCTCCTCGCCGATAACGACCTGCGTGAGCGCCGTGGTGATCTCGCTGGTGTGCGCGATCGCCCCGATGAACTCCAAGCCGCTCATGGTGGATCGAAACAGTGCGTACGATCCCGCGGCCAGGACGGGAAGTCCAATCATCGTGATCAGGATCATCGCCTTGAGCACCGGCCGGTCCTTTCCTCGCTGCTCTCTTCGATCGATGGCGTTCGCGCAGGGCAGGCCGCGCGTACGGTCGGTGACCCCTCACCCCGCGGCACCGGAGGTGCCAGGTTCCTGGTCCGCGAGGCACCATCGTAGTAGGGCGAGTCCGCGCTGGGGCATGACGCGAGTATGGCTCCCCGACCAGTTGGCCGGTGACTTTCGCCGGCGTCTCCGTCGCGCGGTGAGCCTGCGCTCTGCGCATCGCCGGTGAGGAACCTGGCCGATCTTGCCGCTACGCTCCGCAGCGGCCTCTCTCGTCTGTCCGGGACAGGGCGTCGTTCGCGCCGTTTGCGGCTAGGGCTTGAAGGCGACGGCGGCGTAGACGCTGGCCTCGGCGTCGCTGATATCGGAGAGGCGGTCGGATTCGTCGGGCCGCCAGCGGTGGGTGGTGGTGATTCCCGGGTCTGTCAGCACCCAGCCGGTGAAAAACCGTTCGAACTCGGCTCGGGTGCGCGGCTGGGCGGAGGTGCCGGCGGACCGGTAGATATCGGTGGTCTTGTTCGCCGCGTCGGGGGCGAAGTCGGCCGTGCCGTGCGAGATGACCAGCGCGCTGCCCGGGGCCAGGGCGTCCTTGAGGATCTCGACGACCGCGTGGGCGCCGCGCTCGTCGGTGACGAAGTGCAGCACCGCGTTCAGGCTCAAAGCCACCGGCTCGCTCAGATCGAGCGCGGCGCTCAGGTCGGCGGAGGCGAGGATCGAGGCGGGGTCGGTCAGGTCGGCCTGGACGTACGCGGTACGTCCCTCGGGGCTCGATTTGAGCAGCGCCTGGGCGTGGGCCAGCACGATCGGATCGTTATCGACGTAGACCACGCGCGCGGACGGGGTTGTTCGCTGGGCGATCTCGTGCAGGTTCGGGCTGGTCGGGATCCCGGTGCCGATATCGAGGAACTGGCTGATGCCGTAGTCGGCCAGGAAGCTTGTGGAGCGGTGCATGAAGTCCCGGTTGGCGCGGGCCGCGACCAGGGCCGCCGGGAAAGCCGTCAGGACGCGTGAGACCGCCTCGCGGTCCGCGGCGAAGTTGGTGCGCCCGCCCAGGTAGTAGTCGTACATGCGCGCCGTGTGCGGCCGGTCGAGCTGGAGGTCTATGGCGTTATCGTCCACGGGGTCTCCTCACCTGCCAACGCCGACATCGCCTCCCACCGTAGCCGTCCGTCACCGGGGCCGACCAGTACGGGGGCGGGGGTGCTCTCGAACGAAGTATCGCACAATCCTGAGTCAATGCCCGAGCGATACGCGACTGGCGGGGGTGATGGGAGTGCCGCCGCGGGCTCCCCGGGGCGGTAGATGATCCGCGAGCCCGTTGTGATCATGGGGCTACGCTCCGGCGAACTTTTCCGTACGGTCGTTGCACAATCCGTGCTCTGATTTGGTTTGCTGGGGTTTAGGAGCTCGTCACAGGACTCTCACACCGAATCGGTCGGTCTCCATCAGGGAGTATCGCGGTGGACGCACGGAGAGGCACACGGGACGTGACGATAGACGTCGATCATCTGCTGGCGGCGGGAGTCGTGGTGCGCGTCGGCGGCGCCGATGTGTGGGCGGCGACCAGGCGCCTGCTCGGTGCCGGGGTACGCATCGGCACCGAGCAGCAGCTCGCCCGCCGCCAGGCGCGCTCGGATGCCGTGCCCGGGTGCGCGTCGTGCCGCGGCTGCGGCTGCGGCTGCGGCAAGGACGCTTCGTGACCGGCGCCGACCGGCGCGCGCGCCGGTCGAAGACCGTGTTCGAGGTCTTCTACGACAAGCACCAGGACACCTGGCGCGGCTTCGCGTACCTGCACACCGGGGACGCGGCCAGCGCCGAGGAGATCACCGACCAGGTCACCGGCCGTCTCATGCAGACCTGGGACCACGCGCTCGCGCAGGAGAACGTCGCCGACTACGCGTGGGACCTGCTCAAACGCACGGCCGAGCACTGGCTGCGCGAGCACGAGACGACCTCGAAGCTGGTTGAGACCGCCTCATTCGAACGGGTCGCGCGCGCACTGGCCGACTGCCGAGAGCAGTTCGAGGTGATGGAGGAATCCTTAGGGCTCTACAGCGCGATCGCCGAGCTGCCCGAGCGCCAGCGCGACGTGATCGTGCTGCGCTACGTCATGGGATGCCCCGACGAGACCGTGGCCGGCATCCTCGGCATCGCCGAGCCGACCGTGCGCTCGAACCTCCGCTTCGCCCGCCAGAGCCTCGAGCGGACCGCCGTCAAGCTTCGCCTGCTGCACACCACCGAAACCGAGGGATGAAAGAACGTGTACCCCACCACCGGACCCGGAGCACCGATCGATCTCTTGCTGGCCGACGCCTACATCGAGCCGTACTACGACTCGCAGGAGAGGCCGACGGCGGCCGAACGCATCGCGCGGCTCGCCGCCCGCGAACAGGAGGGCGCGATGCGCCAGCGGATGCGGGCCGAGCGCGAGCAGTTGGCCTACGAGCTCGACATGACCTGCGCCCTGGTGCTCGCGCACCCGAATGCCGCCGCGGTGCTCGCCCGGCTGGTTAACCGGCGCGACCTCGAGCCCGAAGGCGCTCTGGTGTTCGGCAGCCTGCTGCACCTGACCGGCCGCGATCAGGCATGCCGGTTCTGGTGGCAGTTCGCCGCGGGCAGCGGAAACCACCTCGCCGCGTACTGCTTGTATCTGCACCACGGCCGGGCCGGACGCGACAAGGACGCCGAACACTGGCGCGCCGAAGCCAAGGAACTGCGCGCCGGCACTCGCCCGGCAGTCTCGAGCCCGCGGCCGAGATCGCAAGGCCCGTTGCTGGCCCGCCGGGTCTACCTCGACATTCTCGCCCAGTGCTACCGCGGCAACCGCCCGCAACTCCCGGTCGACGTCGAAGCCGTCATCAACCAACTCCTCGTCGAATGCGACGACATCGACTTCGGGGAGATACCGCAACCGAGCCCGCAACTTCACACCGCCCTGCTCGCCCGGGCCGCGTGAGCATGCGCGCCTTCCGCACAGCCCCCACCCGCACCGGTGCCGGGCCGCTGCGCTGCGGTAACTGCGCGGCGCAGCGACCCGCTGCCGGCGGGCCAGACTGTCCGTGGCACCTGCCCGACGCGACCGCGAACCCGACAGCGAGGGCGGTCACCGATGCCGCGCCGGCCTTTCACGTGAACCACGTGCGCCGCGCTGGCGGTCACGCTCTTGTCCGGGTGACCGGCGAACTCGACCTGCACACCGCCTGCGACCTGCACTTCCAGCTGCGCTCGCTGCTCACGGACACGCCCCGGATCGCGATGGACCTCAGCGGGCTCGCGTTTACCGACGCCGCCGGGATCAGAGCTCTGCTCCAGGCCGCGCAGGCAGCACAAGCCGTCGGCGGCTGGCTGCGCCTGGTCGACGTCGGCCCGCGCGTCCACCGCGTTGTCGAGATCCTGCGCCTCGATCGTGCCCTTGCGCTCTACGCCAGCGAATACGACGCCCTGCACGAGCGCGAACGGATCTACTTCACCGCCTCCCGTTCGAGCGCCGTACCGGCGCGGTGAATCGGGACGGTGGAGCCATGAACCAGATCGGCCGGCGGCCGGGTTGAGGCCGCCGCACCCGACCTAGGGATGGCGCCGCGGCGAATCAACGCGCCAAGCCGCACGTCACGCGGCGATCGACGACGATCGTCCCGCAGCGCTTCGGGGCACGCGTGTGGACGGCTGCCCGTAGGCTCTGCGGCATGCGCTCACTGATCGAGGCCGTCCGTCACCACGAGGCGGCTTCCGCGTTTCTCGCCGGCTCCTGCGACTTCGACCTCGCCTGGAACGGGCATGTCGAACCTGTGCACCTTGCCTCAGGAATGGCACTGGAAGGCTTCGCCCGCGACGCGGCGGGCGGAACGTACTTCTTCTGCGGCGGCGGGGCGGAAGAGCGCCCGGTGTTGTACGCGGACTCCGAGGGCGGCGCCGCGCTCGTAGCCGTGGGACTGTCGGAGCTCCTGCGCCTCGTGCTCGTTGCGCCGTGGTGGCGCGACCGCGCCGCCTTCACCGCCGAGGAGCTCCGGGACGAATTCCTCGCTGACAGCCCCGACCTCGAAGCGGACAGGGACCGCGTCGCCGGGCTTCTCGGGCTCGAACTGCCCTCGGAGGAGGCCGCCATCGGCAGGCTGTACGAGGTGGCGCTCGGCATCGGCGCCAGCTTCGAGCTGATCTTCACCCCCGAGGGCACCGCCTACCGGCGATTGATCACCGGCTCACCGCGCGCAGACTCGTGACCGTCTTCACGTAGGACCTCGCCGCATATCGGCTAGAGGTCGAAGGGCTGATAGGCCAGCGCCTGCCCGACGACCTGCACGGCTGTGGGCAGCCGATGCGGCGCCGGATGAAAGATCAAGCCGCCGACGTGCGGGCAGCCCAGCCCTCGCTCGAGCCTCTGCAGCAGTTCGACGGCGTAGGCGTCGCTCGCGTAATCGCCGCCGATCAGTCGACCCACCCAGCCCGACCGCTTCGGTACGGCTCATCCGCTCGGCGCTCATTGATCCTCCATCGAGGCTTGTCCGGACTCAACAGGGACTCGCTGCATTTCGCCGGGCAGCGCTGGGCGCTGCCGGCTATTGGGGTTCCCACGGGTAGTCGGTGAGCAGCCCGGGGATATCCGGCGCGCGCAGGAGTACGGCGAGACCGGTTTCGCGTGGGGCGAGGTGGCGGCGGGGCACGGTGGTGTCGACATCGCCGATGAGGATTATCTCCTCTGCTGTGTCGTCGGAGACGACAAGGGAGTAGAAGGTGCCCTCGTGCAGCAGCGTGATGTAGGCGTACTCGTCGCCGACCGCGACCAGAAGGCAGGGGTCCTCGCAGTCGTTCCAGACGAACACCGGCTGATCGCGCTCCACGGCCTGCGCGTAGCAGCCGGGCAGTTCATCGGCGGTCATGACGGACTCCTGGTGCTTCGGCGACCGGACGTCGAGGACATACCGCTCCGTAGAGGTGACGGGCTCGATAACGGGTGGTCTCGTGTTCACGGCGATCCTGGTTCGCATGGGTATGGTCGGCGGCGATCGAGCTGCGCTGGCGAGCCAGTGCGCTGGTTGAGTCGTTGGATCCACTGATTGCCGACTTCGCCGCGGTAGACGGCGTCGGGCGCGCCAGGGGCGGTCTCGATCAGGTGCAGAAGCGTCCAGGCCAAACCGAAGCAGTTATCAGGGCCGAAACAGGCGACCAGTGCATGCGCTTCCTCGTCGGTGACGGGCGCCGAGATCCGGCGCAGGAGGTTTTCGGCGCGCTCGATCGCTTCGATGCGCTGGTTCTCGTCGGGCAGCGGGCCGTGGGCGAGGAAGGCGGCGACGGCCCTGTCGACGGTCATGGGGATCCTTCCAGCGCCAGCTCGTCCACGTCCCGCCTTCCGAAGCTCGCAGCTATGTGGAGGAGGGTAGCGTGCGCGGGCGGATTCTCGTCCCGGTGCCACCGCTCGCGGGCAGTGACGTCGACCGGTTCGGCCGCGATCGGCCCACCATGGCTGCTAACCTCCGCACGGGGCAAGATCGAGCGCTCCCACCCAAGGCTCCCCGCACAACGCACTGTCATATCTCGTTGATTTCCCAATGGCCCGAAGGACGCTCATGGCGCCGAGCAACCACGAACTGCGCCTCGGCGAAGCGCTCTGGGACTACCTGCGCCTCGGGCAACCCGTCGAGTCGGCCGAGTGGATCCTGGTCTTCGGCAGCCACGACCTGACGGTCGCGCACCGCGCCGCAGACCTCTACCACAACGGCACCGCACCCCGACTGCTGGTCTCCGGCGGCTCGCGAGCCCTCCCGGCTGGTGCCGGTCACGCGACCGAAGCCGAAGCGCTGCGGGAGATCCTGATCGAGCGCGGGGTGCCCGAGGAAGCGATCGCGCTGGAGCGCTTGGCCAGCAACACCAGCGAGAACTTCTGGTTCTCCGCCGAACTGCTGCGCGATCAGGGCGTTGCGGCCGAGAGGTTCCTGGTCGTCCAGAAACCCTATGCCGAACGCCGGATCATCGCCACGGCCCGGCGCCGCTGGCCCAACTGGAACGTCAGGGTCACCTCCCGGCAGACGAGCTTCGCCGAGTACTGCGCCGGCGACATCCCCGCCCTCAAGATCATTTCGATGCTGGTCGGCGAGATCCAGCGACTCGACGCGTACAGCCGCGCCGGATTGATCCAGGCCGAGGCGACTCCCGGCACGCTCCTCGACGCGGCGCGCCACCTCGCGGACGCGGGCTTCGACGCGCGCGCCCTCGCCTAACAGGTCCTGCGGGCGACGACGTCCTCCGGCGCCACGACGTCGAGTCATCGCGGTGCGGGCCAAGCGTGCGGCGAGGCGGCCAACCCGGACCCGCGATTGAGAGCCCTGGCTGGCGACCGCGCCGATGGTCGGTGTGCGCTGATACGCTCGGCTAAGTGAGGCTCATCGACTCCACGACCGCGTACCGGCGTTTCGCGCACGAGACCCGCCTCGCGCTCCAGAAGCAGCAAGCTGAGATCGAGCAGGCCACGCAGTTGACCCGCGCGGTTTCCTGCGGGTTGATTCCGGGTCTTCTCCAGACCTCCGAGTACGCCTGCGGAGTCCTGACTAGGTTCGGCTCGCTACTTTCGGCATCTCCCGCCGGCACCGGCAAGGCCGTGGCGGCGCGCATCGAGCGCCAAGCCGTGCTCGAGGATCCCGAGAAGATCTTCCATTACCTCGTGACCGAGTCGGCTCTGCGGGTGCGCATCTGCCCGAGCCAGGCGATGCGGGTCCAACTCGCGCACCTGGTCGAGGCCCTCAAACGGCCCAACGTCATCCTGAAGATCATCCCGCTGGACGCTGAGGCGCTGATTCCGCCGATGCACGGGTTCACCCTGCACGACGACCGGGTCGTGGAGATCGAGATGCTGACCGGGGCGCTCGAGTTGACCGGGCCGGCGGATCTCAGCCTGCACCAGGACGCCTTCAACCGGTTCGACGCGATGGCCCTCGAGGGACCCAAGGCAGTCAAACTCATCGAGGCGGCAGCCGACACGCTGCCCTAGACGCCCTGCGCCCGCGCGGTGCGCGTTTCGCCGCGGCGCAGTCGGTGATTGAAGCGCTTCGCATTCACACCATCGGACTCGCCTCGCCCTGCCTGCGCTTGCGGCGCCGGGTAGAGCGTCACCCGCCGTCGACGACCGGCATGGCAGCTGGCGCGGGAGGGCCGTCGATGTACGCGTGGAAGCGCAGGTGCTTGATGTACTGGTACCGGCCCAGGTTCGTCCGTACCCTGCATTCCCCGTGTTCGGCGGTGATCCGTGCCGCGACCTGCCGCACAACGCGCATGACCTCGCGTGCAAACTGCTCGCCGCCTGTGCCGAGGTCGATGAGCGAGGGGAGGTGGCGCTTCGCGGCGATGACGATGTGGACCCGGCAGGAGGGCTTGGTGTGTTGAACGTGAGAACCTCCTCGGGCTCGGCCGCGACCCCGCCGGGCACCAGTCCGGTGAAGACCATGTCGCGGTCGAGGTCGGTCCCGGTTCAGTTATGGCCGCGGCGGTACCGCGTCTGCGGGGCCTGCGGCAGGATGAGCGCGCGTGCGCGATCGGCGTGCCGCGTCGGCTCGCGCTAGCCGAGGTGCTGTTGGCCGGTGGCGAGGTAGTGCTCGTAGTGGGCCAGGCGCATGCGCATCGAGCGGTCCATCTGGAGTTCTTGCAGCCGCGCTGGTTCGGTCCACGCCACTTCGCTCGATTCGGTGCTCGTGGCCGGTGCGCCGCCGACGGCGCGGCCGATCAGCACGATCGAGAATTCCTGCCGGACCTCGTCGTTGCTGGTGTAGTGGATCAAGTGGCGCGGGTCGGTGAAGATGCCGAGCAGGCCGGTGATCTCGCAGTCGATACCTGTTTCCTCGCGCGTCTCGCGCACGGCGGCGTCGATCATGGATTCGCCCAGGTCGATCGCGCCGCCGGGCACGGCCCAGTTGCCGTTGTCGGTACGGCGGATCAGCAGGAGGCGTCCGGCGTCGTCGGCGACGATGACGTTGACCGACGGGACCATGCTGGTGGCCGCCGGGGCGGCCGGGTCGTCGAAGTAGTCGATCCGTCTCGCCGTCACGTTCGCTCCATCGTCATCGCCGTACCCGAACTCTGATGCCCAGAAGTGGAGTCTAACGAGAGCCGCATCAGCGGCGCCGGAACCGTGGAGGACGGCGGGGGCGGCGCCCTACTGCTCTTCCCAGGCGTGTTCGGTCAGGATGCGGGGGATGTCCGGGGCTTTCTGCAGCACGTCAAGGCCGAGTTCGCGTGCAGCGAGGTGGCGTGCGGGAACCATGGTATCGACGCCGCCGATCAGCGCGATCTCCGCATCCTCGCCGTCGTGCGAGGCCGGGACGGTCAGGGTGTGGAAGTCGCCGTTGTGCTGGAGGTTGATGTAGCTGTAGTCCTCGCCGACCGCGACGAGCACGGCGGTCTCCTCGCCCGATCTCCAGGTGACGGTCGCGCACGCGGCCTCGCGCAGCTTCTCGTACGCCCCGCGCAACTCCGGCGCCGCCACCACGACGCGGGCGTGGGGGATATAGGTTTCGATGACGTATTCCACGCACCGCTCCCTCAGCATGACGTCTACAAGCGGGCCGATGCCGGGTGGCTGCACGCCTTCTGCGCGGAGGCCGTCGTGGCGGAGTGGCTGGTGAAGATGAGCTCTTCCACGGTCTCCGGGGCCAGGCCCGGTGATTCGAGCCGTCCGGCCCAGTCGGCGATGGTGCGCAGGTACCGGTTGTAGTCCACCTGCCAGGTACCGCCTGGCCGCCAGCCGGTGTGCGTGCACAGCCAGGAGCGGAGTTTCGAGTCCAGGATCAGCCCGGGCAACTTCGCCTCGGTGCCGCGTCCGGCGAAGAAGAGGAACTTCGTTGCGAACGCGGGACCGAGGTAGGCGATCCGGTGTCCCCTGAGATACGCGAAGGCTTCGGCGCCGCCTGCATCGCGGGCGAGCCGTGCGGCCGTCGCCAGACGCGACGCCAAGTCCGCGTTGGCCACGATGATCCGCTTGGTGCGGGAGGGACCGTAGCCTGCGGTGCCGTAGCCCCACGCCATGACGGCGAAGAACGGCTGGAGGATCTGCTGCTCGCCGCGGGCGCGCGCGAAGATCGCGGAGAGCGCGTCCCGGTCGAGGCGCTCGGGCAACCTCGTCAGGGCCGTCTCGCGGGCGAATGCGGCGCGCCACCGGTGGGCCGGGATGGTGACTGGGGCCTGCGATGGGCGGCCTCGTGCGCACCACGACGCGTACGCGGCGCTGAGCGCTGCGGGTACCGGGATCGGCGCGGTCATGAGGCGATTACCTCAGCACTCATGCTCGACTGCGGGGTCTTGGGCCGCTGGTGCGGGGGCTCGACTGCGCGTCGTCGCGCATTACTTCACGGTCAGTACCATTGCATGAATCCGATCGCGCCGAGGCGCTGTTCGCGGGCGTGCCACAGGATGCGCATAGGGCCCTCGAGCAGCGCGGCCGGGTCGCGGTCGGGTTCGTCGGAGCCGACCGAGAGCCAGGCGGCGCTCCGGTCCGCGAACGCCTCGCGTCCGATGGAGGGCTGGCCAGGCAGGTGTTCAAGCCTGCTGAGCGCGGAGGCGACGCCCCTCGGGTTGAGCAGGAAGCACCCGCCGCGCCCGGGTAGGAGGCGCGCGTCGCGGTAGCCGAGTCCGTAGTACACGGCGGCCACCGGGTCGCCTTTGCGAATCCCAACGTGGTAAATCGCGCTCGGCGGGAGCTGCTCGAACGCGCTCATGCAGGCGTCCCGCGCCTCGGGATCGGGACGCCGGGCCTCGAGGGTCTCGGCGAATCGCCAGGCCGCGGGGGAAAGCCCGGGGAGAGAGTAGCCGGGC
>DATJIF010000202.1:0-10927 GCA_035493475.1 Actinospica sp.
GCCGATGCCGCCGGGGTTGGTCAGCGAGATCGTGGTGCCGGCGAAGTCGTCGGCGGTCAGCTTGTTGTTGCGGGCCTTGCGGACCAGGTCCTCGTAGGCCTGCCAGAACTCGCGGAAGTCCATCAGCTCGGCGGCCTTGATCGACGGCACCACGAGGGTGCGCGAGCCGTCCGGCTTCTGCAGGTCGATGGCCAGGCCGAAGTTGATGTGCTCGGGGGTGACCAGCGCGGGCTTGCCGTCCGCCTCGGCGAACGAGGAGTTCATCGCCGGGATGGCCTTGGTCGCCTGCACCATCGCGTAGCCGATGAGGTGGGTGAAGGAGACCTTGCCGCCGCGGGCGCGCTTGAGGTGGTTGTTGATGACCACCCGGTTGTCGATCAGCAGCTTCGCCGGGACCGCGCGCACGGACGTGGCCGTGGGCACCTCCAGCGAGGCGTTCATGTTGGTGATCAGCCGCGCGGCCGGGCCCTTGAGCACGGTGGTCGCGGCGCCGCCGCCGGTCGGGGTGGAGGCGGTGGGCGGGGCGGTGATCGCCGCGTCCCGGGGAACGCCGACGACCGGGGGCACGGCCTGCGGGGTCGGCTTCGGGGCCAGCGCGACCTCCGAGTCGCGGGCGGCCACGGCGGGGGCGACCCCGGCGGAGACCTGCGCGACGGGAGCCTGGCTGCCGGGCACCGGGACCGGCTTGGCGAGCGGCTCGGCGGCGGGCGCGGTCGCGGTGGGGGCCTGCGCGGGCACTCCCGCCGGGGCGGCTCCGTTGGATGAGGCCGGCTGGTAGTCGTTGAAGAAATCCCACCAGGCCTTGTCGACCGACTCCGGGTCGTGCAGGTACTGCTGGTAGATCTCGTCGACCAGCCATTCGTTGGGTCCGAACTGGGCCAACTCACCCGGAGGCGTCTCGCCGCCGGCCGGGGACGGGGTTGACTGAGACGTCGTCGGTGTGGACTGTGGCGACACGGCGGTTTCCGCCCTCTTCCGCTTCGTAGATCCGCGTAAAGACTGCTCAACCGCCCGGAGAAAGGCGGGAGCCGAGGGATCCGCGTCGCGGGCCCGAGCGGTTCCTCCTCACAGCGGGCAGCGGTAGCCCAGGCTACGCTCTTTTCGCCGCGAATCGCAGTTCGCACCGGCCAACGCGACGAGAGTCACACTAACTCGGGACCTGAACCACCCTTACTGAGCATAATGCCGTAGCCCAGGATGACTATTCCGAGGTGGATGCACTCGGCGCGGTACCGGGCGCGGGTTCCGCCGGAAGTTCGAGCCGGATCAGCGCCCCGCGCCGGGACGGCATCACTTCGATCGTTCCGCCATGGAGCTGAACCGCCCAGCGCGCGATCGCCAGGCCGAGGCCGGTGCCGCCGCCCGGCTCGGTCTGGCCGGCCGCGCCGCGGGTGAAGCGCTCGAAGACCCGGGTGCGCTCCGGCTCCGGGATGCCGGGGCCCTCGTCGGCGACCTCGATGCGCAGCATGTCCTCGTTGGTGCGCAGCGCGGAGACCTGGACCAGGCCGTCGGCGGGCGAGTGCTTCGCGGCGTTGTCCACGAGGTTGGCCACGACCTGGTGCAGCCGTCCGGCGTCGGCGCGGGCCACCAGGTCGGGCGGGCGCACGTCCAGCCGGTAGCGCACGGAGCGGCCCGCGGTCTGCGCCTGCCGCACGACCTCGGCGAGGAAGGGCTCGACGTGGAACTCGGAGACGTCCAGCGGCACGGCGCCCGCCTCCAGCCGGGACAGGTCGAGCAGCTCCTCGACCAGGATGCCGAGCCGCTCGGTCTGCGCGAGGGCCGCCTTCACCGCCGCGCCGTCCGGCTCGGTGACGCCGTCCACGACGTTCTCCAGCACCGCACGCAGCGCCGAGATCGGGGTGCGCAGCTCGTGCGAGACGTTCGCGATCAGCTCGCGGCGGGCCCGGTCGGCGGCCTCGAGGTCGGCGGCCATCTGGTTGAACACGACGGCCAGCCGGCCCACCTCGTCGCGGGAGGTCGCGCGCACCCGGCGGGAGTAGTCGCCGTGCGCCATGGACGACGCGGCCGCGGCCATCGAGCGCAGCGGCGCGATCATGCCGTGCGCCAGGATCTGCACGACGACCAGCGAGGCGAGCACGGCGACCGTGACCACGTAGCGGGCCTCGATGCCGAGCGTGACGCCGACCGCGGAGAACCCGGCCGAGACGGTGACGGACGCCGCGACCAGCACGCCGAGCTTGATGCGCAGCGAGGAGAGCCGGTCCAGCGGCTGCAGTTCGCGCAGTTCCCGCAGCCGGGCCACCCGGTCGGCCCTGGCCCGTTCGGCGCGCGGGCCGTTCACGGCGCGGCCCCGGCCTCGGGCGCGGTCTCCAGCGCGTAGCCGACGCCGTGCACGGTGCGGATCCGCTCCGCACCGATCTTCTTGCGCAGGGCCTTGATGTGCGAGTCGACCGTGCGGGTGCCGGAGGCGTCGGCCCAGTCCCAGACCTCGGCCAGCAGCGACTGCCGGGAGACGACCTGGCCGGGGCGGCGGGCGAGGCTGAGCAGCAGGTCGAACTCGATCGGCGTCAGGTGCACCTCGGCGCCGTTCGCGCGCACCCGGCGCCGGGCCCGGTCCACGCTCAGCGGTTGCGTGGGCGAACCGAGCTCCAGCGGCGCTGCCGGATCGGCGCCGTCCGCGTCCACGCCGTTGCTCTTCAACGCCTGCGCGCGCACCAGGTCCACCCGGCGTAGCAGGGCCGTGATGCGGGCGATCAGCTCCCGCATGGAGAAGGGCTTGGTCAGGTAGTCGTCGGCACCGGCGCCGAGCCCGGCGAGCAGGTCCGACTCGGCGTCCCTGGCCGTGAGCATCAGCACCGGCACGGGCTGCTCGGCCTGGATCCGGCGGCAGACCTCGAGGCCGTCGAAGCCGGGCAGCATCACGTCCAGCACCAGCGCGTCCGGCCGCTCCTCGCGCGCGGCGGTGATCGCGGCGGGCCCGGTCGCGGCGTACGCGGTGTCGAATCCCGCCGCGTTCAGCCGGGCCAGCACGGCGTCCGCGAGGGTGGGCTCGTCCTCGACCACGAGGATCTTGCGGCGCGGCGGCTCGGGCGGTGGCTGACTCATGGTCGTTAGGGTACGCGCGGCGTGACGGAACACCTGGTGCCCGGGCCGGTGTTAGGTTTTTCCGGAAGCCGGAACTGATCTGATGGCATAGGCCGAGGAGCCGTCGATATGACTGATCGCTTTAGCAGCGAGTCGCAGTGGCAAGCGCTTGCCAAGCACCGTGAAGCCTTCGGGGACACCCACCTCCGGGAACTGTTCGCGACCGACCCGGAGCGCGCCGGACGCTACGCGCTGAGCGTCGGCGACCTGTCCGTGGACTTCTCCAAGCACCTGATCACCGACGAGACCCTCAGCCTGCTGCTGGAGCTCGCGGCGGTCCGCGTGGAGTTCCTGCGCGACTCGATGTTCGCGGGCAGGCGGATCAACGTGACCGAGAACCGCCCCGTGCTGCACGTGGCCCTGCGCGCGCCGCGCGACGTGTCGATCGAGGTGGACGGCGAGGACGTGGTGCCGGGCGTGCACGAGGTGCTCGACCGGATGTCCCTGTTCGCCGAGAAGATCCGCTCCGGCGAGTGGAAGGGGGCGACCGGCGAGCGCATCCGAAACGTCGTCAACATCGGCATCGGCGGCTCGGACCTCGGCCCCGCGATGGCGTACGAGGCGCTCAAGGAGTACTCGCGGCGGGACATGACCTTCCGCTTCGTCTCCAACGTGGACGGCGCCGACCTGTACGAGGCCACCCGCGACCTGGCCGCGGCCGAGACGCTGTTCATCATCTCCTCGAAGACCTTCACGACCGTCGAGACGATCACCAACGCCACGTCGGCCAAGAACTGGCTGCTGGAGGCGCTCGGCGGCGACGAGTCGGCGGTGGCCAAGCACTTCGTGGCCGTCTCGACGAACGCGGACGAGGTCGCGAAGTTCGGCATCGACACCGCGAACATGTTCGGGTTCTGGGACTGGGTCGGCGGCCGCTACTCGATGGACTCGGCCATCGGCCTGTCCCTGATGCTCGCGATCGGCCCGGAGCACTTCCAGGAGATGCTGGCCGGCTTCCGTACCGTAGACGAGCACTTCAAGAACACGCCGCTGGCGGAGAACGTCCCGGTGCTGCTCGGCCTGATCGGCATCTGGTACGGCAACTTCTTCGACGCGCAGACCCACGCGGTGCTGCCGTACTCGCACTACCTCTCGAAGTTCTCCGCGTACCTGCAGCAGCTGGACATGGAGTCCAACGGCAAGTCCGTGCAGAGCAACGGCGAGCCGGTGACGCGGCAGACCGGCCCGATCGTCTGGGGCACCCCCGGCACGAACGGCCAGCACGCCTACTACCAGCTGATCCACCAGGGCACGAAGCTCATCCCGGCCGACTTCATCGGCTTCGCCGAGCCCGTGGTCCCCGCCGCCGACCCGCGCGGCGCCCACCACGACATGCTGACCGCGAACTTCCTCGCCCAGACCGAGGCCCTCGCCTTCGGCAAGACGAAGGAGCAGGTCGAGGCCGAGGGCACCGACCCCGCGATCGTCCCCCACCGCGTCTTCAAGGGCAACCACCCGACCACCACGATCATCGCCCCCAAGCTGACCCCCTCGATCCTCGGCCAGCTCATCGCCCTCTACGAGCACAAGGTCTTCACCCAGGGCGCCGTCTGGAACATCAACTCCTTCGACCAGTGGGGCGTCGAGCTCGGCAAGGTCCTCGCCAAGAAGATCGAACCCGAACTCACCCCCGACGGCACCCCCCTGCCCGAAGCCCACGACTCGTCCACCGACGCCCTCGTGGCGAAGTACCGGGAGCTGCGGGGGCGGTAGTCGGCACGTCGCGCAACCGGGTAAATCGCGTGGCACGGTGCTCCGGCGCCGTGCCACGCTGCACGTCATGGAGCCCGAGGTCAGACCGCCGCAGCCGCGCGGAGGATTATGAATGACGGCGGCAAGGTCACATCAAGGTCGATCCTGCTCGTGCTGCTCAAGAGGCGCGAAACCGAGGCACGTCTTCCGTCGCCCCCAAGCCGCTACCGCCGCGTCGAACTCGCCACGCTCATAGCGCTCAGCCATCCGCTCCAGAGCAGCCGACCGGCGCCTGAGAGCGTTGACCTCGTGCGGTGCGGCGTTCATCGATTCCTCTGCGATAGCGGCGCCGAGATTGCGCATCTCCCGCGCTGCCTCACCGTCATCCACATCGATCTTCGTGACGCCCATCGGCACGCTCCTCCCTCGGGTATGCGGCTGACCCACGTATCGTGGCGCGATCTTCGCACGAAGCGTGCCTCGCGGTCTGAGACAATGGGGCAATGACCGAGCCGCGCCGCACCTCCTCTTCGTCTGAGCCCCGGAAGTCCGCCTCGTCCCAGGCGGGGCGGAACGCGGTGCGCAATGCGCGGGGGCGCAAGGCCGAGGAGCTGGAGGCGGCGGAGAAGCGCAAGCGGCGGTCGGTCGCGCAGGCGGAGCGGCGGACGACGTCGGAGCAGGTGCGGTCGTCGGAGCCGGCTCCCACGGCGGCTGGTCGGGCGCCGGAGGGGGCGGGGGCGGATACGCCGAGCTCCTACCTGGACATTCCGGAGGACTACCGGGCGGGCTTCGCGTGCTTCGTGGGGCGGCCGAACGCGGGCAAGTCGACGCTGACGAACGCGCTGGTCGGGGCGAAGATCGCGATCACCTCGGGGAAGCCGCAGACGACGCGGCACACCGTGCGCGGGATCGTGCACCGCAAGGACGCGCAGCTGGTGCTCGTGGACACCCCCGGGCTGCACCGGCCGCGCACGCTGCTCGGCGAGCGGCTGAACGAGCAGGTGCGCGCCACGTGGGCCGAGGTGGACGTCATCGGCTTCTGCATTCCCGCCGACCAGGAGATCGGGCCGGGCGACCGGTACATCGCGCAGCAGCTGGCCGAGGTGCGGCGCACGCCGAAGATCGCCGTCGTGACGAAGACGGACACGATGGGCAAGCAGGCCGTCGGCGAGCAACTGCTCGCGGTGCTTGAGCTCGGCAAGGAAGTCGGCATCGAGTGGGCCGAGATCGTGCCGGTCAGCGCGGTCGCCGGGGCGCAGGTCGGGCTGCTCGCGGACCTGCTGGTCAAGCAGCTGCCGCAGTCCCCGCCGCTCTACCCGGGCGGCGAGCTGACGGACGAGCCCGAGCAGGTGATGGTCGCCGAGCTGATCCGCGAGGCCGCGCTGGAGGGCGTGCGCGACGAACTGCCGCACTCGCTCGCCGTGACGGTCGAGGAGATGCTGCCGCGCAAGGACCGGCCGAAGGACAAGCCGCTGCTCGACGTGCACGCCACGCTGTACGTGGAGCGGTCCAGCCAGAAGTCGATCGTGATCGGCACCGGCGGCTCGCGGCTGCGCGAGGTCGGTACCCGGGCGCGTCAGCAGATCGAGGCGCTGTTGGGCACGCCGGTCTTCCTCGACCTGCACGTGAAGGTCGCCAAGGACTGGCAGCGGGACCCGAAGCAGTTGCAGCGGCTCGGGTTCTAGCCAGCTCTCACCTCGTGGTGTGCGCGCCGCCGTTCACGTGGATGGTCTGGCCGGTGATGTGCCGCGCGCCGGGTGAGGCGAGGAAGAACACCAGCTCGGCGACGTCCTCCGGGCTGCCCGGCCGCTTGTCGTGCGTCTCCTCGACCAGCAGCGCGTGCCTGGCGTCGGTCATCCCGCCCTGGAAGAACTCCGTCCCGGCGATGTAGCCCGGGGAGACGACGTTCGAGGTCACGCCCTGCGGCCCGAGTTCGGCGGACAGCCCCGCGCTCCACGCAGAGAGCGCCGCCTTGGCCGCCCCGTACGCGCCGCCGCGTCGTTCGGCGCCGATCGAGCCGATGCTGATGACGGTGCTGCGCGGGCCGAGCAGGTCGCGCAGGGCGGCCGTGGTGAGCACGGCGCCGAGCACGTTCTGCGCCACGTACGCGCTCCAGGTCTCGCTCAGCTCCTCCAGCGGGTCGTCGCAGGGCTTGCCGGCGACCAGCCCGCCCGACGCGTTGACCAGCACGTCCACGTGCTCGTCCACCTCGTCGACGAGTTTGGCCAGGTCGCGCGGCCGGGTCGAGTCGCAGACCACGGCGATGACCTCGCCCGGATGGCTCTCGTCGAGCTCCTTGGCGGTGGCCACGATGGTGCGCACGGTGCGGCCGGTGATGAAGACCCGGTCGCCGTTCGCCGCGAAGCGGTCCGCGACGGCCCGCCCGATGCCGCTGCCGCCTCCGGTGACCACGACGGTTCGCCCCACGATGACCCCTCCAAGGTTGTGCTCGTGCACGTTGCCTGCCCTGCCCGCCGAAGATCGGTACCCCGATCGCGCGGTCCGCAAAACCTCCCCCGGCCGAAACGTTCCACGGGGCCAATCGGCGGAATTCCTGCCCGATTCCGGGCAGGATCCTGGGCTTCGCGCGGCGCCGCGGGCTAGCGTCGAAGCCGTGCCGTCCCCCAACACCTCCCACGACGACCTGCTGCGGCACGTGATGCGCACGACCGGGCTTCCGGCGGGCAGCGCGGCGCGGGTCATCGCGGACGTGAAGGCGTACTTCGACGAGAGCGTCGAGGAGTACGTGCGGCGGCGGCACCGCGAACTGCAGGCGGGCGGGCTGACGAACGATCCGATCTTCGAGCGGATCGGCGCCGAACTGCGGGACCGGCCGGTGGCCGCGCCCGAGCTGACGGCCCGCCAACTGCGCCGCATGGTCTACGGATAGGAGTTACCAAGCATGTGCGGAATCGTCGCCTACGTCGGAGCGCAGGACGCGGCCCCGATCCTGCTGGACGGGCTGGCCAGGCTGGAGTACCGCGGCTACGACTCGGCCGGGCTCGCGGTCGTCGGCAAGTCGAACCTCAGGGTCTGCAAGAAGAAGGGCCGCATCGCCGAACTGGCGGCAGCCGTCCCGTCCCGGTTCAAGGGCACCACCGGCATCGGCCACACGCGCTGGGCGACGCACGGCGAGCCGAACGACGAGAACGCGCACCCGCACGTCAGCGAGGCGGGACGGTTCGCGGTCGTGCACAACGGCATCATCGAGAACGCCAACGACCTGCGCGCGAAGCTCCAGGCGAACGGCGTGGCCTTCGCCTCCGAGACCGACTCCGAGGTGCTCGTACACCTGATCGCCGAGCAGTCCGCCGCGGGCCTCGAACTCGACGACGCGGTGCGCGCCACGCTGAACCAGGTCGTCGGCACGTACGGCATCGCGGTCGTGGACGCCGAGCAGCCCGGTGTGGTCGTGGTCGCGCGCAACGGCAGCCCGGTCGTGCTCGGCATCGGCGAGAAGGAGATGTTCGCGGCGTCCGACGTCGCGGCCGTGGTCCGCTACACACGCCAGATCGTGCACCTCGACGACGGCGAACTGGCCGTCGTGCGCGCGGGCGGCTTCTCCACGTTCACCCTCGACGCGCGCGCCGTGACCAAGCAGCCCTCGACCGCCGAGACCGCCGCCGCCGACTACGACACGGCCGGGCACAAGCACTTCCTCGGCAAGGAGATCCACGAGCAGCCCGCCGCCATCCTGCGCACGCTCTCCGGCCGGCTCGACGAGCGCTTCTCCACCGCGCACCTCGGCGGCCTGAACCTGACGGCCCGTGAGGCACGCGACTTCAAGCGGGTGAAGGTGCTCGGCTGCGGCTCCGCGTACTACGCGGGCGAGATCGGCGCGCAGCTGATCGAGGAGCTGGCCCGGATCCCCGCGCACGCCGAACCCGCCTCCGAGTTCCGCTACCGCAATCCGGTGATCGAGTCGGACACGCTGTACATCGCGGTCAGCCAGTCGGGCGAAACGTATGACACGCTCGCGGCCGTGCACGAGATCAACCGCAAGGGCGGTACGACGCTCGGCGTGGTCAACACCGTCGGCAGCACGATCGCCCGCGCGTGCTCCGGCGGCATGTACCTGCACGCCGGTCCGGAGATCTCGGTCACCTCGACGAAGAGCTTCACGTGCACCGCCGTGGCCTTCGCGCTCATCGCACTGCACTTCGGCCGGGTGCACGACCTCTCCCCCGCCGACGGCCGCCGGATCACCTCCGCGTTGCGCGCGCTGCCCGAGAAGATCGAGCGGATCCTGGAGGACGAGGACCACATCGCCGCGCTCGCCCAGGAGTACGCGAAGCACGAGAGCCTGATGTTCGTCGGCCGAGTGCGCGGCTACCCGGCGGCACGCGAGGGCGCGCAGAAGCTCAAGGAGCTCTCATACATCCACGCGGAGGCCTACCCGGCGAGCGAGCTCAAGCACGGTCCACTCGCGCTCATCGGCCCGGAACTGCCGACCGTCGCCGTGGTCCCGGACGACGAACTGCTGGAGAAGAACCTCAACACACTAGGCGAGATCCGCGCACGTCAAGGCCGAGTCCTGATGATCGGCCACTCCACCCCGGACCCGAAGCTGGCGCAAGACGTGATCCTCGTCCCGCGCAGCGAACCGGAACTCGACCCGATCCTGCTCGGCATCCCGATGCAGATCTTCGCCTACCACGCGGCGCTCGCACTCGGCCGGGACATCGACAAGCCGCGGAATCTGGCGAAAAGCGTGACCGTCGAGTAGTCGAGTACGTATGACGGAAACGTTGGCACAACCGGAGACAGCACACGCGGAGCCGCTGATCCACACCGAGCGGCGCATCGCCGTGGTCACCGGCGGCGCGTCCGGAATGGGCCGCGCGATCTCGGTCGCGCTGGCCGACTCCGGCCACACGGTGCTGATCGCCGACCCGAAGCCCACAGACCTCGTGCACGGCGACCACCGCTACTACCGCTGCGCCGTGGACGTCGGCGACCCAGCCGGCCGAGACGTACTCGTCGAGGACGTACTCGGCCGCTTCGGCCGCTGCGACGTGCTGGTCAACAACGCCGCGTACCAGGCCATCCGGACCTTCTCCGAGGTCGAACTAGAGGAGTGGCGGCGCTTCCAAGCAGTCAACGTCGAGGCGCCGCTGATGCTCACCAAGGCATTCGCCCCCGGCATGGCGGAACGCAGGTTCGGCAGAATCATCAACATCCTGTCGAACACGGTATGGCAGCCCCCCGCCGCCGGACTGCTCTCCTACATAACCACCAAAGCCGCGATGCTCGGATTCACCCGCGCCCTAGCCGTGGAACTAGGCGAAGACGGCATCACCGTGAACGCCGTAGCACCCGGCCTAACCGACACCCCCGGCGCCCGCAGCGCCCTCACCAGGGAGTTCTTCCGAGAGATCCGCCAACGCCAAGCCGTCCCCCACACCACCCAACCCGAAGACGTCGCCGCCCTAGTCGCCTTCCTAGCCTCCGACGCCGCCCGCGCAATCACCGGCCAAGCAATCCGCGTAGACGGAGGTTTGGTGACGCTCTAGGGACGGTGTCCGGCGTTCAGGTTTTTGGCCCGGATGGTTGGTGTGGCTGCGGGCGCGCCGCTTCGCGTCGCTCCGTGGTTTGCGCTTGCCCACCCTCCCACCCGTTGCGCAGCAGCCTCGCCTGCGGTTTCAGCCTGAAGGTCAAGGTCAAGAACGCCTCCGGCGGGCTGGCTCAGGGAGCACTCCAACCGGAGGGGATTTTCTGCCGCTGCGCTCAACTCGCTCTGCGAGCGCATGATGCAAGATTTCCCATCACTCTCGCCCACTGCGCCAAGGGGAATGTTTACATATTTGTCTGGGAACTCGAATGACCGGCCGATCGTTGATCAAGTAAGTGGATCCGAGGTCTGAACGGGATGGATGCGAGGGGATTTTCTACATCGGATGCCGCGCCGAGGAGGACTCGGGCCGAGCGCAGCGCACGCAGTCCCGCCGAGGTTGGGGTGCTCTCCTCGCCTGGCAGGCGCAGCCCGGTAACCAGGGTTCTGCCGGGGCCGCAAACAGCGAAGCAGATATTTACACCAGCGGGAGCCACCGCTGTTTGCGGCCCCGGCGGGTTCCTGGTCGCCTTCGGCGCCAGGCGAGGAGAGCACCCCAACCGGACCCCACCCCAGACA
>DATJIF010000203.1:0-3672 GCA_035493475.1 Actinospica sp.
CGAGTCCCTGCCCGGCGTCGGCAAGGTCCGCGCCAAGCAGATCATGGAGCGGCTCTCGATCTCCGAGAACCGTCGCGTCGGCGGCCTCGGCGCCAACCAGATCGCCGCGCTCGAGCGCGAGTTCGGCACCGCGAAGTAACCACCGGCGGAAGTGAATTCCGCCGGGAAAGCGATACAGGCACGGTCGGCGGGGCCTGGGCAGGCGCGCGAGCGCGTTCAGACCCCGCGGGTCACGGGGCACGGGGCAACCGACTCCAGGTCCCGGCGGTGGCGTGTCGGCCGGTCCGCCGTTCCGACGGCGAACCGGCGATACGCTAGGCTCAGGTCGCGTGACGACCTCGAACGATACCCCGAGCCCCGACACCGGCGAGGGCTCCGGCCGCCCCCGGCTCGTGGTGCTCTCCGGCCCCTCGGCCGTCGGCAAGAGCACGGTGGTCGCGCACATGCGCGCCCAGCACCCCGAGGTCTGGCTCTCCGTCTCGGCCACCACCCGGCACCCGCGGCCCGGTGAGATCGACGGCCGGCACTACCGCTTCGTCGACCAGGACGGCTTCGACAAGCTGATCGCGAACGGCGAGCTGCTCGAGTGGGCCGAGTTCGCGGGCAACCGCTACGGCACCCCGCGCCAGCCCGTGCTCGACAAGCTCTCCGCCGGCGAGCCCACCCTGCTCGAGATCGACGTCCAGGGGGCCCGCCAGGTGCGCAAGGCGATGCCCGACGCGCTGCTGGTCTTCCTCGCCCCGCCCAGTTGGGAGGAGCTCGTGCGCCGGCTCGTCGGCCGCGGCACCGAGACCGAGGAGGTGCGCGAGCGCCGCCTCGCCGCCGCGCGGGACGAGCTCGCCTCCGAGAGCGAGTTCGACGTCACCCTCGTGAACACGTCGGTCGAGGACGTGGCGCGCGAACTGTTAACCTTGATGGGTGTCGGTTGAGCGCGGCGGCCCGCGTCTCCCGGCCCGCGAATCCACGGAGAGGTAGCAACCAGCGTGAGCATGACTGAGCCCGAAGGCATCATCAACCCGCCGATCGACGAGCTGCTCGAGGCGACGGACTCCAAGTACAGCCTGGTGATCTACGCCGCCAAGCGCGCCCGCCAGATCAACGCGTACTACTCGCAGCTCGGCGAGGGCCTGCTCGAGTACGTCGGCCCGCTGGTCGACACGCACGTGCACGAGAAGCCGCTGTCGATCGCGCTGCGCGAGATCAACGCCGGCCTGCTGACCGCCGAGCCGATCGAGCCGACCACCCCGGTCCCGCCGAGCCAGCAGATCTAGCTCCCCGAAGAAGGCAGACGAGGATGTCCGCCGAGGTGCGTGCCGCCGGCTCCCGGCCCCGAGTAGTCCTCGGGGTGGGCGGCGGGATCGCCGCGTACAAGGCCTGTGAGCTGCTGCGTCGGCTCACCGAGTCGGGCCACGACGTGACCGTGGTGCCCACTGAGAGCGCCCTGCGCTTCGTCGGCGCCCCCACCTGGGAGGCGCTGTCCGGGCATCCGGTCTCCGCCGAGGTGTGGGAGTCGGTCTCCGAGGTGCCGCACGTGCGCCTCGGCCAGCAGGCCGACCTCGTGGTGGTGGCGCCCGCCACCGCCGACCTGCTCGCCCGCGCCGCGCACGGCCTGGCCGACGACCTGCTGACGAACACGCTGCTCACCGCGCGCTGCCCGGTGCTGTTCGCCCCCGCGATGCACACCGAGATGTGGCAGCACGCGGCGACCCGGGAGAACGTGGCCACGCTGCGCCGCCGCGGCGCCGTGGTGCTCGACCCCGCCGTCGGCCGGCTGACCGGCGCCGACACCGGCCCGGGCCGGCTGCCCGAGCCCGCCGAGATCTTCGAGGCCGCGACCGGCCTGCTGCGCCGCGGATCCGCCGCCCCCGACCTCGCCGGGCTGCGCGTACTGATCACCGCGGGCGGCACCCGGGAACCGCTGGACCCGGTGCGCTACCTGGGCAACCGCTCCTCCGGACTGCAGGGCTACGCGCTGGCCCGGGCCGCCGTGGCCCGCGGCGCCGAGGTCACCCTGATCGCCGCCAACGTGGCGCTGCCCGACCCGGCCGGGGTCAAGATGCTGCGCGCGGGCACGGCGCTGGAGCTGCGCGACGAGGTGCGCGCCGCCGCCGCGGACGCCGACGTGGTGGTGATGAGCGCGGCGGTGGCCGACTTCCGCCCCGCCGACTACGCCGACGCGAAGATCAAGAAGGCCGACGACTCCTCCGCGCCCGCGCTGACGCTCGTTCAGAACCCGCACATCCTCCGGGAACTCGGCCACGAGCGGCTGCGCGCGGGCCAGACCGTCGTCGGATTCGCCGCCGAGACCGGGGACGCCGAGCACTCGGCGCTCGAACTCGGCCGCCGCAAGCTGGACAAGTACGGCGTGGACCTGCTCGTGGTCAACGAGGTCGGCGTGGACAAGGTCTTCGGCCGCCCGGAGACCGAGGCCGTCATCCTGGACGCCGCCGGCGACGAGGCGGCCGTCCCGCCCGGGCCGAAGTCCGCGCTGGCCGAGGAGATCTGGAACCGGGTCGCAGCCTGGCGCGCCCGGGGCTGACGCGGCGCCCGGCGCGCGCGGCGTTCACAGGGCGGTACCGCTAGCCACGGCCGGGGTGACGACCGTTAGACTGGCAGCCGTCGAGTCAGCAGCCGCTGCATGAAGGAGTAGCCCCCGTGGTCCGTCCCTACACAGATCGCCGCCTGTTCACCTCGGAGTCCGTGACCGAGGGGCACCCCGACAAGATCGCCGACCAGATCAGCGACACGATCCTGGACGCGCTGCTCACCCAGGACCCGTCCTCCCGGGTCGCCGTCGAGACGCTGATCACCACCGGCCAGGTGCACGTGGCGGGCGAGGTCACCACCTCCGGCTGGGCGGACATCCCGACCCTGGTGCGCGAGCGGATCCTGGAGATCGGCTACGACTCCTCGAAGAAGGGCTTCGACGGCGCCTCCTGCGGCGTGTCGATCTCCATCGGCGCGCAGTCCCCGGACATCGCCCAGGGCGTCGACTCCGCGTACGAGACCCGCGTCGAGGGCGAGGCCGACGAGCTGGACAAGCAGGGCGCCGGCGACCAGGGCCTGATGTTCGGCTACGCCTGCTCCGACACCCCCGAGCTGATGCCGCTGCCGATCGCGCTGGCGCACCGGCTCGCCCGCCGCCTGGCCCAGGTCCGCAAGGACGGCCAGGTCGCCTACCTGCGTCCGGACGGCAAGACCCAGGTCACCATCGAGTACGACGGCGACAAGCCGGTCCGCCTCGACACCGTGGTCGTCTCCACCCAGCACGCCTCGGACATCGACCTCGAGACGCTGCTCGCGCCGGACATCAAGGAGTACGTCGTCGACCCCGAGCTCGCCACGCTCGACATCGACACCGAGGGCTACCGGCTGCTGGTCAACCCGACCGGCCGCTTCGAGATCGGCGGCCCGATGGGCGACGCCGGCCTGACCGGCCGCAAGATCATCGTGGACACCTACGGCGGCATGGCCCGGCACGGCGGCGGCGCCTTCTCCGGCAAGGACCCGTCGAAGGTGGACCGTTCGGCTGCGTACGCGATGCGCTGGGTGGCCAAGAACATCGTCGCGGCCGGACTGGCCGGCCGGGCCGAGGTGCAGGTGGCCTACGCGATCGGCAAGGCCGAGCCGGTGGGCCTGTTCGTGGAGACCTTCGGCACCGAGACCGTGCCG
>DATJIF010000204.1:0-24953 GCA_035493475.1 Actinospica sp.
CGTCCGCGGCGGCTTCGCACGACGCCCGCGATGCGCAGGCTGGTGGCGGAGACCCGGGTGCACCCGGCGAACCTGATCCTGCCGCTGTTCGTCAAGGAAGGGCTGGCCGAACCGGCCCCGATCGCCTCGCTGCCGGGCGTCTTCCAGCATTCGCTCAGCAGCGTGCGCAAGGCGGCCCGGGAGGCGGTCGAGCTCGGCGTCGGCGGGCTGATGCTCTTCGCCGTGCCCGCGCACCGGGACGCGATCGGCAGCGCCGGCACGGACCGGGACGGGATCCTGCAGCGCACCCTGCGTGAGGTGGCCGACGAGGTCGGCGACGAGACCGTGCTGATGAGCGACCTGTGCCTGGACGAGTTCACCGACCACGGCCACTGCGGCGTGCTGCGCGCGGACGGCAAGGTCGACAACGACGCGACGCTCGAGCGCTACGGCGAGATGGCGCTGGCCCAGGCCGAGGCCGGAGCGCACCTGCTCGGCCCGAGCGGCATGATGGACGGTCAGGTCGGCCACGTCCGGCGGGTGCTGGACGAGGGCGGCTACCAGGACACCGGCGTGCTCGCCTACTCCGCCAAGTACGCCTCGGTCTTCTTCGGCCCGTTCCGCGACGCGGTGGAATCGCAGCTGGAGGGCGACCGCAAGACCTACCAGCAGGACCCGGCCAACGTCCTCGAGTCGCTGCGCGAGGTGCGCCTCGACATCGAGGAGGGGGCCGACATGGTGATGATCAAGCCCGCGCTCGCCTACCTGGACATCATCACCCGGGTCGCCGCCGAGGTGGACGTCCCGGTGGCCGCGTACCAGGTCTCCGGCGAGTACGCGATGCTCGAGGCGGCTGCCGCGAACGGCTGGATCGAGCGCGAGCGCGCCATCCTGGAGACCCTCACCTCGATCCGCCGCGCGGGCGCGAGCGTGATCCTCACCTACTGGGCCGTCGAGGCCATCAGGCTGCTGGGCTAGACCCGCGCAGATCCGCCAGCGCGTCCACGGCTGTCGCCGGGGCGAACGGGCGTACCGCGGTCACGACGAACGAGGCGAGCCGCGGGAAGTGCTCGTCGGCGTCGGTCAGCGTCCACTCGTGGTGCGTGCGGGCCGTCATCGGCTGCCGCGCCGCGGTGATGCCCTGCCAGGCGAAGTCGAGCGCGACGTCGTACCGTCCCGGCTCGGGCCGAGTCAGCTTCCACTCGACGAGCGTGTGCGTGGTCGTCTCGACCGCGTTGGCGGTCGCGTCGTGCCACGTGGCGATCTCCGCGTACTCGGTCAGGACGCGGCCGTCGGACATGCGCATGCTGACGGGGTCTCCGATGAGCTCGCGCAGCAGGGCGGGATCGGTCGGCGGCTCCTCGATCAGGAAGCACCACTGGTGCACGAACGCGAGCGCGCGGTGCTCGGCGTACCCGGCGCCCCCCGGGGCTCCCGCGAGCTCGAGGTGCCGGCGGGCGGCGGCGGCGTGGCCGGCGGTGGAGGCGATCAGGGCGCCGTGCAGCTCGGCGAGGGCCTCGGCTTCGGTAGTCACGGCGCCAGGCTAACGGCTGTCCCGTCGCGCAGCTCGTACACCTCGTCGCAGACCGCTTCGACGAGCTCCATGTCGTGCTCGATCATCAGCAGCGCGAGCCCGTCCGCGGCCAGTGTGCGCAGCGTCCCGGCGAAGTCGGTGAGCTCGGCGGCGGCCATGCCGGAGGAGGGTTCGTCCAGCAGCAGCACGTCGGCGCCGCCGGCGAGGGCGCGGGCGATTTCCACCAAGCGGGCGATTCCGGTGGGCAGTTTCCCGGCCGGGTACGTCGCGAAGTCGGCCAGGCCGAGCCGGCGCAGCGTGTCGGGCACGGTGCCGGCCGGTCTTCGCGCTGCTCGCGCGGCCACGAGGAGGTTCTCGGCCACGCTGAGCGAGCCGAAGACCTCCAGCCGCTGATAGGTCCGGCCGAGGCCGAGCCGCGCTCGGCGGTGCGTCGGGGTGCGCGTGATGTCCCGGCCGCCGAGCAGCACCCGGCCGCGGCGGGCCCGCAGCCGTCCGCAGACGACGTCGAACAGCGTGGACTTGCCCGCGCCGTTCGCGCCGACCAGCCCGGTCAGCCGTCCGGCCGGCACGTCGAGGCTGAGCCCGTTCAGCACCGGCACGCCGGGGTATCCGGCGGTGACGTCCCGGACGCTGAGCATCCCGTTCCCTTCAGGCGCGTCGAGCGGACTCGTGATACAAAGCAAACTCGAGGGGTGGCCCCTTGTCGAGCCGTGGCGAGATCTGTGAGGTACGTGGCGAGTGGAGATCCGAGACCCTCTGATACCCGACGGTCCGCCGGAGCCCGCAGTCGAGCGCCGCATCCCGCTGATCCGCGCGCTCGGCGAGATCCTGGCCGTGTACGTCCCGTCGTTCGGTCTCGGCATCCTCAGCGCGCTCATCCTGCTGCACAACCCGAACGTGGGCGAGGACCAGATCACCGGTCCGGTCAGCGCGCTGGGCGAGATCCTGCAGTACGTCATGCAGGCGAGCGTCACGGTCTTCGGCGTCGCGTTCTTCTGCCTCCAGCGCGGCGTGACGCTGCGGATGCTGTTCGGCCGGCTCGTCGACCCCGGGCCCTATCCGCAGGCGGCGTACGCGATGCCGTACCCGCAGCCGTACTACAACGGCGGCGCGGCGCCCGCGCCGAACGGCTACTTCTGGCCCGGATACTCGAACTACATGCCGCCGCGTCCCCCGACGAGACGCGGTCGCGGCTGGCAGTTCAGCCGCGCGTACTTCGCCTCGATGGCGGGTGTGGTCGGCTTCCTGCTCTCGGTGGTCATCTACACGCAGGTCACGCACCAGACAACCGGTGCGCCGAGCCAGGGCGACAGCGTGTACCTGATCCCGGTCGGCTTCGTCGTCGCGCTCGCCGCCGGGTTCGGTGAGGAGATGCTCGTCACCGGGCTCACGGTGAACGCGCTGGAGTCGGCGGGCGCGGTCGGCAAGAAGGCCTGGCTGATCTACGTCGTCGCGATCTGCCTGCGCATCCCGTTCCACCTGTACTACGGCTGGGCCGCGCTCGGCGTGATCATCTTCACCACCGTGAACATCTGGGTCTACCGGCGCTGGCGGCTGCTGTGGCCGATCGTGCTGGCGCACGCCACGTACGACTTCATCGAGTACCTGGCGTCCGTCGCGCCGAACGCGGTCGGCGGCCTGCTGATCCTCGGCCTCGGCTTCGGCACGCTGGTGATGGTGATCATCGTGCTGTGCATCGAGCTGTCCGACCGGGGCGTCCGGCGCCGCTACACGCAGTACTTCGACGCCGCCCGGGCCGCGTGGGCCGCGCAGGCCGCCCCCTACCCGCAGACGCCGCCCGTGCCCCCGCCGCCGCCCCAGGTCCCGCAGCCCGACCCGGGCTCCACCGGCTGACCGGGCTCCGAGGCCCGAACGGCGAACGTCCCCCGCTCCGGCGCCATGCCACGCCGTCGCGGGGGACGTTCGTCCCGGGACGTCCCGCTTACGCGGTCGTCGGCTTCTTCCCGGTGACTCCCCAGGTCACCAGGCGGATCAGCGCGTTGCGCAGGTCCTTGTCCTTGACCGACCAGGACTCGAAGCTCTTCGGGTGCGCCGCCGAGGCCGCGAGCATGGTGACCAGGGCGCCCGCGGTGGCCGCCGCCGGGACCTCGCGCTCCAGCTTCCCGCTGCGCTGCAGCTCGGTGATCGCCGTGCTCAGCGCCTTGTGCACGGCGTCCAGCACGCGCATCCGGTGCCGGGTGAAGCGCTTGTCGCCCTCCGCAGCGGCAAGGTCCACCACCCGGAGGATGGAGTCGTGCTCCTGCCAGAAATCCATCAGGCCGTTGACCAGCTCGGTCGCCGAGACGGTGCCGGCCCGGCCGGCCCAGCTGCGCTCGGCGGCCAGTTCCTTGAGCTCGGCGGCCTCCTTGACCACGTCGGCGGCGAGCTCGAGGATCGCGGCCTCGATGTCCGGGAAGTACTGGTAGAAGGTGGCGGGCGAGGTGCCGGCGTCGCGGGCCACGTCGATGACGGTCACGTCCCGGTAGGACCGGGCCGCCAGCAGTTCGGCGAGGCACTCGAGGAGGCGCGCCCGGGTCTCCTGGCCGCGCCGGCCGGCTATCCGTCCATCGACGGTACGTACTTGTGTCATACCGTCAGTTTATCTACCTATGTTCAGTCATCTCATGTGATGACCTGTCCGCTTACTCCGTTCGGGTCGGCTCCAGCCGAACCACGATGGACTTGGAAGTCGGGGTGTTCGACGTCTCCGCGGTGGAATCGAGCGGCACGAGCACGTTCGTCTCCGGGAAATAGGCCGCCGCGCAGCCCTTCGCGGTGGAATAGCTGACGACCCGGAAGGCGGATGCCCGCCTGGTCACACCGTCGGACCATTCGGACGTCACATCGACCAGCTGTCCGTCGGTCAGCCCGAGTTCGGCGAGATCCGCCGGATTGACGAAGACGACTCTGCGCCCTTGCTTGATACCGCGATAGCGATCGTCGAGACCATAAATAGTCGTGTTGTACTGATCGTGCGAACGAACCGTCTGCAAGAGCAGGGCGCCCGCCGGAACGCGCAGCACCTCGAGATCGTTGACCGAGAAGTTGGCCTTTCCGGTGCTGGTCGGGAAGGTGCGCGAGTCGCGCGGCCCGTGCGGCAGCTGGAAGCCGTCCGGCTGCCTGACCTTGGCGTTGAAGTCGGCGAACCCGGGGACGACGCGGGAGACCCGGTCCCGGATCAGGTCGTAGTCCGCCGCGAGCGCGCTCCAGTCCACCGCGTCGTCCGCGCCGAACAGCTCGCGTGCCAGGCCGGTCACGATCGAGACCTCGCTGCGCAGCTGCTTCGAGGCCGGGGCGAGCCGGCCGCGCGAGGCGTGCACCATCGACATCGAGTCCTCGACGGTGACGAACTGCGCGCCGCCGCTCTGCTCGTCCTTCTCGGTGCGGCCGAGGCAGGGCAGGATCAGCGCCGCCTCGCCGACCACCGCGTGCGAGCGGTTCAGCTTCGTGGAGACCTGGATCGTCAGCCTGCAGCCGCGCATCGCCGCCTCGGTGACCGCCGTGTCCGGGGTCGCGGCCACGAAGTTGCCGCCGAGGCCCATGAACACCCGCACCTTGCCGTCGCGCATGGCCCGGATCGCCTCGACGGTGTCGTAGCCGTGCTCGCGCGGCGGCTCGAAGGAGAACTCGGCGCCGAGCGCGTCCAGGAAGGCCGCCGCGGGCTTCTCGTAGATGCCCATGGTCCGGTCGCCCTGCACGTTCGAGTGGCCGCGGACCGGGCAGACACCCGCGCCCGGCCGGCCCACGTTGCCGCGCAGCAGCAGGAAGTTGACGACCTCGCGGATCGTCGGCACGGAGTTCTTGTGCTGCGTCAGGCCCATCGCCCAGCAGACGATGACCCGCTCCGAGCGCAGCACCCGCTCGGCCACCGCCTCGATCTGCCCGCGCGTCAGGCCGGTCGCCTCCAGCACGTCGTCCCACGGCGTCTTGCGCACGTCCGCGGCGAAGTCCTCGAAGCCGTGCGCGTACTCGTCGATGAAGGCCCGGTCCAGCACCGTGCCCGGCGCCGCGTCCTCGGCCTCGAGCAGCAGCCGGCCCAGCGCCCGGAACAGTGCGAGGTCGCCGTTCACCCGGATCTGCAGGAAGTCGTCGGACAGCGGCGTGCCGGACCCGAGCACCCCGCTCGCCTTCTGCGGGTTCTTGAAGCGGATCAGCCCGGCCTCCGGCAGCGGGTTCACGGACACGATCGCCGCGCCCGCCTTCTTCGCCCGCTCCAGCGCGGTGAGCATCCGCGGATGGTTGGTGCCCGGGTTCTGGCCGACCACCAGGATCAGGTCGGCCTTGTACAGGTCCTCCAGCGAGACCGAGCCCTTGCCGACGCCGAGCGTCTGGTTCAGGGCCGAGCCGCTCGACTCGTGGCACATGTTCGAGCAGTCCGGCAGGTTGTTCGTGCCGTGCCGACGGACCAGCAGCTGGTAGAGGAACGCCGCCTCGTTCGACGTGCGGCCCGAGGTGTAGAAGACCGCCTCGTCCGGAGTGCCCGCCTTCAGTTCGCGCGCGGCGATCCGGAAGGCCTCGTCCCAGCCGATCGGACGGTAGTGCTCCTCGCCCGGCGCCTTGTACATCGGGTCGGTCAGCCGTCCCTGCTGGCCGAGCCAGTAGTCCGTCTTCTCGGCGAGTTCGGCCACCGAGTGCTCCGCGAAGAACTCCGGGGTGACGCGGCGCACGGTCGCCTCCTCGGCCACCGCCTTCGCGCCGTTCTCGCAGAATTCGAAATGGCTGCGTTCCGGTCCTTCCGGCCATGCGCAACCCGGGCAGTCGAAACCGTCTTTCTGGTTCACCCGCAGGAGCGTCAACGCGGTGCGCCGCGGACCCATCTGCTGCTGCGCGATCTGCAGGGCGTGCGCGACGGCGGGCGCGCCGACCGCCCAGGTCTTCGGCTGGCCGACCTGCAGTTCGCTGTCGTCCGGATCGTGCACGGGAGGCTTCGACATAGCACAGACTCTAGTGCGTGGGCCGGATTTGGCCATCTTCACGCCTTTGGGTGATTCGTCAAGGATTACCCCGTCGATGGGCGTGTCGCTCCCCTGCAATGGATTGAGAGGAACGAACTCGTGCTCTCTTTCGAAGGGATCGGTGACAACGGTCATGGGCACGCACGCCAAACCCCGTACCACGGGTCGCAAGGCCGCCCTCGGCGCGCTCGCGTTCGGCGCGTCGCTGACGGGCGTGGGCCTGATCGCCGCCGCGCTCGACCCGTCCACCGCGGTGCTCACGGCGACCGGGGAGGGGGACGGCGGCACCACCCAGCTGTCCGGCCTGTCCTCGCCGGTGAGCCTGGACCTGACCCCGGCCGCCGACTCGGTGACCGACCTCACGTCCGCCCCGCTGCCGTCCACCACCGGCAGCCCGGCGTCCGCCTCCGCCGGCGCCGGGTACTCCGCGCAGCACGACTCGGCGGACGCCGTGGACTGGTTCACCAAGCCAGCGAAGCCGAGCGGCACGTCGTCCGGCTCGTCCTCCGGCGGCGGGACCGCGGCCAAGCCGAGCGGCTCCACGAACCCGACCACGACCACCGGCTCCGGCGGCACCGGCAAGACGACGACCCCCGTGGCCGGTTCCGGCGCGCCGCCCACCGAGACCTCCGGGATCACCTCGGCGATCCAGGACGCGACGTCCACGGTCACCTCGGTCACCTCGCAGGTGGTCCCGGCCGTGCAGAACCTCGTCGGCCAGGTCCCGATCGTCTCCACGCTGGTGCAGGACACCGGCGTGACCGGCACCGTCAGCAGCCTGCCGGTGGTCGGCACCCTGCTCGGCGGCAGCGGCGACGGGCAGTCCACGGTGAACGTGCCGGGGCTGTCCACGGTCGCCGGCCTGTTGTAGAGAGCCGATCTCTCACCGCATCGAGTGGTCCGCGATCACCCGATCTGATGATGAAGTCTGATATGCCGGTTTGCGGATGGCAGCATGGCATGCCATGAGCAACGGCATGGAGTCGCTCATCCACCGCGACTACGCGGCGCTGGTCGCCGCGGTTCCGTTGATCGCGGCGGGCGCGGTGGCCACCTTCGGCTGGCGGGACCGCGGCCCCGCCGCGGCGGACGAGGCCGAGTCGGTCGTCGAGGCGCTGCCCCAGGACCTGGAGTACGCGCTGATCGGCGTGCTGCTCGCGGTGATGGCGGAGCGGCTCGAACACGACCCGGCGGCGTTCCCGCAGTTGGCGGGGGCGGCCTCCCGGCTGGTCCCGCCCGCCCCGCGCAGCGGTCCGCACGGACTGACCGGGTTGACCGAGCGGGCCAGACAGGCGGCGATCCAGGTGCTGCGGCCCACCGCGCTCAGCACCCTGGTGCGCGCCGCGTCGTACGAGTACTTGGGGGCTTTGACGTGACCGAGCCTGCTTATGAGGAGCACCCTCACCGCGCGCGAGATCAGTACTGCTCCGACTGTCCGGTGACGGTGGTCTCGGATCCGGTGCCGGTGCTCGGTCCGTTCATCGGCCTCGTCGGATCGGTGCTGTGCAGCGTGGCCGGGGCGCTGCTGCTGCTCGCGCCCTTCGCCTTCGACTACCGGCAGGGCGCGCACACGATGCCGCGCAGCAGCGTCGTCGATCTCGCGACCGGCGGCGGCGTGCTGGTGATCGGCCTGCTGACCACGTCGCTGTTCGGCGGTTCGCTGCGGCGCCGGCTCCGGGCCGTGGAACCGGCGGCCGTCGTCCAGGAGCCGGAGCCGCTGTCCGAGGAGTTCGTGCCCGAGCAGCCGCGGCCGCGCCCGGAGCCCGCCGCGCCCGCCCCCACCGTCGAGCCGCAGCCGGTGCCCGCCGCGCTCGGCGATCCCGGCGGCGCGCTGCGCGACCTGCTCACGCCGCTGGTCGCCGCCCTCGCCGCGGACCTGCGCGCCCGGGAGAACAGCGTCGAGCCCGAAGGAAGGCAATCGTGAGCACCGATCCGCACTGCCCGACCGAGCCCATCCCGGTGGTCCGGGTCGCCGTCCGCCGCCCGAGCACGCCGGTCGCCGCGCTGCTGGGCCTGACCGTCCTGGGCCTCGCCGGGGCCTGGCTGATCGCGGCGCCCTTCCTGCTCGGCTACCACGGCCTCGGCGACCAGCGGCGCGGCGCGGCGTGGACCGCGGCGACCCGGGTGGACGTCAGCCTCGGCTCGGCCGTCGTCGCCGTCTCGGTCGCGGCCCTGCTCGGGTACCTGGCTGCTGCGGTCACCTGGCTGGCGCGGTACCGTCAGGTCGAATGATGTAAGGGCGTGAACGGGAAGGTTGTGGCGCAATGGGGCGCGGGGATCGGACGGACACCGTCTGTCAGGCCGGTCGCGGGTGGATCCACCAGGCGATCGAGACCGTCGAGGCGGACGGGCACCGATCCGCGGACACGCATCTGCTGAGCGTGCCGCTGCCGCGCGAATGGGGCGTGGACCTCTACCTGAAGGACGAGTCCACCCACCCGACCGGCTCGCTCAAGCACCGGCTCGCGCGCTCGCTGTTCCTCTACGCCCTGTGCAACGGCTGGATCCGCGAGGGCCTGCCGGTGATCGAGGCGTCCTCCGGCTCGACGGCCGTGTCCGAGGCCTACTTCGCGCGGATGCTGGACCTGCCGTTCATCGCGGTGATGCCCGCGAGCACCAGCAAGGAGAAGTGCGCGCTCATCGAGTTCTACGGCGGGCGCTGCCACCTGGTCGAGGATCCGACGCAGGTGGTCGAGGAGTCGAAGCGGCTCGCGGCCGAGACCGGCGGGCACTTCATGGACCAGTTCACCTACGCCGAGCGCGCGACCGACTGGCGGGGCAACAACAACATCGCCGAGTCGGTCTTCGGCCAGATGTCCCGGGAGCGGCACCCGATCCCGTGCTGGGTCGTGGTCGGCGCCGGGACCGGAGGCACCAGCGCGACCATCGGCCGCTACATCAGGTACCGGCGGCACGAGACCCGGCTGTGCGTGGTCGATCCGGAGAACTCGGCCTTCTTCGAGGGCTGGGCGCAGGGCGACCCCGAGTTCACCACCGGCTCCGGCTCGCGGATCGAGGGGATCGGCCGGCCGCGCGTGGAGCCGTCCTTCATGCCCGCGATCGTGGACCGGATGATCCAGGTGCCGGACGCCGCCTCGATCGCCGCCGCGCGCTGGCTCGCCGAGCACACCGGCCGCCGCGCGGGCGGCTCGACCGGCACGAACCTGTGGGGCGTGTTCCAGATCGTGGCCGAACTGGTCGCGGCCGGCCGCCCCGGCTCCGTGGTCAGCCTGCTGTGCGACGGCGGCGAGCGGTATCAGCATACGTACTACGACGACGGCTGGCTGGCCGACCGTGGCCTGGACACCGCCCCGTACGACGCGGCGATCCGGCAGTTCCTGGCCACCGGAGAGTTCCGGGCCTGATCGTCTCCGCCGCCCGCGAGATGCCGAGCCGCTATCGTGACAGGCGTGGCGGGGAGCAACGGAACGAGAACACCTGGTCGTCTGCTGCTGTGGATAGCCTTGCCGATCCTGGGCGTGCTCGCCTGCGGACTGCTGCTGACCAGCAGCGTCGGCGGGGTGCGCGACCGGGTCGGGGTCATCGGCACGCAGGCGGAGCCGCAGGTCGTCGCGGCGTCCCGGCTCTCCTTCGACCTCGCCTCGATGGACGGGCGGGCCGCCGACATCCTGCTGATCGGCGACGCGACCGGCCTCGGCGAGACCAGGGCCGCCGCGTACCAGAGGTTCGAGGGCTACCAGTCGGACGCGAACCGGCAGTTGGAAACCCTCGGGTCCGGCATCGACCAGGTCTCGGCGGGTCCGCAGACGTATCTGGGCATTGAGAACGCACTGAGTCAGTACACGCAGTACGTCTCCTACGCGAACTACATCGACGACCAGGCGCCGGCGCAGGGCCAGAAACTCGGCATTCCGCCGGCCGGAGCGGCACAGGCCTACGACCACGCCTCGTCGCTGATGAACGCGGACGGCACCGGCGCGCTGGCGTTGGCGCACAACCTGTTCCTCGCCGAGCAGCAGGCCGAGTCCCGGCCGAGCAGCGACGGCCGCGCGACCATCCTGCGCCTGCTGATCGGCTGCGGCCTGCTGCTCGCGTTCACCGTCGTCCTGCTGGTGCTCGCGCAACGCAGGCTGAGCCGCGCTTTCCGGCGCACGATCAATCCGCTGCTGGCGCTGACCACCGTGACCACGCTGATCTTCGGCGTCCTGCTGTTCTCCGCGCTCGGGGCCGCGCGATCCTCGTACGACGCGCTGGATCTCGGCGGCTCGGACTCCGTCGCCGCGCTCTGGGCCGACCGCGCCGAGACCGCCGCCATGAACGCTTCAGAGAGCCGCTGGCTGCTGGACCTCAGCGACTCCGACGCCGCGGCGGCGGAGCAGTTGGTGTTCAACGCCGACGAGAGTTCGATGACGACGCTGCCGTCGGGAAACGTGAACACGGACTTCCACACGTTCCTGGACGACGACTGGCATATGCGTGCCCTGATCACCACGCAGCCCGCGGCGCAGGTGCGTGCGGCCGTGGTCTACCAGGTGGGCGCGGTCGATCCCGGGTACGCCGCGTACGACGGGGAGCTCGCGCAGGTCATCGGTTTGCGGCAGTTGGCCTTCACGGTCGGCGCCGCGCACGGGCAGGCCGGGCTGGCGACGTGGCTGTGGCTGCCGTGGCTCTGGATGGCGGCGACGATCGCCTTGATCCTGCTCGGATTCGCGCCCCGGCTCCGCGAATACCGATAACCCCTCTCATCGGTTTCTCAGATACCTCGAAACAAAGTCTTAGAGACGTAACAGTTCCCTGAACTTACGATGTGATCACAGTGAGCTTCACCTAGTTTTCAGCCGTCGTCCCGACACTCCGGCTCATGAAGTCGTTAAGGACCTCGCGCCGCCGGCTGGCGCTCAACGGGGGCCTCGCGGTCGTCCTGGTCGGCGCCGCGGCCGCCGCGTACCTCGAAGTGGGCGGGAACACCGCGGCCTCGGCCAGCTCCTTCACCCGGGACGCCACCGTCGCCCGCGGCACCGTGCTCGCCCAGGTCTCCGCCTCCGGGAACCTGGCCCTGGCCGCCCAGTCCTCGCTCGCGTTCGGCGCCTCCGGCAAGGTGACCGCGGTCAAGGTCTCGGTCGGCCAGCAGGTCACCGCGGGCCAGGTGCTCGCCACCGTCGACCCGACCGACGCGAACCTCGCGCTCACCGAGGCGCAGCAGCAGCTGACGGTCGCCCAGGACAACCTGGCCAAGGCGCAGGACGGGCCCACCTCCCAGCAGCAGGCCGTGGACAACGACCAGCTCGACTCGGACGAGAACGCCGTCACCACGGCCCAGGACAATCTGAACGCGGCCGAGGCGGAGCCCACCTGTACGAGCTCGAAGACCACCGGCTGCACGAGCTCCGCGCAGCTGACCCAGGACCAGAACTCGCTGACCAACGCCAAGGACGCGCTGCAGACCGCCCGCGACACGCAGGCGCTCGACAACACCGTCGCCCCGGCCACGATCGCGCAGGACCAGGAGGCGGTGACCCAGGCGCAGGCCGCGGTCAACACCGCGCAGGAGGCGGTCGCGGGCACCACGATCACCGCGCCGTCCAGCGGCACCGTCCTCACCATCGCGGGCCAGGTCGGCACACAGGTCAGCGCCGGATCCAGCACCACCGGCGCGAGTGGCTCCGGCAGCTCGACGTCGTCCGGCTCCTCGGGCTCCTCGGGCTCCACGACCAACTCGGCCGCGAGCTCCACCGGATCGTCCTCGTCGTCCGCGTCCTCCGGATCCAGCAGCGCCAACACGTTCATCACCATGGCGAACGTGAGCCAGCTGCAGATCACCGCGGACGTCTCCGAGACCGACATCGACTCGATCAAGTCCGGCCAGGACGCGACGATCACGCTCAACGCGCTGCCGAACACCCCGCTCGGCGCCACGGTCGCCGCGGTCTCGCCGACGTCCACGGTCGTCTCCAACGTCGTCGAGTACGCGGTCACCCTGGACCTGGTCGGCAACGCGCCGACCGGCGTGCGCCCCGGCCAGTCCGCCTCGATCCTGATCACCACCGGCGAGGCCAGCGACGCGCTGTACGTGCCGAGCTCCGCGATCAGCACCACCGGCGGCAGCTCGTACGTGACCGTGGTGAAGAGCGGCAAGGACGTGCCGACCAAGGTCACCACCGGCGTCGTCGGCACCACGGACACCGAGATCACCAGCGGCCTGACCCAGGGTGAGACCGTGCTGGAGACGATCGCGAGCGCCACCACCGGATCCGGCACCACCGGCCGCGGTTTCGGCGGGATCGGCGGCGGGACGGGCGGCGGTCTCGGCGGCGGCCTGACCACCGGCACCGGCGCGGGCGGCCGCGGATGAGCACCGGATCCGTGACGAACGGCACCGCGCGGGCCAGCGCCGTGCACATCAGCGGTCTAACGAAGGTCTACGGCGAGGACGAGGCCTCCGCGGTGCACGCGCTGCGCGGGGTGGACCTCGACGTCCCGCACGGCGACTACGTGGCCATCATGGGCTCGTCCGGCTCCGGCAAGTCGACCATGATGAACATCATCGGCTGCCTCGACGTGCCCACCGCCGGCAGCTACCGGCTCGACGGCATCGACATCGGCAGCCTGGACGAGGCGCAGCTGTCCCTGGTGCGCAACCGGAAGATCGGCTTCGTCTTCCAGTCCTTCAACCTGCTGCCGCGCACCTCGGCGTTCGAGAACGTGGAACTGCCGCTGGTCTACGGCGGCGTGCGCGGGCCCGAGCGGCGGCGGCGCGCACTGGCCGCCCTCGAACTCGTCGGGCTCGCGGACCGCGTCGGCCACCTGCCGAACCAGCTCTCCGGCGGACAGCAGCAGCGGGTGGCCGTGGCCCGCGCGCTGGTGAACGCCCCCTCGCTGATCCTGGCCGACGAGCCCACCGGAAACCTCGACACGCACTCCAGCTACGAGGTGATGGGCCTGTTCGACCGGCTCAACGCGGTCGGCCGCACGATCGTGGTGATCACCCACGAGCCCGACATCGCCCAGCACGCCAAGCGCTTCATCCGGCTGGTGGACGGGCTGATCGTGGAGGACCGGCGGCTCAGTCCAGTGGACGGGCTGCCGCCGAAGCTGGGCGCCGCCGAGGCCGACCACACGCCGCGCGCCGTCGCAGGGAGCTGATGGAGCCATGCGGATTCGCGAGGTCTTCCGCTTCGCCCTGCGCGGGCTGCGGGCCAACAAGCTGCGCTCCGGGCTGACCACACTCGGCATCCTGATCGGCGTCGGCGCGGTCATCCTGCTGATCGCGGTCGGCCAGGGCTCCGGCGAGGCCGTGCAGGCGCGCATCGACAGCCTCGGCTCTAACCTGCTGCTGGTCACGCACCAGAGTGGCGCCGTCGGCCGGGCCGCCTCGACCCGCGGCGGCACCCAGAGCTCCTCGGCCAGCCTGACCCCGGCGATCGCGCAGGACCTGGCCACCTCGGATCAGGACCCTGACGTCTCGGTGGTGGCGCCGGTCGCCTCGACGTCCGTCACCGCCACGTACGAGGGCGCGTCCACCACGATCTCCCAGGTGGTCGGCACGTACCCGGCCTACCTGCCGATCTCGAACGACGCCGTGTCGCAGGGTGCTTCGTTCACCTCGGACGACGTCAACCACGCGAACAAGGTCGTGGTGATCGGCCAGACCGTGGTGACGGACCTGTTCGGCTCGATCAACCCGATCGGCCAGACGATCCAGATGAACGACGTGCCCTACACCGTGGTCGGCGTGCTGGCGAGCAAGGGCGGCGGCAGCACGTTCAACGACCCGGACGACGTGGCCATCGCGCCGCTGACCACCGTGCAGGACAGCCTCACCGGCTTCGGATCGCTGAGCGAGATCGCCGTGCAGGCCACCAACGCCAACGCGACCAACGCCGCGCAGGCCGAGGTGACGAGCCTGCTGCTGGACTACCTCGACGAGACCACCAGCACCGAGCAGTTCACCGTCACCAACGAGGCCTCGCTGCTGTCCACGGCGCAGAGCACGACGCAGACCTTCACCGTGCTGCTCGCCGCCGTCGCCGCGATCTCCTTGCTGGTCGGCGGAATCGGCGTCACCAACATCATGCTGGTCACCGTCACCGAGCGGACTCGCGAGATCGGCATCCGCAAGGCGCTCGGCGCGCCGAAGGGTGCGATCCTCGGCCAGTTCCTGATCGAGGCGGTGTTCCTGTCGGTGATCGGCGGCGCGTTGGGCGTGGTCGTCGGCGTCGCCGGATCCCGCTTCACCATCGACGGCATCAAACCGGTGCTGGTCCCGTCCTCGATCGCGCTCGCCTTCGGCGTCTCCGCGGTGATCGGACTGGTCTTCGGCTCCCTGCCCGCCAACCGCGCGGCCAAGCTGCACCCGATCGAGGCGCTGCGCCATGAGTGAGACCACGTCAGGAGGCACAATGTCACAGGCCAGCGAGGTTTCCGAGTCCTCCGAGGACGCGACCCGCGAGCTCAGCGCCGAGGAACTGCTGTCCATCCCGCCGCGCGCGGACAACCTCACCGAGGAGCTCGCCGCCCGCCCGCCGCGCGCGAAACTGCCCCGGGCCACGCTCGCCCTGAGCGCCGGGATCCTGATCGCGGCGGGCTTCGTCGGCGGCGTGCTCGTGCAGAAGCACCTCGGCGGCACCTCCGGCTCGGGCGGCGGCCGGTCCGCAGCGCTCGCCTCCTCCTTCGCCTCGGCCCGCGCGGGCGGCGGCACCGGACGCGGCGGGTTCGGCGGCGGCTTCGGCGGCGGGACGGGCGGCGGCTTCGGGTCCGGCGGCAGCTCGATCAGCGGCTCGATCACGGTCGTGTCCGGCAACACCCTCTACGTCACCGCGAGCAACGGCACCGTCTACACGGTCACCACCTCGGGCAGCACCAGCGTCAAGGTCTCCTCGACCGGCACGCTCAGCCAGCTCAAGCCGGGTCAGACCGTCACGATCTCCGGAACCCAGGGCTCCGGGGGCACCGTCAACGCCACCACCATCACCGCGGGGAACTGATGACTCGACACAGAATCCTGATCAGCACGCTGGTCTCGGCCGCCGCGGGGCTCGCCGCGGCCGGGCTGATCGCGGGCTGCTCGTCCGACTCCGGCGCCACCACAGCGGTCGCCGCCGCGTCCTCGGGCACCGGCAACGCCGCGTACACGGCCTACGCCTCGTGCCTGAGCCAGCACGGCGTGAAACTTCCGAGCGGCGCCGCGGGCTTCGGCGGCCGGCGCAGCCACTCGCCCGGCGCCAGCTTCAGCCCGCGCGCCGTCCGCAGCGGCGGGTACCCAGTCGGCGTCGGCGGCTTCGCCTCGGCCAACCCGACCATGTCCGCCGCCATGCAGGCCTGCGCCTCGCTGCGGCCGACCGGCGCGGCGGGCTTCGGCGGCGCGGGCGGGTTCGGCGGCGGCAGCACCAGGCTGGTCGCCTTCCGCAACTGCATGACCCAGCAGGGCGAGGCCGTCCCCACCACCCGGCCCACCGCCGCCACCGCCCGCCCGACCGGCGACGCGCGCTACCTGAACGGCCTGAACCCCGCCGACCCGAAGGTGGCCGCCGCGCTCAAGGTGTGCGAGCCGCTGATCCCGACGGCGTCCGCCAGTCCGGCCGCCACCTCGACAAGCTGACAGAGGCTGGGCATACTCGCAGGTGAGCAGCCTTACCGGGGCTGCTCAGCCGCCCCTGAGGCCCGTGTCGAGGCCAACCCGTGACACTCTTCTCAGCCGTTTTTTGGGCGGTTCGTCCATTCTGGTGAGGTGATTGGAACGGATACGGCGCAGCTGCTGATCGTCGAGGACGACAGCGAGGTGCGCGAGGCCCTCGGCCGCGCGCTCAAGCTCGAGGGCTACGGAATCTCCCTGGCGGCCGACGGCCAGCAGGCGCTGAACTCCGTGAGCCAGAGCCCGCCCGACCTGATCGTGCTGGACGTGGCGATGCCGGGCCTCGACGGGCTCGGCGTGGCCCGGGCGCTGCGGGCCGCCAACGACCGGACTCCGGTGCTGATGCTGACGGCGCGCGACGCCGTGCAGGACCGCGTGCTCGGCCTGAACGCGGGCGCCGACGACTACCTGGTCAAGCCGTTCGCGCTGGCCGAGCTGATCGCCCGGATCAACGCCCTGCTGCGCCGCGCCGTCGTCGAGCCGCCGGTCGAGCCCGGCGTGCTCAGCTGCGGAGACCTGGTGCTCGACCTCGGCGCCCGGCAGCTGCGGCGCGGCGGCCACACCGAGGACCTGACCAAGATCGAGTTCGACCTGCTGGAGCTGCTGCTGCGCAACGCGGGCCGCGTCGTGACCCGGGAGCTGATCCGGGACCGCGTCTGGGGCTACGACGGCGTGCCCGGCTCGAACTCGATGGAGGTGTTCATCTCCGTGCTGCGCAGGAAGACCGAGCCCGCGAACGCACCGCGTATGATTCACACAGTGCGAGGAGTGGGTTACACGGTCAGGACGCCCGCGTGACGTGAGGAAACGGTGAGGGTCCCGCTGAGAGAGCACCAGTGGCGCTGGGGTAAGCGCAAGCTCCGCACCCGCATGATCATCGCGGCCACGCTCGCGGTGTCGGTGGGCATCGGAGCCTGCGTCGTCTTCGGCTACGTCGCCGTGCGCCGGGAACTGCTCGCCAACATGGACGCGCAGCTCGCGCGGCAGGCCTCGGGGCTCTCCGCGATGACCAAGTACCAGAACTCGAAGCCCAAGCCCGGCAACGGCAAGGGCAAGAGCGGCAGCAACACCCCCGCCGCCGAGCGCGCGTACACCATCGCCTACGGCCACCGCTTCGGTGACGCCGTCGCCATATCGCAGTTCGTGTACGCGAACGGCCGGACCGTCCCGGCGCAGTCCCCGACGGTGATGAACCAGGGCAACGTCACCGAGATCCCGCGCATCCCGGACGACATGCAGGTCGCCGCGGGCCGTTCCCCGGACGGCTTCCGGACCATACAGCTCAACGGCGGGGCCGCGCGCGTCTACACGATGCACATACTCGGCACCAAGGAAGCCGTGATGGTCGCGCTTCCGCTGTCCGGCATCAACACCGAACTCAAGCAGCTCGAGATCGAACTCGGCCTCGGCGGCCTCGCGGGCATCGTCCTCGCCGCCGCCCTCGGCTGGTGGGTCACCCGCACCGCGCTGCGCCCCGTCGCCCAGTTGACCGACGCCGCCGAGCGGATCGCCCGGGAACCCAGGGAACTGGCGCACCGCATCGACCTCGGCAAGCGCTCGCACAAGGACGAACTCGGCCGGCTCGCGGTCAGCTTCAACGCCATGCTCGCCGCGGTCCAGGACGCCGCGAAGAAGCAGCGCCAACTCGTCGCCGACGCGTCCCACGAACTGCGCACCCCGCTCACGTCCCTCAGGATGAACGCCGAGGTCCTCGACAAGTTCGACCGCCTCGACGACGTGGACCGCAAGCGCGTCATCGACTCCCTGCTCACCGGCATCGACGAGCTCACCGGACTCGTCGCCGACACCATGGAACTGGCCCGCGGCGAGGAACCCGAAGCCGTCGTCACCCAGGTCCGCTGGGACGAACTCACCAAGCGCGTCGTGGACCGCGCCAGCCTGCACTGGCCCGAATCCGACTTCCGCGTCATTACCGAGCCCTGCACCATCCAAGGCGTCCCCGACCGTCTAGAGCGCGCGGTCGGCAACCTCGTCAACAACGCCGCCAAGTTCTCCGGCGGCGCCGGCCTCGTCGAGGTCAACCTCACCGCCCGCGGCATCCTCACCGTCCGCGACCACGGCCCCGGCATCCCCGAGGAAGACCTCCCGCACGTCTTCAACCGCTTCTACCGCTCCGCCGAGATGCGCGACCGCCCCGGCTCCGGCCTAGGCCTAGCCATCGTCGCCCAGGTAGCCGAATCCCACGGCGGCAAAGTCACCGCCCGCAACGCCCAACCCGGCCCAGGAGCCCTCCTCACCCTGGAGATCCCCCCGCCCCCCTGCGACCCAGGCTCCGCCGTCTAGCCCGCGGTCACGTGGGTCGCCCCTACCTCCGGCGTGGTGCTGAGGGTGTGTCGTCGGCTTGCGGTTTACAACCGGCCCTACCTACGTCGCCGGCACTGCGCTCGTTCCTCGCTTCGTGCCGGCAACTACGTCCGGGCACCCGCCCACCCGCCCTAGCCTTCGGGGCGCTACCTACGCTCCCTCGTACCTCGGTCACTACGTCCGCGCCCCTGCGGCGTTCCCGTACTGCTTGCGTTCCGTTGCGCGAAAGTCAAAGACGCCTCCGGCGGGCCGGCTCAGACAGCACCCAACAACACTGCCCGGCTGCGGTTGTTCTGTTGGGTGGGTGGGGTCCGGTTGGGCTGCTCTCCTCGCCTGGCACCGGAGGTAACCAGGAACCTGCCGGGGCCGCAATCGGCGACGGCTCGCGCTGATGTAAATTTCTGCTTCGCCGTTTGCACCCCCGGCAGAACCCTGGTGAGGCTGCGCCTGCCAGGCGAGGAGAGCACCCCAACCTCAGGGGATTTTCTGCCGCAGCGCTCGGCATCGGGGGCTTGTCGGCGCCACGGTGGGTGATGGCGATGGGAAATTCTTCATCGGTCGAGTCGGGGCATGACCTCGGTGGCGAACCAGTCCATTGCGGGTTCTAGGTGCTCGGCGGCGATGGGCATCCATAGGGTGCACGCGGTGAGGCCGGTGGCGGTCAGGGTTCTGAGGTCGTCGGCGACGCTTGCGGCGGTGGGGGTGTCGCCGCCTAGGGGGCGGCCGGGGGCTGAGACTTGGGCGGGGATGCCGGGTGGGGTGAGGAATTCGGCGGAGGTCAGGGCGATGCGATCGGCGGGTGCTGTGTCGGGGGCGAGGGTGGTCAGGCGGTGGCGGACGTCTGCTAGTCCTGGGGCGTCGATGCCGGTGCCGAACCAGGCTTCGCCGAAGCGGAGGGTGCGGCGGAGGGCGGCGTCGCTGTGGCCGCCTACCCAGATGGGCGGGCCGCCGGGGGTTTGGGGCTGCACGCCCAGGGTCGCGTCGTGCAGGGTTGTGTAGTGGCCTTCGTAGGTGGCGGGGCGGTCAGACCAGAGGGCCTTGGCGGCGGCAAGGTGGTCGTCGGTGCGGGCGCCGCGTTCTTGGGGTGGGATACCCGCTGCGGCGAACTCGGCCGGGTTCCAGCCGGTGCCTACGCCGAGGATGAGCCGTCCGGCGGAGAGTACGTCGAGCGTGGCGGCCTGGTTGGCGAGGAGCAGCGCGGGATAGTACGGCGTGACGAGGACTGAGGTCAGCAGGCGCAGGCGGCTGGTCGTCGCGGCGATCGCGGCGAGGAAGAGCAGCGGGTCCGCGTCGAGGCCCATTCCGCTGTCCAGCAGGCGGTTGCCGATGGCGACGTGGTCGAAGCCCAGGTCCTCCGCGTGTCGCGCGGTGCGGAGCATGCTTTCGCCGCCGTCGAGCGGCCAGCGCGGTTGAAGGGAGATTCCGAGGCGCAGTGGCACGGTCATGGGTCATTCAACCCGAGCGTGGGTGCGGCGCATTCCGCGCGATTGTCGGTGGGCGGTGGCATGGTGGGGGCAGCGGAGGGATTCCCACGAGGAGGTAGGGCGCGATGGACTCGGTCGGTTGGCTGCTGGACGGTGACCCGGCGATTCGGTGGCAGGTGATGCGGGATATCACCGACGCGCCGGCGGCCGAGGTCGAGGCGGAGCGTGCGCGCGTCGTGAGTGAGGGTTGGGGAGCGCAGCTTCTGGCGCTGCAGTTGCCGACGGGGCAGTGGACGGCGGAGAGCCCTGATTTCTCGTCTTCGGAGGCGCTGGAGTGGTGGCGGTCGATCGGTGCGGCGCGTCAGGGGACGCTGTTTCCGGAGGGGACGTCGACCACCACGAGCCTCGTGCTGCTGCGCGACTTCGGGACTTCGGCGGACGCTCCGGCCGTGCGGCGGGCCGTCGATCTAGTGCGGGAGCGGGTGCAGTGGGAGCACGAGGGTGAGCCGTACTTCGAGGGGGAGACGGAGCCCTGCATCAACGGGCGGGCCGTCGCGATCGGCGCGTACTTCGGTCAGGACGTGTCGTCGCTCGTGCAGCGGTTGCTGAGCGAGCAGATGGACGACGGGGGCTGGAACTGCGAGCAGGAGAACGGGTCTACGCGGGGGTCTTTCCACACGACGATCAATGTGTTGGAGGGGCTGCTGGAGTATGAGCAGGCAGCAACGGATGAGAGCGAAGCGGCGGTCGTGCGGGCGGCGCGGTTGCGGGGGGAGGAGTACCTCGTCTCGCGGGGCATGCTGCGGCGGCGGTCCACGGGGCAGGTGATCGACGTCGACCGGAAGACGGAGGAGTCGGCGGCGTGGGCCCAGTTCTCGTATCCGACGTTCTGGCATTACGACGCGCTGCGCGGGCTGGACTATCTGCGCGCGGCCGGGGCTCTGCCGGACGAGCGGCTGAGCGAGGCGGTCGATCTGGTCGAGTCGAAGCGTGACGCGGACGGGTTGTGGGCGCTGGAGAACCCGCACACGGAGCGGCTGCACTTCGCGATGGATGAGGGCGTGGGGAAGCCGAGTCGGTGGAACACGCTCAGGGCGTTGCGGGTACTGCGGTGGTACGGGCGCTGAGCGAGCCGGGGACAAGTACCTGACCTACTGAACGCGGATGTGCACGTTCTGCTGGGGGATCTTGTCGCGTGCCGCCCGTGCCTGCAGCTCCTTGACCAGGTCGGGCTGGGATCCCAGGACGTTGAAGGTGATGGGCGGCGCGGTGCGGCAGGTCAGTTCGAAGCGGTGGGAGACCGTGAACAGCCAGGCCCCGTACGTGCACTTGATGTGGGTCACGTCCGCCCACGCGGTCGAGGTCAGCCACTGACCGAACTGGTCGGTGAGGACCAGGCCGTCGGTGTAGAGATGGCACCGGTTCAGGTCGAGCGCGGCGGACATTCGGCGCCAGGCCAGTCTCAGGCCGATCCAGACGAGCAGTATTCCGGCCACGATCGCGAGTCTGAGCAGCACGGACGGCGGCCGCGTGATGGTCAGCATGCCGAATGCGAGGACATCCAGCACCGCGAACGTCCGCCACGCCATCTGCCCCAGGCCGCCCAGCACTCCCGTGACGGCGTACGTGCGGTGCTTGCCGCGGAACCCGATCTCCCGTGCGCGCTGTTGCAGGGCGGCATGCCGCTTCTGGGACAACCTGGTTCTCCTTGCCGTGCCGCCGGCCGCCGGAGTTGGCGGCGGCACGGCTCACTGTCCCAGACTTCGTCCGCGCGGCCATCGGGGAAATTACTCAAGCCGTTACGTAAACCCTTAGCGGTGTACGAGGGTGAAGAGGCGTTCCCAGCGTCGGGCGATGACTTCGGGGGCGTAGCGGGCCACGGATTCGGGGGCCGCCTTCGCCAGGGTGGCGCGCAGGGCGGGGTCGTCGATCAGCTTGCCTAGTTGCTCGGCGAACGCTTCGGTGTTGCCGAGGGAGACGAGTACGCCGTCCTGCAAGATCTCGCGTACGCCGGGGGCACAGTCGAACGCTACGCAGGGCAGACCGACGGCCTGGGCTTCGAGGAGGGTCATCGGGAAGCCCTCGGCGCGGGAGGTGCTGACGAAGATCGAGCCGGAGCGCAGGGCCTCGGGGACCTGGTTGGTTGAGCCTTCGAAGGAGACGGAGGCGCCGAGATCAAGGGTGCCGGCCTGGGATTCCAGAGGGGCGCGGTCGGGGCCGTCGCCGTAGATCTTCAGGCGCCAGTCCGAGTCGGGGCGGGCCTTCATGACGTACGACCAGGCTTCCAGCAGGAGATCGAAGCCCTTCTCCTGGGAGAGGCGGCCGAGTGCGATGCAGGTGTGCACGTCGGGGTCGGCGCCGCCGGTCGCGGGGAACGGCAGCGGGTTGGGCATCGAGGCGGTGTTGTTCATGCCGCCCTTCGTCGTCCAGTCCCGTGCGTCCTGGTCGGTGAGGGCCACGAATCTCGGCAGGTCGGCGTAGAGCTTCTTGACGCGCGTGCCGCGGCTCGATGCCATCGACGCGGCGTACGACTCGTGGCTCATGCCGATGACCGGGATGCCGCGCGTGTCCGCCTTCGCGATCCACTCCATCGCGAAGACCTGCACGCAGACGATGACGGCGTCGTCCACGTCCACGGCCGCCAGCAGGGCACTGAGACGGTCGGCGCCGTCCTGCTGGAGCCGCAGCCAGGCGCGGTGCCGCAGGGCCGTGCGCGGGTGACGCAGCCGCACGTCGAGGGAGGGCTTGCGCGCCGGACTCACGGGTCCGTTGTGCAGCAGGGCCGTGCGATACGGCAGCGGGCCTTCGTGGTCGGCGGCGTAGTCGTGCGGATCGGGCACGCCCGCGACGCCGACGAGCAGCACGCGGTGGCCCTCGGCGCCGAGCAGGTCGCCCATGGAGCGGGCCCAGCGCTGGGCGCCGCCCGCCTCGTCGATGTTGTTGCAGACGATGACGATGTCGCGCACCGGGGCCATGATCACTTGCCGCCCTTCGCGAAGAAGCGCTCGTAGACACGCTCGGCCGCGTCGCCCTGCTCGTATTCGCCGTACCGCTTGGCGAACGCCTGCCGCTCCTCGCGATGCGCGTCGGGCGTGAGGTCGTGCAGCGCCTTGAAGAACGACTCCTGGTCCGTGGTGTACGGGCCGGGGGCTTCGGCTTCGAGGTCGAAGTACGTGCCGCGGTCCTGGGTGTATCCGGCCTTGTCCGGCGCGAAGAAGACCAGCGGGCGGTCGAGCAGCGAGTAGTCGAACATCACCGAGGAGAAGTCGGTGATCAGTGCGTCCGAGGCGAGGAAGAGCTCTGTCACGTCCGGGTATTTGGAGACGTCCTGCACCGACGCGCGGGCCTGCTCCGGCACCGAGACCGAGTTCAGGTAGTGCGCGCGCACGAGCAGCAGGTGCGTGTCGCCGAACTCGCGCGCGAAGTCCTCGAAGCTGAAGTCCGGCTTGAACGGGCCGGAGGTGTTGCGGAACGTCGGCGCGTAGAGCAGCACGGTCTTGTCGGCGGGGAAGCCGAAGCGGGCCCGGAGGGAGGCCGAGAGCTCCGCCCGGTCAGGAGACAGCAGCAGGTCGTTGCGCGGGTAGCCGACGCGCAGCGGCTCGGCGCGCATCTCGAAGGCCTCGACCAGGGTTCTGATGTCCCACTCGCCGCGGACCAGGAAGTGGTCGAAGCGGTTCACGGCCTTGGCCAGGGACTTGCGCTGCCCGGTGAGCATCGCCTTGACCTGCGGGGTGTTCACGCCCATCGTCTTGAGCGCGGTGCCGTGCCAAGTCTGGATGTACGTGGTCTGCGGCCGCTTGCCCATCCATTGCGGGAAGCCCTGGTTGTCGACCCAGAACTCGGCGCGGGCGAGGGCGCGCAGGTACGACCACGAGTTGCGCGCGACCAGGTGGGCGTCCTTGGGGAAGCCGTTGGTGTTCTCGGCGTACGACCAGGTCACGCGGCCCTGGTAGCCGTGCCGGCGCAGCGCCTCGTAGATGTACTTCGGGCTGTCGCTGTAGGACAGGCCCATGTGCGACTCGAAGACGACCGAGCCGCGCTTGACCGGCAGCTTGCGCAGCAGCGCGTAGGCCTTGCGCTTCAGGCGCGGGTCGTTGGCCTTCTGGGCGGCGCGCGTGGCCTTCTGCACGAGTCGCAGCATCCGGCCGCCGCCGGTGCCGGTCGCGTTGCGCTCGAAGGAGGCGTTGACCCGCTTGGCGATCGGGTTGCGCGAGGCGATCTGCAGCGTGACCACGCCGCGGTGGTTGATGCGCACGACCCAGCGGTCGCCCACGGCCTTGGTCAGCAGCGGCCGTGCGGGCAGTTCCAGGGTGGCCGCCGCCTCGGGCAGCTGGATCGCCGTCACGCGCGTGGCCATGGTGCCGAGGTCGCCCGCCTTGAGCCGGAATCTGACCTCGAACATCTGGTCCACGACGCCGACCGGGCGCACGGTCTTCGCCACGTCGACCTCGCCCGACCAGCGGATCCGGCTGCCCTCGTGCCGGATCTCGGTCACCTTGACCCGGTACTGCCGCACCGCGCGCTGGCCGGGACGGAACTCCAGTTGCGCGCTCAGCGGCACGTCGGCGGGGACCTTGCCGAGCGGGTTCACGGTCTCGCCGGAGATCCGGATCCGGCCGGCCTTGCGTCCCACCGACACGGCGTCGAGGCCGGTCAGCCGCGTCGCCAGGTTCGATTCGGGCAGCGAGAGTTGGTGGTATCCGGCCTCTGTCACGTCGAGGGCGAGGCGGCCGAGTTCGTCGTCCAGGTAACCGTTGTGGTCGCACCAGTAGATCCGGCCGTCGCGTTCCACGAGGTCGGTGCTCACGCGCGTGCGGTCGAGCAGGTTCTCCGAGATCGTGACCAGCGCGGGCCAGTCGTCCTGAAGCAGCAGGTAGGCGCCCGCGACGGCGACGCGGTGGTTGCAGCGCGCGAAGGCGGCCTCCAGCGGCAGCGTCTGGAGGTAGTCGCGGAACAGCGCGCGGCACTCGGTGATGTACTCGTCGGTCTGGTACGGCAGTTCGCGCAGGTAGAGCACGAGGTCGTGCTCGATGAACTTGACCGCCTTGGCCAGCCGGATCGCCGCGCGGCCCGCCTCGTCCGGGAAGCCGTCGAGCACCGCGTCCACCTTGCGGTGGATGCCGATCCGGTCCCGCACGTTGCCG
>DATJIF010000205.1:0-8646 GCA_035493475.1 Actinospica sp.
CGGCCAGATGACGCACGGCGTTCGAGGCCGCGTCCGCGGCGTCGTTCCAGCCCTCGAAGGCCGCGATCATCACCGGGTCGACCAGCTCGGGCAGTTCCTCGAGCTCGATCAACCGTGCCTCCTCGTCGTCGTCGGTCGTGCGCGTCCGGGCAGCAGTCCGGCCCACGCATCTAAGCGCATGCCCAGCCTACGCCCTGCGGACACAAGACCGGCGTGTCGCGGCCGATCGGTACGCTTAGAGCGTAAGCGGGTTTCCCCCGCGTATCCGTGCCTTCTTCCAGTCGAAGGGTCAGTGATGAGCAGCAGCCGCGCCGCATCGCTCCGCCAGGCGCTCACCGAGCGTGTCGTGATCGCAGACGGGGCCATGGGCTCCATGCTCCAGGGCGTCGATCTGACCCTCGAGGACTTCCAGGGGCACGAGGGGTGCAACGAGATCCTCAGCGTGTCCCGGCCGGACGTCGTGCGCGCCGTCCACGACGCGTACTTCGCGGCCGGGGTGGACTGCGTGGAGACGAACACCTTCGGCACCAACCGGACCGCGCTCGGCGAGTACGGGCTCGAGGACCGGATCTTCGAGCTCGCCGAGGCTGCCGTCCGGATCGCCCGCGAGTCCGCCGACTCCTTCGCCACGCCCGAGCGGCCGCGCTGGGTGCTCGGCTCCGCGGGCGGCGGCACGAAGCTGCCCTCGCTGCGGCACATCTCCTTCGACAAGGTCCGCGACGGCTACCAGACCCAGGTCGAGGGCATGCTCGCCGGCGGCGTGGACGCCGTGCTCATCGAGACCAGCCAGGACCTTTTGCAGGCCAAGGCGGGCGTGATCGGCGCCAAGCGCGCGATGGCCGCCACCGGCCTCGACGTGCCGGTGATCGTCTCGGTCACGGTCGAGACCACCGGCGTGATGCTGCTCGGCACCGAGATCGGCGCCGCGCTGACCGCGCTGGAGCCGCTCGGCATCGACGTGATCGGCCTGAACTGCGCGACCGGCCCCGAGGAGTACCCCGAGTACCTGCGCCACCTGGCCAAGTACGCGCAGATCGGGCTGTCCTGCATGCCGAACGCGGGTCTGCCGGTGCTCACCAAGGACGGCTCCTACTACCCGCTGACCCCGGAGCAGTTCACCTCCTGGCACGAGCGGTTCATCGGCGACTACGGCGTCAACCTGATCGGCGGCTGCTGCGGCACCACGCCCGAGCACCTGCGCCAGCTCGTCGAGCGGGTGCACGGCAGCGTGCCGCCCGCCCGCAGCCCGCAGCCCGAGCCGTCCGCCGCCTCGCTCTACCAGTCGGTGCCCTTCCGGCAGGACTCCTCCTACCTGGCGATCGGCGAGCGCACCAACGCGAACGGCTCCAAGGCCTTCCGCGAGGCGATGATCGTCGAGGACTGGGACAAGTGCGTGGAGATCGCGCGCGGCCAGATCCGGGACGGCGCGCACCTGCTGGACCTGTGCGTGGACTACGTCGGCCGGGACGGCGTGGCCGACATGACCGAGCTCGCCGGGCGCTTCGCCACCGCGTCCACGCTGCCGATCGTGCTCGACTCCACCGAGCCCGCCGTGCTGCGCGCCGGCCTGGAGTGCCTCGGCGGCCGGGCCGTGCTCAACTCGGTCAACTACGAGGACGGCGACGGGCCGGAGTCCCGGTTCGCGAAGATCATGACGCTCGCCGCCGAGCACGGCGCGGGCGTGGTGGCGCTGACCATCGACGAGCAGGGCCAGGCGCGCACCGCCGCGAAGAAGGTGGAGATCGCCGAGCGGCTGATCGCGGACATCACCGGCAACTGGGGCGTGCCCGAGTCGGCGATCCTGGTGGACTGCCTCACCTTCACCATCGGCTCCGGCCTGGAGGAGTCCCGGCGCGACGGCCTGGAGACGATCGAGGCGATCCGCGAGCTCAAGCGGCTGCACCCGGACGTGCAGACCACGCTCGGCCTGTCGAACATCTCCTTCGGCCTGAACCCGGCGGCCCGGCAGGTGCTCAACTCCGTCTTCCTGCACGAGTGCAGCGAGGCCGGGCTCGACTCCGCGATCGTGCACGCCTCGAAGATCCTGCCGATCAACCGGATCCCCGAGGAGCAGCGCGAGGCCGCCCTCGACCTGGTCTACGACCGGCGCGCCGAGGGCTACGACCCGCTGTCCCGGCTGCTTGACCTGTTCCAGGGCGTCTCGGCCGCCTCCTCCAAGGCGACCCGCGCGCAGGAGCTGGCCGCGATGCCGCTGGACGAGCGGCTCAAGGCGCGGATCGTGGACGGCGAGCGGCAGGGCCTGGAGGCGGACCTGGACGAGGCGCTGACCGGCCGCCCGGCGCTGGAGATCGTCAACGAGGTGCTGCTGGACGGGATGAAGACGGTCGGCGAGCTGTTCGGCTCCGGCCAGATGCAGCTGCCCTTCGTGCTGCAGTCCGCCGAGGTGATGAAACTGGCCGTCGCGCACCTCGAGCCGCACATGGAGAAGGCCGACTCCTCCGGCAAGGCCACGATCGTGCTGGCCACGGTCAAGGGCGACGTGCACGACATCGGCAAGAACCTCGTCGACATCATCCTGACCAACAACGGCTTCAACGTCGTCAACATCGGCATCAAGCAGCCGATCTCGGCGATCCTGGAGGCGGCCGAGGAGCACAAGGCGGACGCCATCGGCATGTCCGGGCTGCTGGTGAAGTCCACGGTCGTGATGAAGGAGAACCTCCAGGAGATGAACGCCCGCGGGGTCGCCGCGCGCTGGCCGGTGCTGCTCGGCGGCGCCGCGCTGACCAGGGCGTACGTGGAGCAGGACCTGGCCGAGGTGTACGAGGGCGAGGTCCGCTACGCGCGCGACGCCTTCGAGGGCCTGCGGCTGATGGACGCCGTCGCCGCGATCAAGACCGGGGCCCCGGGCGCCGCGCTGCCGGAGCGCCGCGAGCGCCGGGTGCACGCGACCGGCAACCGGCTGGAGGTCACCGAGCCGGAGCGGATGCCCGCGCGCTCGGACGTGGCGATCGACAACCCGGTCCCGACCCCGCCGTTCTGGGGCACCCGGGTGATCAAGGGCATCCAGCTGAACGAGTACGCGTCCTGGCTCGACGAGCGCGCGACCTTCCTCGGCCAGTGGGGCCTGCGGGCCTCGCGCGGCGGCGACGGGCCCTCGTACGACGAGCTGGTCGAGACCGAGGGCCGTCCCCGGCTGCGCATGTGGCTGGACCGGCTGCACACCGAGAACCTGCTGGAGTCGGCCGTGGTCTACGGCTACTTCCCGGCCGTGTCCAAGGGCGACGACCTGATCGTGCTGGACGAACACGGCGCCGAGCGCACCCGCTTCACCTTCCCGCGCCAGCGCCGCGACCGGCACCTGTGCCTGGCCGACTTCTTCCGCCCCGAGGGCAGCCCGGACGGCCCGGACGTGGTCGGCTTCCAGCTGGTCACGGTCGGCTCCCGGATCGCCGCCGAGACCGCGAAGCTGTTCGAGGCCAACGCGTACCGCGAGTACATGGAGCTGCACGGCCTGTCCGTCCAGCTCACCGAGGCGCTCGCCGAGTACTGGCACGCGCGGGTGCGCGCCGAGCTCGGCTTCGCGTCGCAGGACCCGGCGACGATCGACGGCATGCTCAAGCTCGAGTACCGCGGCGCGCGCTTCTCGCTCGGTTACGGGGCCTGCCCGAACCTCGAGGACCGCACGAAGATCGTCGAACTCCTCGAACCCCACCGGATCGGCGTCGAGCTGTCCGAGGAGTACCAGCTGCACCCCGAGCAGTCCACCGACGCCATCGTCATCCACCACCCGGAAGCGAAGTACTTCAATGCCTGAGCCGACCGCCGTACTGTTCGACATGGACGGTACCTTGATCGACTCCGAACCCGTCTGGTTCGAGACCGAGGTCAGACTGCTGGCCGAGTTCGGCTTCGAACTCGGTCCCGAGCACTGGGAGCACGTGCTCGGCCAGCCCAACGAGGTCTCCTGCAAGTACCTGGTCGGCGTCAGCGGCATCCCGCTGACCTGGGAGGAACTGAACGAGAAGATCGAGGCGGCGATGGTCGAGCAGCTCGCCCAGGGCTTCGAGCTGCTGCCCGGCGCCAAGCAGCTGCTGGTCGAGCTGCAGACCGTCGGCGTGCCCGCCGCGCTGGTCTCCGCCTCGTCCCGGCAGATCGTGGACGCCTGCCTCGGCGCGATCGGTGCCGACTTCTTCCGGCACACCGTCTCCGGGGACGACGTCGAGCGCGGCAAGCCGCACCCGGAGCCCTACCTGCTCGCGGCCGGCCTGCTCGGTGTGGATCCGGCCGACTGCGTGGTCATCGAGGACTCGCGGATCGGCATCACAGCGGGCTCGGCGGCGGGCTGCCGGGTGCTGGCCGTGCCGCACGAGGGGTTCGCGGCCCCGGACCTGCCGCGGGTCACCACGGCGCGCTCGCTGGACGGCGTGAACCTGGCGTATCTCAGCGCCCTATAGGCAGAGCACTGACGCCGTGGCGAGAACTTGTACATACAAGTTGTCGCCACGGCGTCATTCCCGGTGCTAGCTTTCACCCATGACTCCGATGGTCGTGGCCGTGGTCCTGGGTTCCGCGCTGCTGCACGCGCTGTGGAACGCGCTCGCGCACACGTCCAAGGACCGGCTCGCCGCCATCACCCTGATCGCGACCGCCGCCGGCCTCAGCTCCGCGATCGCGCTGCCCTTCCTGCCGACGCCGAACCGCGTCGTCTGGCCGTACATCGCCGTCTCGACGGTGCTGGAGGTGCTCTACTCCTTCGGCCTCGTGCTGGCCTACAAGCTCGGCGAGTTCGGCCGCATGTACCCGATCGCCCGCGGCACCTCGCCCCTGGTGGTGGCCCTCGTCGCCACGTTCGTCGTCGGCCAGCCCATGTCCGGCCTCGAGGCGCTCGGCATCGCCGTCGTCTCCGTCGGCCTGGTCGCCCTGGCCCTGTCCAACGGCCTGCCGACCCGCAAGGACATGCCGGCGGTGCTCGCCGCCCTCGGCACCGGCTGCGCGATCGCCAGCTACACCGTCGTGGACGGAGTCGCCGTGCGCAAGGCGGGCACCGTCCTCGGCTACTCCTGCTGGGTCTTCTTCACCGAAGCGGTCATCATCCTCGGCATCACCGCCGCGATCCGCCGCCGTGCGTTCGTCGGCTCGCTGCGCACCGACACCTTCCGCGGCCTAGGCGGCGGCGTCATCTCGCTGACCGCCTACACGCTCGTGCTCTGGGCCCAGACCCGAGGCACCCTCGCCGCCGTGGCCACCCTCCGGGAAACCAGCATCCTGATCGGTGCGGCCATCGGCGCCCTGGTCCTCAAGGAGGGCTTCGGCCGCCTGCGCATCGCCGCCTCGGCCAGCGTCGTGCTCGGCATACTGCTGATCGCGCACTAGGGGCCAGGTTGGCGCTACGCGGCGGCCACCGGCACGATCCTGACCTCCGGCACCGGCGGCGTCTCGCCACCCTGCGTCGGGCAGAGCGCGCGGAAACTGCACCAGCCGCACAGCTTCGACGGCTTCGGGTCCCACTGCTTCGCTTCGGCGGCCTTCCGGATCGCCGACCAGACCGTCGCGATCTTGTGCTCGGCGGCGAGCAGGTCGGCCTCGGTCGGATCGTAGGTGAGCACCTCGCCGTTGCCGAGGAAGATCAGCTGCAGCCGCTTCGGGACCACGCCGCGCACCTTCCACAGCACGAGGGCGTAGAACTTCATCTGAAAGAGCGTCTTCTCCTCGTACCCGGGCGGCGGGGCCTTGCCGGTCTTGTAGTCGACCACGCGCAGCATCCCGTTCGGGGCGATGTCCAGCCGGTCCACGAAGCCGCGCAGCAGCAGGCGGTCGTCGCCCTCGCCCATCGGCGCGCGCACGAACAGCTCGCGCTTGGCCGGTTCGAGCCGGGTCGGGTCCTCCAGGGTGAAGTACGTGCCGAGCAGCCTCTCCGCCTCGGCGAGCCAGGTCGCGCGCTCCTCGTCCGTGGCGAACAGGCCGCCGAGCTCGGGCTTCTCCGCGAGCAGCCGCTCCCACTGCGGCCGCAGCAGCTCCACGGCCTCGCCGGGCGTGCGCTGGGCCGCGGGCAGGTCGAACAGCCGCTCCAGCACGGCGTGCACCAGCGTGCCCTTGGTCGCGGCGGCGTTCGGCGGCTCCGGCACCTTGTCCACCACGCGCAGCCGGAACAGCAGCGGGCACTGCTGGAAGTCCCCGGCGCGCGAGGGCGACAGCGCGGCGGGCAGCTTCACGATGCCCGGACCCGGATCGAACAGCGCGCCGTCCTCCGCGAACTCCGCGGCCTCCTCAAGCTGCAACTCACCCATGCCGGACAACCTTAGTGCGCCGCACCGACAGAACTCGTCGACACCTTCTCCGGCCAGGGCAGGTGACACGCGGGAGGTGAGTAACCCGTAGCATCGCCTGTGTGAGCGATGACAACCAGAACGACGGCGAGCGGCCGGACCCCAACCGCTCAGCGGGCGGCGGCATCCGGATGGGCTCGCCGTTCGGGATCCCCATCGTGGTCTCGCCGACCTGGTTCCTGATCGCCGCGTTCATCACGTACTACTTCGGGCAGGAGATCAGCGACGAAGCCTTCGGCAACTGGCGCTACGCCATCGCCTTCGGCTTCGCCGTGCTGCTCTACCTCTCCGTGCTGCTGCACGAGCTGGCCCACTCGGTCGTCGCCAAGGGCTTCGGGCTGCCGGTCCGGCGCATCGTCATCTACTTCCTCGGCGGCGTCTCGGAGATCGAGAAGGAGCCGGACACCCCGGGACGCGAGTTCGCGGTCGCGGTGGCCGGGCCCGCGCTGTCCTTCGCACTCGGCGGGATCTTCTACGGGGTCTGGAAGCTGATGGACCATCCGACCTCGTCCGTCGCCTTCGCCGCCTGCCAGTACCTGGTCACCGCGCTGTGGGTGTCGAACGTCGTGGTCGGCGTGTTCAACATGCTGCCCGGCCTGCCGCTGGACGGCGGCCGGGTGCTGCGCTCCGCGGTCTGGGCGGCCACCCGCAAGCCGCTCGCGGGCACCGCGGCCGCCGCGTGGGCCGGCCGGGTGCTGGCGATCGGCGTGCTGATCTACGCGATGCTCACCACCCGCGACGCGACCAGCGGCTCGGGCCTGTACACGCTGGTCTGGGCCGCGTTCATCGCCTCGTTCATCTGGATCGGCGCCAGCCAGTCGCTCACCGTCGCCAAGCTGCGCGAGCGGATCCCGACCCTGCACGCGCGCACGCTCACCCGCCGCGCCATCCCGGTGACCGCGGACGTGCCGCTCTCCGAGGCGCTGCGCCGCGCGGCCACCGTCGGCGCGCGCAGCCTGCTCATCGTGGACCACGACGGCAACCCGACCGCGATCGTGCACGAGGCCGCCGTGGCCGCCACCCCGCTGGAGCGGCACCCCTGGGTCCAGGTCGGCACCCTCTCCCGCGCGCTGCGCCCCGGAATGACGCTGACCAGCGACCTGGACGGCGAGTCGCTGCTGCAGGCGCTGCGGGCCACCCCGGCCCCGGAGTACCTGGTCACCGAGACCGACGGAGCCATCTTCGGGGTCCTGTCCGCCGCGGACGTCGAGCACGCGTTTCTAGGCCGATAGAATCCTTCGGTGAGCGAAACGTACGAGGAAACGGGCAAGACCCATCGGCAGGGGCCGTTCCGGCCCGGCGACCTGGTCCAGCTGACCGACACGAAGGGCCGGCACCACACCTTCCCGCTCACGCCCGGCAAGCAGTTCCACACGCACAAGGGCTACTTCGACCACGACGCGCTGATCGGCGAGCCCGAGGGCACCGTCGTGAAGTCCACCGGCGGCATGGAGTACCTGGCGCTGCGCCCGCTGCTGGCCGACTACGTGCTCTCGATGCCGCGCGGCGCCGCCGTGGTCTACCCGAAGGACGCCGCCCAGATCGTGGCCATGGCGGACGTCTACCCGGGCGCCCGGGTGCTGGAGGCGGGCGTCGGCTCCGGCGCGCTGACCTGCTCGCTGCTGCGCGCGGTGGGCGACGGCGGCCGGGTCTACTCCTACGAGCGGCGCGAGGACTTCGCCAAGATCGCCGCCAAGAACGTGGAGACCTTCTTCGGCAGCGCGCACCCGGCCTGGACGCTGACCGTCGGCGACCTGGTCTCCGCGCTGCGGCCGGACGAGGTGGACCGGGTCGTACTGGACATGCTGGCGCCCTGGGAGTGCGTGGACGCCGTGTCCAAGGTGCTGGTGCCCGGCGGCGTGCTGATCTGCTACGTGGCCACCACCACGCAGCTCTCCCGCACCGTGGAGACCATCCGCGAGCACGGCCGCTTCGCCGAGCCCGCGCCCTTCGAGACGATGTTCCGCACCTGGCACGTCGAGGGCCTCGCCGTGCGCCCGGACCACCGGATGGTCGGCCACACCGGCTTCCTGGTCACCGCCCGCCGGATCGCCGACGGCGTGGACCTGCCGGCCCGCCGCCGCCGCCCGGCCAAGGCGGCCGCCGAACTCGGCGAGGCCTGGGACGGGATCGCCCCGGAGGACCTGCCGCAGGCCGAGGCCGAGGCCCGCCAGGCCCGGATCGCCCGCCGCGGCGACCTGCCGTAGCCCCCGCGCGGGTCGGCCGCACCGGCTGACCCGCTGTCAGATTCCTCACGTGCCTTCGCGGGTTTTGGAGCGACCGGCGCGCGGGGGCCGGATCAGGGAGCGGGTCGAGGCGATCCGCGAGCACGGCCGCTTCGCCGAGCCGGCGCCCT
>DATJIF010000206.1:0-35839 GCA_035493475.1 Actinospica sp.
GTGCGCGAGGGGGGAGTTGAACCCCCACGCCCTTGCGGGCACTGGAACCTGAATCCAGCGCGTCTGCCATTCCGCCACTCGCGCAACGAGGAAAAAGATAGCACGCTCCCCCGGCGATCCCCCAAATCGATTACCGACCGCCCAGGCCGGGAACCCCTTTCGGCAGAACCCGGCTCGCGCCGGGAGAGGGATACGGGTCACCATGGTGGCCATGGGGCGCGCACTGCACCGCCTGACCTCGATACGATCGGGGGGATGGCGACCGCCGGGCGCGGACCTGGCGCATGGTGGGAGCCGCGGGCTTTTCACAGAAGGAGTAGGTAGCCGTGGGAGTTCTCCAGCGCTTTGAGCGACGCCTCGAAGGCCTGGTCAACGGCGCCTTCGCGAAGGCCTTCAAGTCCGAGGTGCAGCCGGTCGAGATCGCCAGCGCGCTGCAGCGCGAGTGCGACGACCGCGCGGCCCCGGTGAGCCAGGGCCGGGTCATGGTGCCGAACGACTTCACCGTGGAGCTCGGCGCGCACGACTACGAGCGGCTGGCCACGTACGCTGGCCCGCTGTCGGCCGAGCTCGGCGAACTGCTGCAGGAGCACGGCCGCGAGCAGCGGTACATGTTCGTCGGCCCGGTCGAGGTGAAGTTCGAGCGCGTCCAGGACCTGAGCACCGGCATGTTCCGGATCCGCTCGCAGGCCCTCGCCGGCGTCGTCCAGATGCCCGGCTACCCGCCGCAGCAGCAGGGCTTCGGCGCGCCGCAGCAGCCGGGCTACCCGCCGATGGGCGCCCCCGCGCAGCCGGCGCCCCCGCAGCAGCCCTTCGGCGCCCCGCCGCAGCAGCCCGGCTTCGGCGCGCCGAACCAGATGGGCGGCGGCTACCCGCCGCAGCAGCAGGCCGGCCCCGGCAACTGCTGGGTGGAGGTCAACGGCGTGCGCCACCAGCTGACCCGTCCGGTGACCAGCCTCGGCCGCGGCACGGACGTGGACCTGCGGATCGACGACCCCTCGGTCTCCCGGCGGCACGCGGAGATCCGGATCGGGGTACCCTCGGTCATCTCGGACCTCGGCTCGACCAACGGAATCGTGGTGGACGACCAGCACGTGCGGCAGGCCCAGCTGCGCGACAACTCGGTCATCCACCTCGGCAACACCACCATCATCTTCCGCCAGGAAGGGCGATAGGCTCCGTACGCCCTGCCTGACCGCTGATTGGGAGCCATCACTGCTATGACCGGCCTGACGATCACCGTCATGAAGCTCGGCCTGCTGGCGATACTCTGGATCTTCGTGCTGCTCGCGCTCGGCGTGGTGCGCACGGACGTGTTCGGCGCCGGCTCGCGCTCGGGCCGCGGACGATCCGCCACGAAGGCCGCGCCCGCCGCCGCCCCGGCCGCGCAGCTCGCCGACCGGCCCAGCGCCCGGCCGCGGCGCGGCGGCGTGCCGACCCGGCTCGAGGTCGTCAGCGGCTCCCTGGCGGGCACCAGCGTGCCGCTGACGGGGGTTCAGATCACCCTGGGCCGCGCGCACGACTCGACCATCGTGCTCGACGACGACTTCGCCTCGAGCCGGCACGCGCGGATCTACCCGGACGCGAGCGGCCAGTGGGTCGTGGAGGATCTGGGTTCGACGAACGGCACCTACCTGGACCGCACCAAGATCAACGGGCCGACACCGGTACCGTTGGGCGTGCCCGTCCGGATCGGGAAGACCGCCCTCGAACTCAAGAAGTGACTAGGCTTTCCCCCCGACCACGGTCGCCCCATCACGCGAAGGGCTTCGGGCGCCTCACGCCGAACCGCTAGGCTTCCGGCTACGCGGCGCGCGAGCACGAGCCCGTACCCAAAGCCCCGGTTGCAGCGGAAGAAGATTCGATGAGCCTGTCCCTGCGGTACGCAGCGCGTTCGCACGTCGGCCTGATTCGCGACGGCAACGAGGACTCCGGATACGCGAGCGCGCGTCTTCTGGTGATCGCGGACGGCATGGGCGGGCAGGCGGCCGGGGAGATCGCCTCGGCGGTGGCGGTGGAGACGCTGGCGGAGCTCGACTCGCCGCACACCACGGGGCTGAGCGGCGATCCGGTGCGCGACCTCGACGACCGGATCAAGCTGGCCAACAACAAGATCCGCGCCATCATCGCGCAGCGGCCCGAGCTCGAGGGCATGGGCACCACGTGCACCGCGCTGTTCCTCGCCGGCGGCAGCCACTTCGCGTTCGCGCACATCGGCGACTCGCGCGCGTACCGGCTGCGCGGCGGCGTGCTCGAGCAGATCTCCACCGACCACACCTGGGTGCAGCGGCTGATCGACGAGGGCCAGATCACCCCGGAGGAGGCCGAGCGGCATCCGCAGCGCTCGCTGCTGATGCGCGCGCTCGGCACCACCGCGGAGGTGGACCTCGACCTGACGGTGCTCGACGTCCAGGAGGGGGACCGCTACCTGCTGTGCAGCGACGGCCTCTCCGGATTCGCACCCTTCAACACCCTCGCCTCGACGCTGGCGGGCTACGGAGATCCGCACCACGCCGCGGAGACGCTGATCCAGCACGCGCTGCGCGGCGGCGGCGCGGACAACATCACCTGCATCGTGGCCGACGCCTTCGAGCAGGCCCCGCAGGGCGCCCGGCCGCCGAGCCAGGCGGAGACGCAGTACCTGGAGTTGCCGGTCGTGGTGGGCGCCGCGGCCGAGAACCAGGCGAACGGGACGACCTCGTACGCGCAGGCGGCCTCCGAGCAGCCCGGCGCGAACCCGGCCGACCCGGGCGTGACCGGGATGATGAACGCGGGCGCCATCCTGGCCGCCGCGGAGACCCCGGGGCAGAGCCCGGCCCAGCCCGACGCGCCGGTGCTGCCCGCGCCGACCGTGGGCGGCGCCGACACCGCGGAGATGGAGGCGGTCTCCGGGGACGAGCCGCGCCGCCGGCGCTGGCTCAAACCGGCGATCATCGGCGGCACGGCGGTCGTGGTGCTCGCCGGCCTGGCCGCGGGCGGCTTCTACTACACGCAGCAGCAGTACTACGTGGCGGCCGACGGCAGCGGGCACGTGGCGATCTACCAGGGCGTCGACTACTCGCTCGCGGGGATAAAACTCTCGCACGTCTACACCTCGGCGGACGTCCTCGTCTCCGGGCTGCCGACGAGCGAGCAGGACAAGGTCGACAGCTCCATAACCGCGACCAGCCTCACCGACGCGAAGACGATCGTGTCGACGCTCTCGATCATGGAGAGCGAGTGCGCGGCGATAACGGCGGCGCCGACCGTCACCGCCAGCAGCACCCCGAGCGCCTCCGCCACGCCCACCGGGAGCGCCACCCCGAACAGCACGGGGACCTCCACCGCCAAGGCGTCCGACAAGGCGTCAGGCACCGCCTCAGGCAAGGCGAGCACCTCCTCGAGTGCCCATCCCTCGACGAACACCTCGCCGACGACCTCCCCGACACCCACGCCGAGCGTGTCACCGTCGAGCTCGGTAAGCTCCGGTAACACCGTTTTGGGCCAACTTTCGGCCGAGTGCCCGGTGAACGCCGGCTGATCCGGCGCAACCGCAGGAACAGGGACAGGACAGGAACGCGATGTCGATGGCCGCCAGCCCTTCGGCCGCGGGCGCGGTCACGCCGCCCCCGGCCGAACCGGAGATTCCCAAGCGGCGCAACGCCGAGCTCGTGCTGCTGATCGGCGCGTGGGTGCTGGGCATGTTCGCCTACGCCAACGTCGGCCTGGCCAGCTCCGCCGGGAAGCTCCAGTCGAACTTCTGGACCATGGGCGTGCTCTTCGCCGCCGTGCTGCTGCTGCTCCATCTGGCGGTGCGCTGGCTCGCACCGTACGCCGACCCGCTGCTGCTGCCGCTCGCCGCGGCCATCAACGGGCTCGGCCTGGTGCTGATCTCCCGGCTCGACCCGTACAACATCGCCAACAAGATGGTGCCGAAGGCCGGGTCCGCCGGACAGCAGGCGATCTTCACCGTCATCGGCGCCGTGGTGCTGGTCGCGGTGCTCTTCTTCCTGCGCGACCACAAGGTGCTGCAGCGCTACGCGTACGTCTCGGCGCTGGCCGGCCTGATCCTGATCGCGCTGCCGGCCGTGCTGCCCGCCTCGATGTCCGAGGTCAACGGCGCGCGCAGCTGGATCAAGTTCGCCGGCCTGTCGATCCAGCCCGCCGAGTTCGGCAAGCTGCTCATGGTCAGCTTCTTCGCCGCCTACCTGCACGCCAAGCGGGACACCTTGGCGCTGGCCAGCCGGAAGGTGCTCGGCATCTACATCCCGCGCGGGCGCGACATGGGCCCGCTGGTGGCGATGTGGGCCTTCGCGATGCTGGTGCTGATCCGGGAGACCGACCTCGGCGTGTCGCTGATGTTCTTCGGCGCGTTCGTGATCATGCTCTACCTGGCCACCGAGCGGGCCAGCTGGCTGATCTTCGGCCTGCTGATGTTCGTCGGCGGCGCCGCGCTGGTCGCGATGCTGTTCGCGCACGTGCAGACCCGCTTCGACTCCTGGCTCAACCCCTTCGGCGACGTCAGCGGCAACTCGCGGCAGACCGCGCAGTCGCTCTACGCCTTCGCCAACGGCGGGCTGTTCGGCACCGGCCTGAACCAGGGCTATCCGACGCTGGTCGGCTTCGCCAACAACGCCGACTACATCATGGACACCGTCGGCGAGGAGCTCGGCCTGGTCGGGCTGGCCGCCCTGCTGATCGCCTACGGGCTGTTCGTGGCGCGCGGCCTGAAGACCGCGCTGCTGGTCCGCGACCCCTTCGGGAAGCTGTTCGCGAGCGGGCTCGCGGTGGTCTTCGCGCTCCAGGTGTTCATCACCGCCGGCGGCGTGATGCGGGTCATCCCGCTGACCGGCCTGCCGATGCCCTTCCTCGCGGCCGGCGGCTCCGCGCTGCTGGCCAACTGGATCCTGGTGGCCCTGCTGCTGCGGATCTCCGACGCGGCGCGCCGCCCGCTGCCCCCGGCGCTCCCGCTCACCGCCCCGCCGAACCTGCTCGACCCTCGGGGGGTCCCAGGAAACGGAAACGACGGCCGGTACTACGGTCAGGACAAGGCGGTGCGCACGTGAACCGACCGATCAAGAAAGTGGCGATCTTCTGCTTCGCCCTTTTCGCCGTGCTCTTCCTGGACGGCAACTGGCTCCAGGTCGTCAAGGCGAGCTCGTACTCGGCGCACGCGGACAACTACCGCAACACGATCTACAACTACCAGGTGGACCGCGGCAGCATCATCGTCGGCTCGACCAGCGTGGCCGCCTCGCAGGCCACCAAGAGCACGACGATGAAGTACCAGCGGGTCTACTCGAACGGCGCCGAGTACGCCCCGGTGACCGGCTACTTCTCCTCGAACTACGGCACCGCGAGCCTGGAGCAGTACGAGAACACGCTGCTCAACGGCAAGGACACCAGGCTGGCCACGCAGAACTTCATCCGCAAGGCCGAGGGCAAGGACCAGGCCGGCGGCTCGGTCGTCACCACGATCAACGCGAAGGCGCAGGACGCCGCGTACCAGGCGCTGACCAGTGAGCTCAGCTCCGTCGGCGAGGGCGCGGTGGCCGCGATCAACCCGAAGACCGGCGCGATCCTGGCGCTGGTCTCGGCGCCGAGCTACGACCCGAACAAGCTCGCCTCGGCCAGCTCGAGCGTGCAGAACAGCTACGCGACCGCGCTGAACAACAACTCGCTGCAGCCCAAGCTGGACAAGGCGCTGAACCAGACCTACCCGCCGGGCTCCACGTTCAAGATCGTCACCTCGGCGGCGGCGCTGACCGACGGCATCGGCGGCCAGTCCGTCACGCCGAACACCTCGATCCCCGGCGCGCCGCTGACCACGCTGACGCTGCCGCAGTCCACTTCGACGATCTCGAACTCGGGCGGCGAGACCTGCAACAGCGCCGTGCTGATGGACGCGTTCGCGCAGTCCTGCAACACGGTGTACGGCTACGTGGGCATGCAGCTCGGCGCCTCGAACGTGCAGAACATGGCGCAGGCCTTCGGCTTCAACCGGACCGGCCTGACCGTGCCGATGACGACGTCGACCTCGGTGTTCCCGAAGAACCTGAGCCAGGCGCAGCTCGCGCAGTCCTCGATCGGCCAGTTCGACGTGACGATGACCCCGCTGGAGGGCGCGATGATGGCGTCCGCGGTGGCGAACGGCGGCACGATCGAGGCGCCGTACCTGATCGCCAAGGAGCTGGACACCAGCGGCAACGTCATCGCGAGCGCCACGCCGACGACGTACTCCACGCCGATCTCCGGCTCGGTGGCGACCGAGCTGTCCACGATGATGCAGGACGTGGTCACGAACGGCACCGCAACCAGCTTGCAGAACATCGGCGTCTCTGTAGCGGCGAAGACGGGCACCGCCGAGCGCGGCACGGGTCAGAACCCGGTCGCCTGGATGGTGGCCTACGCGCCGGCGAACGACCCGCAGGTGGCGGTAGCCGTCATGGTCGCGGACAACAACGTGCAGCCGAGCGACGCGTTCGGCAACAGTCTGGCGGGGCCGATCGCGGCCTCGGTGATCAAGGCCGTGATCGGGTAGCACGGCGCGAACTGGACCAGCGCGGGTGCGCCGTGGCTCGGGCCGGGGGCGGAAGGCTTCCGCAGGGCCCGTCCGCCACCGGTACACTTCGCCCGAAGGCAGGAATGGCCGCAACCCGGCCGGGGAAGGGCTGAATGATGGAAGAGCCGCGTCGCCTGGGCAACAGGTACGAGCTCGGCGCGGTCCTGGGCCGGGGTGGGATGGCCGAGGTCTACATGGCCAGGGACATCCGCCTGGGCCGGGCCGTGGCCGTCAAGACGCTGCGCGCCGACATGGCCAGGGACGCCACCTTCCAGGCCAGGTTCCGGCGCGAGGCCCAGTCGGCCGCGTCCCTCAACCACCCGGCGATCGTGGCCGTGTACGACACCGGCGAGGACTACATCGGCGGCATCTCGCTGCCGTTCATCGTCATGGAGTACGTGGACGGCTCGACCCTGCGGGACCTGCTGCACTCCGGCCGCAAGCTGCTGCCCGAGCGCTCGCTGGAGATCACCGGCGGCGTGCTGCAGGCGCTGGACTACTCGCACCGCAACGGCATCGTGCACCGGGACATCAAGCCCGCGAACGTCATGCTGACCCGCGGCGGCGCGGTCAAGGTGATGGACTTCGGCATCGCGCGGGCCATGGGCGACGCGGGCATGACGATGACCCAGACCGCCGCCGTGATCGGCACCGCGCAGTACCTCTCGCCGGAGCAGGCCAAGGGCGAGCAGGTGGACGCGCGCAGCGACCTGTACTCCACCGGCTGCCTGCTCTACGAACTGCTCACCGGTCGGCCGCCGTTCATCGGCGACTCCCCGGTCGCGGTGGCCTACCAGCACGTGCGGGAGGCGCCGAACCCGCCGTCGTACTACGACCCCGAGGTCCCCCCGGTGGTCGACGCGATCGTGATGAAGGCCCTCGCCAAGCACCCGGACGAGCGCTACCAGTCGGCCGACGACATGCGCGCCGACCTCGAGCGCGCCCTCGACGGACGCCCGGTGGCGGCGGCCCCGACGGTGGCCGCGGGCTTCGGCGCGGCGGCCGCCCCGACCACGGTGATGGCCCAGCCGGGCGGCCGCGGCTACGGCGGCGGCGCGGGCTACGGCGCGGCCGCGGCGCAGACCCGCTACGAGCCGACCGCGTACCAGGGCTCGGAGTACGACCAGGACGGGCCGGAGGACGAGATCCCGCGCTCGCGCCGGGCCGGTTCGCCGGCCACCCGCGGCAAGGAGAAGGACAAGACCGGCTGGATCATCCTCAGCGTGGTCGTGGTGGTGCTCGTCGTGCTGGCGATCTTCGTCTTCAAGACGGTCTTCGCGGGCAGCAGCGCGACCACCGGCACGGTGCCGACGATCACCGGCCAGACCCTGACCCAGGCCGAGGCCACGCTGAAGAGCGCCGGCTACGCGCTCGGCACCTCCACCTGCGGCAGCGGCCAGAGCAGCAACTCCATCGCCAGCGGCGAGATCAAGTCGCAGAGCCCGAACTCCGGCGCCTCGGCCGACCTGGGCAGCAAGGTCTACTACTGCGTCTCCTCCGGGCCGGTTCAGTACACGCTGCCGTCCTCGGTGACCGACAGCCTGGGCAGCCAGGTGGTCAGCACGCTGCAGACCAAGGGCTTCACGAACGTCACCACGAAGACCTCCACCAGCTCGTCGGTCGCCAGCAACAACGCGATCGACATCCAGGACGCGAACGGCAACTCGCTGCTGGGCAAGACCGAGCCGGTGACCACCCCGCTGGTCGTGGTGATCTCGGGCGGTCCCGGCACGGTGACGGTGCCGAGCGACGTGGTCAACAAGGCGTGCAGCGCGGCGGACTCCGAGCTGACCGGCCTGGGCCTGAACGTGAACAGCCAGTTCACCTACGAGGCGAACGCGTCCTTCGCGGCGAACACGGTGATCACCACGAACCCGGCCCCGAACACGGTGGTGAACAAGGGCACGTCGATCACGATCACCTGCTCGTCCGGCGCCGGCGCGACCGACACCTCCACGGCGACCAGCACGGCGAGCCCGACGGACACCTCCACCGGCGGGTTCATCTCCGGGCTCAACGGCGGCAACAACGGCGGCAACTGACCGCCCCGAGAACTGCGGGACTGGACTGATGGCGCGCATCCTCGTTGTGGACAACTACGACTCGTTCGTCTACAACCTCGTGCAGTACCTGTACCAGCTCGGCGCGGAGTGCGACGTGCGGCGCAACGACGCCGTGGCGCTCGCGGACGCGGACGGCTTCGACGGTGTGCTGCTCTCCCCGGGCCCGGGCACGCCGGAGCAGGCGGGCGTGTGCGTGGAGATGGTCCGGCACTGCGCCGCGAGCGGTCAGCCGCTGTTCGGCGTCTGCCTCGGGCTGCAGTCGATCGGCGTGGCCTTCGGCGCGACCGTGGGCCGGGCGCCGGAGCTGATGCACGGTAAGACCAGCGAGGTGGCGCACGACGGGCTCGGCGTCTTCGAGGGCCTGGCGAACCCGTTCACGGCCACCCGCTACCACTCGCTGGCGATCGACCCGGCGACCGTGCCGGAGGAGCTCGTGGTCACGGCGCGCACCGGCGAGGTCATCATGGGCGTGCGGCACCGCGAGCTGCCCATCGAGGCGGTGCAGTTCCATCCCGAGTCGGTGCTCACCGACGGCGGGCACCGGATGCTGGCGAACTGGCTCGCGGTGTGCGGCGACCAGGACGCGCGGGCGGCCGCGGTCGGGCTGGCCCCGACGCTCGCGGGCCGCTAGCCCGCTAGTTCCCGCCCATCGTGCCGCTGCTGGAGAACGGCAGATACGGCTCGACCCAGGGGAAAACCCAGCCGAACAGTAAGACGACCAACAGGGAAACAAGGACGACTGCGCACAGCAGCTTCATCCACAGGCTGCCGGGCAGCCGGCGCCAGATCAAGCCGTACACGGAAGGCTCCTCTCCGCACAGTCCACACCCGTCTGTGGATAACTTTTCGAGCCCGGTGGACCGCGCACAGTGAACCTCCCACAGCCCGGCGGCCGCGCCACGCCCGACACGCCGGGACCCCCAGGCCGCTCTCAGGTACCGGTCGGATAATGCGGACTGTTCTGGAACAGCGTGCGCAGCTACGCTGTACCAGCGACAACCAGTCGTCCAATGACCTCATGACGTGGAGAGTTCCGTGCCGAAGTCGAAGACCCGGGACAAGGCGGCCTACACCCCGCCGACCGAGCCGAAGCCGCAGAAGATCAAGCTGGAGTCCTCGGCCTGGGTTCCCCGGTTCATGGTCGCGTTCTTCGTCATCGGCCTGGGCTGGATGGTGCTGTACTACCTGGCCTCGGGCATCAGCTGGGTGAACACGCTGGGCGCGTGGAACGTCGTCATCGGCTTCGGCTTCATCGCCGGCGGCTTCGCGATCTCGACCCGCTGGCGCTGAACCAGAGATTCGACGAGCAGGTTATCCACAGACTCGAGCCCCTTTTCCACAGTGTGGAAAACCTGTGGAGGAGACGGCGGGGTATCTGTGGATAACTCGAAGCCTGTGGACAAGTTGTGACACTGTCCCGAACGCGTCTCAGACTCCGGACTCAGTGGATGAGCGAGGCGAGGGACGCGGCGAGGGCCGAGTTCTGCAGCGTGCTCGAGTGCACGCCGACCAGCACGACCGTGGCCACGAGGACGGCGAGCCCCGCGCCGAGCGGCACCAGATTGCGCGGATCGCGGTACCAGGCGGTCGGCCGGTCGGCGCGCGGGGCGTAGCCGAAGGCCAGTCCCATCAGCAGGCCGCAGCCGAGGCCGCCGAGGTGCGCGTGCCAGTCGATCCCGGCCACGCTGAAGCTGTAGGCCATGTTGACCGCTATCACGACCAGGATCGGCCGCATGTCCAGCTTCTCGCGGTAGGCCATCACCGCGAGCACGCCGAGCAGGCCGAAGATGGCGCCCGAGGCGCCGAGCGAGGCGTCGTAGCGCCCCATGAAGGCGAAGGACACCGCCGAGGCGCCGATCCCGCAGACCAGATAGGTCAGCAGGTAGCGCAGCCGGCCGAGCCGTGACTCCACCGGCACGCCGATCCACCACAGCGAGAGCATGTTGAGCCCGATGTGCGCCACGTTCTCGTGCACGAACATCGAGGTCAGCAGGCGGTACCACTCACCGTTCGCGACGCCTATGTTGACCGCGCTGGGCGTGGCCGAGGACGAACCCGCAATCCCCAGCAGTTCCAGACGGGTCGTGAAGGCCTCGCCGATCAACTGCTGCAGGCCGTACATCACGACGCAGACCGCGATGATGCCCATCGTGGCCACGCCCTGCCGCGAGTGCACGCGGCCGCCGGCGACGGTGCGCACCTGGCGCACCGTCTTCGCGCCGCCGCGCACGCACTCGGGACACTGGTGCCCGACGGCCGCGGGCACCATGCAGTCCGTGCAGATGGAGCGTTCGCAGCGGTGGCAGCGCAGGTAGGTCTCCCGCTCCGGATGGCGGAAGCACACCGGAGCGCCCGCGGGCTTGGGCTCGCGGGGCTCGCCGACCGCCGTGGGCGGCCGCTCGTCCGAGGGTGTGCTGCTGCTCACTGCCGCGTTCCTCCCCGTGCGGGCCTCAGCCCTGGCGACGCTCGATGACGACCGACTGCAGCACGACGTCCTGCAGCGGACGGTCGGCCGGGCCGGTGGGCACGTTCGCGATCTCGTCCACGACCTTCTTGCTGGCCTCGTCCACCACCTCGCCGAAGATGGTGTGCTTGCCGTTCAGGTGCGCCGGCGTCGAGACGGTGATGAAGAACTGCGAGCCGTTGGTGCCCTTGCCGCCGCGCACGCCCGCGTTGGCCATGGCCAGCAGGTACTTCTTGTCGAAGCGCAGGTCCGGGTGGATCTCGTCGTCGAACGCGTAGCCCGGGCCGCCGAAGCCCTGGCCGAGCGGGTCGCCGCCCTGGATCATGAAGCCGGAGATGATCCGGTGGAAGATCGTGCCGTCGTAGTACGGTCCGCTGCCCGGCTTGTTCGTGTTCGGGTCGGTGTACTCGCGCGTGCCCTCGGCCAGCTCCACGAAGTTGCGCACGGTCTTCGGCGCGTGGTTCGGGAACAGCTGGATGGTGATGTCGCCGAGGTTCGTCTTCAGCACGGCGTAGGTCTCTTCGGCCATGACGGGCCCTCTCTTCCGTTAACAGGTGCGTGCTCATCCTCCCACGAGCCGCTTTGCCTACGGTGCCGGGTTCCGCCTTGGTTGCCGTTCTGTGTCCTGCGGCTGAAAACGCGTGTCCCGCCGGGGCACTGAACGGCCCAATCGCCGCATATGACCGTCATACCGGGGCACTAGGCCACAAGTGACCTGAGGAGGTACCGCTGTGAGCAGAACCACCGCACTGATGGAGCAGGCGCAGCCCTTCCTGCGCGACCGCTATGCGACCGTGCGCCAGGAACTCGGCCCGCGCATCGCGCACACGCGCGACGTGGCCGTCCCGGTGGCGCTGGACATGTCCAACAAAGCCCTCGACGCCTCGCACCGTATGCGCAGCGAATACCTGCCGGAGGCGGGCAAACGGGCGATGCTGGCCGCCGCCGCGCTGCGCGGCGCCGAGATGGAGCGCGCCCACGAGCGGCACCTGCGGTGGCGCCTCGTCGCCGCGGCCACCGCCGCCGGAGCGGCCCTCGGCGCGGGCGCGCTGATGTGGCAGCGCAAGCACAACGGCCAGGACATGTGGACCGAGGAGCGCGCCGACGAGGCGCGCAGCGCCGAATAACGGTCGTACACAGAGCGAAGAGCCCGGGCCGCGCGGAGGCGGCCCGGGCTCTTCGTATGTCTCTCGTACGTCGCTAGCCCTGTTGCCCCTGCTCGATCAGCTTCTCCACCGCGGCGAGCTTCACGCACAGCACCACGCCGCGCATCGCCGTGTCCAGGTCCGCGACCGGCGGGAACGAGGGCGCGAGCCGGATGTTGCGGTCCCGCGGGTCCTTGCCGTAGGGGTACGCGCAACCCGCCTGGGTGAGCGCGACGCCCGCCTCCTTGGCCAGCCGGATCACCTCGGCCGCAGTGCCGTCGAGCACGTTCATGCTGACGAAGTAGCCGCCGAAGGCCTCGGTCCAGGTCGCGATCCCGGTGCCGCCGAGCTCGTCGGCCAGGATCTCCTGCACCTTCGCGAACTTCGGCGCCAGGCTGGCGCGGTGACGCTCCATCAGCTTCTGCACGCCCTCGGCGTCCTTCAGGAAGCGCACGTGCCGCAGGTGGTTGACCTTGTCCGGGCCGATCGTCCGCTTGGCGATGTGCCCGAGGTACCACTGCAGGTTCGCCGGGGAGGTGCCCAGGAAGGACACGCCCGCGCCCGCGAAGGTGATCTTCGAGGTGGATCCGAGCACGAACACCCGGTCCGGGTGCCCGGCCGCCTCGCACAGCGCCACGATCGGCGCGATGGTGACCCGGTGGTCGGTGAGGTGGTGCACGCTGTACGCGTCGTCCCAGAAGATCCGGAAGTCGTCCGCGGCCGTCGTCATCCGGGCCAGCCGCTCGGCGTCCTGCTCGGAGACCGTGGTCCCGGTGGGGTTGCTGTACTTCGGCACGAACCACATGCCCTTGATCCGCGGGTCCGAGGCCGCGAGCCGCTCGACCTCGTCGATGTCCAGCAGCCCCTCGGCCGTCGGCTCGATCGCGATCATCTCGATGCCGAACTTCTCGCAGATCGAGAAGTGCCGGTCGTAACCCGGCACCGGGCACAGGAACGCCGGCCGCTCCACGTCCGCCCACCGCGTCGACCCGCCCGGCAGCGCGAAGAGCATCGCGTGCGTCACCAGGTCGTGCATGATCGAGAGGCTGGAGCTGTCACCGGCGATCAGCTGCTCGACCGGCACCTGCAGCAGCGGACTGAAGATCTCCCGCAGCTCCGGCAGCCCGTGCAGCCCGCCGTAGTTCCGGCAGTCCGTCCCGTCCGCCGCCCGGAACTCGTCCCCCGGCAGCGCCAGCAGCTCGTTCGAGAAGTCCAACTGCTCCGCCGACGGCTTCCCGCGCGTCAGATCGAGCTTGAGCCCACGCTCCCGGAAGCGCGCGTAGTCCCCGCGCAACTCCTCACGCAGGGTGTGCAGGGCTTCGGAACCAAGAGCGCTGAACTCGTCCACTGGCGCGGATCGCCTCCTCGTCGAACACCATTCGTGCCCCATCCTAGCCGCGTCCCAGGACCGTTCCGACCCGGTTTCCACAGCCTCTCAGTGGATGAGACGACCCGTCGATCCGCCGGCTCACCGGGCGAGGCGGGCGAAGGGCCGCCACTCCCGAATCACTCCCAGAGATCACGAAAGCCCCGTATCCGGATTCGGATACGGGGCCGTTCTGCTGGTCAACCCAGTGGAGCTTCTCGCTTCTTATTCGAACACGTTGGCCCAGGTCGGCGAGCTGGTGAACCGAGTCTACAACGTGGCGCGGGCGTCGGATGCCGAGGGCGTGTCGGTCTGAGCGGGTGGGGCTTGGCCAGGGCGTGAGCCCTGGCCTTCCACCCACAAGGGGGGCCGGTTGAAGGGTTCGGGGGTCTCGTCGTCGGGCGGGCGTAGCCCGTATCAGTGGTTCTGAGGTGGCGCGCAAGCGGCGCAGCGGCGGCCAGGTCGAGCGTGGTGTTCGCCGCTTGCGCGCCACCTCAGGTTCCTGATACGCCTTTGGCGCCCGATGACGAGACCCCCGAACCCTGACCGTGCCCACCGGCCGCAAGCGCTGATGCGGGCCGGGCCACGGCGGCCGTTGCGCGGGGCGTCTCAGAGGAGCGGCCCCCGCTGGAGGCGGAAAAGGATTCTCCCGCCTGGCAGCTATCCGCGTTTTCGTGTCCTTGCTACTCTCGACGCGATGCCGATCATGTCGGCAGGCGGCCCCGTTTCCGACCATCCCCCCCGGTCGGACAGGTCGCGTGTCCGGCCCGGCGTCATCCCCCCCGATGCCGGGCCGGACGTTTTCCCGCCCGCTTCCGCAGCGGGGAAGGGTGCCCCCGGCCGGAGCCGGGGGCGGGTGGCTTACTCTTCGCCGTCGGGCTGACCGAGGGTGAGGAGCAGCAGGTTCGCGGCGGTGCGCATCTCGGCGTCGCTGCCGTAGGTCCAGGCGGCGAGGAGTTCGCCGAGGGCCTTGTCCAGCGGGGAGTCGGCGTCGAGGTTCTGGAGTCCGGCGAGAGTGGCGGCGGTCAGTTTCATGGAGTCCTCCTGGTGTGGGGTGGGCTGACGCGTCCTTTGGTTCCAGGGCGGGCCGGGCCTGTCACCCTCACGCAGTGAGGGCTTGACTCCGGGTGGGTTTCCCGGAGTTGACTGGTCCGGTTCGTCCTGGAACGGCTTTCAGCGGCAGCCCGCCCCACACCAGGAGGACGGAGCCACTGCCTGCCGTCACACTCGCCGAACGGACCTCAGCCTGCGAGGGGCCGGATGCCGGCGGAGCCGCGGCGCCCCGACCAGCACGGAAGCAAGCACAGCGCGCCGCTGCTCTGCCGTCATACGGCCTGGTGACCACGCTGGTACCCCTTCGGCGAGCACAGCGGATCTCTCACCGATAGGTCTTTCCTCGGCGACCCCCCACCCATCTAGCGGAGGGGACGGGATGGAGAGGGACGCCGACCGCGTCGGCGGCGCTCGCCGTAACGGCCACGGGAGCGGCACAAACTCCTCGGTCCGGGCCATGGTGCTTGAAGGCTGAAGATAGGACGGCGCCCCCTGTCCCGCCCGGCGTCGCAACTGCCGGGAGCGTGGTGGGTCAGGGGGCGCCGTTTACGCTGAGTGGCTGGTACGCCGGGGGCATCTACTCAGCGCGGTTGCCCGTCGTCGCTGTGCGACTAGCTGACGGCGGGCTGCTTGGGGGTGCGCTTCGGCCTGCGCCTGTGGTTACTTCTTGCGGTCGCGGTCCTGGGACTTGCGCTCCTTGTCGTCCTGGATGTCCTGAGCGAATCGGAGGGCGTCAACGCCTCCGGCAACGTCTCCGCGATGGATGGCCGCGAGTCCTTCGGTGAGCGCGTTGAGTTCGATGTCGGGTGTCTTGTCGTCCTTCTTGCCCATGTGTATGGCTCCTTCGGTAGGTGATGGTGTCCCCGCCCCGCTGCGTGTGCGCCGCAGCGGGGCGGGGGGTCTGGGGCGTCCCCCGGCCGGACCCACTCAGCCGGGGGACGCGTGTGCGCGTGCTGACGGAAGGGAGTCGAACGTCAGTCGCGCGGGGATGCCCGCCCCGCTCATACGGGGGTGTGGGCGGGCGTGGCTCTAGGCGTCGTGCTGGTGGTGGTAGACGACGTGTAGGGCCTCTGCGTAGCTGAGGTCGGCGAGCTCGTGTGCGAGGTCGGGTGACTCGGCTAGCAAGACTTGGTGGAACTGGTGGGCGAGTACGACGCTGAGCATGTCCTGGTAGATGCCGGTCTCGTACTCGGTGTGCTGCTTCGGTTGATGGTCGGGGCGGATGTTCTTCACCAGGTCGATGGCGGAGAAGTTGGGTCCGCAGTTCAGCACGGTCCGGCAGAGACGGCGGGTGGTCTCCGTGGACCAGTCGGTGAATGTCGGGCGCGTGGATGCGCGGTCGGCGTCTAGTGCGTCGTCATCGGTGCTGGCGTACATGCCCTTACCGGGCGGCACGGGCTCGTATGGCGGCTGACCTGTGACGCCGCGCGATGGCGCTGGTCGGCGCTTCGTACCGTCGGACTGTACCGACGCTGACGCCGAGTTTGTTCGCGATCGCGGCGCGCTTGACTCCCCGGGCGCTTAGGGTCTCGATCTCGGCGACGATTTCGGGAGGGGTGCGGGAGTACTGGCGCCGGGGCAGGTCCCGCGTGTTCTTCACCACGGTGCTCAGGCAACAATTCTCGTTCTCGGCGATGCTCTTCAAGGGCTCGTCGGCGAGGTAGCGCCTTCTTATGGACGCGACCTTTGCCGGTGGCGTCGCGGCTGGGTTCATCGGTACCTCGGGTTCCCGTTTCGTGGGTTGGTGGTGGGCGCCCGCCGATGGCGTTGCGGGGAGAGGCCATCAGCGGGCGCGTCTTCGGGGGCTCGGCGCAGAGCGTGAACGGAGCCTCGCGGGATACGCGGGGTGTCTTCGATGCGCGTTGCCCGGGTGGGTGTCAGGTCGTTTATTGCGGTGGCCTGGGGCACGGGTAGCTGGGCTCCAAGCGGTTCGGGCAGCAGACCACCGCAGCCCAGTTGCACGTCACGTCGCCCGGGTGCGGCGTGTCCCAGCGCCATACCGGATCACCGCCGCGTTCGATCGACTTCCGCATGTACCACTGCGTGTCGTCGGGGTTCCTGTAGTCGGAGGCGGGCCGGTTCTCGTCGTACTGCGCTCGCATCCAATCAGCGGCGTCGTCGGCGCTGGTGAACGTCGCCCGAACGAGTCTCGGCCGCAGCAGGTTGTCCGACACCGCCTCGGCCGGGGTGTCCCCTGTTTCGAACTCACTCGTCCCCGGCGTGCGTTCGACCTGGTAACGCATGGAGAACTTGCGTGCTGCCGGGCCTTTCCAGAAGAAGCCGTGCCAGTGAATCCCCGTCAGGGGCTCGGTGCGAAACTCTTCGTCCCAGTTGATGTCGGGTGCGGCATACATGGCGGTCAGCCTAGGAGAGCGGACCCACTGGCCCGGCGGATGGCGCGTGCGGCGCGCGGAACGTCCAAGGTGGCGAGCGCGGCCATAGCGACCCGGCGCAGCTCCTCGACGTAGATCTCTGTCTCGGTCGCGATGCCCCTGGGCGGGACCGTGGCCCGCATGGCCGCGTCGGCCATGCTGCCTTCCGTGATCTGATCGAAAATCTGACGTAAGAGCCAATAGCGAGTGCGCTCCTTGACCGCGACCGTGAGGTGAAGGGACGGCGCCTCGCCCACCGTGTACGGCGCGTGGATGAACCCGCGTGGCAACCAGAACGCGTCCCCGGGTAAAAGTCGGAAAGTCATCTCGGGCGGCGTGTTTTCGAGGTAGTGCCGTTCTTCCGGCGTGAATCGCCGCTCCTTGAATCCGCCCCACTCACGCGTCGGGTCCTCGACGAACGGCCGGTGGATCGGCCACTCCTTACACCCGTTGAGCTGCAAGATCGCGGTCACATACGGGTCGTAGTGGTAGTGCAGGCCTTGAGTGTTGCCGGGGGTGAGGTACGCGTTGACGTGGATCGTGTATCCGAGTTCGCGCTGCAAGTTGTTGTAGAGCTTCGCGACAGAGGGTTTGAGGTGTTCGAGGCTCCGAACGCTCAGCGTGCCTCCCTCGTCCAAGTGGCGGCGGAGGTAGCCGGGCCTGGGCATGCCGGGCTGGGCCGGGTCCTCGTAGACGCGCGGGTCAACCGGGACACCCTTCATGACCAGCGCAACGTGGCGCATGGCAAGGCAGTCGGTATCGATCCATTCATCGAGTTCGCGCGACGTCAACAAGCCGGAGAACTCGGCGGGGTCGCGCTTGCTCACAACGGGCTCGGTCGGCCACGCCTCCCGCGCTCGTTCCGGGTGATCGATCAGCAGTGCAAGGCTCACGATGGGCCTCCTCTCAGGCGGGCCGCTGGCGACGGAGCGGTATGCCGCGTGCCCCGCCGCCAGCGGTCTTCAGGGGATTACGCGTTCAGCGTCGCGATCTTGTCGCCGAGCGACTTCAACTCGTTGAAGTCGAACCGCAGCTCGGGCGAGTCCTCGCCGAGCTTGGAGTCCCGGAGCGCGAGGCCACCGCCCTCCAGCGGGGCGGCGACCACGCAGTCCTCCATGTTGCCGTCGTTGGTGCCACCGCCGCACAGCTTGGCGAACGGCCCGGTGATCTCCTGCTTGTACAGTTCGGTGCTCAAGGTGTCCTCCTTCTCGATGCCGGACCCCGATGGGCCTGGCGTTGCCCCCGACTCGTAGCGCTCCGAGCGGGGGAGCTTGTCAGCTCCGCGTGTCCGGCATCCCACCCCCGTACTTGCGGGCGGCGGGCGTCTCCTGGCGCGGCAAAGCAGTGATGAAACCGCCGATTCGCTGTATGCCGACGTACATGCGTTTCATCAAGTACGGGTCCTGTGAAGCCGTGAGCGTCGGCGGCGGGGTCCAGAGGTTGAACTTCGGCGGGTGCACGAGGCTGCCGAGGTCCGGTGGGCGGTAGGTGATCGTGATCAAAAGTACGACCCCGATCCGGAAGCCACGGGCCGCCACGGTCCGGGGCTTCCCTGTCGTCGAATCTCCGCACCGGTGGCCTGGATTGGTGCCCACGGGTGCCTACAGCCGTCGAGCGCCGACACAGCACTGTCAACAGCCTGACTTTCGCTGCCCTTGACGGTGTGAACGGTGGACTCCGGGCATGTCGCGTCCGGTGACGGCTTCCAGTGCACGCGCACGTCCCAGGCTTCGCCGGACTCGCTCACTTGAACTCGACTTTGCCGAGCCGTTCGAGTCCGAACTCAAGGCTGCTGTAGGCGGCGATATAGAAGGTCTGGGCACTCGGTCGGCCGCCGCGCGTGACCGCTCCGTCCGAGCTGACGAGTCCCAGGTTCCCGCCCTTGCCGCGAAGCGTCGCGCATTCGTAGATCAACGCCTTGGCCGCGTTCTCACTGGTGGCCGTGATGTTGTCCTCGACGATGAGCACGCGGGGCGTTCCGGCGCGTTCGGCGACGTCGGTGATGGCCCCGTGAAGCATGGGGATCGCATGGTCGTCGAGAGGCCCGGTGATTTCGACCACGCCGATTCGGCGTTCAACCCGGGTCTTGAAGCTCGTGGTCACGGTTGTGTTCCTCCACTGTTCTCGGTATCGCTGGGGTAGAGCGCCCAAGCCATGTGGTATGTCGCAGCCTGCGCGATGGCGTTCGAGTCTCGGCGTCGGATCGGGCATGGCATCCCGATCGTGCGGGTGACGTTGAGGTGTTGGGCGCGCTCAAACGCCTCGGCGTGTTTCGCCTCGGCGTCGGCGCGAGCGCGATCCGCGTCCAGCTCAGTGAGTCCCCATACGTGAAGTTCCACCGGTTCCCCGCTCCCTCACCGCTAGGCCATATGTCATACGTGACACAGTGAACCGGACCCGCTCCCGGCTGTCAACAGATATGCCATAAGTCATAAGGGGCTGTAGAGTGGTTGCCATGCAGATTCGTGGCACCAGTACTTATCAGGCCATCGCGGCAGCGATCCGGGCGGACATCGAGTCCGGGAAGTACCCTCGCGGCAGCGAACTGCCTGGTCAGAACGACCTTGCCGCGACGTACAAGGTCAATCAGACCACTGTCCACAAGGCCCTGCGCGTCCTCACCGTATGCGGGCTGATCACATCACGACGAGGAGTGAGGTCAATCGTCATGCCGATCCCCCCTATCACCCGAAATGCCGCACAGCGGTACTCCAAAGCTGCACGTGAGCGAGCGGGCGCGGGAGGCGCCTACGACGCACAGATCCGCGCGCTCGGCCATGAGCCGCGCGTAGAACTGGTGGTCGAGCGCGCGGAGCCCCCGGCCCGCGTTGCGGAACTCCTCGGCGTGCCCACCGGAGAGGAATCGGTGATCGCCCGGCGCCGCGTCATGTGGGCCGACGACGTGATCACCCAACTCGCCGACTCGTACGTACCCGTCAGCCTGTTCGGCGGTACGGTTCTCGAAGAAGTAGACGAGGGCGTCGGCGGAATGGTCAGCCGAATGGCCGACCTCGGACATCCTCAGGTGCGTATCAGCGAGGAGACGTGGGGGCGTCCGGCGAGCGCGGACGAAGCCTCGAAGCTGGGGATCAGCGAAGAACAGTTCGTGTTCTACAAGGAGCACATCGGCTACGGCACCGACGATAAGGTGCTTGAGGTGACGCTACACATCATGCCGCAACACCTCTGGATCGACCGAGTCGAGTTCGACATCGACTAAGGGTCACGCGCCCTCGTGCAGTGGTGGCGCTCTCTCGACGGCTGTCGGGGGAGCGCCACTGCCTTTTCCTGCCGCGTAGCGACTGCCACGATGAGCCGGTGAACGAGAGGGTGTGGCCCGTCTGGATGGCCGAGTGCATCGCGTGCGAGAGGTTCCAACGCGGCTTGAACGCGGCCGAGGACTGGAGCCGCCACCTAGCGAATAGTCACAGCTACCGACTGAACAGCGTCTCAGGCTGTCAGGCGTGCGAGGAATTTCGGCATCGCGGCGGGCAACTAGTTGCCACAGCCCCACCTGGAACCGTGGTCATGATCGGCCCTTCAGAACTGGAGCATTGGGCGGATCACGTACTCGGCGTGAACGTTCGCAAAGCCTAAGTCAAGATCCGCGCACATGTCATTCACCAGGGGTGACGGTAGGGGCACGTGAACGGGACGGTAGGGGCTTGTCGTCACTCTCGGGTAGAGTGTTCAACTCTCCCGGTAGTCGTGGGGCCGGTTGGGGTGGTGGTGTCGAGACTGTCCCGATTGGCCCGATGACTGTGCTCTACAACAGAAAAAACCCGGATCGTCTAGCCCTGGGCAGGACATGAGACGATCCGGGGGGTGTTAACCCGCCGACGATCATAGCGACCGCTGATGAGAGCGGTTGTCGAGAGGGGAGGCGGTATCTGCTGTGGACGGCGATCCTACGAGTGTGAGCGTTAACGACGGGGCGGAGTACGCGCCGTGGAAGCGGTGGCCGGTGGCGACGGCGAGGGCGCGGGTCGAGTTGATCGCGTCGGCGTTGGGCGTGACGCTGGCGCGGGCGCTTCCGTATGACGGGCTGTTGGATGTGCGGGCGGTGCCTTGGCGGCACTGGTGGGTGGTGCGACTGGAGGCGGGCACGCTGGGGGCGCGGTGCCTCGCGGACCTGTTGCGCGGGCAGCCGGGTGGCGATAACGACACGTGGCCGTGGCGTGAGTCGATGGAGTTCACCGGCGCGTGGGGTTTTGAGGATCCTGATCCGGGGCTGTGGGCGCCGGGCTGGTACGCGGTGCGTCCGGGCGTGAGCTACGGGCGCGAGTATGAGCGGGCTTTGGCGGCGATGGCGGAGCTGGAGCGGGTGATGCGTCCGGTGTTGCTGGCCGGGGCGATGGACTTCGACGCCGATAACTGGATTGACGGGCGCGGGGTGGTGCGGGTGACGTTGAATCCGGACGACGCCTCGAAGCTGGATGCGCGGGTTGATTCCGCGTTGGAGTACACGCACGGCGGTTTCGCGGCCTAAGGTCTCGCGGTCTGCGGATTTCCCTTGTTTCCGCAGCCTGTGAGTGGGACTGCGGCCGGCGCCACCGCGGCGCCCCGAGCCCGTGTTTGACCAGGTAGAGCGCCGCGGTGGGGCCGGCGGCTGGCCCTGGCGAGCACGCGGGGGTTTTCATGCCTCGGTCTGACGCCTGGTAGCTGAGCCGACTGAGCACAGCGCGCCCACCAGATCGTGTCCCCGTGGCGATTCGATCTGGTGGGCGCTGCTGTGCGTTAGTCGCGGCGGTGAGCACGCGGGGTTTGTTCGTGCCTTGGTCCGCAGGGTTCGAGTTGAGCAACGAGCACGCGAGCGCCCCCGGGCGTGGTGCCAGGGGGCGCGCGGGTTACGCGAAGACCTCGTTGAACTCGCGCACGATCGCGCGGCGCTCGGCGGGATCGGGCAGCGCGTACACGGCGGCTTCCGCCGCGACGATTTTGGTGATGTCGAGGTTCACGGCGGCGCACCACAGTGCGATGCGGGCGCGGATGGCTTGACGGCTCACGGGGGCTCTCCTTGCGGGTCTGGGTGTCCGGTGCCCGGTCGGGCGTTTATGAGGGCTCCCGGGCGCCGGGCGCGGTGTCAAGTGCCGGAAGGCAAGCGGCGGCCGGGTGGCCACGCACTTGACGCCGTGGTCGGCGTCTGGGAAAACCGAATGCCCTGTCGGGGGCCGGACGGCCAGAGCCGCGAGGGGTCCACGTGGCCGGAAGGCCGTCCGCGCCCGCATCGCCTGGGTGCGCTTCGCCGTGGACCTCGGCATCACCGATCGCGCGCGGAGGCCGCTCGTGTGCGCGCTGCCCGATCACGCCAGCGCTCGCGTGATCGTGCGCGAGTTCAACGAGGTCCGACGCGTACCCCGCGCCCCCTGGCACCACGCCCGGGGGCGCTCGCGGGCGAGGCAGCGGCCCCGACCACGCGGGGTGTGTCGCGGGCCGGTCCGCAGGGTTCGAGGTCGGCCGGTGGGCGCTGGGCCTCGGCGCCTTCGGGGGCTGGTTCACGCGGCCCCGGGGGCTGCGTCCTGGGCTCGCGGCCTGGCCGGTGGCCTCGACACCGGCCCCCCGCCCCCGCCTGCTGTGTCAGGGGCTGAAGGGTAGGGGTCACGGGTTCCGGGTGGGTCATGTGGAAGGGGTTTGAGCACGCCTCGCAGAGTGTGGCGCGCGCGTTCGGCGGTGCGCCGCGCCGCGAACGGCGGAACGCCGCATGCGCAAGGCGCGAGCGCAAGTCGCCGAACGCGCGCGCCGACGCGCATGCGTCGGCGCGCGCAACAACACCGATCCACCCAGCCCCACCCTGGACACCCATCGAGCCCGCACCCGCTCGCGGACCCTGACCCCAGCGGGCGGGGCGGGGGTCCGGGGGCGGCAGCCACCGAAACAGGGCCGGGGCCCGGGGGCGGCAGCCCCCGAAGGGGTCGCAGGGGCGAAGCCCCCGTGGGGGCCAGGGGCGAAGCCCCAACCTGGCGCGGCGCAGCCCGCGCCCCCGGCCGAAGGCCGCACCCTCCCCCACCCCGCCCGGCGCGGTGTCGGCGGAAGCGTCGTCACATCAACGTGCCTACACGTAGGTGAGGGTTTTGCGCCCCTTCGCGCGGGGCGCCGGAACGCAGGCGGCCCGACGCCGTAGGCGTCGGGCCGCTGGAGTGGAGGCGTCTTGCGCGAAGGGGCGCCTAGATGAGGTATAGAAAGGTCCGGCCACGCTATGCGGGTCAGCGGGTCAGCCCACGAGTTACGATGGTGCTTGTGTCATCAAAGTCTGAGCCTCCCGAGCCGCTGAACGACAGCTCAGTGCCGAATACCGATGTCGCTGGCTCTAATGGCGGCATTTATGATGGTGGCCTTGCAGCGTACAGGACCGTTTCAGAGGAAGAGTATCGCCGCCTATTCATGAACGGCATGATCACCCTCGACGCCAATGCATTGTTAAACTTGTACCGATACCATCCGGCAACCAGGGGTGATCTACTAAACTTACTTAAGCAACTAAAGGCGAGAGTGTGGATTGCACATCACGCGATGCGCGAGTTCTTCGATAGCCGAACAGGCGTAATCGACAGTCAATCGAAAGAACTGGAAAATACCATTGCTAAGCTCAGAAAGAGCGAAGCAGAGTTCCAGACGTCGATCAACACTTGGGCCAACAGGGCAGGTCTTCCTGAACAACAATTGGCCGAGCTAACCGGAATCACCGGTAGCGCCGTGGAGAAAGTTATCGCTAAGCTGGGCGAACTAGGCGCCGATGAGGCATTCAAGGACGCTGACGACACGGCTGAAGATCCAGTCATTGCCGAACTTGCTTCAATTCTCGAAACAAGCGTAGGTCCTCCGCTGCCCGAGACCGAGCTACTAGCGGCTAAGGAAGTTGCCCGCGAGCGCATTGCCTCCAAGGTTCCACCTGGCTGGAAGGACGCGAACAAGCCGGTCAACCGAGAGGGAGACTATCTTGTTTGGTACGAAACCTTGAGGGAAGCAAAAGTCCGTGGCCTTGACGTGCTATTCATTACTGGCGACGTAAAGGAGGACTGGTGGTACCGCTCGAAAGGCGAAGCCAAAGGGCCTCTTCCCGAGCTTGTTGCCGAAATGAAAGCTAAAGCAGGCGTTTCACTATATATGCTGCGCCCTGCTAGCTTCCTGAAGCACGCAAGTCAGATTCTCAACGTCTCCGTGAGCGCCGATTCCGTTCAAGATGCAGAGCGGGTTTCTAGTCAGTTCCGCACTTACAACCAGCCATACGCAGAGCCAGTCAGAATTGGCGACGTATGGGAGGCCCTCGGCGACATCTGGAACAACGAAAATCCGTCTGGATTCCGTCCTAAGTCAGCTCAAGCTGCCCTAGGCACAGTGTATATCCACGGCCCGAACGACATTAAAGCCAGGATTCCCAATATCGGGTTTCTGGACTGGGGAATCGCTTCCGATGATCTGCTTGTTGCTCTACGGTCATGGGACGTCTACCCCGTAGCGAGCGGCGATTATCCCGTGCCACCCGACGTAGACCAAGAAAATGCCTTAACCCCTCGTGGAAGTGTGGAGTGGGATTGAGCCGCTTCAGCGGGCCTATCGCGGCTAGATCTGTTCCCATTGGCCGGATGCGGCGGCGGTGGTGTCGGTTTCGGTCATCAGGACGCGGCCGGTGGTCGTACACGTCATGATGCGGTGTTCGATGACCGGGGCTGCTGGCGGGAGGTCGAGTGCTGCTCGGATCTCGGGGGCGGGGTTGAGTACGACGCGGTAGGTGGTGCGGTAGTGCAGGTTCCCGTAGTGGTCGGCGAGTGCGGTGGTGAGATCGGCCCGGTCGCCGTAGGGGTCGGGGGCGGGCTCGATGTTGAACAGCACGGGCATCGGCACCTTGCGCACCAGGGACACGAGCACTCCGGTGACGCGGTGTTCGCAGACTTCTTCCTTGACGTACAGCCGGGTCCTGGGGGCGATGTCGAACGCGGTCGCGGTCTCGGCGTTGGCCGGGAACCTCAGGTCATTGGCACGGATCGGAGTCAAGTCGCGGTACGGGTTGGCCGGGTCGCGGATGACGGCGGGCCGGGCGGCGGCGTGCCCGATGAAGCTGCCCTTGCCGTTGACGGTGACGACCGCGCCGGTTGAGCGCAGTTCGGCGAGCGCTTCGCGCAGCGTGTAAGCCGAGAGGCCGAAGTGTTCGCGCAACGTCGCCTCGGCCGGTAGCTTGTCGCCTTCGCGCAGGCCAGCGGTCTGGAAATAGCGCTCGATGTCGGCGGCCGCCTCGCGTCCGCTGCGCTTGGCCGGGCCGGGCGTGAGTCGCGCCTGCTCCGTCGCGGGCTCGATGTCCTTCGGACCGGTGCTCACCTCTAGTCCCCTCGTCTGGGCTTATGGACGGATGGCGTGGGGTTCTCAGTCTGCGCTTGTCCGCCCGTCTGGGTACACGGTAGCGCGTCACCTATGTGCCGTACACCTGCACCTCTATCAAAAAAGCTTGCATCTCCGTAAAGGTACCCCGTAACCTCTACGGAGTTGCCCGGTCCACCTGGGGCCGGGGACTTCCTAACAGGGATCGAAAATGCGTGACCAGCTCGAAGATTACAAGGATCGTCACGGCTACGGCGTCCGTCGTGGTCGCGGGGTCGCTGCTCGCCGCGTGCGGCGGGGGCGGTAGCAACAGCGACAGCAAGAACGGCGGGTCGGGTTCGTCCTCGGCCGTCGTGACGCAGGCCGGGTCCGGTGCCCGGCTCGCGGGGACGCGCACCGCAGACCAGTTCTACGCGTGGGTGCCGTCCGGGTTGTACCCGTCGGACGTGAACGAGGTTCCGGACGGGCTCTACACCACCGGCAGCAAGATCGCGGTGAACGCGAAGTACTCGGCGGCGTCGGCGTCGTGCGAGACGCTGTTGGACTACACGTCGGGTCCGGGGTTCGGTGAGTCGGCGTACATCATCGACCAGGGCGAGGACTCGGCCAAGAAGAACTCCTACTCGTACGGCGTGTACGAGTTCTCCACTGCCGCGCAGGCGACCGAGTTCGTCAAGGAGTTGTCCGCGAGGTTCACCGCGTGCGCCTCGTTCACCTACACCAACAACGGTACGTCGGCTCCGGTGACGATGGCGGACGGCCCGGTCTCGGAGGCGTCCGAGGTCGCCTCGGGCAACACGGTCGCCGTGCTGCGGGCGTCGATGACGTTCAACGGCAAGAGCATCGCGGGCGACTACGTGTTCGCCGCCGACGGCAACGTCGTAGTGTTCGCCAACAGCTTCTCGACGACGGGGGCGGTGTCCACGGCGGTGGACAACGCGAAGGTGGTTCAGGAGATCCTGACGGCCTTCACCTCCGGGGAGGCCTCGGCCGGTTCCTCGGCGGGTGCCTCGGGCGCGGCCAGTGCTGCGGTGGACCGCATCCGGGTCTACTCCACCGACGCGGTTCGGGCGGGGGTGGCGCGGTGACGCTGCGCAACATCCCGGTTGACCTCAGCCAGTTGACGTACATCATGGTCACCTCGGCCCCGGAGGTCCGGACGGACCTGAACACGGGCGAAATCCGCACCGACCGGATCACCAAGCTTCCGCTGTTCCTGGTGGGCGTGCTGGTGAAGGTCGAGGGCGAGCGGAAGGCGTACGTCCTGGACGTGCAGGTGCCCGGCGAGCCGCAGGGCATCATCGAAGGAAGCTTCGTCGAGGTCGAGAAGATGCAGGCGGTCCCGTGGGACCGCGACGGCCGGTCCGGGGTGACCTACCGCGTCGCCTCGATCCGCCCGGTCAAGCCGTCCGCCACGATGGAGGCTCCCGCGCCTGCGGGTTTGCCGGACTCGACCCCAACGCCGACCGATTCCGGGACCGGTGCCGCGACGGGCCGGGGTTCGCGAGGCGGTGGTAGCTCGTGACGGCCGCTGCCCAGTACGACGACGGGCTGACCGATGAACTCGACTACGTCGGCAAGCTGATCGACGCCTTGTCGCTGATGAGGGGCAAGCGCGATCAGCGCCGGGAGTATCTGCCGGGGCTGTGGCTGCTGACGGTGCGTTCGATCGCCTCGGCCCTGGTGGTCGAGACGACCGCGCGGTACGGGCTGTATCTCGAAGACCTCGCGCAGGTCGAGTTGCACGAGAGCGCGGCCGATCGGGACGTGGTGGCCGAGGTGCGGCGGGTGATCCTCGGCGAGGACGTGCCTCGGCCGGGAATCCCGGTCGCGCAGGTCATCGCGACGATGCTCGGGGCGCTCGATGCCGGGCCGGGCGGTGGTGGCTTGTGACCGCGCAGAAGGACGCTGAGACGCTGGTCGCGGCGGTGTGCCGCTACATCCGGGGCCTGGAGCCGACGCTTGAGGTCTTGGAGGAGGGCGTGCCGGTCACCGAGTTCGGTGTCGCTGGCTCGCTCGCCTACGTGGCCGGGATCGCGCAACTGCTCAGCGAGCGTGCGCTACGGGCCTACGGGCTCGTGCGTGAGGCGCGGGGCATGGCCCCGCTGCCGGGTGCGTTCCCGGACACCTCACTGCTCGATCAGATCATCGAGCGGTTCGAGGGCGCGGCCGGGGGTGATCCGCGTGACGTCGGATGAACTCCCCGACGCGCTCGGCGCGCTGATTCGTGCCGTGGACAGTCTCGTTGTGGTCGCTTCCACTCTGGACGCGGAGGTTCCGGCGTACTCGGTCGGTGGGCTGGCGTTGGCGGTGGCCTCGATCGGCGAGCACATCGTGAGCCGGGGCCTGGAGGTGCACGCCATCGCGGCGGGGCTGCGCGGTGAGACGCATGAAGAGGCGGGCCTGATCGCTCCGGAGTTGGTGCGGTACGTCCATCACCTGATCTCGACCGGCAGCGCGCCGGGGCGGGAGGTGGGGCGGTGGAGCTGACCGAAGCGCATCGGCAGGCCGGGCGTGATCTCGCGTATGTGGCGCGGCTGGCCAGCATGGTTGCCCAACAGCTTTTGACGGCTGAGACGTGCGCGGACATGGCGTCGGCCCTGTTGGGGCTCGTCGGCCAGTTCGCGGCGGCGCGTGACGATGCGGCGGAGCTGTACGTGAGCGTCACCGATTCCGGAGGGGAGGGGTAGCCGTGCACTACACATCACCGGGTTTCGTTTTCCTGGTGGTGGCCGTGGTGTGGTTGGCGGTGGGAGTGGTCACGAAGGATCGCTCCCCCCGCTGGCACTGGTACACCACCGGCTATCCCCTGACCTGGGCTCGGATTTCCTGGTCGTGGCGTCCGCTGTGTATCGAGCGGGGCCTTGCGATTTCGCGTACGGCGGGTCGGGTCCGGATCGGCGACATGATGGTGCAGGGGCAGGATCTGCGCCCGGTCGTCCCGCGTTTCTGGATCGGTCGTCCGACTCCGACCGGCCTTACGGTGCGGGTCCGGCTGTTGCCGGGCCAGACGCCGGAACTCTATGCGCAGGCGTCGGAGGCGCTGATGCACGCGTGGCGCGTGCACGGTGTTCGGGTGTTGTCGAAGTCGCGCGGAACGGTCGCGATCGAGGTTTTTACGAGCGACCCTCTCGCGGGGGTGATCATGCTTGACCCGGCGCATGATCCGGTTCTCGCGGAGGGTCCGGCCGATCGTCCTGTTCTCGCGCTGCTGGCCGGGGTCACCGAGCGCGGCACCTCGTTCATCGTCAACCTGAGGCTGCTGCCTCACTGGCTGATCGTGGGCGCGACCCGTTCGGGCAAGTCAACGCTCGTACACGCGATCGTGTCGAGGTTGGCGCCGCAGTACGTGATCCTGCTCGGGATCGACTTGAAATTCGGCATGGAGTTGAGCGTTTACGCCCCGCGCCTGAGTGGTTTGGCGATTACCAGGCGGGAGGCGGTGGACATGCTCTCGGGTCTGTTGGACCGGGCTTTCGAGCGCATGGAGGCGTGCCGTAGGGAGGGGGTGCGGGCCGCGTGGGAACTGAAGGACCCGCCCCCGCCCGTGGTGGTCCTGGTGGACGAGATCGCGGAACTCTACCTGGTCACCAATCCGCGTGACCGCGAGGAGATCGCGTTGCGGGATCAGGCGGCGACGCTGTTGCTTCGTCTCGCGCAGCTCGGCGCGGCGGTGGACATCCACTTGATCATCAGCGGTCAGCGGTTCGGCGCGGATCTCGGGCAGGGCGCTACGGCGCTGCGCGCTCAGCTCGGCGGGCGGATCTGCCTGCACGTCAACGATCCGGAGTCGGCGGTGATGGTCCTCGGGGACATCTGGCCTACGGCGGTGGCCGTGGCTCAGATGATCAGCGTGGAGCAGCGCGGAACCCTCGTCGCGGCGGACGGTAACGGCGGCTGGGTGCGGGCGCGGGCCATGTTCGTGGACGCGTCGGACGCGGCCGATATCGCGAGGCGCACCGCGCGCCTGACCCCGGTCCTGGAAGGGATCGCGCTGCCGGAATACGCGGGAGCGGGCGGGGGTGATGCGCGATGACCTCGACGGTGATGAACATCCCCGCGCTGTTGTTCTTCACGATCCTGTGCGGGCTGATCCTGTGGTCACGCCGGGTGCACTGGCTCGAAGCGCTCTGCTTCGTGTGTCTCGGGCTGTTCCTCGCGGGCAACGTCTTCGGCGAACTGCTGCGCGGGATCGTGCTGGACCTCGGATCGGTGTTCGGGGGTGGTCACTGATGCAGGGCTATGACCCGAACTGGCACGGGTTCCTCAACCGGCTGCGGGAGGCGGATTTCTCTGCCCCACGGCTGTGTGGCCGGTGTGGCGGGCTCGGCGAGCGCTGGGTGTGGTGGCGCAAGGCGTGGCAGGACTGCCCGGCGTGCCATGGCACGGGCGGTGCGGTGGACGACGAACGAGCGTGGACGAGGGGGCGGCCGAGACGATGAGCAAGGGACGCAGGAACAACCGGCGCGAGAAGGATTGCCGGGTGTGCAGGAACCGGCGTCAGGTCTGGCGCGGGGGCCACCGGCGCAGGTGCCGGGCGTGCGGGTTCTACTGCGAGCCGAAGCCGCCGCAGGACTAACCGAGGGCGTGTCAGGGAGTCGGGCCGGGACGGTGTCCGGCTCCCTGCCGCGCGATGACAGAGGGCTAGAAAAATGCATGTCCAGCAAGGACAACGTCCCTGACCTGGGGACTGACGCGTACAAGTGGGAAGCGAGCCGGCGGGGCCGCGGCGCGGTGATGGGGCTGGATGTGGGGCACGGGGCGCCGCTGCCCTGCCGGTCCAGCGACCTGGCGAGCACAGGCGGGGTAACCCGCACCCGGTCGGCCTGGTGGTGGTCGGCGTGAGCGGGCTTGAACTATCGGTCAACGCCTTCGGCAGTGAGTTCCGGGGCTGGGTGCGTGAGCTGGAACGGCTCGGCGGCTGCTCCTCACCGGTCTACCTGATGGGCCACTCGATCACCCGCGACGCTCAGAGCGGGGCGGTGCTGCACGCGTTCTACAGCGCTGATCTGCCGTTCGGGGTGCTGATGCTGCCGTGTCGTAACCGGCGTCAGGGGGTATGCCTGCCCTGCTCGCTGATCCACAACGGGGACAGTTTCCACATCGTGCGGGCCGGGATGGTCGGTGGCAAGGGCGTTCCAGCGTCGGTACTCACGCACCCGTACGCGTTCGTCACCGTGACGGCGCCGAGCTTCGGTGCGGTGCACCGGATCGGGAAAGGCGGACGGTGCCATCCGAACCGCGAACAGCCGTCCTGTGAGCACGGGCGCTCGGGCGCCTGCTGGGCGAGCCATGTCGCGGGTGATCCGCTGCTCGGTGGGCCGCTGTGCTTCGAGTGCTATCGGTATCAGGATGCGGTGGTCTGGAACGCGGCGGCCGGGCTGCTGTGGGTGCAGTACGTCAACCGGCTCAAGCGCGAGATGGCGCGTCTCGGCGGGTTGACCATCAGGTCGGGCGAGGTCCGGCAACACTTGCGCGTGTCGTATGTGAAGGTGACGGAGTTCCAGCGGCGCGGCGCGGTGCACTTCCACGCGATCGTGCGCGTGGACGGACCCGACGGCCCCGACGATGCGCCCCCGGCGTGGGCGTCTGCGGAACTGCTGGCTGAAGCCGCCAAGGCGGCGGGTCCGCGCACGACGGTCGGCGTTCCGACGGTCGGCGGGGACAGCGAGGTCATCGGCCTGGGCGCGGAGCTGGATGCAAAGCAGGTCAACGGGGCCGAGAGCGCGGTCTCCTCCTACCTGGCCAAGTACATCACCAAGGACGACGGCCACGGGTTGATCCTGCCGCGCAGGCTGTTGACGCGGAAGGGCATCGACTTCGTGCCGCGCGGTCAGCTCACTGAGCACGCGCGAACCCTGATGCGCTGTGCCTGGGACTTGGGCGGACTGCCGGAGATGGCGGATCTTCGCCTGAGACAGTGGTCTCACCAGTTGGCCTTTAGAGGCAACGTGGTGACGAAATCAAGGCTCTACAGCACGACGTACGGAGAGCTGCGCGCCGCGCGGGCCGCGCACGTGCGCGAAGCGGCGGGCCTATCTGCGGTGGATGCGGCCGAGACGGTCAAGGAATCGCATTGGCGGTTCGTCGGCGCCGGGCACTCGCCGCTTCTCGCGGAGATCGCGGAGGGGATCGCGGAGGAGACCGCGATGCGCAAGGGGCCGCGTCCGGACTGGATCGATACCGGCGGTGACGCGTGAACCGCGTCCGGAGTCCGAAGTCCCGCGAGCATCTTGCCGCCCTGCTGTTCGGGCCACGGCGGCGGCCGCGCATCCAAGGGGTTGATTCGTCGAAGAACTCGGCCCGCGCCTGGTCTCGTCGCCAGGTCGGCGCACGTCGAGCGGCGGCCAACCGCGTGTCGTTGAGCCCCGACAGCGGAGGGACGATTGCCGGGCTTTTGATCTTGGAGGCTTCGAGCCGGGGTGACTCCTGGTGAGCGCTCGTGACGGCAAGGTGATTGCGTGGGGTGTTCCCCGGAAGCGTATCGACCCGGAAAAGCTCGTTCATGCGCTTCTGCTGGTGGCGGCTGACCTGGAGAAACAGGCCGCGCGGGAGCGGGAGGAAAACCGGGAAACGTCCTGAATGACAGTGTTCTAACTTCCTGAATTCGGCTAAAATTGGGGGTAGAACACAGGCTATCGGCGAAACGGGAGATTCAACCGTGAGGGTCAGGAAGACGGCGGCGACGATAACGGACGGGCCTAAGCTCGGGGTTCTCTACCTGCGGGTTTCCTCGAAGCAGCAACTCGGGGGTGACTATGACCCGCTGGGGCAGTCCATTCCGACGCAGCGGAAGGAATGCGAGGGGGCGTCGGCCAAGCATGAAATCCAACTCATCAAGGAATTCATCGATCCGGGCCGGACGGCCACGACGACGGACAAGCGCGTCGCGTTCGATGACGTCATGGCGTATGTGCGGGCGCACCGTGAGATCCGGTTCGTCGTCGTCTACAACCGTGCCCGGCTGTTCCGCAACGAGTACGACGCGGCGATCGCCAAACGTGAGCTTGAGCGCCTCGGCGTGCGGATCATCTCGGTACTCGACTACACCGACGACAGCCTGACCGGTCAGATGGTCGCGGGCGTCCTGGACGTGATCAACGCGTACCAGGTGCGGGCGCAGGGCGCGGACATCGCCCTGAAGATGCAGGGCAAGGTCGAGCGCGGCGGGTCCATCGCCCGTGCCCAGCTCGGCTATCTCAACGTCCGGGAGATGACCGACGACGGCCGCGAGGTGCGCACGATCGCGGTAGACCTCGAACGCCACCGGCTGGTGCATCTGGCGTTCGAGCTGTACGCGACCGGCGTCTACGGGTATGACCAGGTTTTAGAGATGGTCACGGACGCGGGCCTGCGCACCCGGCCGACCCGGAAGTTCCCGGCCGGTAAGGAACTCTCGCGTCACAAGCTGGAGCAGATGCTCAAAGACCGGTTCTACATCGGCGAGGTGAGCATTCACGGCGAGTGGTACCCCGGTCGGCACACCCCGATCATCGAACGCGACTTGTGGGACCGGGTTCAAGAGGTCCGCACCGAGCGCGGCGGCGGTGACGGCACCCGCCAGCGGCGCCACCACCACTACCTGAAGGGCTCGGCCTACTGCCCGCGCTGCAAGTCCCGGTACCTGTACGTCCCGGGCAAGTCCAAGTCCGGAGTGTCCTACTTCTACTTCGTGTGCGCACTCAAGCACAACGGCAACCAGTGCACCATGCCCTACCTACGGCAGGCGGACGCGGAACGGGCGGTGGAAGACCACTACGCCTCGCTTGCCGTTCCCGCGTCGCTGCGCGAGGAGATCGAACGGCGCATGGCCGACGCGGTCGGCTCCACCAAGGCGACGGACGGCCAGTTGCGCGACCAGCTCACCCGGCAGGTAGCGGACTACGAAACCCGGATTGACGCGCTCCTGGACCTGGTCGGCAATCCGAACTGGCCCACCGAAAAGCTCACGGCCAAGATGAACGCGCTCCGCGAGGAGCAGGGGCGCGTGGCGCGCAAGCTGGAGGGCCTGAACGGGCCGGATCTCGACGCGGGCCGGGAGGCCATTTCCAAGCTGCTCGGGCTCCTGGAGCGTCCTCAGGACCTCTACCGGGCCGGTAGCGAGTCCACCCGCCGAGTCCTGAACGAAACGTTCTTCACCCGCGTGTGCCTCGACTGGCAAGACGGCGCCGACAGCCCGCGCGTGACCGGGGACCAGGTGACCGAGTACCTGGGCCCGTTCGTGGAATTCCAGCGCGCCCGCACGGGCGCCACAACAACGAACGGCGCTGTCCCTAAAGACAACGCCGCGTCCGTTACCCCCGCGACCCTCCTAGCCGCTGCCCTCGATGGGCAGTGTTCTAATAAGGTCGCAATGGTGGAGCCAAGGGGACTTGAACCCCTAACCCCTGCCTTGCAAAGGCAGTGCTCTGCCAATTGAGCTATGGCCCCTGGGTCGCCGCGGCGGGCGACGGTGGAACGCGTGGTCAGCGGCTGGTGGCCGGAACCGGGTCGGTGGCCTCGGTCCACAGGTCCTGCTCGCTCTTGTCGGCGGCCTTGACCTGCTTGTAGACGAGGAAACCGCCGGCGGCGACCACACCGAGCAGGAGCAGCTTCTTCATGGACCCAGACCTCTCAGCTAGGGAAGCAGCCCGATCCCAGGTACGAGGGGGATCGGGCTGATACGCCGTGGACCTAGGTGGACTTGAACCACCGACCTCTTCCTTATCAGGGAAGCGCTCTAACCGACTGAGCTATAGGTCCATCGCGCCCTCTCGGGCGCTCCATGAGAGTACCGCATCGGCGGCGGTGATCCCAAACCGATAAGAGGAACCCGGTTTACCGGGGCCTACTGGTCCTCGGCGAGGGTCACCTCGAGGCCGCCGACGAAGCCGGAGGACAGGTTGTAGAGGTACGCGGCGAGGGTGGCGAGCGCCGTCACCAGCACGACGTCCACCAGGGCGACGATGAACATGTAGCCCTCGACCCGGGTGAACGACAGCACCGAGGACAGGTTGAAGCTGTTCGAGCCGCTGCCGCCGCTGGTGAGGTCGCCGACGGTCTTGTCCAGCGAGGAGAAGACCCCGAGGGCGTTGAGCACCTCCCAGACGACGGCCGTGCCGACCAGGGTGACGATGCCGAGCGCGATGGACAGCACGAAGGACACCTTCATCACCGACCACGGGTCGACCCGGGCCAACCGCAGCCGGGCCTTGCGCACCCGCACCTGGGAGCCGACCGGGCGGGCGGCGGAACCGGCTCCGCGCTCGCCGGCCCCGCCGAAGCCGGAGCGGGCGGCACCGGAGGCGGTCTGCACCCCGGCGGCCACCGCGTTGCCGACTCGGCCCAGGGTCCGGCCGAAGCCGGAGACCTGGGGCGCCGAGTCGGCCGCGGCGACCGGGGAGGCCACGGGGCCGGCTCCGGGATGGGGAGCATGCGCGGCCTGCTCGTTCGGCCGCGCGGGTACGCCGCCGCCGTAGCCGCGGCCCCCGCCGGGGCGGGAACCCGCCGGGTTCACGCTGTCACTCACGGGCCTGGCCCCTTCACCTGTTTCCGCCGGTCGTCACCCGATCGACCGACTCAATCCGCTTACGCTTACCAGAACGCAATCTACCGGGCACTACTCGCTCTCGGGTGCAGCCGCCCGTTCCGATTCCGTCACCGTTGCCTCGCCTGGGTTAACCTCGGCGCCCTCGACCTCGCCGTTCTCGCCGAGTTCCTCGATGTCGCCCGGGTCGGCGTTTCGCGCGATCGCCACGACGCCGTCCTTCTTGCCGACGTGGATGAGCTGCACGCCCATCGTGTCGCGGCCGGTCTCGCGCACCTCCGCGACCCGGGTCCGGCTGACGCCGCCGACCAGGGTGATCGCCAGCACCTCGTCGCCCTCCTCGACGATCAGCGCGCCGATCAGCACGCCGCGCTCCTCGACCGTCTTGGCCGCGATCACGCCGAGTCCGGCGCGGCCGCGCAGCGGGTACTTGGCGACCTCGGTGCGCTTGCCGTAGCCGCGGTCCGTCACGGTGAACACGAAGGTGTTCTCCTTGACGACGCTCATCGACAGCAGTTCGTCGTCCTCGCGGAACTTCATGCCGATGACGCCCGAGGTGGCCCGGCCCATCGGCCGCAGCGACTCGTCCGTCGCGGTGAAGCGGATCGCCTGCGCCTGCTTGCTGACGAGCAGCAGGTCGTCCTCGGCCGAGCACAGCTCCGCGGAGACCAGCTCGTCGTCCTCGCGCAGGTTGATCGCGATGACGCCCGCGGACCGCGGCGAGTCGTAGTCCTTCAGCGGGGTCTTCTTGACCAGGCCCTTCTTGGTGGCCAGCACCAGGAACGGGGAGACCTCGTAGTCGCGCAGGTCGAGCACCTGGGCGATCTTCTCGTCCGGCTGGAAGGCCAGCAGGTTCGCCACGTGCTGCCCGCGCGCGTCGCGGCCGGAGTCCGGCAGCTCGTACGCCTTGACCCGGTAGACCCGGCCCTTGTTGGTGAAGAACAGGATCCAGTGGTGCGTGGTCGTGGTGAAGAAGTGGTCGACGATGTCGTCCTGCTT
>DATJIF010000207.1:0-16621 GCA_035493475.1 Actinospica sp.
TTCGCGGACGAGGGGTACGACATCCTGCTCATCGGGCACGAGGGGCACGAGGAGGTCATCGGCACCACCGGCGAGGCCCCCGAGCACATCAAGCTGGTCGACGGCCCCGACTCGGTCGACTCGGTCGAGGTGCGCGACCCGAGCAAGGTCGCCTGGCTCTCCCAGACCACGCTGTCGGTGGACGAGACCCAGCAGACCGTCGCCAAGCTCAAGACGAAGTTCCCGATGCTGCTCGACCCGCCGTCCGACGACATCTGCTACGCCACCCAGAACCGGCAGACCGCGGTCAAGCAGATCGCCGGCGACTGCGACCTGTTGCTGGTGGTCGGCTCGAAGAACTCCTCGAACTCGGTGCGCCTGGTCGAGGTCGCGCTCGAGGTCGGCGTGCCCGCCTCGTACCTGGTGGACTTCGCGGACGAGGTGGACCCGGCCTGGTTCGAGGGCGTCACCACCGTGGGCCTGACCTCGGGTGCCTCGGTGCCGGAGAACCTGGTGCAGGACGTCCTCACGCTGCTCGCCGAGCACGGCTACGGCGAGGTCGAGGAAGTGCGTTCGGCGCAGGAGAAGCTGCTGTTCGCGCTCCCGCACGAACTGAAGCGGTTGTAGTCAGAGACGGGATCGGACGCGGCGCACGGCGAGCACCACCGCCGAGAGCGCCGTGCCGAGGAAGAGCGCCTTGGCCTTCGTCGCGAGCAGTTCGAACGTGGTCGCGGCGAGGCCGAGCATCCCGGGTCCGAAGGACTGCGGCATCAGCTTGGCCAGCAGGATCATGGCGAGCGCGAAGGCGAGGGGCGGGGCGACGAGCGCGGCGTACCAGTCGGCGCCGCGCACCCGGTACGCGGTGTAGCCGCAGGACGCGACGTAGAGCGCGCTGACCGCCCACGCCGGGCCGCCGACCAGCAGCAGGTCCAGCAGCGAGCCCAGCACGCACCCGGCCAGCAGCACCAGCGCCACGCCGAGGCCGGTCAGCGGGCCGATCCCGTCGGCGGACGCCGTGCGCCGCGGTGCCCGGGCGACGGGCGGCCTGCGCACGTACGGCGCGACGCGGTTCTGGCTCATATCACTACGTTACGAGCTGACATGCCGACAGGAGCCGTGCGACGCACGCTCGCCGCGCCCGCTCACTCTTGTGGCTGACTGATCGACCGCGCGGCCGTGTCCAGGCTGCGCGCGCTCGGCGGCTCGCCGTCGTCCAGACCGAGGTCGCGCAGCCGGCGGGCGGTCACCAGCAGCCGGGCGTCCAGCGAGCCGACCGCGCGGTTGTAGGCGGCTACGGAGGCGCCGAGCGAGCGGCCGACCGTGTCCAGCGAGTCGGTGAAGACCCCGATCCGGTCGTAGAGCTCGCGGCCGAGCTCGACGATGGTGCGCGCCTCGTTGGCGAGCGTGTCCTGCGTCCAGGCGTACGCGACCGTACGCAGCAACGTGATCAGCGTTATCGGGCTGGCCAGCACGACCTTGCGCTCCGCCGCGTACTCGACCAGCTCCGGGTCGGCGCTCAGCGCGTGCGAGAGGAAGGCCTCGCCGGGCACGAAGAGCACCACGAACTCGGCCGTCGGCGCCCCGGCCGCGGCCAGCCGCTTCCAGTAGCCGCGCGAGGCGAGCGCGTCCACGTGCGCCCGCAGCTGCTTGGCGTGCGCGCGCAGCCGCTCCTGGCGGACGAGCTCGTCCGGGGCCTCCGCGGCCTCCAGGAACGCGCCGAGCGGCACCTTGGCGTCCACCACGACGTGCTTGTCCCCGGCCAGGTGCACGACGAGGTCCGGCCGCGCCACGCCCGCGCCGTCGCCCGTGTCCGCGCCCTCCTGCGCCGGGATGACCAGCTGCTCGGTGAAGTCGCAGCGGTCCACCAGGCCGGCGAGCTCGACCGCGCGGCGCAGGTGCAGCTCGCCCCAGCGGCCGCGCACCTGCGGCGTGCGCAGCGCCGTGACCAGCGCCGCCGTCTGCCCGCGCAGCTCCTCGCCGGTGGTGCGCACGTCCTCGATCTGCCGGGACAGCGCGGCCTGCGCGGCCGCCCGGCCCTGCTCGATCTCGCGCAGCCGGTCGTCCAGGTGCCGCAGCGACTCGTGGATCGGCGCACTGGCCTGCGCGAGCTGCCGGTCCGCCGTCTCCAGCAGCGCGCGCGAGGCGCCGTCGATGGCCGCGGACGTCGCCGGATCGGCCCGGGTGGCCCGCCGCGAGCGTTCCCAGAGCACGCCGAGGGCGGCGCCGAGGGCCAGACCGAGCAGCAGGAGCAGGAGCGCGCCGAGAGTCACCTCGTCATTGAACTAGACTTCACCCTCATGGGTCTGCAAATCGGCATCGTCGGCCTGCCCAACGTGGGCAAGTCGACCCTTTTCAACGCGCTGACGAAGAACGACGTGCTGGCGGCGAACTACCCCTTCGCCACCATCGAACCGAACGTCGGGGTGGTCGGCGTGCCGGACCCGCGGCTCGGTAGGCTCGCCGAGATCTTCAGCTCCGAGCGCGTCCTTCCGGCCACCGTCGACTTCCTGGACATCGCGGGCATCGTCAAGGGCGCGTCCGAGGGCCAGGGCCTCGGCAACAAGTTCCTCACGAACATCCGCGAGGCCGACGCGATCTGCCAGGTCATCCGGGTGTTCACCGACCCCGACGTGGTCTTCGCGGACGACAAGGACGCGCCGGACCCCAAGTCGGACATCGAGACGATCAACACCGAGCTGATCCTCGCCGACCTGCAGACGATCGAGAAGGCCTTGCCGCGGCTGCAGAAGGAGTCGCGGATGAAGAAGGAGCTGCAGGAGAAGGTCGCCGCCGTCGAGCAGGCGCAGAAGCTGCTGGAGACCGGCACCACCGTCTTCGCCGCCGGACTCGACCCGGCCCCGCTGCAGGACCTGCACCTGCTCACCGCGAAGCCGTTCATCTACGTCTTCAACCTCGACTCCGACGAACTCGGCAACGAGGAACTCAAGGACGAACTCAGGGCATTGATCGCCCCGGCCGAGGCCGTCTTCCTGGATGCGAAGATCGAGTCCGAACTCATCGAACTCCCCGAGGACGAGGCGCTGGAACTGCTCCAGTCCATCGGCCAGGACGAGTCGGGCCTGAGCCAGCTCGCCCGCGTCGGCTTCGACACCCTCGGCCTGCAGACGTACCTCACCGCAGGTCCCAAGGAAGCCCGCGCCTGGACCATCAAGAAGGGCGCCACCGCCCCCGAGGCCGCCGGCGTCATCCACACCGACTTCCAGCGCGGCTTCATCAAGGCCGAGATCGTCTCCTTCGACGACCTCGTCGCCTGCGGCTCGGTCGCCGAGGCCCGCGCCAAGGGCAAGGCGCGCATCGAGGGCAAGGACTACGTCATGGCCGACGGCGACGTGGTCGAGTTCCGCTTCAACGTGTAGGTGAAGAGATCGTTACCGGGACTTTCGAATTCCCCTAAATCTCAACGCTTGTCACGCGGGGGGCGAGAGAGTACTAACTCGTGGTAGCACTTTCCGCATGCCCGGGTGATCGCTGCGATCATTCGGGCCGTAGCCGGGGAAGGACCCACGAAGTATGGCCCCTGAGATATCGCGCGCGCGGGTGCGGCGGCGGGTCGGGGCGGCGTCGCTCGCTGTCGCGGCGCTGACCGGATCATTCGTCACGGCGAGCGTGGCCTCGGCGACGACGGGCGCGGCCGCCGCTCCCGCCGGCGTCGCGGGCACGGCGCCCACCTGGGCCACCAGTTCCGCCGATCGCGGAGCGGTCGCCGCCGGGAGTTCGGTCACCTCCACCGTCTACCTGGCCGGTCGGGACCAGGCGGGAATGCAGGCCTATGCCGCCGCAGTCTCCACGCCCGGGAACGCCCTCTACCACCAGTACCTGAGCACCAGCCAGTTCCAGGCCCGCTACGGCACCACGGCGGCGCAGGTCACGGCCGTCGAGGCGTGGCTGCGCTCGGCCGGTCTGCACGTCGTGTCCGCGAACAGCCACACCGTCCAGGTCTCCGGCACCGCCGCGCAGACCGAGGCGGCGTACAGCACCTCGCTGCACTCCTACGCGGTCAAGGGCAAGACGTACCGCGCGCCCGCCTCGAACGCCAAGGTGCCCGCCTCCGTCGCCGCCGACGTGCTCACCATCAGCGGTCTGACCAGCATGCCGACGCTGATGAAGCCCTCCAGCCTGATCAGCACCGCGCAGAGCGAGGCGCAGGTCACCGGCGAGGCCTCGCCGATGACGAAGAGCGCGGACGGCGCCTACTACATCGGCCGCACGCCCTGCTCCGACTACTACGGCCAGCTCACGGACACGAACGCGCCGACCCTCAACGGCACCTCGAACAACCCGTGGATCGTCTGCGGCTACGTGCCGAGCCAGCTGCGCAGCGCGTACGGCGTGGCCGGGGTGAACGGGCGCGGTGTGCGGGTCGCGATCGTCGACGCGTACGGCAGCAGCGACATCCTCTCGGACGCCGACGAGTACGCCACGAACCACGGCGACGCGGCGTTCAAGTCCGGCCAGTTCCTGGACACCGAGGACCCGTCCGCGTTCTACGACTTCGCCGACTGCGGCACGCCCGCCAACTGGGCGCCCGAGGAGCACATCGACGTCGAGGCCGTGCACGCGATGGCCCCCGGCGCCACGGTGCACTACTACGGCGCCAACTCGTGCCAGAACCCGGACATGCTCGCCGCCGAGCAGCAGATCGTGGACACGCACTCGGCCGACATCATCTCCAACTCCTGGGGCGAGGTCGTCTACTCGACCACCGGCACGCTGAGCCAGGCCGACGAGACCTCGTACGACCAGGTGCTGATGCAGGCCGCGATCGAGGGCATCGAGGTCAACTTCTCGACCGGCGACTGCGGCGCGGAGATCCCGACCACCGGCTGCGGCGCCAGCGACACCTCCTCCGAGCCGCAGGCGGACTGGCCGTCCTCGGACAAGTGGGCCACGGCGGTCGGCGGCACCAGCATCGCGATCGGCAAGCACGGCAACGTCGAATGGTCCACGGCGTGGGGCACCAGCCTCTTCCTCGACGAGGGCACGAGCTGGAGCCCGTACGGCTGGTACTTCGGCGGCGGCGGCGGCACCAGCGCGCTGTTCACGCAGCCCTGGTACCAGCGCGGCATCGTGTCGAACTCGCTGGCCACCTCGCTTCCGGACGGCACCACGGCGTCCGCGAAGATGCGGGTCTCGCCGGACGTGTCGATGGACGCCGACCCGTACACCGGCTTCCTGGTCGGCCAGACGCAGACGCTGCCCGACGGCAGCACCGGCTACGGCGAGTCCACCTGGGGCGGCACCAGCCTGGCCAGCCCGCTGTTCGCCGGTCTGCAGGCCGACGCGATGCAGCTGCAGGGCTACCGGCCGATCGGCTTCGCCAACCCGGCGATCTACGCGCGGTACGGCAGCCCGGTGTACGACGACGTGACCGGCAAGGGCCCGGGCTCGAAGGCGTACAACGACGTTCCGGTCAAGGCCGGGACCGGCGCCACCTCGTACGCGGTGGACTTCGGCGACCTGCAGATCCTGCAGGCCACCCGGGGCTACGACGACGCGACCGGCGTCGGCACGCCGAACCCGCTCTACCTGTGGTCGCACCTGCTCTGGTAGCGGCAGGGCACGGATAAGCGGCGAGGGCCGCCCCCGTCAGGGGGCGGCCCTCATCGCTGTCGCCGAGGTCAGGACGTCGACGAACTGCTGTGCGTCACGGCGAAGACGATCAGCAGCACCCAGCCGACGATGCCGACGAGGCTGATGATCAGGCCCGCCTTGGACGTGCCCGAAGGCTGGCCCTGGCTGGCGCGGGACAGGCCGATGCCGCTGAAGATGACACCGAAGATGAGCAGGCAGGGCAGGAACAGGCCGATGATGCCGAGCGTGAGCCCGGCGGTGCCCATGCCGTTGCTCTGCCCGTACATCGGCTGCGGACCCTGCGGGTACTGGTACCCGCCGCCCGGCTGCGGGTACGGGGGACGCTGCTGCTGCTGTTGCGGACGCGGCGGCACCGGGGTCTGCCGCGGCGGCGTCTGCGGATAGCTCTGCGGCTGCTGGAACATCTGCTGCGGCGGGCCGAACGGCCGGTTCGGCTGCGAGCTCGGCGGCGCGAAGACCGGGTTCTGCGGGTTCGACGGCGGGCCGAACTGGTTGTGCGGATTCGAGCCGACCGGCGGCGGCCCGAACGCCGGGTTCCGCGGGTTCGAGGGGTGCGACGGCGGCCCGGACTGCGGCTGTGCATGTGCCAAACCTGGCGGCGCGAACGCGGGGCGCTGGTCCTGCGGCCCGGAGGACGGCGGCGGCAGCGTGTTGTAGGCGGCCGACGCGGTGCTGAGCGCTTCGGTGGCCTGCGTCAGGATCTCCTGCGTCACGTTGCTCGGCAACCAGCCCGGCGTCGGCTTCTCGCCCTGCTCCTGCTCGAACTCCGTCACCAGTTCGGCGGCGGACGGACGGGCGCCCGGTTCCTTCGCCAGCGCGCGGGAGACCGGGACGGCGATCGCGGTCGGCAGGTCCGGCGCCACGGTCGGGCCGACGGCGATCGCCCGCGCGTACAGCTCCTGCGCGCCGCCGCGGCCGTAGGGACCGGTCGCCGTCGCCGCGTAATGCAGGATCGAACCGAGCGAGAACACGTCCGAGGCCGGGCCGAACTCGCCGGTGACCAGCTGCTCCGGCGCCATGTACGGCGGCGATCCGGCGACCATGCCGGTCTTCGTCAGCCCCTCGTCGCCGACGCCGCGCGCGATGCCGAAGTCGATCACCTTCGGGCCCTGCGCGGTCAGCAGCACATTGCCCGGCTTCAGGTCCCGGTGCACCAGGCCCACGGCGTGGATCGCGGCCACCGCGCGGGAGACGCAGACCCCGAGCATGCGCACCGAGTCGGCGGGCATCGGGCCGTACTTGCGCACCGCGTCCTCGACCGAGATCCCCGGCACGTACGCGGTGGCCAGCCACGGCACCGCCGCGGCCGGATCGGCGAGCACCACCTCGGCGATGTACTCGTCGCGCACCCGCAGCGCCGCGTTGACCTCCTGCGTGAACCGGGTGCGGAACTCCGGATCGGCCGCCAGTTCCCCGTGGATCGTCTTGACCGCCGCGTGCCGCCCCGAGCCCTCGTCGCGCCCCAGGTAGACCCGGCCCATCCCGCCCCGGCCGAGCCGCGCGACGAGACGGAACGGTCCTATCCGGGCCGGATCCTGAGCGGTCAATGCTTCCATGAGATCCCCAACCCACGACAAAGATTCGGGGCCCATTGAATCGACCCGGCGCACACCGCGCAAGTCGCGCGCCGCCCCGGAGCATGCCAGGGCCTTGCCACGCTGGTGGCGGCGTGCTATCCATGGATCCTTTTCCGCACGCCGGTGCGGATCCAGGGAGGGGACCCCGATGCCGGACGGCACAGAGCTGCGCGATTACGCCTGTCCGAAATGCGGTGCGCGGGCGCGGCTTGATCCGCGGTTCATCCAGTGGTGCACGGAATGCGGTCACGGCGCGGACCCGAAGCCTCCGGAACTCGGCAAGCGCGAGCAGCGCGGCGCCGAGCGCGAGTACGAGCGTTCGCGGCGGCTGTTCGAATCCCTGCGCACCGCGGGCAGCCTGCGCCCGACGAGCGTCACCGGCGTGTACGTGACCCTGCTGTCCGGCGTCGTGCACCTGATCACGCTCGCGGTGCTGGTGCTGCCGATCCTGCTCGTGGTCGAGACCGGCGGCGCGGTCTGGTCGTACGTCCTGTTGGGCTTCTGCCTGCTCACGTTCGCGGTCGTCCGTCCGCGCCCGCCGCGGCGGTATCTGGACCCGAGCAGGAACCTCGACCGGGAGACGGCGCCGAGGTTCTACGAGCTGCTGGACCGGTGCGCGGCCGAGCTCGGCTGCCCGGTGCCCGCGCAGATCCGCTTCGACGCGGAGTTCAACGCCTCGACCGGCCGCTCCGGGCTGCGTCAGCGTTCTTACCTGCTGCTCGGCATGCCGCTGTGGACGGTGCTCGGCGGCCAGGAGCGGATCGCCTTGCTGGGGCACGAACTCGCGCACCAGATCAACGGCGACACGACGCACGGACTGTGGGCCTCCACCGCCCGCCGCTCGCTCGACGCGTGGACGAAGCTGCTCGACCCGCGGCAGACGAACTTCGAGAGCAGCACCGCCAAGCGGACCGCGCGCGCCAGCGGCCGACGCGCGGGCGCCGGCGGGCTCGGCGCGCTGCTCGCCCCGCTCCTGATGGGGCTCGTCTTCCTGCCGTTCTTCGCGATCGCGCTCGGCTGCCGCGCGCTGCTGACCCGGCTCGACCTCTACTGCGGCCAGCGCGCCGAATACCTCGCGGACGAACTCGGCGCACGGCTCGCCGGAAGCGAGGCGGCGACCGGGCTGATGGCCACCCTGGCGCTGTCCGAGCCCGCCGGGAACTTCGTCGTCGCCTCGAAGAACAAGCCGCGGGCACAGCGGGCCGCCGCTGCGGACGGCCTGTGGGGGCGGATGGTCGAGTACATGGACTCCATCCCGGAGACCGAGCGGCAGCGCCGGGCCGTCGTGGACCGGCTGCGCAACACCCGCACCGACCGCAGCCACCCGGCCAACCACCTGCGCGGCTCGCTGATCGCCGCGCGTCCGCAGCTGCCCGGGGTGCTGAAGGTCTCCGAGGGCGAGTGGGCCGCGATCGACGCGGAACTGGCCGCCGCGTACGACGCCGCGGCCCGCGAGCTCGTCGAGTCCGCCTGACGGCCCGTCACCCCGCTATGCCATCGTCGCCAGGATCTCCTCGACGACGGCGAGCGTGGTGCCCGGGTGCAGGAAGGCGAAGCGGGCGACGGTCTCGCCCTCCCAGCCGGTCGGGGTGACGAAGGCGATTTGGCCGGCCAGCAGGCGGTCGGACCAGGCCTGGTAGTCCTCGGCGCTCCAGCCCCTGCGGCGGAACAGCACCGAGGACAGCTCCGGCTCGCGGATCAGCTCGAGCTCGGGGTGGCGGCGGATCAGCTCCGCGGACTCCTTGGCCAGGGTGAGGGCCGTCTCGACCGCCTCGGCGTACGCGTCGGTGCCGTGCACGGCCAGCGAGAACCAGAGCGGCAGGCCGCGGGCGCGCCGGGTCAGGTGGTAGGCGTAGTCGGTCGGGTTCCACTCGTCCGGGGTGTCCATGTGGATCACGTCGAGGTACGACGCGTCCTGGGTGTGCACCGCCTTGGCCAGCTTCGGGTTCTTGTACACGAGCGCGGCGCAGTCGAAGGGCGCGAACAGCCACTTGTGCGGGTCCACGACGAACGAGTCGGCGTGCTCGATGCCGTCGTAGCGGCGACGCACGCTGGGGGCGAACAGGCCCGCGCCGCCGTACGCGCCGTCGACGTGGAACCAGAGGTCGTGCTCGCGGGCCACCTCGGACACACCCTGGAGGTCGTCGATGATGCCCGCGTTGGTCGTTCCGGCCGTGGCCACGACGCCGATCACCGGGATCCCGCTGTCGTCGGCCGCGAGGGTGGCGCGCAGCTTGGCCCCGGTCAGCCGGTGGTCGTCGCTCGGCACGACGAGGGGCTCGACGCCGATGATCCGCAGCGTGTTGCCGATGGACGAGTGCGCCTGGTCGCTGACCGCGATCCGCACCCGGTCGTAGGGGCCGAGACCGAGCCGCTGGCGGGCCACGTCGCGCGCCACCACCAGCGCGGACAGGTTGCCCGCCGAGCCGCCGGTGACGAAGCAGCCGCCGGCGTGCGGGCCCATCCCGGCGAAGTCCGCGATCAGCCGCAGCACCTGGTTCTCCGCGGCGATCGCGCCGGAGGCCTCCAGCCAAGAGATGCCCTGCAGCGAGGCGCAGGACACGACCATGTCGAACAGCAGCGCGGCCTTCGTCGGCGCGGCCGGGATGAAGGACAAAAAGCGCGGGCTGTCGCAGGAGATCACCGCCTGGGACAGGTGGTCGTCGTAGACGGACAGCACCTTGTGCGGGTCGTGCCCCTCCGGGCCGATCAGCCCGGCCAGCACCGAGTCCAGCTTGTCCTTGCGGCCCGGGTGGTCCAGCGGGACCGGGTCGAGCTGGAGCCGCTCGCGCATGTAGTCGAAGATCAGGTCGGCGAGTTCCGCGTCGTAGGCGTGCATGCTGGGCATGAACCCCAGTATCTCCGCCCCCATGAAGCCCCCCGCAACTCGCGAGCTGTAACCGGTTCGGGCGCGGAGCCTGGCACCATGGAGCGCATGACCACGCCGCAGCCCGCGCCCGAGCGCCTCATCCCCGTCGTCGCCGCCGTGATCGAGCGCGACGGCCGCTTCCTCGCCGCCCGCCGGACCGAGCCCGAGGCGCTGCGCGGCCTGTGGGAGTTCCCCGGCGGCAAGGCCGAGGAGGGCGAGGACGACGTGGCGGCGCTGATCCGGGAGTGCCGCGAGGAGCTCGGCGTGGAGATCGCGGTGGGCGACCCGGTCGGGCCGGAGTACGTCTCGCCGAACGGCCGCTACCTGGTGCGCACGTACCGGGCCGAGCTGCTGGCCGGGGAGCCGGAGCCGATCGAGAGCCACGACGAGCTGCGCTGGCTGACCGCCGGGACGCCCGAGGTGCGCGAGCTGCCGTGGCTGCAGGGGGACTACGTGATCCTCGATGTTCTCGACGCTGAGGCGAAATCCGGGACCCGGGTGGCGTAACTCACGGGGAAAGTCCTATTAAACGGGTTGTCTCTGGGGATGAACCAGGTGTAAGGCACGTCCCGAACGACCCCAGGATCCGCCCCTATGCCCAGTACCTCCTCGGTACCCGAGGTGGCCGGAGTACGCGTCGCGTACCGGCGCCGCACCGGTCTGACCGGGGCGGAGGGTGGCGACTGGTCGGATTCGCTGCGGCTGCCCGGAAATCGCCTCGTGCTGGTGGTGGGCGACGTGCTCGGCGGCGACCTGCCGGTACCACCCTCGGTAGCCGACCAGTTCCGGAGCGCTACGAGGGTGCTGACGCAGCTCGATCTCAGCCCGGCGCAGGTGCTGCACCGGCTCGACGTGCTCGCCGAATCGCTCGGCGACGAGTTCACCAGCACCTGTGTCTACGTCAGCTGCGACCTGTCCGACGGCACCGCCGTGTTCGCCTCGGCCGGCCACCTGCCCCCGCTGCTGCGTACGCCCTACGACCCGGCGTACCGCGTCGCGCTGCCGGTCGGCCCGCCGCTCGGCGTCGGCGGCGCGCGGTTCGAGGAGCGGCAGTACACGATCCCGCCCGGCTCGCTGCTCGCGCTCTACACGGACGGACTGCTCGGCCACGCGCTCGGCGAGGACGCGGACGGCGCGATCGCCGAACTCGGGCGGCTGCTCGACAAGGCCGAGGACGTGCCCGGCGAGCAGCTGGACCAGACCTGCGAGCACATCAGCAGCGTGATGCTCGGGAACGGCGAGCACACCGGCGACGCCACGCTCGTGCTGGCCAAGCTCGGCCGGCTGCCCGAAGCCGAGGCCGCCGCGTGGACCCTGACCGCCCGGCCCACCGCCGTCGCCCAAGCCAGGGACCTGATCCGCGACCGGCTGCTCGCCTGGGGCCTGCAGGGGCTCGCCGACGTGGTCGAACTGCTGGTCAGCGAGCTGGTGACGAACGCCCTGCGCTACGGGATCGCGCCGTTCGGGCTGCGGATGACCCGGGACGCCGAGAGCGTCATGGTCGAGGTCTCCGACGGCAACCCGACCGTGCCCCGGCTGCGCAACGTCCAGGTCGGCGACGAGGGCGGCCGCGGCCTGCACCTGGTCGACGAGCTCTCGACGGACTGGGGAGTGCGCTCGCATCCCCAGGGCAAGACCGTCTGGTTCACCCTGGGGATCACGAACTGATCTGAGCGCGCGTCAGCCGGAGTACGGCAGCGTCGCCAGGCCCAGTTCGGCCGAGGACGACAGCAGCCGGTGCGTCGGCACGGCGCGCACGGTGTAGCCGAACGGACCGGACTGGTCGAGGCCGATCACGCCCTCGTAGCGGTTGCGGCCGATCTCGTCCACGCCGAGGTGCTCGAGCGTCGCGATCGAGGCGGAGCGCAGCTGGTCGTCCTCGTCCACCCGGCCGAACACGGCCTGCACCTGCACCTCGTCCGGGGCCAGCTCGCCGATCTGCACCAGCGCCCTGATCCGCAGCCCGCCGCCGAGCCGGGGCCGGCGCGCCGGGCCGACGCCCTCGCCGTCCGGCTCCGCGTCCACGTGCTCGATCGCGACCTGCGACCAGACCTCGCGGACCTTCGTCGTCCACGCGGCCAGCTCGCGCGAGCCCGCGTAGTCCTCGGCGGACGCGGCGCGGCTGGAGCGCGCGGCGGGCTCGTACAGCCGCTGCACGTAGTCCTGCACCATCCGCCCGGCCAGCACCTTCGGGCCGAGGCTGGTCAGCGTGTGCCGCACCATCTCGATCCAGCGGGTCGGCAGCCCGGCGGCGTCCCGGTCGTAGAAGCGCCGGGCCACCGAGTTCTCGATCAGGTCGTAGAGCGCCGCGGCCTCGAGCTCGTCACGCCGGTCCGGGTCCTCCACGCCGTCCGCGGTCGGGATCGCCCAGCCGTTCTCGCCGTCGAACCACTCGTCCCACCAGCCGTCCTTGATGGACAGGTTCAGGCCGCCGTTCAGCGCCGACTTCATGCCCGAGGTGCCGCAGGCCTCCAGCGGCCGCAGCGGGTTGTTCAGCCACACGTCGCAGCCGGGCAGCAGGGTCTGCGCCATCTCCATGTCGTAGTTCGGCAGGAAGGCGATCCGGTGGCGCACCCGCGGGTCGTCGGCGAACCGCACCAGCTCCTGCACCAGCCGCTTGCCGCCGTCGTCCGCTGGGTGCGCCTTGCCCGCGATGACCAGCTGCACCGGCCGGTCCGGGTTGGTCAGCAGCCGGATCAGCCGCTCCCGGTCCCGCAGCATCAGGGTCAGCCGCTTGTAGGAGGGCACCCGCCGGGCGAAGCCGATGGTCAGCGCGTTCGGGTCGAGCAGCGCGCCGGTCCAGCCCAGCTCGGCGGCGGAGGCGCCGCGCGCGATCCAGGACTCCTGCACCCGCCGGCGGGCCTCCTCGACCAGCTCGGCGCGCAGCCGGGTGCGGATCTCCCAGATCGTCTTGTCCGGGATCCGGCCGACCGCCTCGAACGGCGCGCGCATCGCGTCCGGGCCGAGCTCGCGCTCGATCAGCTCGGTGACCAGCGGATGCACCCAGGTCATCGCGTGCACGCCGTTGGTGATCGAGGTGATCGGCACCTCCGGCGCGTCGAAGCCCGGCCACAGCCCGCCGAACATCTCCCGGGAGACCTCGCCGTGCAGCAGCGACACGCCGTTGGCCCGCTGCGCCAGCCGCAGGCCCATCACGGCCATGTTGAAGGTGCCCGGGTCGCCGCCCGGGTAGGTCTCGGCGCCCAGCGCCAGCACCCGCTGCACCGGCACGCCCGGATTGCCGTTCTCGCCGCCGAAGTGCTCGGCGATCAGGTCCTTCGCGAAGCGGTCGATGCCCGCGGGCACCGGGGTGTGCGTGGTGAACAGCGTCCCGGCGCGCACCGCGGCCAGCGCCTCGTCGAAGTCCAGGCCGTGGTCCTCGACCAGTTCGCGGATCCGCTCCACGCCGAGGAACCCGGCGTGCCCCTCGTTCGTGTGGAAGACCTCGGGCGCGGGCAGGCCGCTGATCGCGCAGTAGGCGCGCACCGCCCGGATGCCACCGATGCCGAGCAGCATCTCCTGGTGCAGCCGGTGCTCGGGCGAGCCGCCGTAGAGCCGGTCGGTCACGTCCCGGCCGCCGTCCGCGTTCTCCTCGATGTCCGTGTCGAGCAGCAGCAGCGGCACCCGGCCGACCTTGGCCAGCCAGACCTGCGCCACCAGCTCGCGCAGCTCGGGCAGCCCGATCGTGACCCGCACCGCCGCGCCGTCCGCGTCCCGCAGCTTGGTCAGCGGCAGGTTGTCCGGGTCCAGCAGCGGATAGGTCTCCAGCTGCCAGCCGTCCCTGGACAGCGACTGCCGGAAGTAGCCGCGCTTGTACAGCAGGCCCACGCCGATGATCGGGACGCCCAGGTCGGAGGCCGCCTTCAGGTGGTCGCCGGCCAGGATGCCGAGGCCGCCGGAGTACTGCGGGAGCACCGCGGTGATGCCGTACTCGGGGGAGAAGTACGCGATCGCCTGCGGCGGGTTCTCAAGCGTCTGATACCACTTGGGCTTGGTCAGATAATCGCGCAGGTCCTCCGCGGCCGCCGCGACCCGGGCGGTGAAGTGCTCGTCTGCGGCCAGCTGCGCGAACCGCTCGGTACGCACCGAGCCGAGCAGCTGGACGGGGTCGTGATGGGCCTGATCCCACTGCTCGGGATCGATCGCCTCGAACAGCGCCCTCGTCGGCTCGTGCCAGGACCAGCGCAGGTTCATCGCCAGCTCGGTCAAAGCGGAGAGGGGTTCGGGCAGGACTGTGCGCACCGTCAGGCGCCGGATCGCCTTCATGCTGATCGAGCCTAGCCGCAGCCACGCCCGCACGTACAGCGACCGCCCAACATGCGAGAGCCATTCGGTGTGCCGGCTTTTCACGAAGTCACCAGACGTTCGGCCGTGAGCGGTAGTACGGGCGGCCGGATTCGGATAGGAATAGAAGTGTGATCGGACGCATCCCGCTGCTCGACGTCCAGCCTCGAGTCCTCGACGGCGCCCGCCCGGCCAAGGCCGTCCCCGGCGAACTGTTCCCCGTCTCCGCCACCGTCTTCCGCGAGGGCCACGACGCCGTCGCCGCGAACGTCGTGCTCACCGACCCCGAGGGCCGGCCCGACGGCTGGCACCGGATGCGCGAGACCGTGCCCGGCACCGACCGGTACGAGGCCTGGGTGCAGGCCGACCGGCCCGGCGAGTGGACCTTCCACGTCGAGGCCTGGGACGACCCGGTGGCCACCTGGTACCACGTGGCCCGCGCCAAGATCCCGGCCGGCCAGGACGTCGAGGTGGTCTTCGCGGACGGCGCCGCCCTGCTCGAGCGCGCCGCCGCGGCCGAGACCGTGGTGCCGGTCACCCCCGGGCAGGAGGTCGAGTACCCCGGCCGGGAACTGCTGCTGGAGACCGCCGAGCAGCTGCGCGACCAGGAGGCGAGCCCGGAGGCCCGGCTGGCGCTGGCCGACCGGTACGAGGTGCACGAGGCGCTGGCCGTGCGGCCGGTGCGCGAGCACGTCACCGCGGGCGAGCGGCTGCCGCTGCGGGTGGACCGGGAGCGGGCGCTGTACGGGTCCTGGTACGAGTTCTTCCCGCGCTCCGAGGGTGCCCGCGTCGACCCGCTCGGCCTGCGCCCGCCGCGCTCCGGCACCCTGCGCACCGCCGCCGAGCGGCTGCCCGCCGTGGCCGCCATGGGCTTCGACGTGGTCTACCTGCCGCCGATCCACCCGATCGGCACCTCGTTCCGGAAGGGCGCGAACAACTCGCTGACCCCCGGCGAGTACGACCCGGGCTCGCCCTGGGGCATCGGCTCCCCGGAGGGCGGCCACGACGCGGTCCACCCGGAGCTCGGCACGATCAAGGACTTCGACCACTTCGTCGAACGCGCCGCCGAGCTCGGCATGGAGATCGCCCTCGACTTCGCGCTGCAGTGCTCGCCGGACCACCCGTGGGTGGAGAAGCACCCGGACTGGTTCCGGCACCGCTCCGACGGCACCATCGCGTACGCCGAGAACCCGCCGAAGAAGTACCAGGACATCTACCCGATCCACTTCGACACCGACCTGGCCGGCCTGCTCGAGGAGTGCGAGCGGGTGCTGCGGCACTGGATGGAGCACGGCGTCCGGATCTTCCGGGTCGACAACCCGCACACCAAGCCGGTCGCGTTCTGGGAGGTGCTGCTGGACCGGATCCACCGGACCGACCCGGACGTGCTGTTCCTGGCCGAGGCGTTCACCCGTCCGGCGATGATGCACACCCTCGCGGCGATCGGCTTCCACCAGTCGTACACGTACTTCACCTGGCGCACCGGCAAGGACGAACTCCAGGACTACCTGCGGGAGCTGTCCACCGAGTCGGCCCCGTTCCTGCGCCCGAACTTCTTCGTCAACACCCCGGACATCCTGCACGCCTACCTCCAGCACGGCGGTCGTCCGGCGTTCGAGATCCGCGCTATCCTCGCCGCGACACTCGCACCGACGTGGGGGGTTTACTCTGGATACGAACTGTGCGAGAACCTGCCCGCGGCCCCGGGCAGCGAGGAGTACCTGGACTCGGAGAAGTACCAGCTGAGGCCTCGCGACTGGGCCGCCGCCGAGGCGGAGGGCAGATCACTCGCCCCGCTGCTGACCAGACTCAACACCCTCCGACGTAACCATCGTGCCCTACAAGGGTTGCGGAATCTGCATTTCCACCACACGGACAACGATGCTGTGCTGTGCTACTCCAAGCGGGATCAGGACGGCGACACGGTGATCACGGTCGTCAACCTGGACCCGCACAGCACGCGGGAGGCCACGGTCCACCTCGACCTTCCCGCACTCGGCCTCGGCTGGACGGACCGCCTCGTCGTGCACGACGAGCTCGGCGGCGGCACCTTCCACTGGGGACGGGACAACTACATCCGACTCGACCCTCACGAGAACCCCGCACACCTGCTGACCGTCCGGCGATGACTCGGGCAGCGGTGAGGGGTGCTCATCCACCTGGCACCGCAGAGTGCTCCTCCTGAAGCCAAGGAGTGACCGTGATCGTCAACGAGCCCGTCTCCGACAGCCCGCTCGACCTGCCCAAGAGCGAGCGCGACCCGGATTGGTTCAAGCGCGCCGTCTTCTACGAAGTACTG
>DATJIF010000208.1:0-36533 GCA_035493475.1 Actinospica sp.
CCCCAACTGCGGCGTGAAGGGCCAGTTCACCGAGCCCAAGCAGTTCAACGGCATGCTCACCACGCACCTCGGCGCGGTGGCCGACGGCTCCGGCCTGCACTACCTGCGGCCCGAGACCGCGCAGGGCATCTTCGTGTCCTACAAGACGGTGCTGGAGACCAGCCGCCGCAAGATCCCGTTCGGCATCGGCCAGATCGGCAAGTCGTTCCGCAACGAGATCACCCCGGGCAACTTCATCTTCCGCACCCGCGAGTTCGAGCAGATGGAGATGGAGTTCTTCGTCAAGCCCGGCGAGGACGAGAAGTGGCACGACTACTGGATCCAGGAGCGCTTCGACTGGTACACCGGCCTCGGCATCGCGGCGGACAACCTGCGGCTCTACGAGCACCCGAAGGAGAAGCTGTCGCACTACTCGAAGCGCACCGTCGACATCGAGTACCGCTTCAACTTCGGCGGCAGCGAGTTCGGCGAGCTCGAGGGCGTCGCGAACCGCACCGACTTCGACCTGACCACGCACTCGAAGGCGTCCGGCCAGGACCTGTCGTACTTCGACCAGCCGAACAACGAGCGGTTCACCCCGTTCGTCATCGAGCCCGCGGCCGGTCTGACCCGTGCGCTGCTGGCGTTCCTGCTCGACGCGTACGTCGAGGAGGAGGCGCTGAGCGCGGCGGGCAAGATGGAGAAGCGCGCGGTGCTCAAGCTGGACCGCCGTCTCGCCCCGATCAAGGTCGCGGTGCTGCCGCTGTCCCGCAACACGGACCTGTCGCCGAAGGCCAAGGACCTGGCGAACAACCTGCGCCGCACCTGGAACGTGGACTTCGACGACGCGCAGGGCATCGGCCGCCGCTACCGCCGCCACGACGAGATCGGCACCCCGTTCTGCGTCACGGTCGACTTCGACACCCTCGAGGACAACGCCGTGACCGTCCGCGAGCGCGACACCATGCACCAGGAGCGCGTGTCGCTGGACCAGGTCGAGAGGTACCTGGCCGAGCGCCTGCCGAACTGCTGAGGTTTGTGAAGGGCCCCGTTCCGCGGTACGCCGCCGGGACGGGGCCGTGTCTTTCTTTCCGGGGGGTGTGTGGACAGTGGCGCCGAGGACTGTGACGACGGATCAGCTGGCGGACGCGGCGAGGGCGGCGTTCGGCGGCGGGCGGCGGCTGACCGGGGTCGAACGGCTGACCGGCGGCTCGCGCAAGGGCGTGTACCGGCTGACGCTGGACGACGCGGGCACGGCGGTCGCGTACCTCTGGGAGGCCTCGGAGAACTACTGGCCCACCCCCGAGTGGGGCGACGACGAGACGGACCCCTTCACCCCCGGCTACGGCCTCGACCGGTTCCTGGCCGCCCGCGGTCGGCTGGACGCGCTCGGCCTGCGCGTGCCGGAACTCCACCTCGTCGACCGCGACCGGACGTACTACCCGGCCGACATCGCGATCCTCGAGGACTTCCCCGGCGGGAACCTGATGGAGTTCCTCGAACGCGACCCGCGGGCCGCCACCCCCACGATGGCCCGCCTCGCCGAGGGCCTGGCCGCGATGCGCGAGTACCACGCACCCGCGTTCGGCAGCGTGGCCCTCGTCGACGCGGGCGCCCCGTCCCACTCAGCCTCCTGCGAAGCCGACGCCCTCACCTTCGGCCTGCGCTGCCTCGACGACGCGGCGGCACGCGACCCGAGAGCGGCGGCGGTCCGCGACCAACTCGAGGAACGCCTGCACATTCTCGCGTCAGCCGTACAGCCCCGCGCCGAATACTCCGTCGTACACGGCGAACTCGGCCTCGACCACGTCCTGGTAGACCGGAACGGCCGGCCGGTCATCATCGACATCGAAGACCTGATGTACTACGACGTCGAATGGGAGCACGTCTTCCTACGGCTGCGCCTGCACCAGGACTACCACCACCTCGCCGTCGACGGCCTCGACGAACAGCGACTGGCGCTCTACATGCTCGTCCAACGCCTCTCCCTGACCTCCGGCCCCCTACGCCTGCTGGAAACCGACTTCCCGGACCGCGACTTCATGCTGGGCATCGTCGAACACAACCTGGCCGAGGCCCTGGCCTGGGTCACCGACCCGACAAGCCCGGCCAGGACGGCGTGCTGCCGGCATCACTGAGGAGTACTACTACTTTTCAGTGCTGGCGCTCGAAGTAGACGCGGTCGAAGCGCCCCGCGGCCAGGTCGTCGTCACGCAGGAGCCAGTAGCCGATGGTGACGCCGTCCTCGTCGATGGCGTCCTGAAGCAGCACGCGCCAGTGCTCCGTCTCGTCGAACACTGCCTGCTCATCGGGTTCCGCCACGCCGTCCCGCTGCAGCGCGGCGCGGGCGGCGTGCAGTTCCACGGGCCCTTGGACCGCGTTGGGGTGGCCGCCGGTCTGCACGTAGCATTGGAGATCGTCGATGCCGTCTTCGAAGTCCTCGGCCCACAACGGGTAAATGGCCGCATCGCTCGGCTCGCCACCGCGCGTGACGTCTTCCATATGCGCGGCGATCATGGCCGGAGCGTCGGGCCCGAAGTTGTACGCGGCGAACTCGCTGTTCAGACTCGGCGGCGTGCTCGCTGCCTGCGCGCCGCGCTCGTACAACTCCAGCTCCAGCTCCTCGATCCGGTCTGGAGTCTGACGTGCCCGGCGCACCGTCCCCGCGGGCAGGTAGAGCACCGTGGCACTGTTCCACGGCGTCTCCGGGCTCAACTGCTCCTCGTCCGGATATTCGATCTTGTGGAAGAAGGATTCCTCGCAGAAGAACAGCAGATGACCGCTCACGGGCATCAGATCGACCCCACCGACGGCCGCCACAGCCGCACAGTCGAGTTCGGCGACGTAGCGCATCGGAAAGCGCCCGTCGTACAGCGGCCAGTCCACGTCATCGGGCAGCAGCGGAGTGCCGCCGCAACGCAGCCCCGGACCGTCAGGCCCCTCCGTGCCCCCGGGAAAAACGACCGCGGGACGCAGCAGACTGATGAAGCGCTCCGCGAACCGCTGCGGAAGATGCTCATGGGCAAGCTCAATGAAGTCAGCAGTGGAAGTCACAACCGGCACGCTAGCCAAAGGGACTGACAATGTGCGGGAATCCTCAGGGCCCAGCGATAGTCGCAGATCCCTGAGACAGCGAGCGGGGGCGAGCGCCGTAGGCCCGCGGACGTAGCGACCGAGGAGTGCCAGCAACCTCAGGGCCGCAGCGTGCTCAGCAGTCTGTGGTGCGGGTGCTGGTCGGGGAGGGTGGCCACGGAACGTTCGGCCAGGCGGACGGCGCGGGCGCGGTGTTGGGCGGGGATCTCCACGACGGTGGACTCGAGCAGGGCCCAGGAGAGGTCGTCAAGCTTCTGACGGACCTGGCTGGGGTCGGGTTCGCCGGTGAGGGCGGGGACGCAGGCGGATTCCAGTTCGGCGAGGGCTTGGAGGGGGGCCTCGTCGTCGGCCAGGGCGTCGGGGATGAACATGTCTACCTGCTCGGAGGCGGCGGCCTTGGCGCCTACGGCCTCGAAGACGTTGATCAGGGGGCTGACGTCGCCGGCGGTCATGGGGTCGTAGAGGCCGGGGAAGGCCTGCTCCTCGTAGCCGCTGTCGTAGCCGGCGATGTAGACGGGGGCGGCGGAGCCGGTGTGGGCCACGGCTCCGAGTGCCACTTCGAGGAGGCTGGCGGGCCAGTCGAGGTCGCGCAGGGCGTTGAGTCTGAGGTTGCCGGGCTGGGCGTCGATGAGACCGCAGAGCAGCAACTGTGCGGATTCCTGGGCGGACTGGATGTAGAAGCCGATGTCGGCGCTGTGCAGGCGGATCGGCTCGTCCTTGGCGCACCAGGCGCGCAGCCGGTCGCCGATGATCGAGTTGTCCACGACGTGGGTGAAGCGGGAGGCGGACAGGCGCAGGTCCGGGGAGGCTGCGGCGCGGGCCAGGATCCATTCGCCGATGCGCTTGGAGGCGGCGTACACGTCCGGGGAGTAGGGACGCAGCGCCTTGCCGGTGGACGCGCAGACGACGGTGCCGGTGCCGGCGCGCGCGGCGGCCTGCAGCACGTTCCTGGTGCCGAACACGTTGGTGGCGACCGTCCGCAGCACCTCGACCTCGGCGAGGCCGGGATTGCGCTGCGCGGCGACGTGGAAGACGATGTCCGGCCGGATCTCCGCGAAGACCTCGTCGAGGCTGGACCGGTAGCGCACGTCTCCGTAGACGAACTCGACGCCGTCGATCCGGGGCAGCGCGGTGCGGCCGCGGCTCATGCTCACCAGCCGCGCGGGACGGTGCGGTAGCAACTGCTTGAGGAGCACCTGGCCGATGCAGCCGGTGCCGCCGGTCACGAGAATGGTGGCGCCTTCGACGCGCGCCGCGAGTTCGTCCTGCGGCAGTTCGATCCCCCGGGAGCGCACTCCCTCGAACCGCCGGTACTCCGCGAGCGACTGGGGCTTGAGCTCCAGCAGTTCGCGGGTGAGACATCGCAGCCGTTCGACCTGGTCCGCGGTCAGCTCCGCGGATCGGGGCGGCGCGGCCGCTCTGAGGTCGCCCAGCAGATCATTGATGCTTCTCACAGTGTCCTCCCCAACGCAGGCCCACACCCGCGGCGGTTAGCCGGGCGACGGCCGCACACCACTTGCCGCTACACTGCGGCACCGAAGAATTACGAAGCTAGCACAGGAAGTCGTGCCGGACGCGGCGCGTCGGAAAATTTCCGGTTGCGGGATCAGCTCACCCGGCGCACACGGTAGCATCTCCAACCGTCGGCTTGATGAGTTCGGCTCAGAACAGTTCATGAGGGGGCAGGAAACTTCATGTCCGAAGTCCTCGGCAGGCGTCGCGTGCGGCCTCGCAGCCCCGGCTTCCCCACTGTGACCAGGGTCGCGACCGATCCCGAGAGCACGACACAGGATCTCGGCGGACTGCTGCCCGTCCCCCCGGACGACCGCGAGAAGTACTCGTACACGAAGCGCGGCACCCGCCTGCTCGTGGTGTTCTCGACGCTCAGCTTCCTGGCACTCGCTTACAGTCAGGTCCTGATGACCCGGCTTTCGCCGTGGATGTGGATTTATGTCCCATTCCTCGGATTCACCATCCTGTATTTCCTGGTGTCGCAGATCTCGACGGCGATCAGTCCGGACTTCGACCTCGCCGGGCACCGCAAGATCGTCAACTCCTGGCAGCCCGAGACGTACCCGGCGGTGGACGTGCTGCTGCCGGTGTGCGGCGAGCCGACTCCGGTGCTGCGCAACACGTGGGAGAACGTCGCGGCACTGCGGGCGCACTATCCGGGCCGGGTCACCGCGTACGTGCTCGACGACTCCTCCAGCCCGCACCTGCAGAAGCTGGCCGGCGAGATGGGCTTCGTGTACGCGGGCCGGGCGAACCGCGGCTGGTACAAGAAGGCCGGGAACCTGCTCTACGGCTACCGGATATCGCACGCGCCCTACATCCTGCTGCTGGACGCCGACTTCGCGCCCCGGGCGGACTTCCTCGACGAGGTGCTGCCGCTGATGGAGGCGGACCCGACGATCGGGATCGTGCAGACCCCGCAGTTCTTTCGGGTGCTGGACCAGCAGACCTGGCTCGAGCGCGGCGCGGGCGCGGTGCAGGAGCTGTTCTACCGCAACATCCAGACTTCGCTGTCCACCTACGACGGGGCGATCTGCGTCGGCACCTGCGCCGTCTACCGCCGTGCCGCCCTCGAGGACAACGGCGGCATGACCCTGATCGAGCACTCCGAGGACGTGCACACCGGCTTCGACCTCTACCGCAAGGGCTGGCGGCTGCGCTACCTGCCGCTGGCGCTGTCCACCGGGGTCTGCCCGGACAACGTGGCCGCGTACGTCAACCAGCAGTACCGCTGGTGCTCCGGCAACATGAGCATGCTGGGCAGCAAGAAGTTCTGGGGCACGAAGCTGCCCTGGCGGGTCCGATTGAGCTACCTGTCCGGGTTCTTCTACTACGTGCACACGGCGCTGGCCACGTTCATCGTCCCGCTGGTGCCGTTGGCGCTGATGATCTTCTGGTCGCGCGAGATGCGGGTGGACAACCTGGTCTGGGTGCTGCCCGGCCTGCTCTACGCGGGCATCATCTTCCCGCTCTGGCACCGGGTCCCGTACCGGCTCGAGGCGTACGCCTGCCGGATGACGTACGGCTGGGCGCACGTGTTCACCATCTACGACGTGCTGCGCAAGAAGCGGATGGGCTGGCAGCCGACCGGTTCGGCGTCCAAGAAGCAGGGCAAGAACGCCCGCTTCTGGTACGGCATGATCGGCTGGACGTCGGTGTCCGCGGCCGCGTGGGTCGGCGTCGCGCTGTGGCGGATGAAGACCGGCGACCCGATCGACTACGCGCTCTTCCTCGCCTCCGGGCTGTTCTACATGGCGACCGCGGCGCGGGTGTTCGCCCGGCCGTCGAAGGCGGCGGGCTGATGCGGCGCGGGCGGATATCCGCGGCCCTGCTGGCCACGATGCTCGTCGCGGCCTCGCTGGCCGGCTGCTCGGTGATCCGTTCGGCGGGCACCTGGAACGACGCGCGGCACCCGGTCGCGGGCTCCGGCGCGAAGGGCGCGGCCCCGGCCCCCACCACGACCGCGAGCAGCACGGCGACGGCGGACCAGAGCGCGCCGCTGGCCCCGGCGTACGACGTGACCTCGCTGCTGAACCCGAAGCGCAAGTACCTGGGCCTGGAGATCGACGGCTCGCCCGACTCGACGGCCCCGGCGAGCCAGTTCGCCTCCTGGGTCGGCACCAAGCCGAACCTGCTCGGCCAGTACCTCGCCTGGGGCACGTCCTTCGACACCCAGGCCGCGTCCAACGCGTGGTCCTACGGCGCGATGGACTTCGTGGTCTGGGAGCCGTGGAGCACCTCGCTCTCCGACATCGCGGCCGGCAAGACCGACAGCTACATCACCGCCTTCGCGACGGCCGTGCGCACCCTGAACGTGCCGATCGCGCTGAGCTTCGGCCACGAGTTCAACGGCAACTGGTATCCGTGGGGCACCAGCAAGGCGACGGCGGCGCAGTTCGTCGCGGCGTGGAAGCACGTGCACGACCTGTTCGCGGCGGCCGGGGCGACGAACGTCATCTGGATCTGGGACCCGAACGACATCTACCCGGTGCCGGACGTGTCGCTGCAGGACTACTATCCCGGGGACTCCTACGTGGACTGGGTCGGGGTGACCGGCTACTGGACGCAGCAGGGTCCGAACAGCTACAGCACGCTGTATCTGCCGACGCTCACCGAGATCCGCGGGTTCACCCAGAAGCCGTTCATCATCGCGGAGACGTCGGTGGAGGCGGGCACGAACGAGGTCCGCTCGCTGCAGGACCTGTTCGCGGCCGTGGACCAGCACTCCGACATCATCGGTTTCGTCTGGTACGACTACAACAAGGGCGGGGACTGGCGCATCGAGAACCGACCCGTCCTGGAGACCGAGTTCCGCGATGAGCTCGACCTGAACACGAGCCACTTCGGCTTCACGGTGAGTGGTGTGAAGTGAGCGAGAGTTCGTACGACGACGCCTTCGCCGAGACCCAGCTGATCGCGATGCCCGGCAAGAGCCGCGCGGCCGCGCCGGAGCCCGACGAGGACGACCTGACGCTGCGGGTACCGGACAAGACCGAGCAGCCGGCCGAATCGAAACCGGAGCGCCCGAAGCCGGAGCGCCCGGACGCGAAGCCGGAGGGCGAGAAGTCGGCCCTGGCGGACGACGGCGGCCACTCCGGCCCGCCGAAGTGGCAGGACCACGTGCCCTTCGACGAGACCGGCGTGCTGCTGCGTCCCGAGGTCTTGCAGCATCGGGCGATGCAGGCCGAGACCGAGCTGATGAGCGCCATCAAGCTGGACGACGGCGCCCCGGACGACGGCTCGGAGGCGGCGAAGGCGCAGCGGCCGGGCTTCTGGACCGGGGCCCGGACGCGGCGCGGGCTGCTGAGCTTCATCCTGCTGCTGCAGGCCGTACTGACGCTGCGCAACAACAACTCGGCGTTCGAGGACGAGGCGCTCTACCTCTACGCGGGCCACCTCGAGCTCGGGCACCTGCTGTACGGCACGGCGCTGCCCACGAACTTCTGGTCCTACTTCTCCGGCGCACCGACGCTCTATCCGGTGGTCGGCTCGGTCGCGGACCAGGTCGGCGGACTGTTCGCGGCCCGGCTGCTGAGCCTCGTGCTGATGCTCGGCACGACCGGCCTGCTCTATCTGCTGACGCGGCGGATGTTCGGCACCCGCGCGGCCCTGTGCGCGGCGGCGCTGTACTGCTGCTCCGAGGCGACCGTGTTCGTCGGCGGACTCGCCACGTACGACGCGCCCGCCCTGTTCCTGCTCGCGCTCGCGGCCTGGCTGGTGGTGCGCTTCGCCACCGCGCACTGGCCGCTGTACCTGCTCGCGGTGTTCCCGGCGGCGCTCGCGGTCGGCACGAAGTACGCGGCGCTGATGTTCGTGCCCGTCATCGTGCTGCTGGCGCTGTTCGCCGCCGCTCCGTACGCGGGGAAACTGGCGTTGATCCGGCCGGTCGCGCTCTGCATCGGGCTGGTGGCCGTGCTCTGGGCCATGACGAAGATCGCCGGACCCACCGCGCTGCAGGGCGTGCAGCAGACGACGACCGCCCGAGCGCAGGGCACGAACACGATCTTCTACGTGGTCCAGCAGGGTGGCGAATGGGGTGGCGTGGTGTTCGCCGCGGCCCTGCTCGGCGGCGTGTACCTGGTGATGCTGCCGTACCTGCACGGCCACCCCGCGCTGCCCGCCGCGCGCTGGCAGCGGGTGATCCTGGCGCTGCTGCTGGCCGGGACCGCGGCGCTGCCGATCATGTACCAGGCCTACCTGCACACGGTCACGTCGCTGCAGAAGCACGTCGGCTTCGGCCTGTTCTTCGCCGCGCCGCTGGCCGGGTACGGCCTGGTCCGGCTGGTCGGCTCGCACTTCCACCGGGCGCAGCTGGGCATCGGCGTGCTGGTGCTCTGCTTCGCGCTGGGCATGGGGCAGTCGCTGTCGCTGTTCCACGGCTGGCCGAACTCGAACACGATGATCACCGAGCTGGTGAAGTACCAGAAGCCGGGCGGGCACTACCTCGTCGAGGCGGACTCGGTGGCGATCTACGCGCTGCGCGGCGACCCGGACGCCGAACCCCTGCAGTTCACCGACACGTTCTACTTCGCGTACACGAACGCGAAGGGGCAGACGCTGATCGGCGAGCCCGCGTACGAGGCGGCGATCGCGGCGGGCTACTTCCAGACAGTGGTCTACGACGGCCTCGACAACCCCGGCGTGGACCAGGCGATCGCCTCGGCGATGTACCGCGCGTCGAACTACCGGCTGGTCGCGACCATCCCGTCGATGACGAGCTACGGCCCCGCTTACTTCTACTTCTGGGCCAAGAAGAGCTAGCCTCGTTCGCATGACGAGGCAGGGCGGCCCGGCCGACGAGGCGACGACGGGCGAGCGCAGGCAGCACCGAGTGTTCGCCAGTTGGTATCCGGGCCGCGCGGCGGCGATGGACAAGGCCGGGTTCGCCGCGTACCGGGACCGCTTCCTGGCCGGGCTGTCCGGCCAGGTGCTGGAGCTCGGCGCGGGCAGCGGCCTGAACTTCGCGCACTACCCGCCGGAGGTCGAACGCGTGGTCGCGGTCGAGCCGGAGCCGCGGATGCGCGAGAAGGCGCTCCAGGCGGCGGCCGAGGCCTCGGTGCCGATCGAGGTGGTGGACGGCGTCGCGGAGGACCTCTCGGCGTTCGCGGGGCAGTTCGACGCGGCCGTGTGCTCGCTGGTGCTGTGCTCGGTCCCGGACCAGTGCGCCGCGCTCAGCCAGCTGCGGTCGGTGCTGCGCCGTCAGGAGGGCAGCGACGTCGGCGAGGTCCGGCTGCTGGAGCACGTGCGCGCGGCGGGCGGCGGGCTCGCGGCGGTGCAGCGTGCCCTGGACGCCACGGTCTGGCCGTGGATCGGCGCGGGCTGCCACTGCTCCCGCGACCTGACCGAGGCCATCGCGCCCGCCGGGCTCGCCGTGAAGTCCGCCGAGCGCTTCAAGTTCCCGCCCAGGGGGCTGACGATGCCGACGTCCCCGCACATGTTCGTCACGGCCGTACCTGAGCGCCGAGCGGATCCCGCACGACTCGGTCGATGACGAGCGTGGCCGCGGCGACGGCGTTCACGTGCGGGCCGAAGGCGGTCGGGACGATCGCGACCGGGGCGGCGCCGGGGCGGTGAACGGTCGCGTCGAGGTCCGGCAGGTACTCGGCGGCCTCGGTCAGGCCTCTGCCGGCGACGACGAAGAGTTCGGGGTCGAGGATCCCGGCGAGCGCGGAGACGGCGGCGCCGACGCCGCGGGCGCGCTCGCGCAGCAGCCGGTCGGCCTGCTCGTCCCCGGCGCGGGCGGCCTTCACGACGAGCTCGAAGCAGGGTTCGGGGATGACGCCGAGGCGCAGCGCCTGCTCGGTCACCGCGTGTTCGCCGACGCGGCCGAGGAAGCAGTTCCATGAGCCGCAGGAGCACGGCTCGCAGCCCGCGTCGAGACCGAGCGGGAGGTGGGTGACGTCCCCGGCCGCCGCGTGCGATCCGCGGTGCACGACGCCGTCCACGCTGTACGCGAAGCCGACCACGTTGCCGACGTAGAGGTAGCCGACGCTGCGGGCCAGCCGCGTGCGGCCGAACAGCGACTCGGCGGCGGCCATCGCGCGCACGTGTTCGTCCACGTGGACCGGCAGGCCGGTGCGCCGGGCGAACTCGTCCCGCAGGTCCACGTCGCGCCAGCCGAGTCCCGGGTGGCTCTCCAGGATTCCGGTCTCCGCGTCGATCCGGCCGCCGGTGATCACGCCGAGGCCGAGCAGGCGGCGCGGCCCGACGACCCGGCCGCGCAGCGAGCGCAGCCGCGCGCAGGCCTGTTCGATGACGGCGTCCGGGCTCGGATCCTCGTGTTCGAGCTCGCTCGCGCCGAGCCACCGGCCACGCAGGTCGAGCAGCCCGAAGACGCTGCGTCGGACGCCGATGTGCACGCCGAGGACGGCCCAGCCGGACGCGTCGAGGTCCACCGGCACCCGCGGCCGGCCGAGGGTCTGCGCGGCGTCCGGGCCGTCGAGCTCGCGGACCAGGCCGCGTTCGGCGAGCAGCGGGAGGAGTCGGGTGACCGTGGCCGGGCTCAGGCTGCTGAGTTCGGCGATGCGGGTACGCGGCACCGGCCCGTGCAGCAGCACGGCGCGCAGCACCGCGGCGGCGTTGGCCGCCCGGGCGGAGGTGGGCATAGTCAACGCGAATGTTGACGCTGCCTCACGGTTTCTGTCAACGGTCCGCGTCGGGTCCGGCGGGTACCGCTCAGCCCTTCGGGCACCGCGGCGCGTTCGGGGTGACGGTCAGCGAGTCGACCTTCCAGCGCCGGTCCGGCTGCCGGGACACGCCGAGCTCCTCGTACGTCGGGCGCACGTTCTTCGCCTGGACCGCCGTGCCGACCACGTGCGTGCGCGACTCGCCGCGCACCACGTGCGACCAGTCGGCGCAGAAGCTGACCTTGGCCGAGCGCCCGGCCTTGACCGGGGTGTACGCGGTGTCCTCGAGCACGATCGTGCCGACCGGCTGGAGCTGGTGCGCGGTCCACTGCCTTATCTGCGCGGTCACCGTGGTCAGCCCGGAGCCGGTCCAGTACTCGGCGAGCTCGGGGGACTGCCCGGAGCCGGTGTACTCCGCCTGGACCATCGAGCGCATCGCCTGCTGCACCGTGAACAGCGCGGCGTACTCGGTGCGGTCGGCCAGCGCCGGGTGGTGGAAGGCCACCGCCACCGTCACCGGCAGGGTGATCCGCTGGTCCTGGTGCGCGGCGACCGCCGCGGTGGTCGGCTGGATCAGCGGCGGATCCGCCGGGGTCTGCGCACAGCCCGCGGCCAGCGCCGCCATCGCCCCCGCCGCGAACACGCCCGTGTATCTGCGGCCCGTCCTCGTCACACGCACCTCCCCAAGGTAACGCTACGTAACGCAGCGCGCACCGTCAGTCGGCGAATGTGTGACGTGCGTGCCTCAGCCTCCCGAGTCGTCCAGTTCGGCGCCCTCCGGGACGGTGTCGTCGTCGCGGTTGTCGAGCCAGCCGTACGGCAGCACGACCCGCGCCGGCGAGTTGGTCCGTCCCCGGGGCTTGCCCAGCACCTCGGTCGGGAACGGGGCGTCCTGGTCGAGCTTTCCGAGCAGGTCGTCGAGTTCCGTCAGGCTCGAGGCCATGGCCATGCCCCGGCGCAGTTCGGTGCCGACCGGGAAGCCCTTCAAGTACCACGCCACGTGCTTGCGAAACCCCGTGACGCCCTCGCGTTCGTCCTCGAGCCACTGTACGAGGAGTTCGGCGTGCCGTCGCATGATTTTCGCGACCTCGCCGAGCACCGGCATGGTCCGCTCGTCGCTGCCCGCGAAGGCGTTGGCGAGGTCCCGGAACAGCCACGGCCGGCCCAGGCAGCCGCGGCCGATGACGACGCCGTCGCAGCCGGTCTCCCGCATCATCCGCAGCGCGTCGTCGGCCTCCCAGATGTCGCCGTTGCCGAGCACCGGGATGTCCAGGGCCTGCTTGAGCCGGGCGATCGACTCCCAGTCCGCCTCGCCGGAGTAGCGCTGCTCGCCGGTGCGCGCGTGCAGGGCGACGGCCGTGACGCCCTCCTCCTGGGCGATCTGACCTGCCTCGATGTACGTCAGGTGGTCGTCGTCGATGCCCTTGCGCATCTTGATCGTGACCGGGATGCCGGCCTCGCGGGCGGGCTCGACCATGGCGCGCACGATCTGCCGGAACAGCTGCCGCTTCCAGGGCAGCGCCGAGCCGCCGCCGCGCCGGGTGACCTTCTTGACCGAACAGCCGAAGTTGGCGTCGATGTGGTCGGCGAGGTTCTCCTGCACGACCATCTCGGCGGCCTTGCGGACCGTGGCCGGGTCCACGCCGTAGAGCTGCAGCGAGCGCGGCTTCTCCTGCTCGCCGAACTCGATCATCCGATACGTCTTCGGGTTGCGGGCGACCAGCGCCTGCGTGGTGATCATCTCGCAGACGTAGATGCCCGCGCCCTGCTCGCGGCACAGCTGCCGGAAGGCGACGTTGGTGATCCCGGCCATGGGCGCGAGGACGACCGGCGGGTCCACCGGGTAGGGGCCGAAGCTGAGAGACGGATTCACCCCTCCAGGATCTCACGGGCCGACGTGGGGCCTCTCACGTCGACAGCCTCCCTACCCGCGGGTAGTGTCTATAGACGTCAACAGGGTTGCTGGTCGTGCGGGTCAGCAGCCTTTTTTCGTACGCATAGGACTTCAGGGAGCCCTACGTGCCGACGCTCGATGCGCCGTCCCCTCAGGCGCCGAAATACGTGTTCGACTTCACCGAGGGCCACAAGGACATGAAGGACCTCCTCGGCGGGAAGGGTGCGAACCTCGCCGAGATGACCAACCTCGGCCTGCCGGTGCCGCCAGGATTCACCATCAGCACGGACGCCTGCCGCGGCTATCTCGCGGCGGGGGCCGCGCCGGCGGGGCTGGACGAGCAGGTCTCGGTCTACTTGGCCGCGCTCGAGGAGCGGATGGGCCGCAAGCTGGGCGATCCGGCGGACCCGCTGCTGGTGTCGGTGCGTTCCGGGGCGAAGTTCTCGATGCCGGGCATGATGGAGACGGTGCTGAACATCGGCCTGTCGGACCTGTCCGTCTCCGGGCTCGCGCAGGTCGCCGGGGACGAGCGCTTCGCCTGGGACTCGTACCGCCGGCTGATCCAGATGTTCGGCAAGACCGTGCTCGGGATCGAGGGCGAGCACTTCGAGGAGGCCCTCGACGCCGCCAAGCGCGCCAAGAACGTGACGACGGACGTCGAGTTGGACGCCGCCGACCTGGCGCTGCTGGTCGACGCGTACAAGGCGATCGTGCGCGAGCAGGCCGGACGGGACTTCCCGCAGGACCCGCGCGAGCAGATGGACCTGGCGATCAACGCCGTGTTCGACTCGTGGAACACCGAGCGCGCGAAGCTCTACCGGCGCCAGGAGCGGATCCCGGGCGACCTGGGCACGGCGGTCAACGTCTGCTCGATGGTCTTCGGCAACCTCGGCCCCGACTCGGGCACCGGCGTCGCGTTCACCCGGGACCCGGCCACCGGGCACACCGGCGTGTACGGCGACTACCTGGCGAACGCGCAGGGCGAGGACGTGGTGGCGGGCATCCGCAACACCCTCTCGCTCCAAGAGCTCGAGGACCTGGACAAGGCCTCGTACGACGAGCTGATGCGCATCATGAAGGTGCTCGAGGACCACTACCGGGACCTGTGCGACATCGAGTTCACCATCGAGCGCGGCAAGCTGTGGATGCTGCAGACCCGCGTGGGCAAGCGCACGGCCGCGGCCGCGTTCCTGATCGCGGCGAACCTGGTCGACGAGGGCGTGATCACCCCGGACGAGGCTCTTGAGCGGGTGACCGGAGCCCAGCTCGCGCAGCTGATGTTCCCGCAGTTCAACTTGACCGGCTCGCCCAAGCGCATGGCCAAGGGCATGAACGCCTCCCCCGGCGCGGCCGTGGGCAAGGCCGTGTTCGACTCGTACACCGCGGTCAAGTGGTCGCGCTCCGGCGAGCGGGTCATCTTGATCCGGCGCGAGACCAACCCGGACGACCTCGGCGGCATGATCGCGGCGCAGGGCATCCTGACCTCGCGCGGCGGCAAGACCTCGCACGCGGCGGTCGTGGCCCGCGGCATGGGCAAGACCTGCGTGTGCGGCGCCGAGGAGCTCGACGTCGACACGAAGGCCCGCCGGTTCACCGCCCCGGGCGGCGTCACCGTCGAGGAGGGCGACGTCATCTCGATCGACGGCTCGACCGGCGCGATCTACCTCGGCGAGGTCCCGGTGGCCCCCTCCCCCGTCGTCGAGTACTTCGAGGGACGCCTCGGCGCCGACTCGCAGCGGGCCGGCGAGCTGGTCAAGTCCGTGCACCGGATCATGACCTGGGCCGACGAGAAGCGCGCGCTCTACGTCCGCGCGAACGCCGACAACCCGGACGACGCGGCGCGCGCCCGCAGGTTCGGCGCGCAGGGCATCGGCCTGTGCCGCACCGAGCACATGTTCCTCGGCGAACGCCGCGCCCTGGTCGAACGGCTGATCCTGGCCGAGGACGACAGCGAGCGGCAGAAGGTCCTCGCCGAACTGCTCCCGATGCAGCGCGAGGACTTCGTCGGCATCCTCACGGCCATGGGCGGCCTGCCGGTCACCGTGCGCCTGCTCGACCCGCCGCTACACGAGTTCCTGCCCGACCTCACCGAACTCTCCGTGCGCGTCGCGGTCGCCGAAGCCCGCGGCGAGGACAACGAGTCGGACCTCCGTCTCCTCCAGGCGGTCCACAAGCTGCACGAGCAGAACCCGATGCTCGGCCTGCGCGGCGTCCGCCTCGGCCTGGTCGTCCCCGGCCTGTTCATCATGCAGGTGCGCGCGATCGCCGAAGCAGCGGCGCAGGTCGCCAAGGCCGGCGGCGTCGCCCGAGTCGAGATCATGGTCCCGCTCGTCGGCGCCGTGCAGGAGCTGGAGATCATCCGCGACGAGGCCCGCGCCGTGCTCGACGAGGTCACCGAGACCACCGGCGCCGACATCAGGGCCCTGATCGGCACGATGATCGAGCTGCCGCGCGCCGCCCTGACCGCCGGACAGATCGCCGAGGCCGCCGAGTTCTTCTCCTTCGGCACCAACGACCTCACCCAGACCACGTGGGGCTTCTCCCGCGACGACGTGGAGGCCGCGTTCTTCTCCGCCTACCTGGACCGGGGCATCTTCGGCGTCTCCCCGTTCGAGACCCTCGACCGCGACGGCGTCGGCCGACTCGTGCAGCTCGCCTCCGAGGAAGGCCGCGCCACCCGGCCCGCACTCAAGCTCGGCGTCTGCGGCGAACACGGCGGCGACCCGGAATCCGTCCACTTCTTCCACAATGTCGGACTCGACTACGTCTCCTGCTCGCCGTTCCGGGTCCCGGTCGCGCGCCTCGAGGCGGCCAGGGCGGCCGTGCGTAACCCGCGAAGCTGAGTTTGCGGCACAATGACCGGGTGAGCCGACGCCTAAGGATACTGATCACAATCGCCGTGGTCGCGTGCCTCGGCGTCGGCGCCTGGTCGGAATGGGGTCCGCACGACGGGCCCGCCGGCGCGAAGTACGAACCCGCCGATGGGAGCGTGTACCTCGGCGTGTCCACGGACATCGGCCGCCTGGACGCGTTCGACTCCGCGGCGGGCCTGGGCAGCGGCCAGCATCCCGCCATCTACGACCAGTGGACCACCCCCGACGGCGGCGTGCAGCAGATCCTCACGAACGCCAAGTCGCGCACCGGCATGGCGCCGATGATCTCCTGGAACCTGCCGATGACCGGCGGCCAGATCACCGACGGCAGCAAGGACGCGTACCTGAAAGAGCAGGCGCTCGCCGTGAAGAAGTACGGCGGCCCGGTGTTCATCCGCCTCGACTGGGAGATGAACGCGAGCTGGTACCCGGACTGGAACCTGCCCGGCGTGACCACCGCGCAGTTCATCGCGGGCTGGCGGCACGTGTACGAGCTCTTCCAGTCCGAGGGCGCCGGCAACGCAGCGTTCGTCTGGTGCCCCACGCTGTGGAACGGTCCCGGCGGCCTGAGCCCGGACGCCTGGTACCCCGGCGACGCGTACGTCGACTGGCTCGGCATCGACGCGTACCCGCAGAGCGCCGTCACCAACTTCATCATGACCGGCCCGGCAGGCCTCGACGACACCGTCAAGTTCGCCACGCAGCACGACAAGCCGCTCATGGTCGCCGAATGGGCCCCCGCCCTCCCCCAGCCCGACACCGCCGCCGCCATGAACCTCATCTTCGACTTCGCCGCCGCGCACCCGAAGACCGTCAAGGCCCTGGTGTACTTCGACTTCGACACCAACGGCAAGGACTACACCCTCAAGGACCATCCCGTCGGCGCCAAGGCCTTCCGTCAGCAGGTGGACGGCAACTCGAAGTTCCTGCTGACGCTGGGCTAGCGGCCTGCCGCGCGGTCACTTCCACTTCCACACGACCGCCTGGGCCACGCCCGCGCCATCGACTCCGTTGCCCGCGACCACGTTGTCGGCGTTCACATCGACCGTCGGCCCCGGATAGCCGGCCGGACTGACGTATTTACTGGGCAGCGCAATGTACTTGCCGGCCCTGACATCGAACACCCAGGGTACGAACTTCCCCGGGGCTGACGAGAACCCGGACACGACACCGCGTCCCACGCCGGTGATCATGTTGGTCATGCTCCCGCGGTACGCGGTCATGTCCTTCATGGTGTGGGTCCGCATGTTGTACACGAACGGGATCGTCCTGCTCTCGCGGAATGCGTACCAGCCGGCGATGTAGTCCCCGTGGACGGCCAGCGCCTCGCTGTCCGTACCGGTGAGCGTGCCCAGATCAACCATGCGCGGGTGCCGAAGGTCGTCGTAGAACGCGTGCAGCGAACCGTCAGCGGTCTCAGCCCAGCCGATGACGACGTTTCCGTCAACCGCTGTCGCGTCACTGTTCGAGCCGCCCAGCGTGCCCAGGTCGATCATCTTCCTACCGCGCGTGGCGAACGCGTGGTACGCGGTATTCCCCGCGGTGTCGGAGTAGCCCACCACGGTGCTTCCGTACGCGGCCTGATCGACACCGTTCGGAATGCTGTCCCTGCCGCCGAGAGTGCCCAGGTCGGTCATCCTCTTCGTGCCGATGCGATACCGGAAGGCGTGCCTCGCGTCGTCACCGGCGGTATTGGCCCAACCCACGACGAAGTCGGCATTGACCGCGCCCGCAGAGGAATTGCTCCCGCCCAAGGTGCCAAGGTCGACCATGCGCGTGACACCCGGCCTCGTGACAACGAACGCCCTACTCTGGCCCGGCACACGCGTATACGCCCAACCCGCCACGATGTTGTCGTAGGCAGCGCTCGCGTCACTGTCCAGCCCGCCCAGGGTTCCCAGATCCACCCGCTTCCCGGTGCGCAGGCCATAGGCGAACGCATGATACGCACCGCTTCCCGGAGCCCCCACATTACCGACCACCTGCAGGCGCGAAATCGCGTTCGCGGTGACGCCGGATCCAAGATACGTCGGCGTCGGACGTGCACCCGCGCCCGCCCCAGCGCAGGCGTCAGCGGCACCCGGCACGACCAGGCCAGCACCCAACGCGGCAACAGCAAGCATCGCGCGGGCACCACGCCGGACGGAGCGAATCGAATGAGACGTCTTCATCGCAGATCTCCGATCCACGCGACACAAAGCCCATCCACTCCATCCTCGTGCCCTGATCAGCCGACCACCACGGTTCAAAGACCCCCGAAGCGCGGGACGTTAAGCTCTCAGGCCGCAGCGAGCGCGGCAGGTCAGGAGACCCCGTAGATCTCCCGCAGGCCCGCGAGGAGAATGCGGCTGCCGGGACGTGCGGCCTCGGCGACCAGGTCCGGGGCGAAACCGTTGGTGCTGAACACGCCGAGCGTCGCGCCGGTCGCGTCGTGGCCGGCCGCTGTCAGCAAATCGCGCAGGTGCTCGATGCGGCGGATCTGGGACAGCCCCGGCGCGCGCTCGCGGCACTTGGCCTCGGCGAGGAACACCACCGGAGCCCCGGCCGAGCGCGGCCGGACCCCGCGGCCGAGCGCGATCACGTCGATCTCGTGGCTGGTCTTGTGTTCCCGGCACGAGATGACCGTCTGGCCGACCGCGCCGACCTCGAGCCCTGCCTCGTCCTGGGCATGGCGAGCGGTCCACTCGGTGGCGAGCGCTTCGAAATGCGGGCCGAGGATCTTCGACTCCACCGTGTGCTCCACCTCGGTCCACACCCGTTGCGCGCGCCCGGCCTCCAGGTCCGCGAGGTAGGGCTCGATGACGAGGTGATGCAGGCGGACGATCGGGTCGGTGACGCTGATCACCGGACGCCGCTCCAGCAGCAGATCCTGGCGACGTTCGATGAATCCGGCCGCCTCCAGCATGCCGAGCTGATAGTTGAGGGACGTGGCGGGGCGGCCGAGCAAGCCGCCGATCTTCGTCGGCGAGCTCTCCCCGGCGGCCACGGCGGCCAGGATCGAGCCGTAGGCGGCCGAATCCCGAATGCGCGGATCCTCGTGCACCACGCGCTCGGCCTCGCTGAACAGCGGCACACTCGGGCGCAGCACGTTGCGCGCGAGCCATCCGCCGATCTCCGGTTCCGACTCGGGGAAGCGGGGATCAGGCGTCAGCTCGCGATATCCGGGTGTGCCACCGATGAAAGCGTTGTGACGGAAGGCCGCGTCGAGATCGTCGATCCCCCAGTAGGCACGGGCGTCGCGGTAGCCGAACGGCCTGATGCGCAGTTCCAGCGCTCCCCGACCGCGAAGCGCCTTCGTTCCCGAGAGCAAGCCGGACATCACCGAGATCGCCGAGCCGCACAGGACGAGTCTGAGCGCGGGTGCCGTGTCCCCGGAGCCGGGCCCGATCCGGTCGTAGAGACCCTGCACGATCGAGGCGAGCCCGGGAGTCTCGTGGACGAGATACGGGAACTCGTCGAGCACCAGCAGCGCCGGCGCCGAGTCGCCCGACGCACTGCGCACCCGAGCCGACATGAGTTCCGCCGCCGTGCCGAGCGCCGACTCCCATCCATCGAAGCCGAACGCTCCGGCCGGGACGCCGTGCCACGCGGCGAGCGACTCCGCGAACCGGGCGAGAGCGATGTTCTCGACCTGCTCGGTCGCCAGGTGGTAGATGCCGCCGTTCGCCTCGGCCAGCCTTCGCAGGAGGTAGGACTTACCCTGCCGCCGCCGCCCGTACACGATGGCGATACGCATGCCCGGCAGCGGCGAGGTGGCGAACTCGGCCAGGTCGGCCCACTCCTCGTCCCGGTCGAACACATCGACTGGCTTGGTCACCGCAGCCCGCCTCCAGCTAGCATGAATACAGTTAAGCTAAGTGTAGCCATACTAGGCAGCCTCCGTGAACAACCAGGTCAGAACACTATTGACCAGGGGTATACACCGAGTGCATACTGACTTTCGTGAGCGTACCTCTGACCCTGCTGGGACTGCTCGACCGCGAGCCGAGCCACGGATACGACCTCAAGCGGGACTACGACGCGTTCTTCGGGAAGGACAAGCCGCTGCCGTTCGGGCAGGTGTACTCGACGCTCGGGCGGCTGGCGCGGGACGGGAAGGTCACGGTGGGGGCGAGCGAGCCGGGGGACGGGCCGGACCGCAAGCGGTACACGATCACCGCGACGGGGCGGGCCGAGGTCGAGGCGTGGCTCGCCGAACCGGCCGCGCCGGAGCCGCACCTGCAGTCGGTGCTCTTCGCGAAGGTGGTGCTCGCACTCATGCTCAACCGGGACGCGGCCCGGTACCTCGACGCGCAACGCGGCTCGCATCTGCGGCGTATGCGTGAACTGACGGAGATGCGCCGTGGCGGGGCGACGATGGACGTGCTGCTCGCCGACTACGGCCTGTTCCACCTCGAAGCGGACCTGCGCTGGATCGACGCCACCGAGGCGCGGCTCGGCGCTCTCAGAGAAATGGTGAGCAAGCCATGAGATCCATAGACCCGACCGCGGCGGCGGACTCCGCGCGCGGCCCCAGTATCGAGCGCCGAGCCATCCTCGAGGCGCGCGACGTGCACCGCTCGTTCGGCCAGACCCCTGCGTTGCGCGGTGCCGACCTCGCCGTGGGCACCGGCGAGATCCTGGCCGTGATGGGCCCGAGCGGATCCGGCAAGTCCACGCTGCTGCACTGCCTCGCCGGGATCTACACGCCCGACCAGGGCGAGATCCGGTTCGACGGCGAACGCATCGACACGCTCGGCGACGCGCGACGCACCGAGTTGCGGCGCACCGCGTTCGGCTTCGTCTTCCAGTTCGGGCAACTGATCCCGGAACTGACCGTGGCCGACAACATCGCCATGCCGCTGCTGCTCGGCCGGACCCGCCGCAAGGAGGCGTACCAGCGGGCTGACACGTGGCTGGACCGGCTCGGCCTCGGCGGGCTCGGCGCACGGCGGACCGGGGAACTGTCCGGCGGCCAGGCGCAGCGGGTCGCGATAGCCCGGGCCCTCGCGCCGCGTCCCAAGGTGCTGTTCGCCGACGAACCCACCGGCTCGCTCGACTCGCTGACCAGCGAGACCGTGATGGACCTGCTGGTGACCACGGCGCGGGCCGAGGGGACGACCGTGGTGCTGGTCACGCACGACGCCCGGGTCGCCGCGTGCGCCGAACGGACCGTCATGGTGCGCGACGGCAAGGTCTCCGCGCTGACCGAGTTCGAGGTGGCGCGCTGATGTACCGGCTCGGACTACGCCTGACGCTGCGCAGCGGCAAGGAGGCGCTCACCCGGCTGCTCGTGACGATGGCGGCGGTGGCGGCCGGTGTCACGATCCTGCTGGCCGTGCTCGCCGACTTCCACGCGTTCCAGTACACGAACAACCAGCCGCGTTGGCAGAGCACGCAGGGCACGACGATCACGGGAGGATCGTCGTACTCGTACACGGTGAGCGGGCCGAACGCGGACAGCGAGCTGTGGAACTACCGCGAGACGGTGTTCCGGGGCCGGACGATCGACGAGGTCGACATCGCCGCCCTCGGCCCGCACGCGCCGCTGCCGCCGGGAATCAGTTCCCTGCCGAGCGCCGGACAGTACGACGCGTCGCCCGCGCTGGCCGCGCTCATCGCCTCGACCCCGTCCGGCGAACTCGGCGACCGGTTCCCCGGAATCCAGGCGGGAATCGTCGGTGACAGGGCCCTGACCGGCCCGGACGCGCTCGTCGTCTACGTCGGCTACACCCCGTCGCAACTGGCCGTCCGTCCCGCCACGATTCAGGTCACGAAGATCGCGGGCGGCGCGCAGACCAGCGTGTGGACGAACTACTTCCGCTACGCCTTCGCGATCGGCGCGGTCGCGTTCGTCCTTCCGATCCTGATCCTCATCGGCATGGCCACGCGGCTCGCGGCCACCCGCCGGGAGGAGCGGTACGCCGCGCTGCGCCTGGTCGGCGCCACCAACCGGCAGATCGCCATCATCTCCTCGGTCGACGCGAGTGTCAGTGCCCTGGCAGGAACGCTGCTCGGTATACTGCTCTTCGTCGCGCTCCAACCGCTGCTCGCCGACATGGCCCTGTTCGGCTCGAAGTACTTCTCCTACGCCGTCACCCCGAGCGCACTCGGATACCTCGCACTGCTGGTCTGCGTGCCGCTGGCCTCCGCGGTCGCGTCCCTCATCTCGCTGCGCCGCGTCCGCATCTCCCCGCTGGGCGTCACCCGCAAGCAGACCCGCCCCGCGCCGAGCGTGCTGCGTGTCATCCCCCTGCTACTCGGCATCGCACTGTTCGTATACGGCGTCTCCGTGACGACGCAGCAGGAACTCGGCCCCGCCGTCTACCCGGGCCTGCTGCTCACGCTGCTCGGCCTCGTCATCGCCGGACCGTGGCTGACCTCCGTGGCCGCACGCCTCCTCGCCCGACGCACCGGCGCGGCCCCCTCGCTGCTCGCCGCCAGACGCCTCGCGGACACGCCGAGCGCCGCCTTCCGAGCCGTCAGCGGCCTCGTCCTCGCGGTCTTCCTGGGCTCGATGCTCGCCGGACTGATGCCGACCGTCAACGAGACCACGGCCACCCCGACCGCCTCCGCACTCTCGAACGTGCTGCTTGACACCTTCACGTACTCCCCGGTCTGCGGCAACGACGTGAACTGCACCGGCGGAATCCCCGCCAAGAACGCCACCACGACAGCCGGAATGCTCGGCCTGGCCCCCGCCACCGGCAACGCCCTCATCCAGCAACTGAAGACCTTCCACGGCGTAGCGGTCGTGCCCTACTACTCCCTCCCCCTCGACGCACAGGCCCGCGCCGACGCCCCACCCGGAGGCGGAGCCCCCAAGGGCGGCGGCAACGGCGCACCCCGCCGAGCGGCCTACGACTCCGCCCTCAGCTGCGCCGCGCTCGCCCAGATCCCCGCACTAGGCACGTGCGCGGCGGGCAGTGCCACGACCGAAGCCGACACCAGCAACCTCACCAGCGACAACCCGCGGGACAGCGCCCAGCCCATCGCGGAACCCGGGCAGCCCGCCGTCACCCAGAATCTCAGCACCCTGTATCTACGCGGCGTCCTCATCAAGGTGACCGACCCGACCACGCTAGAACTGGTGCGCACGTTCCTGGTGACGCACACGCCGCTCTCCCAGTCCGGCATGGCCCCCCGCACCTTCGGCGAGTCCGTGCAGGCTCGCGAACAGGTGGCCGACATCGTCCAGCGCATGATGAACATCGCCGTGGTCCTCACCCTGCTCGTAGCCGGATGCAGCCTGGCCGTGGCCACCGGCGGCAGCCTCGTCGAGCGCAAACGCCCCTTCACCCTCCTCCGCCTGACCGGCACCCCCGTCCGCGTCCTCTACAAGGTCGTCCTCCTCGAGGCCCTACTCCCTCTAGCCGCCGCCACCGTCCTAGCCATAGCCGCCGGCTACGGCCTGGCCGTGATCGCCGCCACCAAGGTAGCCCCCGCCGGCACCCCGATCCCCGCCCCCGGCACCGCCTACTACCTCACCATGGCCATAGGACTGCTGGCGGCCCTAGCCCTCATCACCGGCACCCTCCCCTTCCTCAGCCGCCTGACGAGGTCGGACAACGCAAGGTTCGAATAGTACGGCTGTCCTTCGCGGGCGAGGCGCCTGAGCATGAAGACGAAAGAGGCGCTGGGCACGGAGTCGCGTGCGCGGCTGGAGACCTTGCTCGGGGCCACCGAGGACGAGTTCCAGAATGTGTACTCGCATCTGGCGGAGTACGAAGTTCTCCAGCGTGAGGCGAGGGCGCTGACGACGGAACTGCAGACGGTTCGCGACGGCGACTCGGCGGCAGCCGGAGTGCAGGCGGCAGTGCTCGAGGCGGTAGCCGTGCTCGATGTGAGTGCTACGCGCATGGCCACGGTCACGCAGGAGCTGCACAGCGCGCACGAGGCCGTGCTGGCTTCAGCCGATCGGCTTCGGGCGGCCATCGCGGCCGGGGAGGACGTCGGCCCGCTCACCGAGCTTGAAGAGGCGTTCGACGCGCTGCGCGAGCGTACCCGCGAACTGGACTCGACACGGGGATTGCTCGACGAAACGCGACAGGCCCTTGATCGCGCATCCGAGGCGGTCGCCGAGGCGAGCGACACGGCGGCGTGAGGCACCGAGCCCCACGCCGCCGCAGCCATCGCCTACCTACGAGACCGCCCCACCCTCACGAACTGTCCGAGCGCCAGATCCAGTAGTAGCCGGTGCCGTATTCGTCGCTGTCCTTGACCTTGGCGATGAGGGTGTAGCCCTTCTGGGCCAGGAGCGGGGGGTCGATGGTGTTGTCGAGGGCGGCGGTGGGGCCGAAGCGGAGGACGATGAGGCCGAAGTACTGGTCGGCGATGGCCTGCTGGTAGGCGGGGACGCCGCTGAGGACCTGGCCCTTCTTGGTCGTGTAGGTGAAGGAGAAGGTGCTGTACCACTGGTACGGCTGGGTCAGGTCGCTGAGGTAGTACCTGGGGACCTCGTCCTCCTCGGCGAGGATGCGGTCGGTGACGGGGCGGACCTGGGTCTTGAGGTCGGTGACCATCTGGCTGGAGTTGGGCCAGCCGTCGTAGAGCTGAGTGGACTGGACGATGGCGGCCCATGTGAGGGCCAGGCAGACCATGAGGCCGGCGAGGAGTCGTCTGGGGTCGCGGGCGCCCACTCGGAGGAGCGCTGCCAGGGCCACGCCGGCTACGGGGGCGGCGAAGAGGAGGCCGAAGCCTACGTGTTTCTGGAGGGACGTGGCCGTGTGCAGGTGTAGTTGGTACGCGGGGGCCAGCAGCGCGGTGCATGCCAGGGAGAGGCTGAGGAGCAGGCGCATGACGGCGGCTGCTCGGCTCTCGCCGTTCTTGCGGGCCAGCCTGGCGTCGACGTATACGCCTGCGAATGCGAGTGCTGCGACGCCCGCGCCCAGTTCGGCGGCCATCTTCAGTATGTAGGTGTACGAGTCGCCGCCGGTGGCACGGTTCGTGGTCGTCGAGGTGATGCCGGCGACGTAGCTGGGGCCGAGGAGTTTGAGCCAGCCGTAGACGAGGCCCGCGAAGGCGAGTGTGAACAGCAGGCCTCTGCCGATCGACGCGATCCAGCCTCTTCGCCGCGCCTCGCCGGTGCCCTTCACGTGGCCGCCGTATCTGCCTACGAAGACGGCGACGAGGGCGATGGTCGGGACGAACAGCAGGCCCGCGTACTTCGTGCCGACCGCCAGCACCGCCGGGGGGACGGCGAGCAGCACGAGGGGGGCCACGCCGCGTGCGGTGGCGACGACGATCCAGAGCGAGAACGCCAGGAGGAACAGGGACATCGGGTCGTACGTGGCGAGTCTGCTCAGGAACAGCGTCGGGGCCGCTACCGCGAACAGGGCCGCCGCGCAGGCTGCCGCCGGTCGGCCGTACAGGCGCCTGGTCACTCCCCATACGCAGCACGTCGCGCCGAGCATGAAGACGAGGCTGAGTGCGCGGGCGCCTTCGAGACCGAAGCGGCCGTCCATCGCCGCGCCGAGGATCGGGTAGAGGAACGGCGCGCCGGAGAAGTACGTCGAGTAGTTGTCGAACGTGGTCTGGTGATGCAGCAGCCACGCGATCTCGTGGTGCCCGGCGTAGAGGTACAGCGCCTCGTCCTCGAACGCCGTGTTGTGCAGCCGGATCGCGAGCGCGATCTGCAACGCGAGTACGGCGAGCAGCGGGAGGCGGCCGATCAACCAGCGGCCGAAACGGTGCGTGGTGAAGCGCTGCCAGGGGCTCGGGCCGATGTACGTCTCGGGGTCGACGGTATGGATGACCGCGGGGGCCGAGGAGGGAGGGGATGGCGCAGCGGACGGAGAGGGGGGTGCGACCGTCATCGGTTGTCCACCTTTCCGAGCGCCGTGGCCAGTTTCTGGAACTGGGCCACGGTCTGCTTGTCCGCGGTCAGTGCCCAGGGCTTGGCGTCCTTGCCGGTCAGGTCGCTCACCGGGCCGGCCTCCTGGTACACGACGGCGGCCACGTCGGTGCGCGCGGCGACCGCGAGTTGCAGCTTCTGCAGCCAGGCGACGCGGGCGGCGGGGGTGCCGTCCAGCGAGACCTGGAGCAGCAGTTGCTTGCCGGGGTGGCGCAGCGCGGCCGCGGCCAGTTGCTTGGCCGGGTCGACCCACGTCGTCTTCGGGAACTCGGCCAGGGTCAGCGCCACGGCGTCGATCTGGCTGGCGGGCGGCGTATAGGCCTGGTCGGTGCCCGGGTCGCCGGGTGTCCAGACCCACGAGACGTTATGCGCTCCGGCCTGAGAGAACAGTTCCCTGATGTGCGCCCAGGCCCGCGGGATGTCCTGCGGGATGCCGCCGTTGGCCACGCCGGAGCTGGCCGAGTAGTTGCGGTCGGCCTGCGGCAGCACGGTGAGGTAGAGCGGCTTGCCGTACGCGGCGATCTCCTGGGCCCACGTGGTGATCTGCTGGTCGTCGCTGCCGTTCGCGATGGCGGTCAGCGCCGAGGTCAGGCTCGCTTTTCCGTTGTCGGAGAACACGACCGTGAGCCACGGCACACCGCCGTTGACCGCGATCGAGTCCGCCCAGCCGTAGTCGAAGGAGTCCCCTATCTCCTGCGTCCGGGCCGTGGTGCCGAACGTGACGTTCAGCTGCTTCTCGATGGCCTCGACCCCGGTGCCGCCGTACGGCGTGGCGAGCGCGCCGACGCCGATGTACGGGTGCGCGGGCAGCGCGGCGGCCGTCAGGTGCAGCGGCTCGGAGGACGCGCTGAGCGTGCTGGTGTCGAGGACGAACAGCATCGCGCCGCCGACCACGAGCCCTGCGAACGCCGTGCGCGGCTTGGGCAGCTTCGGCGCGCGGGCCGGACGCGGCGCGCGGTGCCGGCGCTGGTGCGGATCCGGCTTCGGGATGAGATCGTGCGCGGGCGCGTGGCCGCCGTGCAGCGCCGCCTCCTGCCGCTCCTTGCGGGCCTGGCGCGTGTCCAGGACCACCAGGATCATGTGCATCCCGGACATCATGCACAGGTACAGCAGCCAGAATCCGGCCAGCCAGTACGCCGTGCCGCCGGAGCTCAGCATGAGCTTCACCAGGGCTACGAGGCAGCCCGCGACGACGATCAGGTGCAGCTGCGCGGTGCGCCAGGGGGACATCGTGCCGCGCTTCTTCGGCGTCAGCGTGAAGTCGCCCTTGCGTCCGATCACGACCCGGAACGCGGCCTGCAGCAGCACCGGGAACGAGCCGTAGTTGATGATGATGCAGCGCCAGCTCGTGATGTCCCAGGCGGCGTGCCAGAATCCCGCTATCGACAGCGCGAAGTAGGGCACGAAGTAGAGCAGGAAGTCGGTGGCCGTGGCGCCGCGCACGCCGCTGATCCCGGTCAGCACGAACAGGATCGGCGCGATGCAGAAGATCAGGTCGCGCACGCCGCACCAGTAGTGCGTGGTCGCCAGCAGGTAGTGCGCGCGCTGCTGGGCGGTCAGGCCCTTCTTGCCCTTCGGCGCGGGCAGCAGCAGGTCGCGCCAGTGGTCCCACATGATGTTCAGGGTGCCGCGCGCCCAGCGGTCCTGCTGCTTGAAGAACGAGGCGAGGTCCAGCGGCCCGAGGCCCACGGCGAGGATGCCGGTGAAGTACACCGAGCGCCAGTTCGCGGCCATCCGGATGGAGGCGGCGAAGTCCTCGGTGATCGAGCCGGTCGGGATGCCGCCGATGGAGTCGATCGCGGCGGCCCGCATCAGGAAGTTGGTGCCGCAGATGAACGCCGAGTTGTGCGCGGCCTTGCCGGGGCACAGCAGCCGGTAGAACAGCGACTGCTGGTCGTCGGCCCAGCGCGCGACGGGGTTGGTGCGGTTGCCGTAGAACTGGCCGGACTGCACCCAGCCGACCTCCGGGTCGTCGAACGCGGGGATCAGCTTCAGGAAGAAGTCCTCGCGCGGGACCTGGTCGCAGTCGAAGATGCACAGCAGCACGTCGCCCTCGGCCCCCACGACCGTGCGCGCGTTGTTGATGTTGCCCGCCTTGGCGCCGCCGCCGACCGTGCGCACGACGTGCAGCACGCCGAGTTCCTCGCACAGCGCGGAGATCTCCGGCACCGTGTCCTTCTTCGCGACGTAGCCGTCGTCGCAGACCACGATCACTATGTCGGTGTACGGATGCTCCTCGAGGTACGCGGCGCGCGCGGCCAGGATTCCGGTCAGCGTCGGGCGCAGCACCTCCTCGCCCTCGTCCACGGTCGGCACGAAGACGTAGACCGGGTACCGGAAGGGGTCGACGCGGCGCTCCTCCGGCACGTACCGGCGGCCGTAGAACGCCTCGGGCTCGGCGGGCGGATTGCGCGGCCACAGACCGATGTGCAGACCCATCGTGTGTATCGCCGCGTGCATCTCGGCGAGGTACAGCGGGATGCCGATGATCCAGCCGGGCAGCGGATGCCCGCCGATCGCGATCACCGTGAAGCGCCACGACAGGTAGTTGACGCCGCTGGTGAACACGGCCAGGGCGAAGGCGATGTTGCGCAGCTGCCGGCCGCGCCAGCCCGCGACCCAGGCCAGGCCCAGCGCGAACGCGAAGGCCGCGGCGGGAAGCCACGGCCCCGGGCGTTCGACCGCGATGACGACGGCCACCGCGAACAGTCCGAATCTGCTGAGCCACAGGGCCCAGGGCGCCACCTCGCGGGCCGGCGCGGCGATCGGATCCTCCAGTCGGACGACCGGCAGCACGCCGGTCTCCGCGTCCTGGTGCCCCGCCAGTAGCGGTTTCGGGCGCGGTCTGTCTTCGAGAACGGTCATACGGCCACTTCCCCACCCTTTCGCGCAGCCTGAAGCCCCCCAGGGCCCAAAGACGGCTCAGCCCGCGGGCACCACCATGCCGCGGGTCGGTGATCAATTCGGGACGCGTGTTCTTGGAACGAGTCAGGAGTCTATCCGCGACCTGTGAAGGATTGGTAAAATCCAAACATGCTTTCATCTCACAGGGTGAAGGCTCGCTCCCATTGCGCTACTTCGCGCCACCCCTGTGCCACATTCCCGCCCGTCAGCACCATGATCGGGTCAAGCCGGGGTCAACTCGCCCGAAACCGGGCCGGAAAAGGGCAAACACGGTCGAGCGCGATGACCGGATGGACGTCACATTACTGACGTCCCGTCAATTAAACCTTCGATCAGGCTGCTGTGACGGCCGGCCGGATCGCGGTGGAGGTGTCCGGCGCGGGGAACGGCGTGTGCCGTCCGGCGAGGCGCACGAGGGCGCGCAGCGGTTCGGAGAGCGTGCCGAGCCGGGGCTGCCAGCGCGCCTCGATGCCGACGCGGGCCAGCCGCAGCGAGCATTCCGGGGCCAGTTCCAGCTCCACGAGATCGCCGTCCGCGAGCTCCCGGGTGACGACGATGCGCGGCACCATCGTGATCCCCCTGCCGTTGGCCACGATCCGGCGCAGCGTCGCGGTCGAGCCGGTGAGCATGCCGACGCGGGTGAACGGACCGACGTCGCGACCGTACTGGTCCAGCAGGTACTGCGAGGTGCAGCCGTGGTCCGCGACCAGGAACTCCGCCTCCATCAACTCGTCCCGGGTCAGCGGGCTCCCGGCGCGCGCCAGCGGATGGTCGGGCGCGGCGACGAGCACGACCTGGTCCTGGCCGATCGTGGCGTGCGGCAGCGTCGTCGGATTGCCGTTGTCGAAGATGAACGCGACGTCGATCCGGCCGGCCGCGAGGTCGTCGGCGATCTGGTGCCGCATGCCGACGGTCAGCACCGACTCGACGCCATGCCCGGGTCCGGCCGCGCCGAGTTCGAAGGCTGTCAGCAGGTCGGGCAGCCACTCCGTGGACAGCGACTCGACGACGCCGATGCGCAGCCGCGGCCGGGCCCCGGCGATCTCCCGGCGCACCCGCTCGTCGAGGTCCAGCCATTCGCGGGCCAGCGGCGCGAGCCGTTCCCCGGCCGGGGTGGGCGCGGTCCCGGTGCTGGTCCGGTGCAGCACGGCCACGCCGAGCTCCTGCTCCAACCCGCGGAGCTGGTCGCTGACGCTGGACTGCGCGAATCCGAGTTTCTGGGCGGCCGCGGCGATTCCGCCGCACTCCAGCACCGCCAGGAACGCGCGTAAGTGGCGAGCCTGCATACCGGGGATTATCGCACGGCCATCGGAAGCTCCGATACCCCCATCGGATTCACGGCCTGTCCGGGCGCCGCGCGTTTCCCGATCCTCGAAGCATGACGACGATCTCCCTGCCGCGCGTACCGGGTGCCACGGAACCGGACGCGACGGATCCCAAGGCGCGGATCCGCTTCTTCGGCATCACCATCGGTCTGCTGCTGGTCAACTTCGACGCCACCGTGCTCAACGTCGCCCTCCCCCGGATCGGCGCCGACCTGCACTCCTCCGCGGCCGCGCTGCCCTGGACCGCGGACGCGTACACGGTCGTCGTCAGTGGTCTGCTGCTCGCGGCCGGTGCGCTGGCCGACCGGCTCGGGTCACGTCGCGTGTTCCGCGGCGCGCTGATCGCCTTCGCCGTGTTCTCGGTGCTGTGCGCGCTCGCCCCGAACGCCGGGACGCTGATCGCCGGACGCGCGCTGCTCGGCCTGAGCGCGGCCGGGCTGATGCCCGCGAGCCTCGCCCTGCTGCGCGTGCTCTACCCGGATCCGGTGCGGCGCGTGCGCGCGGTCGGCAGTTGGGCGGCCGTGACCACGCTCGGTCTGTCCGCCGGACCGGGCTTCGGCGGACTGCTGCTCGCGATCAACTCGCCGGACGCGTGGCGGCTGATCTTCCTGGTGAACCCGCCGTTCGCGCTGCTCGGCTTCTGGTTCATCCGCGGCATCGGCGAGCCGGAACGCGGTCCGCGGCACGCCGTGGACGCCGCGGGACTGCTGCTGTCCATCGCGGGTCTCGGCGCGGCGACGTTCGGCCTGATCGAGTCGGGTTCGGCGGGTTGGACGAGCCCGGCCGTGCTCGCCGCGTTCGTCATCGCAGTGCTCGCATTCGCCGCCCTCGCCGTGGTGGAGCGACGTGCCAAGGCGCCCGCGCTGCCGCCGGTACTGTTCTCGCTGGCCCGGGTGCGCACGGCGCTCGGCTCCGCGCTCGTGACGAACTTCCTCTGGTACGGCCTCTGGTTCCTGCTCGCGATCTGGCTGCAGACGGTCCGGCATCTGAGTCCGTTGCAGACCGGCCTCTTCTTCATCCCGGCCGCGCTGCCCTGCTCGATGGTGCCGCCGTTCACCGCACGCGCCGTGACCCGCTTCGGCGCGCGGCGCGCGCAGATCACCGGATTCGCGCTCTACGCACTGGCTGCGGCGATCTTCGTGGGTGTCGGCGAGACGGCGCCGCTGTGGGTCTACATCGTCGGCGCGCTGATGTTCTCGCTCGCCGCGGTCCAGGTCGTGCCCGCCGTCACTTCGGAGATCTCCGTCGCGGCACCCGAGCGCTACGCGGCGACCGGTCAAGGTGCGCTCTACGCCTCCCGGCAGGCCGGATCAGCCCTCGGCGTCGCGGTCGTCAGCGCGGTCGGCGTCACGAACCTGCGCGCCGCCGCTGTCACCCTGCTCGTCGGCGCCGCGCTGGCGCTCGTCCTCGTCATGTTCGGCGGTTGGGCTAGCCAGGGACGATAGCGTTGGTCATGTGAACTACGAGCCCTCGGATATCGAGCGGTACGCCGTGGAACCGGTCAGCGGCGAGAAGCGGGGCGCGAGCGACCGCACCCCGTTCCAGCGGGACCGCGCCCGGATCCTGCACAGCGCGGCGCTGCGCCGGCTCGCCGGCAAGACCCAGGTGGTCGCGCCCGGCGAGTCCGACTTCCCGCGCACCCGGCTGACCCACTCCCTGGAGGTCGCGCAGATCGGCCGGGAGATCGCCGGAGCGCTCGGCGCCGACCCGGACCTCGTCGAGGCGGCCTGCCTGGCGCACGACCTGGGCCACCCGCCGTTCGGGCACACCGGGGAGGCCGCGCTCGACGACGTGTGCGGCCACATCGGCGGTTTCGAGGGCAACGCGCAGAACCTGCGGATCATGAGCCGTCTCGAACCGAAGATCATCACCGCGGACGGCCGCTCCGCCGGGATCAACGCCACCCGCGCGCTGCTCGACGCGACCACGAAGTACCCGTGGCGGCGCCGGGAGGGCACCCGCAAGTTCGGCACGTACCGCGACGACCTGCCCGTCTTCCGCTGGGTGCGTGCCGCGACGCCGGCCGAGTACGCCGAGGGCAAGTGCTTCGAGGCGCAGATCATGGACTGGTCGGACGACGTCGCGTACTCGGTGCACGACCTCGAGGACGCGATCGTCTCCGGGCAGCTCGATCTGCGGATCCTGAAGATCGAGGAGGAACGCGCGGCGCTCTACCAGCGGACGCTGGGGTACGCCCCCGACGCCTCGGTCGACGAACTCGCCGAATCCCTCGCCCGGCTCCAGTCCGTCGAATGGTGGCCGACCGACTTCGACGGCTCCTTCAACGCGCAGGCCCGGCTCAAGCGCACGTCGAGCGAACTCATCGGCCGCTTCTGCCGACCGGTCGTGAAGGCCACGAAGGACGAGTACGGCCCCGGACCGCACCAGCGCTACGCGGCCCGCCTGATCGTGCCCCGCAACGTGCGGCTGGAATGCGAACTGCTCAAGGCCGTCGCGGCGCGCTACGTGATGGAGACCGAGCGGGCGCTGGCGCTGCGGCGCACGCAGAGCGACCTGATCAAGGACCTCGTGGCACGGCTGAGCGCCCGGCCGGACCTGCTCGACCCGCCGTTCGCCGCGACGTACGCGAGCGCACCGGACGACGCCGCACGGCTGCGGGTTTTCGTCGATCAGGTCGCCACGTACACAGACACTCGCGCCTACGCGACGTACCGAACGCTTCTTGTCACAGCGTCCACGTAATATCTGTACCTATGGCCGGGCGGATCAGAGACGAAGACGTGCGCGAGGTACGCGACGCGTCGCCGATCGCTGACGTCATCGGCGAGTACCTGCAGCTGCGATCGGCGGGCGGCGGCAACCTCAAGGGCCTCTGTCCGTTTCATGACGAGAAGTCGCCATCCTTCAACGTCACCCCTTCGCGTGGCATGTATTACTGCTTCGGATGCGGCGAGGGCGGCGACGTCATCACGTTCATCACGAAGGTCGAGGGCCTCGCGTTCAACGAGGCCGTCGAGCGCCTGGCCAAGCGTGCCCGGATCGAACTGCGCTACGCCGAGGGCGGTTACACGAAGCGCGCGGTCAGCAGCGAACGCGCCCGGCTGCTGGAGGCGAACCAGGCCGCCGCACAGTATTACCGTGAGCAGCTCGCGGCCCCGGGCGCGCGGGTGGGCCGGGAGCTGCTGGCCGGACGCGGATTCGACCAGTCCGCGGCCGAGAAGTTCCGCATCGGCTACGCGCCGGACGGCTGGGACAACCTGATCCGGCACCTGCTCGCACGCGGCTTCACCGAGCGGGAACTGACGTCGGCCGGCCTCGCCTCGCAGGGCCAGCGCGGCCTGATCGACCGCTTCCGGCACCGGCTGATGTGGCCCATCGCGGACGTCGGCGGCGAGATCATCGGCTTCGGCGGGCGGCGGCTGTCCGAGGACAAGAACAGCCCGAAGTACCTCAACACCCCGGAGACACCTCTCTATAAGAAGTCCTCCGTGCTCTACGGACTCGACCTCGCGCGGCGCGACATCGTCAGCCAGCAGAAGGCGATCGTCGTCGAGGGCTACACCGACGTGATGGCGTGCCACCTCGCCGGCGAGGGAACGGCGATCGCGACCTGCGGCACCTCCTTCGGCGAGGAGCACATCAAGATACTGCGAAGGCTGACCGGCGACCGGAACCAGTTCCTCAGCGCCAAGATCGTGTTCACCTTCGACGGCGACTCGGCCGGGCAGAAGGCCGCGCTGCGGGTGTTCACCGAGGACCAGCGCTTCGTGACGCAGACGTACGTGGCCGTGCAGCCGGAGGGCCTCGACCCGTGCGACCTGCGGATGGCGCGCGGCGACGCGGCGGTGCGCGACCTGGTGGAATCGCCGGTGCAGCTCTTCGAGTTCGTGATCAAGACGCAGCTGACCGCGCACGACCTGAACACCCCCGAGGGCCAGGTGCAGGCACTGCGCGCCGCGGCCCCCGTCGTGGCCGGAATCCGGGACGACGCGCTGCGGCAGGGCTACGCGCTGCGGCTGTCCGGCTGGCTCGGGCTCGACGAACAGGTCGTGCGCGCCGAGATCCGCCGCGCGGCCCCGCGCCGCGAACGCGCGACCGCCGCCCCGGCCGCGCAGCAGCAGCGTCCCGCCGCGCCCCCGGCCGCCGCCGCGCCCGCCGTCGAGGTGCCCGCGCGCGACCGCTTCCGGCAGCGTGAGGCGCTGAAGATCGCCCTGCAGTACCCGACCGCGGCCGGGGCGCTGTTCGACGATCTGGAACTCGACGAGTTCACCCTGCCCGGCCACGCCCTCGTCTGGCAGGCCATCGCGGCCGCCGGGGGCTGCGCCGTGGTCAGAGCCTCGGACGACTTCCGGGAGAAGGTCATGGCCTCGGCCGCGGACGACCGGGTACGCGGCATGATCAACGAGCTGCTGGTGGAACCGCTGCAGGTCCGGCGCACCGCGAAGTCCCGTGACCAGGTCGAACAGCACTACGTGGAGACCTGCATGAGCTCCGTGCGGCTCAGCGCGGTCGAACGCCGGATCTCCTTGCTGCGCGCGCAGATGCTCCGCGCGGGAGCGGCCGGGGACCCGGACGCGCAGGCCGCCCTCTTCGGGCAACTCCAGCAGTACCAACAGTACGCCGCGACCCTCAAGTCCCGCTACGGACTGTAGAACCCGGGCCCCCGCAAGGGATCAATCACCGCGCACTGGTGCACAACCGGCGTGCTCGGTGACCCGGAATGCCCCGGATTCCGCGCACCTGCACCGGTAAATAGCGCAAAGTTCCTCGCCTCGGGAGGCGCAAACCTCTGCGCGCCGGGGTAGGGGTGTATCGCAAGGAACCCACAGTGCCGTCGGTCCCAGCTAGCTGCCCGGCGGTGCGAGCCAAGGATCGCCAGTAGGGCCGAGCGCGCGGCGGACCGAGCGGGTGGCAACACCACCCCGCGCACGCGTGCAGCCTGCTGGCCGTTGATGCGAACGGAGTTCGGATGGACGGCGCGCTCGCCCGAGTGTTGACGGATCCTGACACGACCGCCCCCGCGGGGACGGCAACCGCCGGGGCGCGCAGCGGGCGCATCCTCAGACTCGTGGAGCCGCCGGCCGACCCGCCGGAGCAGCCGACTCAGCCGGAGTCACCGATGGCACAGACACAGGTAGCCCAGCCGCAGACCGCGGCCCAGACGGGCGACGCGACGACGTCGCCGGACGCGGCGCAGGACACCGATCTCGCCGACCTCAACGGCGGTCTGCTCGCGGAGGTCGTGCAGCTGCCGCTGGCGCGCACCGAGGCCGCCGCGCGCAACCTGCGCGAGCCGGAACCCGCCGAGATGGAACAGGAGGAGCAGGAGGCCCAGCCCACCGAGAAGGAGGAGGCGGCCGCCGAGGCGCACGTCACCGCGTGGGCCGACTCGGCCGGACCCGCGGGCGACCTGTTCCGGCAGTACCTGCGCGAGATCGGCCGCATCCCGCTGCTGACCGCCGTGCAGGAGGTGGAGCTCGCCCGCGCCGTCGAGGCCGGCCTGTTCGCCGACGAGAAGCTGCTCACCACCTTCGACCTGCGCGCCGAGGACCGCCGCGACCTGCACGTACTGGTCCTGCAGGGGCAGAGCGCCAAGCGGAAGCTGATCGAGGCCAACCTGCGCCTGGTCGTCTCCATCGCCAAGCGCTACATCGGCCGCGGCATGTCCATCCTCGACCTGGTCCAGGAGGGCAACCTCGGCCTGATCCGCGCCGTCGAGAAGTTCGACTACGCGCGCGGCTACAAGTTCTCCACGTACGCCACCTGGTGGATCCGCCAGGCCATGAGCCGCGCCCTCGCCGACCAGGCCAGGACCATCCGCGTCCCGGTGCACGTCGTCGAGCTGATGAACCGCGTCGTCCGGCTCCAGCGCGCACTGCTCCAGGCCAACTCGATCGAACCCACCCCCGAGCAGATCGCCGACGTCCTGGGCGTCCCGACCGAGCGCGTCATCGAAGTCCTCCGGCTGGCCCAGGAGCCCGTCTCCCTGCACGCCCCCGTGGGCGAGGAGGACGACGTGGCCCTCGGCGACCTGATAGAGGACGCCGACGCCGAGTCCCCCGCCGACTCCGTGGCCGTCATGATGCTCAGGGAGCACCTCGACACCCTGCTCTCCACCCTCGGCGAGCGCGAGAAGCGCGTAGTCCAGCTCCGCTACGGCCTCACCGACGGCGAGCCGCACACCTTGGAGGAGATCGGCCGCACCTTCCGCGTGACCCGCGAGCGGATCCGCCAGATCGAGGCCAAGACCCTCGCCAAACTCCGCGGCCACTGCTACGCCGACCAGCTGAAGGACTACCTGCGCTGAGGGCGATCTGCGCTGGAGGACTGTCTGCGCTAGAGGACTATCTGCCTGCCCTGAAGGGCCATTTGCGCCGAGCTGTCAGGCCGCTAACGAGTAGCGAGCTGCTGGCGAGCCGCTGAGTAGCCGCTGGCGAGCCGCTGATCAGACCCGCACGTACGCACGTCATGCATACGTTCTGCACGCGACATACATACATGCCGAGGCGGGTGGCAGGACGCAACCGCGTCCTG
>DATJIF010000209.1:0-11179 GCA_035493475.1 Actinospica sp.
GCGGCGATCCGTGCCCTCCGGCGCGGTTTCGCCGCCGTACGTCGTCTTCCGCAGCATCCACGCCGCGACCGGAGGGGTCGGTAACTTCGTGTTCTTAATCATCTGGGGCTTCAAGGTCCTCTACAAGGTGCTCGACAGCGGCACGTTCCTGTGCCCGCAGTGCGGCGCCGACCGCTCCTACCAGCACCGCGTCGGCCGCAAGTGGTTCCGGTTGTACTGGATCCCGGTGTTCCCGGTCGGCGGCCAGGTCAACGAGCACGTCCGCTGCGACACCTGCCAGGGCATGTTCACCATGGGCGTGCTGGCCCGGCCGACCAGCGCGCAGCTGTCCGGCCAGCTGCTCGACGGCGTGCGCGGGCTGATCGTGCACGTGCTGCGCGCGGGCTCGATGATGTCTCCGGCGGCGCGCGAGATCGCCGTCAACGAGGTGCTGAGCGCCGGCGTGCCCGGCTACACCGACGAGTCGCTGGCCGCGGACCTCGACGTCGTCCCCGGCGATCTCAGTGGTCTGATGGGCGCGCTCGGCGGACAGCTCGCCGACCAGGGCAAGGAGAACCTGCTGCGGGCCGGCGCCCGCACCGCGCTGGCCGACGGACCGCTCACCGACCTCGAGCGCAGCGTGCTCACCAGCACCGCCGCCGAGCTCGGCATGACCCCGGCGCACGCCCAGGGCCTGATCGCCATGGTCGAGCAGGCCGCCCCGCGCCGCTGAACCGCCCCGTCGGCGGACCGGCGGCCTCGTTGGTGAAGGTGTTGTGCAGGCGCGGCCGAGCGGACCCGTCCACGGCGCCGCGTCTGCGAGAATGAGCTGGTGAGCCTCCATCGTGACGACGGGATCGTGCTGCGCGCCCAGAAGCTGGGCGAGGCCGACCGCATCATCACGATGCTCACCCGCGAACGCGGCCAGCTGCGGCTGGTCGCCAAGGGCGTGCGCAAGACGACCTCGAAGTTCGGCGCGCGGCTCGAGCCGTTCGCGCACGTGGACTTCCAGACCTTCGAGCGGGACAACCGCGCGCTCGGCATGATCACGCAGGCCGAGACGATCGCCCCGTACGGCGGGGACGTCGTCGGGGACTACGCGCGGTACACGGCCGGGACGGCGATGCTGGAGACCGCGGAACGGCTCACCGACGAGGGCGAGCCCGCGCTGCAGCAGTACCTGCTGCTGCTCGGCGCCCTGCGCGCGCTCACCGGCGGGGAGCACGCGCCCGGCCTGGTGCTCGACGCGTTCATCCTGCGCTCGCTGGCCATCGCCGGGTACGCGCCGTCCTTCCGGGACTGCGCGGGCTGCGGCAACGAGCCGGAGGAGCAGACGCCCTGGCGCTTCTTCTCGCTGCCGGCCGGCGGCGTGGTGTGCCCGACCTGCAAGCCGGGCGGCGCCGCGGTGCCGCAGCAAGCCACCGTGCAACTGCTCGGCGCGCTGCTGGCCGGCGAGTGGGCGATCGCCGACGCCAGCGAGCCGCGGCACCGGCGCGAGGCCAGCGGACTGGTCGCCGCCTACCTGCAGTGGCACCTGGAGCGCGGCCTGCGCTCGCTGCGGCTGGTCGAGCGGTCCTAGAGACACGAGAACGGAAGACACGGAACACACGGATGGCACTGCTCAGGAAGTCGAACCAGCCGGGCCCCGAGGCCGCGGCGCGACCGACCGGCCCGCGCTCGTACCGGGACCCGAAGCCGCACAAGGACGGTGCGCTGCCCCCGAAGATCCCGGCCGAACTCGTGCCCCGGCACGTGGCGATCGTGATGGACGGCAACGGCCGCTGGGCCAAGCAGCGCGGCCTGTCCCGCACCGAGGGCCACGAGGTCGGCGAGAAGTCGCTGTTCGACGTGGTCGAGGGCGCGGTGCAGATCGGCGTCACGCACATCTCCGCGTACGCGTTCTCCACCGAGAACTGGCGCCGCTCCCCCGACGAGGTGCGCTGGCTGATGGGCTTCAACCGCCTCACCATCCGCCGCCGGATCGACGAGATGGACGAGCTCGGCGTGCGAATCCGCTGGTCAGGACGTCGTCCCCGGCTGTGGAAGTCCGTCATCGACGAGCTCGAGATGGCCGAGGAGCGCACGCGGGACAACACCAGGTTCACCCTCAACATGTGCGTGAACTACGGCGGCCGCGCCGAGATCGTCGACGCCGCCGCGGCCCTGGCCAAGGACGTCGCCGCCGGCAAGGTCAACCCGAACCGCATCGACGAGCGCCTGTTCGCCCGCTACCTCGACGAGCCCGACATGCCCGACGTGGACCTGTTCCTGCGGTCCTCCGGCGAGCAGCGCACCAGCAACTTCATGCTCTGGCGCTCCGCCTACGCCGAGATGGTCTTCCTCGACACCCTCTGGCCCGACTTCGACCGCACCCACCTCTGGGACGCCATCCGGACCTACGCCGAGCGCGACCGCCGCTTCGGCGGCGCACGCCCCAACCCGGTAGCCGACGACGCGTCGAGGAACCCGGCGCCGCTGTAAGGCTTGAGGCAGGTGGGGGCGGCGATCGGGCTATTGATCAGGAAGGCGTGACCACGTGACTCGGGTTCTCCTCACCGGCTTCGAGCCCTTCGGCGGCGACACGGTCAATCCCTCCTGGGACGTCGCGCAGCTGATCGCCAAGAATCCGCCGGACGGCCTCGACGTGACGGCCGTCCGCCTGAGCTGCGTCTTCGGCCTGGCCGCGACGGAACTTCGTGCGGCGATCGAGGGTGCCGCGCCGGATATCGTCCTCAGCCTCGGCCAGGCCAGCGGTCGCCCGGACATCACCGTCGAGCGCGTCGCCATCAACATCGACGACGCCCGCATCCCCGACAACGCGGGCCGCCAGCCGATCGACCGCCCCATCATCGACGGCGGCGCGGACGCCCACTTCGCCCGCCTCCCGGTCAAAGCGTGCGTCGCCGCCATCCGCGAATCCGGTGTTCCGGCGTCCCTGTCCCACACCGCCGGAACGTTCGTCTGCAACCACGTCTTCTACGCGCTGATGCACCTCATCGCCACCGAGCGCCCCACCCTGCGCGGCGGCTTCGTCCACCTGCCCGCACTCCCCGAGCAGGTCCTGTCCGGCGGCACCCCGTCAATGTCCGTAGACACGATGGTTCGCGGCGTAGGCGCACTGCTCGTGGCGGCGGCCGGTCAGGTCGAGGACGTGCACACCGTCGAAGGCACCACGCACTAAGCCGCGCCGATGCGTCAGAGCGCCGTAGGCCCGCGGACGTAGCGACTGAGGAGCGCCAGCGACGAGGGAGCGTAGGTAGCGGGCCGCAGGCTCCCGAAGGAGCGCAGCGACTGTAGGGCCCGGTTGAGTAGGGCGGGTGGGCGGGGTAAGTAATCGCCCCGGACGTAGCCGCCGATGCGGAGCGAAGCGGAGTGTCGGCAGCGTAGGTAGGGGCGAACGACAAACCGCGGGCTTACCACGCAGCCCCTACTCCAACCCCAACGCCATCCATCGCTCCGGCTTGGCCAGGGGGGCGAAGCCGAGCTTGGCGTAGACGCCGTGGGCGTCGTCGGTGGCCAGGAGGATGCGGCGGAGGCCGAAGGGGGCCAGGTGGGTGCGGACGGCGGCGACCAGGGCGGTGCCTAGGCCTTTGCCGCGGGCGGTGGGAGCGATGTAGACGTCGCAGAGCCAGGCGAAGGTGGCCTCGTCGGTGACTACGCGGGCGTAGCCGACTTGGGCTCCGGCGGCTCCGTCCAGCTGCTTCTCGTAGACGCCGAAGTTGAGGGATCCTGCCACGGCGCGGTCGTGCTTGTCGCGGGGGCGGCCCTTGGCCCAGTAAGCGTCCTGCGAAAGCCAGGCGTGTACGCGGGCGGTGTCGAGACGGGCGGGGTCGGTGTCGATCTCGTAGCCCTCGGGCAGGGCGGGCGGCACTTCGTCGGGCTTGGGCACGGTCATGGGCGCATCAAAGCAGAGCGGCGCGGGCCGGGCCAAGAGCCACTTTCGATCTACTGGCTACCGGCTACTGGACTCCGCCGAGGCCGATCAGCCTCGGTGCCAGCCTCTTGAGCAGCGGGGCCGCCTCGGCCATGCAGCGCACGGGGTCGGGCTCCAGGTCGGTGAGGGCGTACGCCTGCTGGATCCCGGCCTGCCGCAACTGATCCTCGGTCAGCCGCAGGCGTCCGCAGACGGCGACGACGGGGACGCCGTGCAGGGCGGCCAGTCTCGCTACGCCTACGGGGGCCTTGCCGCGCAGGCTCTGCTCGTCGAGCGAACCCTCGCCGGTGACGACGAGCTTGGCTCCGCGCATCGACTGCTCGACGCCGAGGAGTTCCAGCATCAGTTCGATGCCGGGGCGCACGGTGGCTCCCAGGCCGACGATCGCGCCGTAGCCGACGCCGCCGGCCGCGCCTGCTCCGGGTTGGGCGGCCGCGGCGACGGCGTGTTCGCCGAGCTGCTTGGTGAGCACGTCGACGAGCCTGCCGAGGCCGGTCTCCAGCGCGAGGACGTCCTCGGGGGCGGCGCCCTTCTGCGGGCCGTAGACGGCGGCGGCGCCGAACGTGCCGAGCAGCGGGTTGTCCACGTCGGTCGCGAGGATGACCTCGGTCTGCGCGATCCGCTCGTCGAGGCCGCTCAGGTCCACGCTCGCGAGTTCGGCCAGCGCGGCGCCGCAGCCTTCGAGTTCGTCGCCGGACGCGTCGAGGAAGCGGGCGCCGAGGGCGGCGAGCATTCCGGCCCCGCCGTCGGTGCTCGCGCTGCCGCCGACGCCGAGCACGAGGGTGCGCGCGCCCGCGTCCAGGGCGGCGCGGAGCACCTCGCCGGTGCCGTACGTGGAAGAGTGCAGCGGGTCGAACACCCCGTGCGGCAGCCTGCGCAGGCCGCTGGCCTCGGACAGTTCGACGACGGCGGTGTGGTTGGACACGGCGAAGGCGGCCTCGACCGGCGCGCCGAGCGGTCCGCGCACGCTGACGACGCGCCGTTCGAATCCGGCGGACACGGCCGCGTCGACCGTGCCGTCGCCGCCGTCGGCGATCGGGATGGTGCGCACCTCGATGGACGCGTCGGCGCCCGCCAGTCCCTCGGCCACGGCGTCGGCCACCTCGGCGGCGCTCAGCGAGCCCTTGAACTTGTCCGGCGCGATCACTATCCAGCCCTCAGTCACACCGGGAGTCTAGAGGGGCGCGCGCCCGGCGCGTGTCCGGCATCCGCCACGGTACGGTCCGTACCCGGCGACGACCCCCGGTCGGAGCGGGCCCGGGACGTACGCGGCGGTGCGGATTTTCGCCCGGATCGGGGATACCGAAGGTCTCGGGACCGGGAATGCCGGAACGCCGTGGGGCGCCGGACCCTGACGTCCGGCGCCCCACGGCGTTCCCCTCCTGCGGTGCCCCCCGCTCCCCGTTCCCCCGCTTCCCGGCGGCTCAGCCCTCCTCGGGGCGGGCGTCGTGCGGGCCGCCGTCGAGCAGGTCCTTGAGCTGGCGCAGCGTCCCGTCCAGGATCGCCCTGACCTCGGCCTGCTCCTGCTCGGTGAGCGTCCCGTGCCGCCGGAACGCGTCCGCGACCGGGCCGCCCTCCCGCCGCAGGTAGCTCAGCAGTTCGCCGACCTGGCTGAAGTCGGTCTCCCCGGCCAGCCCGCCGAACCACGCCCGCCAGTTCTGCATGCCCCCGCCCTCCCAGTCGCGCTGTTGCTGCTGCCACTGCTCCTTCCACTGGCGCGCCCACTGGTCCTTCCAGTCGCGCTGCCAGTCACGCTGCTGCTGACGCCATTCGCGGCGCTGGTCCTTCTGCTGCTCGCGCCACTCCTTCTGCTGCTGCTTCCACTCGTCCTGGTGGTGCTTCCACTCCTGGGCCTGCTCCTTGAGCTGCTGCTTCCACTCACGCCACTGCTCGCGACTCCAGTCAGCGGATCCCGGCGGCTGCACGAAGGGGAACCCAGGAGGGAAACCGGGGAAACCGGCACCACCTCCCGGCGGCGTCGGGGGCACCGGCGGCACGGCGTCCTCGAACTCGGGCGGCAGCGGGGGCTGCGGGGCCCACGGCGGGATCCCGGCCCAGCCGCCTCCGCCGGGACCGCCGCCAGCACCGCCGGACGGGCCCTTGCCGCCGCCGGCCTCCTCGCGCTGTGCCCGGCGCGCCTGGTCGGCCAGCTCCTGCTGCACCGCCTTGGCGGACTCGCGCACCTCCTGCCGGATGCCCTCGGCCAGGTCGCGGGCCGAGGCGCGGATCTCGGTCTCGAGCTCCTCCAGCTCCCCGGCGCGCGCGGCCAGTTCGGCCCGGCCCGCCTCGGTGATCTGGTAGACCTTGCGGCCGCCGTCGGTCTCGTGCCTGATCAGGCCCTCGGTCTCCAGCCGGGCCAGCCGCGGGTACACGGTGCCCGCGCTCGGCGAGTAGAGCCCGGCAAAGCGCTCGCGCAGCTGCTGGATGATCTCGTAGCCGTGCCGCGGGCTCTCGTCCAGCAGCTTGAGCAGGTAGAGCCGGAGCCTGCCGTGTCCGAAGACCGGAGTCATCGTGCGTCCTCGATTCCCTCATCGCCGGTGCTGTCCGGCTGCGTGTCCTGGATGTCCGCATCCTCGTCCGGGTCGCGGCGCAGCAGCGTGATCGATCCTGACACGGTGTGTCCCTTGAGCTGTGCGGCCCCGTTGCCGATCACGCCGTTCAGCCGGGAGCTGCCGGGCTGCCTGCTGCGGGTGATCTCGGGGAACGCGGTGGTGGCCCGGCCGCTGGTGGAGGTGATGTCCACCTCGACGTCGGGGTCGTGCGGCAGGCGCACGGTGAGCGCGCCGGAGACGCAGGTCGCGTGCACCCGGCCGGGCATCGGGTCCTCGAGGTCCACGGTGATGGACCCGGCCACGGTGTTGAGCTCGATCTCGCCGCCCGCCCCGGCGAGCACGGTGATCGCGCCGGACACCGCCCGCACCTTGAGGTCGTCGGTGGCCTGCTCGACCGTGACCAGGCCGGAGACGGTGCTGACGCTGGTCGGCCCGTAGACCCCGGCGAGCGTGACCTCGCCGGAGACGCCCTTGACGGTGACCCGCTCATGGAAGTTGGAGACGACGACCGGGCCGGAGACCACGGTGATCTCGACCAGCGCGTCCGGCGGGACGGAGAGCGAGAGCTCCACCTCCTGCTTGGCGCCGCGGGTGAGCCAGCTCCACAGCCCGGACTTGAGGTCCTCGCCGTGCTTGACGGTCAGTTCCCCGTCCTCGAGGTCCACGTTCAGCGGCGGTCCGCTGATCCGGCTGACCTCGAGCGCCGCGGGCCCGTCCACCCCCAGCACGTTGATGCGCCCGCCGACGGCCGACAATCGCAGCCGGTGCACGCCCTCCCCGATCGCCAGCTGCTCGGGCTGCTCGATCTTCCACTTCTCGCCCATGTTCCGCCCGCCCCATCCTTCCGCTCGTGGCGTATCCTGGAAACGCGATGTATCGCGTCGTCCGAGAACCACGATATATCGCGTCTCTGGAATGTCAAGCGGGACGCGCGCGGATGCCGTGAAGACTCCTTCGGCGGCCGTGAGACCATCCGCCACCAGCGCGCCACGGCGGTCATTTGTGCACAGTGGCGGGTATTGACCCTCGCCCGGGCTGCCTCGCCACCCGCGCGCCACGGCGCACATTTGGGCGGGTATTGACCCTCTTCTTGCTCCGAGTACTCAGGGGTGTGCCCTAGTCTCCGCAGAACGCCCGTTCGTACCGTGCTCCTTGTCACCGTCCCCGAGGAGAGGACCTCTTCCGTGCGGATCCTGCTGATCGCGACGGCCTTCAACAGTCTCGCCCAACGCGTGTACGCCGAGCTGGCGGACGCGGGGCACGAGCTCGAGGTGGTGGTCGCGGCCTGCGGAGACGGGGAGGTGCGCGAGGCGGTGTTCGGCCCGGACGGCGCGGCGGGCCCGCCGAGGTTCGACCTCTGCGTCGCGCCGATGCTGACCACTGCGATACCCGAGGACGTCTGGCGCGCGCTGCCCTGCCTGATCGTGCATCCGGGTCCGCCCGGGGACCGCGGACCGGCCTCGCTGGACTGGGCGCTGCACCTCGGCGCGGAGACCTGGGGCGTGACCGTGCTGCAGGCGGTGGCGACGATGGACGCCGGTCCGGTGTGGGCCTCGGCCGAGTTCCGGATCCCGGCCGGCGTGGCCAAGAGCGACCTGTACCGCGGCGAGCTGGCCGACGCGGCGAGCGCGGCGGTGCGGGAGGCCGTGCGCCGGTTCGAGGCCGGGCTGAGCCCGCGGCCGCAGCGCGACTCCGTGACCCGCGGCGGGTATCCGCAGCGGCTGCGCCGGATCGACTGGGCGGCCGACTCCACCGAGCACGTCAGTGCCCTGCTTCGGGCGGCCGACTCCAGTCCCGGCGTGCTGGACCGGATCGACGGCCGCGAGTACTACCTCTACGGCGGCGAACCGGAGTACGCGCTGCGCGGGCGGCCGGGGACGCTGCTGGCCACCCGCACCGGGGCGGTGTGCCGGGCGACCGCGGACGGCGCGGTCTGGCTCAGCCACGCGAAGCCGAAACGCCTGCCGGGCGGCCCGGCCGGGGTGAAGCTGCCCGCCGCGTCGGCGCTGTCCGGCTCCGTAGGACACCTGCCCGAGTGCCCGGGATCGCCGGAGATCGCGTACCGGGAGCGCGGCGAGGTCGGCATGCTGAGCTTCGGCTTCCCCGGCGGCGCGATGAGCACCGAGCACTGTCGCAGACTGCTGAAGGCGCTGCGGCACGCGGGCACCCGGCGTACCAGGGTGCTGGTTCTCGGCGGGCGGCGCGACTTCTTCGGCAACGGCATCCACCTCGGCGTGATCGAGGCGGCGGACGATCCCGCGGCCGAGTCCTGGGCCAACATCAACGCGATCGACGACGTGGTCGAGACGGTGCTGCGGATGACCGGCCGGCTCGTCGTGGCCGCGATGGGCGGCAACGCGGCGGCGGGCGGGGCCGTGCTCGGCTTCGCGGCGGACGAGGTCTGGCTGCGCCGCGGCGTGGTGCTCAACCCGCACTATCGGCTGATGGGATTGTACGGGTCCGAATACTGGACGTACGTGCTGCCGCGGCGGGTCGGCCGCGCGGAGGCGGAGCGGCTGACCCGGTCCGGGCTGCCGGTCGGCACCGCGGCGGCGCTGCGCGGCGGGCTGGCCGAGCGGCTCGTGGACGTGGATCCGCAGGACTTCACCGACGCCGTGTGGGCCGGGGCGTTCGAACTGGCCGCGGCCTCCGATCTCAGCACCCGGATAGCGGAGAAGGCGAAGCGGCTCGCGGCGGACGAGGCGGCGCACCCGCTGGCCCGCTACCGGCAGGCCGAGCTGTCCCGGATGCGCGCGATCTTCGACGACCCGGCCGCGCCGTACCACGCGCTGCGCCGGGAGTTCGTGCGCAAGACGGTGCCGGAGCGCACGCCGGAGCACCTGCGCGAGGCGGTGCAGCTGGACCGCGCGTAGCCCTCCCGGCGCTCCCCCGGCGCGAATCCTGTTGCCGATCAGCCGCGGCTTGGGCAGGATCGGGCCGTATGACGGACACACCCCCGCCGCGGCCCAAGGCCCTGCCCCCCGGCGTCTTCCCGCCCGAGCGGATCGAGATCGACGAGTTCCACCTGCGGCGTTACACCCGCGAGGACGCCGAGCCGCTGCACGAGGCGATCAAGGCCAGCTTCGCCGAGCTCCACCCGTGGATGCCCTGGTGCGTGGACCCGGTGAAGATCGAGGAGCAGCGGGACTTCATCGAGCGCGGTTTCCTCGCGTGGGCCACCGGCCGGGCCTTCGACTACGGCATCGGCACCAGCGGCGACGGTGAGCGGGGCGAGGAGTTCGTCGGCTCGATATCGCTGATGGACCGCATCGGACCCGGCGGCCTGGAGATCGGCTACTGGCTGCGCTCGGACGCCACCGGCAAGGGGATCATGAGCCGCGCCGCGGCCCGGCTGACGGAGATCGCGCTCGGCCTGCCGGGGATCGAGCGGGTCGAGATCCACTGCGACGCGGCCAACGCGCGCAGCGCCGCCGTGCCCGAACGGCTCGGCTACCGGCTGGCGGCGATGGTGGAGCGGCTGGAGCCCACGGCGCCCGGCGAGACCGGCCGCGGCATGGTGTGGACGACCCCGTAGCCCCAGCCCCGTAACCCCCGTATGCCCCGTGCCCGTGGGTCGGCCGCGTCAGCCCTTGGCCTTCGCGGCGCAGTTCGCGCAGGTCCCGAAGATCTCGACGGTGTGCTCCACCTGGATGAACCCGTGCTCGGCCGCCACCTTCCCGGCCCAGGCCTCCACCGCGGGCCCCTCCACCTCGACGGCCGTGCCGCAGCCGCGGCACACGAGGTGGTGGTGGTGGCTGCCGCTCGAACAGCGCCGGTAGACCGACTCGCCCTCGTCCGTGCGCACCACGTCCACCTGGCCGGTCTCGGCGAGCGACTGCAGCGTGCGGTACACCGTGGTCAGCCCGACCGAGTCGCCGCGGTGCCGCAGCCGGTCGTGCAGCTGCTGCGCGGAGACGAAGTCCTCGGTCTCGTCCAGCAGCGACGTCACCGCGGCGCGCTGCCGGGTCGAGCGGCCGGGGGCGGGGACGGCGGTGCGCGCCCCGATGGATTCCTGCGGCTGCGGCATAACCGGTACTCCTCGCTTCACGTCCGTATGGCGCAATCCCTCATTGTGCCACTGACCAGACCCCGACGCGTCCGACCTCCGGGGCGGCACGGGGGCCGCGCGGGTCGGGCCAATGCGTTGGTCCCGCCCCCGACGCGACCGGTACGATGCGGCAAGACCGCACGCCAGCCGGGCGTGATGGCGAACAAAGAGGAATGAATCATCGTGGCCGCCGACAAGATCGACACCATCGTCCGACTGGCCAAGGCCAGGGGCATCGTCTTCCCCTCCAGCGAGATCTACGGCGGCTCGCGCGCCGCGTACGACTACGGCCCGCTCGGCGTGGAGCTGAAGGACAACATCAAGCGCCAGTGGTGGCAGGCGATGGTGCGCGGCCGGGAGGACGTCGTCGGTCTGGACTCCTCGGTGATCCTGGCGCGCGAGGTGTGGGAGGCCTCCGGCCACGTCAAGGAGTTCACCGACCCGCTGACCGAGTGCGTCTCGTGCCACAAGCGGTACCGCGCGGACCACCTCGAAGAGGCGTACGAGGCCAAGCACAAGCACGCCCCCGAGCACGGCCTGGCCGACGTCAACTGCCCCAACTGCGGCGTGAAGGGCCAGTTCACCGAGCCCAAGCAGTTCAACGGCATGCTCACCACGCACCTCGGCGCGGTGGCCGACGGCTCCGGCCTGCACTACCTGCGGCCC
>DATJIF010000210.1:0-12000 GCA_035493475.1 Actinospica sp.
CGTGCGTCTGCGGGATCTGGAAGAGCGCGGCCATCAGCCGGGCCGAGGGCTCCGGCATCGCCATGGACTCGAGCTGCCCTTTGAGCGTGCGCTCCGATTCGACCAGGGCGCGGCAGGCGGCGCAGCCCGCGATGTGCGCGAGCGCGCGGTCCCGGTCGTCGTGCGAGAGTTCGCCGTCCACGAGGGCGGCGAGCCGGGGGCCGAGGTGATCGCCGAACAGCGCCATTACCGCATCCCCTTTCCGTGGCGGCCGCCCTGGGTCTCCTCCAGCGGGTCGGACTCCTGGTCCTCGCCGCCCGGCCGGCGGTGCGGATCGCGGTGCGCCAGCGCGGCCCGCAGCTGGCCGCGGCCGCGGTGGATGCGGGAGCGGACGGTGCCGAGCTTGACCCCGAGGGTGGCGGCGATCTCCTCGTAGGAGAGGCCCTCGATGTCGCACAGGACCACGGCGGCCCGGAACTCGGGCGGCAGCGCGGCGAGCGCGGCCTCGATGTCCCCGTCGAGGTGGGCGTCGAAGTAGGCCTGGGCCGGAGTGGGCTCGCGCCCGGCGAGCCGCTCGGCGGCGTCGTCGGCCAGGCCCTCGAACCGGATGCGCGACTTGCGCCGGGCCTGGTCGAGGAAGAGGTTCGTGGTGATGCGGTGCAGCCAGCCCTCGAAGGTGCCCGGGGCGTAGGTGCTCAGCGAGCGGAAGACCCGGACGAAGACCTCCTGCGTGAGGTCCTCGGCGTCGTGCCGGTCGCCGGTGAGGCGGTAGGCCAGGCGGTAGACCCGGGCCGAGTGCGTGCGCACGACCTCCTCCCAGCTCGGCGGAGTCCAGTCCACCGGGCTGGGGCCCAGCGCCGGCAGGCCGAACCGGTCCGCGGACCGGTCGCCGGCCGCGTCGCCGCCGACTTCGCGGGTGCTGGATCCGGGCGCCTCGACCGGCGCCCCGGCCTCGGAGCTCCGCGTCGCCTCCGCGCCGTATTCGGCCGGGCCGTTCGCGCCCACTCCCCAGTGCTCTGCCTCGCCCCCGAGCGCCACGGCACTACCTCCTCGTTTTTCGAGTACCGCTGCACTGGTTACCATAGCCCGCTTCCCCTTCGCCAAGCCTGAGAAGGGCCTGAAAGTTGACAGAGAGTCTGTCAACTTCGACCCGCCCGCCGGACACGCACCCGGCCGAGCTCCGACACCAGGACCAACGACCGCGCCCCGGCGCGGGTTCCCGGGCGGTCGCGGTGGTCAGAGTGGCCGCAGGACGCCCATCACGCTGTGTAGTTGATCCGGCCGGTGGGGTGACCGTGTTCAGGTATGCCGGAAGGCGGGCTCGCCGCCTCGCGTGCCCGCCTGCCGGTCGCGGCCGCCTGTGTCGGGCTCCGCTAGCCGATGACGTTCTTCAGGGCGTCACCCAGGGCGCCCGCCTCTTCGGCGTTGAGCTCGACGACAAGCCGTCCGCCGCCTTCGAGCGGCACCCGCATCACGATGCCGCGCCCCTCCTTGACCACTTCGAGCGGGCCGTCGCCCGTTCGCGGCTTCATCGCCGCCATGCTCATTCCCCTTCCTGCTGTGGGCCTGCGTACGGCCGACCGCGTGCGCGGCCGTCACGCGTCGGCTACAGAACCGACGCACGCTCCGTACTCGGCGCACCCGGACACCCTGACCTGTCCCATTATCCCGCATCCCACCGACACTGCGAAAAGGAGCGGCGCCAACTGCGGCGGGAGTGCGGGGGCGGATGTCTGGCCCTGAGGGCTACCAGCGAGTAACTTCTTGGGTGAACCGAGAGGGAGAGGAACCACTGTGACCGCTGACAGTGCACAGCCGGAGCCCGTCGTCTATACGGTGGACGGCGCCGTGGCCACGATCGCATTCAACCGTCCGGAGGCGATGAACGCGCTGGACGTGGCGACGAAGAACGCGCTGCTGGCCGCGCTGCGGGAGGCGAGCGGGGACCCGAAGGTGCGGGCCGTCGTGCTGACCGGGACGGGGCGGGCCTTCTGCGTCGGGCAGGACCTGCGCGAGCACCTGTCGAAGGTGATGGCGGGCGAGAGCATCGGGAACACCGTGCGGGAGCATTACAACCCCATCACTCTTTTGCTGACGGGGATGCCGAAGCCGGTGATCGCCGCGGTGAACGGTGTGGCGGCCGGGGCGGGCGCCGGGTTCATGCTCGCCTGCGACTTCCGGATCGCCGCCGAGAACGCCGGGGTGAACCTGGCCTTCGCGGGCGTCGCGCTGAGCGCCGACTCGGGCGCGTCGTGGACGCTGCCGCGGGTGGTCGGGCAGGCCAAGGCGATCGAGATCCTGCTGCAGCCGGAGACCATCCCCGCGGCCAAGGCGCTCGAGCTCGGGCTGTTCACCGAGGTCGTGGCGGCCGACGCGCTGGCCGACCGGGCGCGCGAGCTGGCCGAGAAGCTGGCCGCGGGACCGACCGTGTCCTACGCCTCGATCAAGGAGTCGGTGGCGTACGGCGCGACGCACAGCCTGGCCGAGACGCTGGAGAAGGAGGACGAGATGCAGATCCGCTGCTTCCTGGCGGCGGACCACATGGAGGCGGTCAGCGCGTTCCTGGAGAAGCGGGCGCCGAACTTCACCGGGCAGCGGGCGGATCAGTAGCCGGACGGAGTCTCTGGCAACCGGTTCCGGGGTGGTGGGCCTGGAACCGGTTCCTCAGAAATCCGGCGCGAGGAACGAGCGGTGCGCCAGGCGCACCGTCTCGCGCAGGAAGGGGCGCTTGGCCCGGGAGTAGCCGTCGGGGTCGTCGCGGTGCACCTTGGCGAGGTGCCGCTTGAGGTCGGCGTAGGCCTGCCGGCGCTCCTCGTGCGCGCCGAGGTAGTGCGTCAGCAGCAGTTGGTCGAACTCCCACGTTCCGCCGGAGCGGCAGACGAAGAGCCGGGCCGGGCACTGCGGGGTGCCGGGGGTGTGCGGGCGCGGGCCCGCGAAGATCCGGCGGTCGGGTTCGCGCACCAGCAGGGTGAAGCCGAGCTCCTCGAGTTCGGCGCGGTAGTCCTCCTCGGCGTCCGGCTCGGCCACCGCGAGCAGCACGTCCACGCACGCGCGGCCGAGCAGTCCGGTGACGGCCGTGGAGCCGATGTGCTCGACGAGCACCGCGCGTTCGCCGAGGGCGGCGGTGATCAGGCTCCGGTACTGCTGGAAGAATCCGGTCCAACGGTCGTCGAACGGCCGCAGCTGGACCGGCATCGGGTCGCCGATCTCCTGGGCGATCTGCTGCACCACACCGCACCTCCGAAAATCACGTCCGCACAACGCAGGTTGGGGTCGGGGTGCTGCCAGAAAACCGCGCGCGGCGGCCGGCGTCAAGACGTCACGCGGAAATCACCGGAAGTAGTGAAGGCCTTCTACTGCGCGCCCTCGGGTGCGCGGCCGCCCTCCGCGGGCGGTTCGGCGGGACCCGGGGTGACCTGCGTCTCAGTCTGCTGCGACGGCGCGGGGGCGGAAGGCTGGGCGGGCAGCCGGCCCTCGAGCTCGGCGATGCGGTGCTCGCGGACGTCGATCTCGTAGGCGAGCCGGTCGAGCACGTCGTCCACCTCGTCCATCCGGTAGCCGCGCGCGCCCACCGAGAAGCGCACCTTGTCCACGTCGCCGCGGGCCAGCAGGCCGGTGTCCGGGACGGCGGGGTCGGGGCGGTCCGGGTTCGGCGGGGACATGTGGCCTCCGCCGCCGACGGCGACCCAGCCCACCGCGATCAGCAGCGCCACGACCACGCAGAGCTGGAACCAGAACATAGAAACCGACGCCTCTCCTGTGAGCGAGTGCTCCCGCGCGAGGCACTTTACCGTGCCCGGGATACCGTGTGCCGGTGGAGCGATCTGAGATTCGGCTGAGTACCGGGGCCCTGCTCGACCTGGACCGGGCGCACGTGTGGCACCCGTACGGGCCGATGCCGGGCCGGGTCGCGCCGCTGCTGGTGACGGGGGCGGAGGGCGTGCGTCTCGACGTGCGGCTGCCGGGCGGCGAGCGGACCCGGCTGATCGACGGGATGTCCTCCTGGTGGGCCGCGATCCACGGCTACCGGCACCCGGTGCTGGACGAGGCGGCGCACGCGCAGCTGGACCGGATGGCGCACGTGATGTTCGGCGGGCTCACGCACGAGCCCGCGATCCGGCTCGCGCAGCGCCTCGTCGAGCTCACTCCGGAGCCCTTGCGGCACGTCTTCCTGGCCGACTCCGGATCGGTGTCCGTCGAGGTCGCGATGAAGATGTGCCTGCAGTACCAGCGCTCGGTCGGCCGTCCGAACAAGCGCAGGATGCTGACGTGGCGTGGCGGCTATCACGGCGACACGTTCCACCCGATGTCCGTGTGCGATCCCGAGGGCGGCATGCACAGCCTGTGGAGGGGCGTGCTGCCGGAGCAGGTGTTCGCGCAGGAGCCGCCGGGCGGGTTCGACGCGGAGGTGGACGCGGCGTACGTCGCGCACCTCGGCGATCTGATGGAGCGTCACGCCCGCGAACTCGCGGCGGTGATCGTCGAGCCGGTCGTGCAGGGGGCGGGCGGCATGCGCTTCCACTCCCCCGACTACCTGCGCACGCTGCGCGAATTGTGCGACCGGTACGACGTGTTGCTGGTGTTCGACGAGATCGCCACCGGCTTCGGCCGCACCGGCACGCTGTTCGCCGCCGAGCACGCCGGGGTCAGCCCGGACGTGATGTGCGTCGGCAAGGCGCTGACCGGCGGTTATCTGACGATGGCGGCCGCGCTGTGCACGACGCGGGTGGCCGAGGGCATCAGCAACGGCGAGGTCCCGGTGCTCGCGCACGGCCCGACGTTCATGGGCAATCCGCTCGCGGCGGCCGTCGCCAACGCGTCCCTCGACGTGCTGACGAACCCTCGGCTGCGCGGCGGCGCGAGCTGGCAGCAGGACGTGGCCCGGATCGAGCACGGCCTGCGTGCCGGGCTGGCCGACGTACGCGGGCTGCCGGGAGTGCGCGACGTACGCGTGCTCGGGGCGATCGGCGTCATCCAGCTCGACCGCGAGGTGGACATGGCGGCGGCCACGGACGCAGCCGTGCGCAACGGCGTCTGGCTGCGTCCGTTCCGCGATCTGATCTACACGATGCCGCCCTACCCGACCGGGGACGGCGACCTCAAGGAGATCTGCGGCGGCATGATCGCGGCGGCCGAGGCCTCGCTCAGCGCCTGACCGGACGCGCCGAGCGGATCAGCTCGACGGCCTCCTCCGGCGAGTCGGTCACGTGCAGCAGGTCCAGGTCCGTGATCGACGCCTTGCCGCCCTCGACGACCGAGTGCCGCAGCCAGTCGACCAGGCCGGACCAGTACGCCGTGCCGAGCAGCACGATCGGGAAGGACGTCACCTTCTGCGTCTGCACGAGGGTGAGCGCCTCGAAGAGCTCGTCGAGCGTGCCGAAGCCGCCCGGGAGCACGACGAACCCGCGCGCGTACTTCACGAACATCGTCTTGCGGACGAAGAAGTAGCGGAAGTTCAGGCCGAGGTCCACGTAGTCGTTCAGGCCCTGCTCGAAGGGCAGTTCGATGCCGAGGCCCACCGACAGCCCGTCCGCCTCGACCGCGCCGCGGTTGCCGGCCTCCATCGCGCCGGGGCCGCCGCCGGTGATCACCGCGTAGCCCGCCTTGGTCAGGCGCCTGCCGACCTCGACGCCGAGCAGGTACTCGGGCGTGTCGACCTTGGTGCGGGCCGAGCCGAACACGGCCACGGCCGGGCCGATCTCGGCGAGCGTCTCGAAGCCCGCGACGAACTCGGAGGTGATCCGCAGCACCCGCCACGGGTCCTCGTGCAGCCAGTCGGTGTCGCCCTCCGACTCCAGCAGCCGCTGGTCGGTGGTGGTGCCGTCGGACGTGGGGATCTGCTTGCGGCGCAGCAGCACCGGTCCGCGGAAGCGCTCCTTGATGTGCCGGCGGTGCTCGCCGTTGCCGTTCCCGACCCCGTTGCCGCTCGGCCGGTTGTTCTCCTGAGCGCCCGTGCGCTCCGTATCTCTTTCAGTCACACAGCCACGGTAGCCGCTTGACCGGCACGAACCGTTGCTAGCCCATGACGCCGTTGAACATTTCCGGCAACGCGCTGTACGTGGTGCTGTTCGACGCGGTCAGGTGCTCGGAGAGCCAGATGAACGACTGCGGCTCCACCGACTTCCACACGCCGATGTTGTGCCCGCCGCGCGGCGAGATCAGCGTGTCGACGACGGTCGGGGACTTCGCGGCCCGGGACATCGCCGCCGCCTCGGAGGCCACGTCGCTGTCCTGCTCGGTGCCGGTCAGCAGCAGCGCCACGTTCTCCGGCTTGCGGTGCTTGAGCAGCCAGAGCGGGGAGTTGGCCTCGTACGCGGTGGTGCCGGGCGCCAGCAGGTCGCCGTCGGGGTGGTCGTCACCGCTTATCGACACGGCCGCCGCGTACTCGTTCGGGTACTGCAGGGCCAGCTTGGAGGCGCACAGGCCGCCCTCGGAGTAGCCCATCAGGCCCCAGGCGTCCCGCGAGGAGGAGACCCGGAACGAGGTCTCCACCAGGTTGCGCACGTCCTGGGTGAGCCAGGTGGCGACCTGCGGGCCGTGGCTGATGTTCGAGCAGTCCGGGTCGTGGTGCCCGTCCACGTTGATGGCCGCGGCGACCAGCACGAAGGGGTGCTGGGCGCCGGAGTCGACCTGCCGGCTGACGACCCAGGGCGCCTGCATGGCCGTCAGCCAGGTCTGCGGGGTGCCCGGGGTGCCCGGGAACAGCTCGATCACCGGGAACTTCGTGTTCTTGTACGCGGGCTGCGTGTACTGCGCCGGGAGCCACACGTCCACGCTGCCGGTGATCCGGGACTCCGGACCGGTGACGGTGACCTGGTACTCGGTGCCGTACGCCATCCCGTGCGCCTCGGTGAACAGCCGGAAGTTCGGCAGCGCGTCGCTCTGGCCGCCCTTCGCCGAGACGGTCGTCTTGATCACCTGCGGCGTGGCGGCGGTGATCGCGCCCGTCGCGCCGTTGTCGCCCATCAGGTCCGACCAGGAGTAGTACAGCTGGAAGGAGTTGTTGATCCACAGCGCCGCCAGCAGCACGGCCATGCCCTGCGAGAGCAGGATCAGCCCGAGCCGGGAGCCGAACTTCACCGGCTTCGGCCCGGGCAGCCGATTCCACAACAGCAGCGTGAGCGCGGGAAACAGCACCACGCCCACGATCACCAGGGCGAAGAAGCCCCCACTGGTCAGCCCCATGGCCCTAGCACCCGTTCTTACTCGACGACCCTCTTGTCAATCACTGCGACGATCGGGCCCCTGGCAAGGTTTCGGCGGGCTTCAGATTATCTTCAGACTGCCACAAACCCGTGATCTCAGCGAGACCGTTCGTCGAGGCCGAGCCAGGCGCGCATCCGCTCGACCGCCTGGGCGATCCGGGCCACCTCCACGTACTCCCCACGAGTATGGGCGAGCCGGGAGTCTCCGGGCCCGTAATTGACCGCCGGTACACCCAAACCGGCGAATCGGGCCACGTCGGTCCAGCCCTGCTTGGCCGCCGGCGTACCGCCGACCACGCGGGCGAACTCGGCGGCGGAGGGCAGCGAGAGGCCGGGGGCGGCGGCCGGGGCGCTGTCGGTGACCTCGACCTCGAAGTCGGCGAACACGGCGCGCACGTGCTCCGCGGCCTGTTCCTCCGTCAGATCCGGGGCGAAGCGGTAGTTGACGGTGACCAAGCACTCGTCCGGGATGACGTTGCCGGCCACGCCGCCGGCGATGCCCACGGCGTTCAGGCACTCCCGGTAGACCAGGCCCTCGACGTCCACCTCGCGGGCCTTGTACTCGGCCAGACGGGTGAGCACCGGCGCGGCGCCGTGGATCGCGTTGACGCCCAGCCAGTCCCGGCCGCTGTGCGCGCGCACGCCGCGGGTGCGCACCGTCGCGCGCATCGTGCCCTTGCAGCCGCCCTCGATCTGCCCGTCGGTGGGCTCGAGCAGCACCGCGAAGTCGGCCGCGAGCCAGTCCGGGTGCTCGCGCACGAGGTGGCCGAGGCCGTTGCGCGCGGCCTCGATCTCCTCGCAGTCGTAGAACACGAACGTCAGATCGCGGTTCGGCGCCGGACCGTCGGCGAGGCCCACCTCGTACGCGATCTTGAGCTGGACCGCGACGCCGCTCTTCATGTCGGTCGTGCCGCAGCCGTAGAGCAGGTCGCCGTCCAGCCGCGAGGGCACGTTGTCGGCGATCGGCACGGTGTCGAGGTGCCCCGCCAGCACGACCCGCTCAGGCAGGCCGAACTGCGTGCGCGCGACGACGTTGTTGCCGAGCCGGTCCACGCGCAGCCGCGGCAGGTCGCGCAGCGCGTGCTCGACCGCGTCGGCGAGGTCCCGCTCGTCGGTGCTGACCGAGGGGATGTCGACCAGCGCGGCGGTCAGCGCGGCGGCGTCGAGGGAGAGATCGAGCTGACTGGGCATCAGGGTCCGCCTCAGCCCGTCGCCACGCCGCTGTCCCGCAGGATGTCGTTGAGCTGCGCCTTGTCGTGCCGCTCGCCCTCGGTCAGCCGCTTGAGCACGAGCACGGCGGGCTGGCCGAACTCGCCGCCCGCGAACTTCTTCATCCGGGTGCCGCCGACGGCCACCGCGTAGTCCGGGATGTGCCCGCGGCTGATCTCCTCGCCGGTCTCCACGTCGATGACCGGCATCGAGGCGGTGAGGATGGTGCCGGAGGCGACGACCGCGCCCTTGCCGACCCGGGCGCCCTCGACCACGATGCAGCGCGAGAAGAGCATCGCGTCGTCCCCGATGACCACCGGCTTGGCGTTCGGCGGCTCGAGCACGCCGCCGATGCCCACGCCGCCGGCCACGTGCACGTTCTTGCCGACCTGCGCGCAGGATCCGACGGTCGCCCAGGTGTCGATCATCGTGCCCGAGTCGACGTAGCCGCCGATGTTGATGAACGAGGGCATCAGGATCGTGCCGGGGGCGCAGTAGCTGCCCCAGCGCGCGATAGCGCCGGGCACCACGCGCACGCCGTCGAACGTGGTCTTCAGCGGCACCTTGTCGTGCACATAGAAGTCGCCGAACTTGTTCTCGACCATCTCGAGCAGCTTGAAGGTGAGCAGGATGGCGCGCTTGGCCCGCTCGTCGACGACGACCTCGTCGGTGGCCGGGTCCACGATCGCGACCCGCGCGGCGCCGGTGTCGAGCAGGTCCACCGCCTCGACGACGAGCTTGCGGGCCTCGGTGTCGGCCGGGGACAACTCGGCGCGGCGGTCCCACAACTCGTCGATGACGGCGGGGATCGGGGAGGTGAGGGCGGAGGGCGTGTGTGGAACGGTCATGGCGGCATCTTAATGCGGAGCTGTGACGGGCCCAGGAACTGTTCGGCACGCGAAATCGAATACGGTGTGGGCGACGAGATCGTGACGAGAGGATGCACCCGCGTGTCCCGTTCCAGCACCATGACGGCCGACGGTTCCCCGGGTGGCAGGAAGCGCGGCTGTCTGACCGGGCTCGTGGTGGTGCTGGTGGTCGCGGGGGTGCTCGCCGGGCTCGGCATCTGGCTGCTGCACAAGCTGGGCGGGATCTCGCTGTTCAACACGGCGCAGTGCGTGGCCACCGCCAGCAACCAGAGCTACACGTACGACCTCGAGCAGATGCAGAACGCGTCGACGATCGCGGCGGTCGGGGTGAAGCTCGGCGTGCCGTCGTACGGGATCGAGATCGCCGAGGCGACGGCGCGTCAGGAGTCGAAGTTCTACAACGTCAGCGGCGGCGACCGGGACTCGCTGGGCCTGTTCCAGCAGCGGCCGTCCGAGGGCTGGGGCACGGCCGCGCAGATCATGGACACCACGTACTCGTCCACCGCCTTCTACAACGCGCTGCTGAAGGTCTCGGACTGGGAGAACCTGCCGCTGACCCAGGCCGCGCAGGACGTGCAGCACTCCGCCTACCCGGACGCGTACGCCACGCACGAGGCCGAGGCCAAGGTCCTGATGACGGTGTTCACCGGCACCGCGGGCGGCGGGCTGACCTGCACGCTGGACGGACCGACCTTCTCGCCGCAGGCCACCGACTCCGCGGGCCTGACCACCGAGGGCCAGGCCGTGGTCGCCGACGCGCAGAAGCAGTGGGGCACGGCGTCGGTCGAGGACGTCTCGGCCTCGAAGCGGACGTTCGCGCTGTCGGTGCCGAGTTCGCTGAGCGGCACGGAGGCGACCGAACGCGGCTGGGCGTACGCGAACTGGGCCGTGTCCAAGGCGGAGGTGCTCGGCATCACGCAGGTCGGCTACGACGGCAAGACCTGGTCGGCGTCGAACAACTCGGACAGCTGGCAGACCGCCTCGGCGACGGACGCGCCGACGGGCCGCGTCGTGCTCACCATGACGCAGGGCTCCTGACCGGTCATCAGATCAGATCTGACATATAACATATGTGAAGTCGAATTCCCCAGGTTGGCCGAAGTTATCATTTCTTTACCTTCTCTAACCGCAACCTGAGGCGCCCTCGGTCCGATAAAACGGTGTCAACTCGTTCTGTGTTCAGGCGTACAGGAGCCGTAACCATGACTGGGAAACACCGCAAGCCGCACCAGGGCGCCGGTAGGAAGGTCGCCGCGACCGCCGCGGTCCTCGGTGCCGGGGCGCTGCCGATCGTGGCGGCCGGAAGCGCGTTCGCGGCCACCGCCCCCGCCGCCGCGACGCCGCTGTCCGCGCTGCCGCTGGGCACCACCGTGCCGCTGCAGGTCACCACGATGGCCGGTCCGGTGGAGAGCGCGCTGCCGCTCGCCGGGACGCTGGCCCGCGCGCTCACCTCGGCGGTGGACACCGGCGACCTGCAGAACGGCCTGGTCGGCGCGAACACCCCGCAGGCGCAGACCCGGGAGGCGGTGACGACCGGTCAGGCCACCGCGGAGACCGCCGACCTGGCGTCCAAGACCACCGCGCTGACCGGCAAGCTGACCTCCGTGGTCCCGGTCGGCGGCCTGGTGCACGAGGTCGCCCCGGCGATGGCCGGGCAGCCGATGCAGCTGGCGCCGACGCTGCTGCAGGACGGCACCGTGGGCACCCTCACCAACGGCTTCGGCGGCAAGAGCATGGAGCTGACGAACGGCGTGGTCGGCCAGGCGAGGCCGCTCGTCGACCAGCTGCAGAAGCAGGGCGTGCCGACCGTCGGGGACGTCACCACCTCGCTGAGCCAGTCCAAGCTGCCGGTCTTCGGCTCCGTCGGCGGGCTCACGGCGGCGGTCCCGGTCAGCGAGATGGTCGGCAACAACAGCCCGGTGCTCGGCACGGTCGGGGCGGTCAGCGGCCTGTAGCTCCGCGCCCTCGCAGCGGCCCGTCCCCGTCCGGGGGCGGGCCTTTTTCGTATCCGCGTACCAGATGATGGCTGGACGTCTGAATTCCAAAACTCTTCTATTTACCGAATCGTTACCACGTTCGGCCGCAACCTCAGGCTGCTGCCGCTCGTAATTCCCCATGAACGAACGAGAAATGCATGACCCCGTCGTTCCCCAGTTCACCGAAGAAGAGGAAACACCATGAAGCACGCCGGACGCCGTATCGCCTCTGCCGCCGCCGCGACCGCAGCCATCGCGGTCCCGGTCGTGGCGGCCACCAGCGCGCAGGCCGCCAGCCTGCCGGTCGTCGGCGACCTGCCCGCCGTCGGCAGCCTGACCCAGGGCCTGCCGGTGGGCGCGAACCTGCCGGTCCTCGGCGACGCCGCGGGCAGCAGCACCGGCGCCCTCGGCAGCCTCCCGGTCGCGGGCGGCGTGCTGGGCTCGGTCACCGGCGGCAACAGCGGTGGCCCGCTCTCCGCCCTGCCGGTCAACAACCTGCCGGTCGTCGGCGGCGTCACCCAGAACCTGCCGCTGGTCGGCGGCCAGAACGCCGCCGCCGCGCCGATGCAGCAGGCCGCCCCGGCCGCCGCGCAGGCCGCGTCCTACGTGGCCAAGCACAAGGCCTGACCGCACGCCCGGACCCGGGTACCTCGGCGTGGCCACGTGGGTCGGCCGCGGCGAGGGCTCGAGGACCAGGCCCGGTGGCGGATCCGGCACCGGGCCACCTGACGACGAGGGCCCCGCGACTTCCGATCGGAAGTC
>DATJIF010000211.1:0-4768 GCA_035493475.1 Actinospica sp.
CGACCTGCAGGTGGTGTTCTTCGCGATCCTGTTCGGCGTCGCGATCAAGCTGGTCGGCGAGCCCGCGGCCGGGGTGGCGGCGGGCGTGGAGAAGATCGGCAAGGTCTTCTTCGCCCTGCTGCGCATCATCATGTACGCGGCCCCGGTCGGCGCGTTCGGCGCGATGGCGTTCACCGTCGGGAAGTACGGCCTGCACACGCTCACCAGCCTCGGCTCGCTGATCGGCCTGATGTACGGCACCGGCGCGCTGTTCGTGCTCGTCGGGCTCGGCGCGGTCTGCGCGGCCTTCCGGCTCAACATCCTGGCCCTGCTGCGCTACATCAAGGACGAGCTGCTGATCGTGCTCGGCACCTCGTCGAGCGAGACGGTGCTGCCGCGGCTGATGGGCAAGATCGAGCGCGCGGGCGTGCCGGAGGACGTGGTCGGCCTGACGGTCCCGGCCGGATACTCCTTCAACCTGGACGGCACCTGCATCTACCTGACGCTGGCCGCGCTGTTCGTCGCGCAGGCCACCGGCACGCACCTCTCGCTCGGCCAGCAGCTCGGCATCCTCGCGATCCTGCTGCTGACGTCCAAGGGCGCGGCCGGGGTCACCGGCTCCGGCTTCATCGTGCTGGCCGCCACGCTCGCGTCCGTCGGCACGATCCCGGTCGCCGGCATCATGCTGATCTTCGGCATCGACCGCTTCATGTCGACCGCCCGCGCCCTCGTCAACGCGTGCGGCAACGCGGTCGGCTCGTTCGTCGTCGCGGCCTGGGAGGGCGTGCTGGACCGGGAGAAGGCCCGCGCGGCGATGTCCGGCCAACCGGTCGACGAGGACGCCGACGAGGAGTCCCTCGCGCTCTCGCCGGCCTGATCCGGTGTGAGTTCCGCGTGCCGGTCCCGTAACCGGGATCGGCACGCGACACAAAGATCACCACGAATGTCATAGGTCGGAAACATCTCGCCTCTACCTTGCGGACATGGCGGATGTGTTCGACGACTACACACTGGGCGCGGCCTGGGACGAGATGTTCTCGGCCCCCGGCCGTCCGCGCGCGGCCCACCGGGCCGTGCGCGCCGCGCTCGACCGGTTCGATCCGAGCGAGCTGCGGCTGCGCGCCGACCAGGTGGCGCGCGCATTCACCGACCGCGGCGTCACCTTCGCCTTCGACGGCGAGGAGCGGCCCTTCCCGCTGGACCTGGTGCCGCGGGTGATCGACGCCGAGGAGTGGGACCTGATCGACCGCGGCGTGCGGCAGCGGGTGCTGGCCCTCGAGGCCTTCCTCGCCGACGTCTACGGCCCGGCGAACGTGTTCCGCGACCGGATCGTTCCGCGTTCGGTGGTGCTGACCGGCAGCGGCTTCCACCGCGCGGCGCACGGCATCGAACCGGCGAACGGCGTGCGGGTGCACGTCGCGGGGATCGACCTGGTCCGGGACGAGGAGGGCCGGTTCCGGGTCCTGGAGGACAACGCGCGGGTGCCGTCGGGGGTCAGCTACGTGCTGGAGAACCGGCGCATCATGACCCGCACGTTCCCGGGCCTGTTCGCCGAGCAGCGGGTCCGGCCGGTGGACGACTACCCGGTCCGGCTGCTCGCGGCATTGCGCGCGGCGGCCCCGCGCGACGTGCCCGACCCGACGGTCGTCGTGCTCACCCCGGGCGTCGCGAACTCGGCGTACTTCGAGCACGCGCTGCTGGCCCGGCTGATGGGCGTTCAGCTCGTCGAGGGGCGCGACCTGTTCTGCGCCGGCAACCACCTCCGGATGCGCACGACGGCGGGGGAGGAGCCGGTGCACGTCGTCTACCGGCGCATCGACGACGAATTCATCGACCCGCTGCACTTCCGGCCCGAGTCCGTCATCGGCGTTCCCGGGATCCTGAACGCCGCGCGCGCCGGGAACGTCACGATCGCCAACGCGGTCGGCTGCGGCGCCGCCGACGACAAGCTGATCTACACCTACATCCCCGAGCTGATCAGGTACTACCTCGGCGAGGAGCCGGTGCTCGACAACGTGGAGACGCACCGGCTCGACGACCCGGACCGGCTCGCGTTCGTCCTCGACCACCTCGCCGACCTGGTGCTCAAGCCGGTGGACGGCGCGGGCGGCAAGGGGATCGTGATCGGTCCGGCGGCCGACGAGCGGACCCTGATGAACCTGCGCGTCCAGGTCTCGCGCAACCCGCGCGGCTGGATCGCGCAACGGCCGGTCGCGCTCTCCACCGCCCCGACGTTCACCGCCGACCGCTTCGCGCCGCGGCACATCGACCTGCGCCCGTTCGCGGTCAACGACGGCGAGCGGGTATGGGTCCTGCCGGGCGGGCTGACCCGGGTGGCGCTGCGCGAAGGGGCGCTGATCGTGAACTCCAGCCAGGGCGGCGGTTCCAAGGACACCTGGGTGCTCGCGCCAGAGTCCCCGGGCGAGGACGACGTGAGCACGGCGCAATCCGACGGAAGCGACGCGGTCGACGGACGGCTGGACCCCGCGGACGCGGTGGCCGGCCGGCTCGCGGGCCCGGGCGCCGACGGTCTCCAGCAGCAACAGCAGCAGCAATAGGCGAACGGGAGGACGGTTCATGCTCAGCCGGATCGCCGAGTCACTGTTCTGGCTCGGCCGCTACGTCGAGCGTGCCGACGACACGGCACGCATCCTCGACGCCTTCATGCATCGGCTGCTCGACGATCCCGCGACCGACGAGCACGCCGCGTGCCGCACGCTCTACGCCATCCTCGGCGTCGAGCCCGCCGATCCGCAGGGAGCGCGCTACGACGCGGTCGGCGTGATGGATCTGCTCGGCTTCGACACCGCGAATCCGAGCGCGGTCTCCGGGGCGTGGTGCGCGGCCCGGGACAACGCGCGCGGCGTGAGCGAGGTGATATCGACCGAGGCGTGGGAGTGCCTGAACTCCACCTGGCACGCGTTGCCCGGCCAGCGGAAGGCCGCCGGACGCCTCGGCCCCTACGCCTATCTCCGCTTCGTCCGAGAACGCGCGGCACTGTTCAGCGGCCTGGCCGACTCGACCATGAGCCGCGACGACGGCTGGCTGTTCCTGACCGCCGGGCGCAGTCTGGAACGCGTGGACATGACCGCGCGGCTGCTCTCGGCCAAGCTGGTCGCCTCCCGGCACGCACCGGACTGGTCGACCCTGCTGCGTGCCGCGGGGGCCGACGAACCGCACCGCCGCACGCTCGGCTGGGGCCGCGACCCGCAGTCCGCCGCGCGATTCCTGTTGCTGGACCAGACGTTCCCGCGCTCCGTCATCCACGCCCTGAGCGTCGCGGAGCAGTGCCTTTCGACACTCGCCGGAACCGGGGTCCCGTCCGCCCGGCGCGACGTGGGCCGGATGCGCACGATGCTCGAATACGCCGAGGACCAGACTCTCGCCGCGCAGCTGACGACGTATCTCAAACAGCTGCAGGAGGGCTGCGTCGTCGCGACCCGGCACATCGCCGACGAGTACTTCCAGTACAGCGCGCCGCTGGCCTGGCAACACAGCGAGGACTGAGGGAGAGAGCCGGACATGTCCATATTCGAGCCCGAAGACGGCTCCCTCGGCCGCTGGCGGATCGCGATCAGGCACGAGACCACGCTGCGCTACGACGGCCCGGTGCGCGCGTCCTACAACGAGCTGCGGATGACCCCGCTGGACACGGGCGCCCAGACGCGGCTGTCGAGCCGGGTCGAGATCAGCCCGCGGGCGCAGACGTGGCAGTACACGGACTACTGGGGCACGCACGTCACCGGCTTCGACCTGCTGGATCCGCACGAGGCGCTCATCATCCGCGCGAGCTCGGTCGTCGAGACCAGCCCCTCGACGTGGGCGCAGCCGGACTCCGAGAGCATGCGCGACGCGACGTGGGAGGCGGTGCGGGACGAGATCAAGTCCGGTGACCTGGGCGAATTCACCACGACCACGGCCCGGACCCGGCTGGCCCCGGCGATCGAGGAGGAGCTGCGCGATCGCGTCGCCGGGCTCGGACCGCACGAGACCGCGGACCGGGTCTGCGACTGGATCCACGAGGCGATGGCCTACGTGCCCGGTGCGACCGGCGTGCACACCAGCGGCCGGGAGGCCTGGGAGAGCAAGTCAGGCGTCTGCCAGGACTTCTCGCACATCGCGATCGGCATGCTGCGCGCGGCCGGGCTGCCCGCTCGCTACGTGTCCGGCTACCTGTTCCCGATGCGGGAGTCCGCGCCCGGCGTCAGCTGCGAGGGCCAGAGCCACGCGTGGGCCGAGTACTGGGCCGGCGGCTGGTACGGCGTCGACGCGACGAACAACCTCGCCCCGGGCCAGCGGCACGTGGTGGTGGGGCACGGCCGGGAGTACGGCGACGTCGTCCCGCACAAGGGGATCTACCTCGGCTCGGCCGACAGCACGCTGACGGTCGGGGTGAAGCTCACCCGGCTGGCGTAGGCTGAACGCGCGGCGGTGGTCGGGCACCTCAGAGCGCTGCCCGACCGCCGCTGAACGTTCAGCCTACGCCAGTCGGGTGAGTTTCACCCCGACGGTCAGCGTGCTGGCGGCCGAGCCGAGATAGATGCCCTTGTGCGGGACGACGTCGCCGTACTCGCGGCCGTGCCCGACCACGACGTGCCGCAGACCGGGGGCGAGGTTGTTGGTCGCGTCGATTCCGTACCAGTCGCCGGCCCAGTACTCGGTCCACGCGTGGCTCTGGCCCTCGCAGCTCACGCCGGGCGCGGACTCCCGCATCGGGAACAGGTAGCCGGACACGTAGCGCGCGGGCAGTCCGGCGGCGCGCAGCATGCCGATCGCGATGTGCGAGAAG
>DATJIF010000212.1:0-89528 GCA_035493475.1 Actinospica sp.
CGGGTCCTGCATCAGTCTCAGAGGTCGCTCATGAACTGCTTGGTGTACTGCAGCGGCGACGTGCTGGTGAGGGAGTCGCAGGTGGGAGACGCGTAGTCGTCGGAGCAGGGCGTGTCCCGGTCCAGCGACCAGAAGTGCAGACCGGCCAGGCCGTTGCTGACCGCGTACGACGACAGGGTGTTCACGTCGGCGATCGAGAAGACCTCGCTGGTGGCGTCGTTCATGCCGATCATCGGCGTGACGGCGATCTTGCTGGCCGAGATCCCGTAGGTGTGCTCGAGGTTCTTCACCGCCTGGATCGCCGACTGGGCCATCTGGCAGGTGCTGCCGGAGACGACGCAGATGCTGCTGGACGCCCCGCTGCCGTAGTCCATGGTCATCAGGTTGATGACGTAGTGGTTCAGGCCGGAGCCCTTCACCGCGTTGACGACCGTGTTGCCGAGCGAGTTCACGCCGCCGTAGCTGCCGTCGGAGGCGCCCAGCGTGGCGAGCGTGAAGGAGAACTGCAGGTTCGGGTACGTCGACTGCGCTCCGACCGCGGAGTTGACGAGGTTCTGGATGTCCGACGCGCTCTGGCCGCCCTCGATGTCGAAGTCGATGCCGACCAGGTTCGAGCTGGCGTAACGAGCGATGAAGGAGTCCATGCCGGAGGTCGAGCCGCAGGTGAAGGTGCCCGCCGCGCCGCCGGTGGAGATGACGTAGTTCAGGTTGGCGGCGTTCAACTGCGGCACGTTCTCGGCGGCCCAGTTGGCGCCCGAGACGCCGCCCCAGTTCTCGCTGCCGCAGGCGCCGGTGGCGAACGCGACGGTGAGCGCGGGCAGCTTCGGAACGTACGTCGACACCAGGCTGCCGGAGCCGACCACCGGGATGGCGGAGCCCTCGACGGCCGACTGCATCTGGTAGGTGTTCCAGTTCATGTTGATGGTGACGTCCTTGTACGGGCTGAAGAGCAGGCCGCTCGACGAACCCGTGCCGGTCCCGCCGCCACCGCCACCGCCGCCGGTGCCGCCCCCGCCGCCCGACGACCCGCCGGTACACGCGCCGTTGGACGTCCACGGCTGGCCGGAGCCGCTGCCGCCGTTGTTCGTCGCCGGGTCGTTGCCCTGGGTCCACCAGTTGGCGGTGTAGTTGATCCCGTTCTCGCTGGCCTGCTGGCCCGCGGTGTAGACGGCGGTGGAGCTCCACGCCGCGGCGCACGTGGTGGCGGCCTGCGCGGCGGGCGCCGCGGCCACCACCGCCACGGCCGTGCCGCCGGCCGCCAGCCCGATCGCCGAGCCGGTCATGAGTGCTGAGTGCAGAATCCGTCTTCCGACGCGCATGAACCCTCCAATGGGGGGAGAGGAGCAGTGGGATGTGCGCACCTCGCCGCGCCGGGTGGGTCGGCACGGTGAGGTTTTTTGTACGCGCGGCGGCAAGATTGGTCAAGACCATTCGCAAGATTGGTGCAGACCAATCCGAAAAAGCGATGGACGGAACGGGCAAAAGCCGCGCCTTTCGGATGGCGGACCGGAACGCGGCGCGCTTCTAGACTGGGGGGATGACCATCGCGCTGACCCTGCTCGACGACGTGCGCTGGCGCGGGACCCCGGTCGTCGGCGAACGGCCGCAGGCGTTGCTCGCGGCGCTCGCGGCAGGCGGCGGGCGCGCGGTCGGGGCGGCGGAGCTGATCGCACTGGTGTGGGGCGAGGACGTGCCGAGCAACGCGGTCAAGAGCCTGCAGGTGCTGGTCTCGCGGGCGCGCAGCGCGTGCGGGGCGGACGCGATCGTGCGGGACGGCGCCGGGTATCGGCTGGGCGCGGCGCCCGGCGAAGTGGACAGCGCGCGGCTGTCCGGGCTGGTCGGCGCGGCGAAATCGGCACTGGACGCAGACGCGTCACGCGCGGCCGAGCTGGCCCGGGAGGCGTTGGCCCTGGCCGATGGCCTGACCCGGGTGACGGAGGCGGAGGCCGGGCCACTCGCCGAAGTGCGACGCGCCGCCGCCGCGGACGAGGCCACCGCGCGAGTGATCCTGGCCCGGGCATCGAGCCGTACCGGTGCGCACGCGCAGGCCCTCGCCGAGCTCGAATCGGCGCACGTCGCGGCCCCGCAGGACGAATCCCTGCTCGCGGATCTGCTGCGCAGCGAGGCCGCCGTGCGCGGTCCCGCGGTGGCCCTCGAACGCTTCGAGCGGTATCGCAGAGAGCTGCGTGACCGGCTCGGCGCCGACCCCGGCGAGCCGCTGCGGCGCGCGCACCGCGAACTGCTGGCCGTGGACCGGCCGATCCGGCGCGGGGTGCGCTACGACGCGACCGAGCTGATCGGCCGTGATCAGGACCTCGACCGGCTGCGCGCGCTGCTGTCCGGTGCGCGGGTGGTCTCCCTCGTCGGCGCGGGCGGTCTCGGCAAGACCCGTCTCGCGCACGTGCTCGCCCGCGAGGCCGCCGTGCCGGTCGTGCACTTCGTCGAACTGGTCGGCGTGACCGCGGCCGAGGACGTCGCGGTGGAGGTCGGCTCCGTGCTCGGCGTGCGCGACTCGGTCGGCGGACGCAGGGCCCTGACTCCGCAGCAGCGGGCGGATATCAGGACCCGGATCGCCCGGCTGCTCGGCCAGGCCCCGAGCCTGCTGGTGCTGGACAACTGCGAGCACGTGATCGAGGCGGCGGCCGAGCTCGTCGCCTTCCTCATCGCCACCACCCCGGACCTGCGCGTGCTCACCACCAGCCGCGCGCCGCTGGCCATCGGGGGCGAGCGTGTCTACCCGCTCGGCGAACTCGACGCGGCGGACGCGGCCGAACTCTTCCGCGAACGGGCGGTGGCCGCGCGCCCGGACGTGCGGCTCGACGAGCGGATCGTGGCCGACATCGTCGCCCGGCTCGACGGCCTGCCGCTGGCGATCGAACTCGCCGCGGCCAAGACCAGGGTCATGTCGGTCGAGGAGATCGACCGGCGGCTGGAGGACCGGTTCGCGCTGCTGCGCGGCGGCGACCGGAGCGCGCCGGACCGGCATCGGGCGCTGCTCACCGTCATCGAGTGGTCCTGGAATCTGCTGACGGCGGCCGAACAGCGTGCGCTGCGCCGGCTCGCGCTGTTCCACGACGGATTCACCCTCGACGCCGCGGAATCCGTGCTCGGCCCCGACGCCATCGACGCGGTGCACGGACTCGTCGACCAGTCGCTGCTCAGCGTGCGCGAAACGCCCGCCGGAGTGCGCTACCGGATGCTCGAAACAGTCCGCGAATACGGCCGGATGCGGCTCGCCGAAGCCGGAGAACAAGACGAGGCACGCACCGCGCAACGCCGCTGGGCCGCCGACTACGCCTCCGCGCAGCATTCGGGCCTCGGCGGGATCGGCCAGTACGAGGCCGTCGACGTGCTGGCCGCCGAGGAGACCAACCTGGCCGACGAACTGCGCGCGGCCATCGCGGACGGCGACCGGGACTCACTCGTCCGGCTGCTCGCCCCGCTCGGCACGTTCTGGATGATGCGCGGCGACCACCTGCGGCTGCTGGTGCTCGCCGACGCGGTCACCGAGGCGCTCGACGGCTGGGAGCCGTCCCCCGAGATCGCCGACACGACCCGCGCCGCCGTCGCCGTCATCCTCAGCAACATCCTGATGATGTCCGACGAGCACGACGGATCGCTGCTCGACCTCATGCGCCGACTCGGCCCGGGCGACGGCGCCGACACGAGCGTCAGCAGCCTGATCCGCGCGCTGCTCAGCTACCAGCCGTCGGACGGGGCCGGGTTCCGCGCCCGGCTCGCCGAACTCGCCGAGGATCCGGACCGGCTCGTCGCGTACACGGCCAACCTCCGGCTCAGCCACCAGCGCGAGAACGGCGGCGATCCGCACGGCGCGCTCGAATCCGCCGGGCGCGCGCTGGCCCTGGCCCGGGACGAGGACGGACCGTGGGCGAACGCGCTGCCGCGCACCTTCCTGGCCCAGCTGACCATGCACGTCGGCGACCGGGCCACCGCCGTCGAGCACGCCCGGGTCGCGCTGCCGGTGATGCGGCGGCTCGGCGCGATCGACGACGAACTGCAACTGCGTTCGCTGCTCGTGCTCTGCGCCGTCGCGGACGGGGACCTCGCGCAGGCGGAGGCGGAACTCGGACGGATCGAGGCCGTGGACGAGCGGCTCGCCCCGTTCGGCTCGACCTACTTCCGCTACATCTGCCGCGGCGAGATGTGCTTCGCCGCCGGTGACACCAAGCGCGGCCTGCGCCTGTACCGCGAGTGCGAGGCCCAGATGCGCGACTTCGAGTTCCCCGGCGTGGCCAAGACCGGCACCGAGCCCTGGAGCCTGTTCGGCGACGCGCTCGCGCTGAGCGCGCACGCCTGGTACGCCGCGGAGGACGACGAGGCGCACGGCCTGCGGCTGTTCGGCGAGTGCCGGGCCGGCGGTCTCAAGGTGCTGACCCCCGAGTTCGGCCGCATCGACTTCCCGGCCGCCGGAATGCTGCTCTACGCACTCGGCGCGTGGGCCCTGCTGCGCGGAGCCGCGCCGCCGAAGGACGCGCTGCGCCTGCTCGCCCTCGCCGAACGCTTCGCCTACAACCGGATGATCCCGACGATGATGTGGGAACGCATCGTCCCCCGCGCCGAGCAGGCCCTCCCCGGCGCCCTGGCCGAATTCGCGGCCGAATACGCCGAGCACCGCCCGCCGGACCTGGTGACCGAGGCCTGGCAGGCGGTGCGGCGGATCCGCGCCGTGGACTAGAGCTGCGGGACGGGCTAGAGCTGCGCGACGGGCTAGAGCTGGCGGCGGTAGCTGCGCACGGACAGCGGCGCGAAGACCGCGATCACCACGACGCAGGCGAGCAGCGTCCAGCCGACCTCCCCGCCGACCACGCCGTCGTTGGCCAGGCTGCGCGTCGCCGAGACCATGTGCGAGACCGGGTTGACCTTCACGAAGTCGGCGAGCCAGCCCGGCAGCGTCGTCACCGGCACGAACGCGTTCGACAGGAAGGTCAGCGGGAACAGGATCAGCATCGACATGCCCTGCACCGCGGTCGCGCTCTTCGCGATCGTGCCGATCCAGGTGAACGCCCAGGCGAGCGACCAGCCGGTGAACATCGCCAGCAGGATCGCGCCGAGCACGCCGAACGTGCCGCCGCCGGGCCGGTAGCCGATGGCCAGTCCGGTGACGAAGGTCAGCCCGGCCGCGATCAGGTAGCGCACCAGGTCGGCGACCATCGGCCCGGCCAGCGGGGCGATCCGGGCCATCGGCAGCGCCCGGAACCGGTCGAACACGCCCTTCTCCATGTCCTCGCGCAGCTGCACGCCGGTGGCCATGCACGTGGTCAGCACGGTCTGCGCGACGATGCCCGGGATCAGCTGCGGCAGGTAGGCGTGCACGTTCCCGGAGATCGCGCCGCCGAAGATGTACGCGAACATCGCCGTGAACAGCAGCGGCTGCACCGTCACGTCGAAGAACTGCTCCGGGTTGCGGCGCATCTTCTTCAGCGCGCGCCAGGCCATCAGCAGCGTCTGCGCCGTGGTCTCGGCGAGGCTGACGCGTGGGCGGGCGGCCGCCACGGCGGCGGCGGGATCGACGGCGCCGCGGACCGGCGCCTTCGGGGCGGACGTGAATTCCGCGGTCGCAGTACTCATCGAACCTCCTCCAGTACGTTCTCGGCGGTCTCATCGTTCTCTGCTTCGGCACCGTGCCCGGTGATCGCGAGGAAGACCTCGTCGAGGGTCGGCTGCGCCACGCTGACCGACGCGATCGCCACGCCGGCCTCGCGAAAGCCGATCAGCACGTCGGCGGCCCGGTCGGCGTCCTGCAGCGGCACGTTCATCCGCCCGGACTCGGGGGTGAGCACCGGCTCGGCCCCGGCGACCCGCCGCACGATCCGGCGCGCCGCCTCCTCGTCGGCGCCCGGGGCGAGCCGCAGCTGCAGGGTCGAGTTGCCGACCGAGGACTTGAGCTCGTCCGGCGTGCCCTCGGCGACCTTGCGGCCCCGGTCGATCACCGCGATCCGGTCCGCGAGCTGGTCGGCCTCGTCGAGGTACTGCGTGGTCAGCAGCACCGTGCAGCCGTCGGCGACCAGCCCGCGGATGGTGTCCCACATCTCGCCGCGGGTGCGCGGGTCGAGGCCGGTGGTCGGCTCGTCCAGGAAGATCAGCGGCGGCCGGGTGATCAGGCTCGCGGCGAGGTCGAGCCGGCGCCGCATCCCGCCGGAGAAGTGCTCGATCGTCTTGTCCGCGGCGTCCTGCAGGCTGAACTGCTCCAGCAGCCGTGCCGCGGCCGCCCGCGCGTCCGCCGAGCTCAGCCCCTGCAAGCGGCCGAACATCCACAGATTCTCGGTGGCCGTGAGCTTCTCGTCCACCGACGCGAACTGCCCGGTGACGCCGATCAACTGCCGGATCCGGTGCGGCTCGCGGGCCACGTCCACCCCGAACACCGAAGCGCGCCCGGCATCGATCGGCAGCAGCGTGGCGAGCATCCGCAGCGCCGTCGTCTTGCCCGCACCGTTCGGCCCGAGCACACCGAAGATCTCGCCTTCACCCACCCGCAGGTCGATCCCGTCGACCGCCCGGAAGCGACCGAACTGCTTCACCAGCCCGGTCGCCTCGATGGCGTTGGTCCCTGTCATCGTCTCCCTCTCCCTCGCTCCGTGGTGGTCACGATTGGAAAGGTAGGCGGCCCCGGATTCACGACGGCTACACGGCGGTATCACGGCTGGTGTCGGTGAACCTGGGCAGTGCGGCGGCACCGAGCGCGAGCAGCGCGACGATGCCCATCTGGATGTATTCGACGGTGGAGAAGGCGTGCGGATAACTGCGCGGCGCGAGGCTCAGGTAGAGCGTGCCGAGGGTGGCGACGCCGAGCGCGAGCCCGGACTGCTGCAGGGTGATCAGCGCGCCGCTGCCGATCCCGCCGAGGTGCATGGGCACGTCCGCGAGAACGCTGCGGAATAGCCCCGCGAAGAGCATCGACTGCCCAGCGCCGACGAGGGCGAGCGGGAGCGCCATCGACAGCAGGCTGACGTGCGGCCAGTCGTCCACGATGACCGTGACCAGCCAACCGAGCCCGGCCAGTTGGACGAGCGCGCCGCCGGACAGCGCCGCGCGGCCGAAGCGTCCGATCAGCCTGGGCGCGAACAGGGATCCGGCGAGGAAGAGCACTGCCATCGGCACGATCGCCAGGCCGCCGTGCAGCGCGTCGTTGTGCAGCCCGTCCTGCACGGTGAGTGCGAACACGAACATGAACGCGCCGAATCCCATACTGAAGATCAGTACCAGGATCAGGCCACGCGACATCGACGGCAGCCGCAGCAGCGACGGCGGCAGCAACGGAACCTCGCCACGCCCCTCAGCGCGCTTCTCAACCGCGTACGTGACGACCCCCAAGGCGACGGCGAGCGCGATCAGCACCCACGTCCACCAAGGCCAGCCGAGCGAATGGCCCTCGGTCAGCGGGACCAGCAGCGCGGTGAGCGTGGCGGCGAACAGGATCGTGCCGGGCACGTCGATGCCGACCGGGTGCGGCGAGCGCGTGGCCGGGACGACGCGCACGGCGGTCAGCAGCACGACGACGCCGACCGGCACGTTCACCAGGAAGATCGGGCGCCACGTGCTGCCCGCGATGTCCGCGCTGACCAGCACTCCCCCGACGATCTGCCCGACGACCGCCGCGATGCCGGACGTGGCGCCGTAGAGGGCCAGGGCGCGGGCCTTGCGTTCGCCGTCGAGGGTGTGGTGGAACGTGGCGAGCACCTGCGGGATCAGCAGCGCGGCCGTGGCGCCCTGAACTATTCGCGCACTGATCAGGAAGCCTGCGGTCGGCGCGAGACCGCAGGCCAGTGAGGCGAGCACGAAGCCGACGAGCGCGAGCAGGAACACGCCGCGGCGCCCGAAGCGGTCCCCCAGGCGTCCGCCGAGCACCAGCAGCGCCGCGTACGCGACTCCGTACCCCGCGATGACGAGTTCGAGCTCCGGCGCGGAGGCGTGCAGATCGGCGTCGATGCTGGGCAGCGCGACGTTGGTGATGAAGAAATCCATGATCGGCATGAACGCGCCGGCCAGCAGGATGAGCACCCCGACGGGGCGCAGGGCGGTAGTGGTCACAGCGACTCCCAAGTAGTTATCTCGGCATGACTATATGGAGATAACTAGTATGGGTCAATAACTATGCCCAGTGACGTATCATGGCGGCATGGCAGCAGCACGACACCCCGCCCCGGCCGACGCTCCCGCCCCTGCCGACGACCCGCGCTGGGCCGAGCTCGCCGACCTGACGCTGGTCGTCGCCCGCGAGATCCAGGTCCGCGGCTACGCCGACCCCGAGGCCGTCCCGCTCACCCAGACCGAGGGCACGGTCATGCGCCACCTCAACGAGAACGACGGCGCCGCACCCAGCGTGATCGCGGCCGCGACCGGCCTGCAGCGCACGAACCTGGCGACCGTACTCACCGGCCTGCAACGCAAGGGCCTGGTCGAACGCCGCCAGTCCGCGGCGGACGGCCGCGCCGCCTCGATCCACACCACCGAGCACGGCCGCGCCAACTACGCCCTCGTACAGAAGGAGTGGGGCGCCGCCGTCCACGACGCCGCCGCCGATCGCGCAGTCGGCCACCTCGACGCGGCGCTCGCACTCCTCCGAGAAATCCGCAGCGGCCTCGTCGAGACACGCCCCGCGACGCCGGGCAGACCGGCCGCCCTCATGTAAGCGACCGTCAGATCACACCTCGGTCAACCCCGACCGAGTGATCGAGCGGCGGCGCGTGCCACTGTCGTCGCCAGGATCCAGCCCGCGGCAATCAGCAGATACGAGAACCACTGCAACGCCCCGGCCGGATTGAACGCGTGCTTCTGACCGAGGTCGACCACCGGGAGAAGCAGATCCAGCGCGTAGATCACCGGATTGAAGTGCGGCGCCTGCCCGGCGCTGAGCGGAGGCGGCGGGTTGAGCGCGAAGGTCACGCTCCCCGCGACCAGAAGCGCCAACATCCACAGAACCGCGCGCCAAGGCCGGTAGCCGTACGCGACGGTCACGTCCTGAAGGATTCCCCACACGCGTCCGAGCATTGATTTGCCGGCGCGTTCTCTGCGTTCCCTGGCATAGAGAACGGCCCGCGCGTTCGTGTTCTGTCCGAGCGCGTTGTAGACGGAAGCCAGTTGCTCGTACTGCTGCGACTGATGGTTCTGCGGATCCCGATCGAGCCAGTTCAGTCGTTCGCGGGCCGGCAGATGCGGCTCGAGCGTGCCGTAGCGGAAGCCGTCCAGCGCTATCTGGTCGGGCCATAGGTCCGGGTCGTCCACGAAGTGGTCCACGGTCGCCTGACGCAGGTCCACCAGACCGTCGATCGGCACGACCGGCGTCAGTTCGAGCGTCGCGGCCCGCAGCGTCTTCGCATCGAACGCGACGTCTCCGGGCGCGGAGAGGCGGATCCCGTTGAACTTGGCGTAGCTGCCCACGCGCGCGCCGGTCAGCTTCACGGTCCCCTCCACCGTGCTGTCGCCGCAGAAAACGTCGTAGCCCACGTCGCTCCGGGACAGCCGCAGTGCGACATCGCCCGGGTTGCGGAGCTCGGACTCGATGAGCCACACACGCCCGCCGATCGTGCACGTGCGCAGACTCACCGCGCCGGTCGCGCGCATACGGTGCATGAGCAGGTGCCCACCGATCGAGGCGGCGTCTCCCGTTATCGCATCCCGACCGGGCCCCGGATCCAGCCGCGCGTCCATAAGACTGATCTGCCCGGACGTCTGCGCACCGATGAAGCTGATCGTCCCGGCCGCCACCTTGAGCCCGGACGCGTCCACATCCGAAAGCGTCGACCGATCGAGGTTGAGCGCGATCCCGCCGGGGTTGGACAGCGTCGCCCCAAGCAGGTTCACGTTGCCGCCGATCCGCGCCCCGACCAGGCGGAGCTCACCCTCGACGTGCACGCCCTCATGGCACCACAAACCGCCATCGATCGAAGTACCCCCGGCGCCAAGCGCGCGCCCACCCGGATTGTGCAGCCGAGCGCCACGAAGACTCAGCCACCCCGATATGCGGCTGTTGAGCATCCGAAACTCGCCCTCGGACCGGATGCGCGTAGCGTCAAGCGCCCCGCCCACACGCACGTGAGATGCATGGATAGACGTGCCCCCCGCATTGCTGAACGTCGACTCGCTCAAGTCGAGCATCCCGCCCACAGTGGCATTGCGCAGCTGCACAGTGCCACGCGCCGAGAACCCGGCACTGCACTCCAACGGCCCCTCAACGGACAGCCCACTAGCCGCCAGCACCACGACGTCCCCACCAGAGCCCAGCGAAGCCCCGCGCAGACAGACCTCCCCGGCCACCTTCGCCCGATCGAGCCGCAGCACCCGCCGAATCGTAGAGCCCGTCAGATTGACGATCCCGTCCGTCCGCATCCTCGCCCCGTTGAACTCGGGCAGCACGCAGTCCACGATCCGAATCGTCTTCGTCGTAGCCTCGACGAAGCGCACCTCCCGATCGAGATAACAGTGTTCGAGCACGAGCGGAAAGAGCACGCTCGCCCCCATCACATCCAGCCGCCCCTCGACCCGCGCCCCGCGAATCCGAATCCCCCCGGCGGCCCCGGCCTGAGCCGGCACGGCCCCCAGCAGCAGCGCGCCGATCACCTCGGCCCGAACCACCCGCGACTCAGGCCACTGATGACCTAGCTCGACCCGATCCTCATCCGGCTCACCTGCCCGAAGGTCAACCCACGTCCCCCGCTGGAATGCGTTCTTGACTCTTCGTTCCGACTCGCTGAGAGCCTTCGGTAGCATGCGGTCCATCGTGCCCTGACACACCGTCGAACACTAGCCGCGCTCCCCGCCCGGCTAAGCCGCACGCACGCCTGAACCACACGCCTGCCTAAGCCGCGCGCACCGTGAGCAGGAAGGGGCGGCGCAGGTGCAGGTGCGGGCCGGCCGTTCGCGATTCTTCGAGCAGGGGCTCGGCGGCCGCGTCACCGAGCTCGGCGCGGAGCTCGGCCTCGTGCCGGTCCCAGAGGTCGAAGATGCTGCGCCACAGGACCAGTTCCTCGGGTCGCTCCATTTCGGCTTCGAGAAGCAGACCGGCCCGATCGATGCGTTCCGGCCAGCTCGGAGCGTCGGGGTCGTGCAGCGGATGGCCGGGAAGGCGCTCGACCGTAGTGAACACGGCCGGGGCACCCGGGCGCAGGATGCGGGCGATTTCGCGCAGGGCCGCGTCGGGGTCCTTGGCGAACGGGAGCGCGTCCATGCTGACCAGCCCGTCGGCGCACGCGTCGGGCAGACCGATGGCCTCGAACGTGCCCACCCGGAACTCGGCGCGGCCCTCGGGCAGGAACCCGGGGATGCGGGCGGCGGCCAGCTCGATCCCGACGGGCGAGAAGTCGATGCCGATCAGCCGCGCCGAGAACGCGCGGGCGAGCCACAGGCCGGTGCCGCCGCGTCCGCAGCCGAGGTCGATCAGGAGATCGTCCGGGCGCAGGTGCAGGCGCCGGACCATCTCCCCGAGCACCGACCACGTGCACGAACTGGAGGGGTCGACCTCCGCCGGGTACTCGTCGCCCCACGCCTGGGCGAGCAGGCGCTTCTGCAAGTCCCCGATGTTGGTCCTGGTGTGAAGTCCGTCGAAGCTCTCCGACGCTGATGTGTCTGCCATGTGACCTCCCCGTCCGGCTCGAACCAGCCTAGTCACCGACGGCGATATTCGGTGGGGTGGCAGCTCCGGCTCGGGCAGAATACGCGGCATGGAGACGCCTGACCTTGTGCTGGAGCCCGTGCGGATCGTGACGGAGCGGTACCTGCTGCGGCCGCCTTCGCTGCGGGAGGCGGGGGACGTGTTGGCGATGTCGCGGGATCCGGAGATCCGCTTGTGGAACCCGATGACGAGCGTCACCGACGAGGAGTCGGCGCAGGCCTGGTGCCGGAAGTGGGGCGACTGGGACGGCGGGACGTCCGCCGTGTGGTGCGTGTTCGAGACCACGGAGGACAAGCTGCTCGGGGCGTTCTCACTGTACGACGTGGACACGGAGAACTCGTCCGCCGAGCTCGGCTATCGGGTCGCCCCGTGGGCGCGCGGTCAGGGAGTCGGCACGGCGGCGCTGCGCGCGGTCTCGGACTGGGCGCTGTTCGGGACCCTGGACCTGACGCGGCTGCAACTGCTGCACGGGCTGGAGAACGTCGCCTCCTGCCGGGTCGCGGAGAAGAGCGGGTTCGTGCTGGAGGGCACGCTGCGTTCCTCGTATCGGTACGGAGACGGCCAGCTGCACGCCGAGCACCTGCACGGGCGCCTCGCCAGCGACTCCGTCCCGAGCTGACCGTGGACTAGCCGCGGACTAGCCATGGATCAGCCGCGGACTAGTTCGTCACGGCGTGCGCGTAGGTGATCCAGGGACGCAGGTCGCCGGTGCGCACGTCGATGAAGCCCGCCTCGCGTATCAAGCCGGGGAGCACGGAGCGCATGTCCTCCTGCATGGCCGGGCCGGTCACCGACGCGATCAGGTGACGGCCGAGCCGCGTGCTCGGCGGTCGGAACTCGGCCACGAGCAGCCGCCCGCCGGGACGTAGCACGCGCCGCATCTCCGCCAGCGCGCGGGCACGCAGGTCCTGCGGCAGGTGATGGAGCATCAGACTGCTGGCCACGACGTCGAACGAGCCGTCCTCGAACTCGAGGCGCTCGGCGGCTCCGAGGACGAATTCGCAGGCGGTGGAGTCGGTCTGACCGCCAGTCCGTCGGCTGCCCGGACCGCCGGCCGATCTGCGGGCCTGCTCCAGCATGCCGAGCGAGGCGTCCACGCCGACGACGGAGGCCCTCCGATCCGCGCGCGACGACCCGTCGGCGGGCGCGGCTATCGCGGCCAGGCGCTGGGTGAGGTAGCCCGTACCGCAGCCCACGTCGAGGACCCGGTCCCCCGGACGTGCGCCGCTGAGTTCGGCGAGACGGGAGTAGACCGCGGATCGGCGGCCGAGGAAGAACGTGTCGACGAAGGCGTCGTACCTCCTGCCGTGTTCGATCGTGATCCCCTCGGTGTCCGCGTTCCCGTGCGGCGACGCGGCGTGCGCGTGGCCCTGGCCGTGCTGATGGGTTCCGTGCAGGCGTTCGGCGAGCTTCACAGTGCCTCCTACTTAGTCATGACTAAGAACAGGCTCCAACTTAGTCGCCACTAAGTGAATCGTCAAGTCCGGGCTAGGATGGGTCCGTGACCAGTACGACGCCCGCTCGACGAGCCCGCCTCAGCCCGGCCGAGCGGCGCGCCTCGATCATCGACGCGGCGACCGAGGTCTTCGCCCGGGCCGGGTATCAGAAGACGAAGATGTCGGACGTCGCCAGGGCCGTGGGCGTCACCGAGCCGGTCATCTTCCAGAACTTCGGCACCAAGTCAGCGCTCTACGTCGCCGTGCTCGAACAGGCGGAGGAGCACGCGCAGGAGGCCTTCGCACGGCACCGGACGTGGCACGGCGCGGGCGCCCGGGGGATGCTCGCCGAGATCCTCTCGCCGGAGCACCTCGAAGCCATGCACTCCGGCGCCGAGCACGGCGTGCTGTTCGCCGACGCGATGAGCCTGATCGGGGATCCCGAGATCGGCGCGGCGGCCCGACGCGCCATCGGTGCCCTCGCGGACGCCCTGACCGCGCTCATCACCGAGGGCCAGCGCACCGGCGAGTTCCGCAGCGATGTGAACGCCGAGGCGGCCGCGTGGAGCGCGCTGTCGCTGATGGCCTCGTACCGGTTCCGGCTGGCCGTGATGCCCGAGCACGACACGCTGGAGCGGAGCGTGCTGGAGCTCCAGTTGCAGGCGTTGATCGGCGACGGCGACGAGGGCTAGGGGATCTGGGCGGCCAGCCTGAAGATGGGCCAGCCGATTTCAGTTCGCCACCTGCGGGAATCGTCGGTGTCGGCGGGGCTGGTCAGGTACGTCTCGTGGATCGGCCCGGCCACCGCCATGGCGTGTTCGGCGACCCAGGCTCCGAGGCGGCCGTACGTCACGTCGATGTCGTCGTGGGGGCCGAAGTGATCGACGACGGCGAGCTCGACGGCGGGCAGATCGAGGTACCGGACGCGGCCGCGAGCCTGGCCGTTGAGCTGGCGGACCGGGTAGTAGACCGTCGCCTGCCCCTCCCCCGCCGTGAAGAGTTCGTTCGCGTACTGGCCCGCGAGTGGCCCGGTGCGCTCGGTGTGCGGGACGGCGGCATCCAGCGTCCGCATCGCGCCCTCGTACCAGGCGAGGATCTCATCGTGCGCGACATGCTCGCTGATCGCCGCGACGGGGCCGGGAGTCGTCGTCTTCAGCCGCACGGGGAGTTCGGCGATAGTCGGACTAATCAGCTCGCGGAGTGACACCGCGGCGGCTCGCGTGCGGTCGAGGCTTTCTTCCAGCCGGCGAAGGTGGGCCGCGATCAGTTCGGCGCGCCGACCCGGATCGTCCGTGGCCAGCAGCGCCTTGACCTCGGCCAGCGGCACGTCGAGTTCGCGTAGCCGGTGGATGACCTGCGCGGACGGAATCTGCGCGGCCGTGTAGTACCGGTAGCCGGAGTACGGGTCGACGTGGGCCGGTTCGAGCAGGCCCGCCTCGTGGTATCGGCGCAGCGTACGCACGCTGAGGTGGGTGACCGTCGCGAACTCGCCGATGCTCAGGCCGTGGCGCATGGCTCCAGTCTCCACCCTCCCGCGGGGAGAGACTCCAGCGCTTGACCCTCTCCCCGCGGGAGCGTTGAGCCTGAAGCCATGAACGAGATCGACTGGAGCGGCGCGAACGTCATCGCGCCCGAGGAACTGCCCGGCATCATCACCGACTACCTCAAGGTTCACCAGGCACGCGACGTGGCCGCCGCCATGTCGTACTACTCCCCCGACGCGGTGGTCACCGACGAGGGCCACGACTACCGCGGGAAGGCCGAGATCGGCGCGTGGCTCGGGAAGGCCGCGAGCGAGTACACCTACACCTCGACCCTGACCAGCGCGCATCGGCTCGACCCGGACCACTTCGACGTCGCACACCGGCTCGAGGGAAACTTCCCCGGCGGTGTCGCCGACCTGCACTTCCGGTTCACCCTCGACGGCGACGGGCACGTCACCCGACTCGTCATCGAACCCTGAGGCGCGACGGCCAGGCGGCTACGCGGCGGCTAGGCAGGCCACCGGCCGCGCGCGTCCAGGTCCAGCACCAGCGCGGCGATGTTCCACGCGTCGTCGTCGCCGCGGTGGTGCCGGCCTTCCAGCGGCAGGCCCGCGATGTCCAGCGCGGACGCCATGCCGGGGCGTTTGCGCAGGCCGTGGGCCTCGGTGAACACGGCCTTGGCGTTCACGTGGCGGTGGCCGAAGGGGTACGCCGTCTTCGTGGACTGACACTGGCGCTCGAACTGCTTGCGGTCGTAGTCGCCCCAGCTCGCCCAGCGTCGGATGCCCGCGGCGAAGTCGACGGCCAGCAGCTTGCAGGCCGCCGCGAACGGGACGCCGCGATCGACGTCGGCCTGCGTGAGGCTGGTCAGCTCGGTGCAGAACGCGCTCACCGTGGAGCGGTTCGGGCGCACGAGGATCGAGTGCTTCGCGACGCGGCGGCCCGCCTCGAGGTCGACGACCGTGAGGCCGATCTCGATGATCTCGTTGACCATTCCGGCGGGCGGCTGGCCGTCCCAGCAGGTGGCCTCGACGTCCACGACGTTGAGGTAGCGGTCCGCGTCGTTCATGACTGCCGCCGACTGCGGGAGCGGCGTCCGGCGTAGAGGCCGCCGCCGAGCAGGACGAGCGCGGCCAGAACGACGAACACGATCGTGGACGTGTGGTTGTTCGAGCGCGAGGACGCGGCGGGCTGCGCTGTGATCACCGTAGCGGGGGTCGGAGACGCGTCGGCCGGAGCCGAGGTCGGCGACGCAGAAACGACGCTCGGGCTAGGGCTCGCCGTCGGACTCTGGGAATGCGTGGGCGACGGCGTGGTGACGACGGCGGCCGCGGAGGTGTGCGTAGCCGCAGCGTGCGTGGTCACGACCGTGGTCGGCTTGTGAGTGGTCGAGGACGGCTGGGGACGCGGCTGGGTCCAGCCCTGTGCGTACTGGCTGTACTCGAAGTTCATGCCGAGTTCGCTCATGCTGCAAGGGTCGGCGCTGTAGGCGAGGTCGTATTGGTATTCGCCGTTCGGGCTGGCGGTGGTGAACTCGGTGCGGATGTCGAGCGTGTGCGAGGACTTCGGGGCGAAGGTGGCGCCTATGTACTGCACCTGGCTCTGCCAGTCGGCGCCGGAGCCGGACGGGGCGGACCAGGTCAGACCGAAGGCGTGCCAGGAGCCGCCGTCCACGCGCCAGGACAGCTGCGGCGTGCCGCTGCCGCCGTGGGCACTGGGCGGGATGAGGGCGAGGATGAAGCTCGCGTTGGAGAGCGTGGCGGCGGTGGTGTCGGTCAGCCGGGTGCTGTCGACGACCGCGGCGCCCGCCTTGACGGACGTGGGCGTGCCGGACACGCTTGCTGCGGCCAGATTGCCGTCCGAGCAGGACGGCGCGGTGGTCGCGGGGCCGGCGGCGTGGGCTGATGCGGCCGGGACGCCGAGCGCGGCCAGTAGAGCGACGGTGCCGCAGAGCACGCGCCTGGTCATGAGAACCCCCCGATGTAAAAACGTAGGCTGAGGAATCATGCCACGCGTTGCAACCGAATTCGCGGGTCGGCTGTGTGAGTAGGGGATGCGCCGCACGGTCGCGCGTCCGGAACTCGAAGGGAGGGGCATGCGGGAGACGGAGGACTTCGACGCGTTCTACGCGGCCACCTCGCGCAGGCTGGTCGGGCAACTGTACGCGATGACGGGAGATCTCGCGGAGGCGGAGGACGCACTGCAGGAGGCGTACGTCCGCGCCTGGCAGCGCTGGCCGAAGATCAGCTCGTACGACAACCCCGAGGTCTGGGTGCGGTCGGTGGCGTACAAGCTGTGCGTGAACGCGTGGTGGAAGACCCGCAATCGGCTCACGGCGCACCATCGCGCCGCGCCGCACACGGAGGTGGGCCCGGAACTGACACCGGACATGACGGCGCTGGTGCAGGCGTTGCGGCAGCTTCCGGAGCGGCAGCGTCGGGTGCTGGTGCTGCACTACGTCGCGGACCTGACGGTGGAGCAGATCGCGCAGGAGACCGGCATCGCGACGGGGACGGTCAAGTCGCACCTCTCCCGCGGACGTGCGGCGTTGGCGCCGTTGCTGTCGGAGCGCGGTGATGAGGCGCACGAACATGAGGGCGGATCGGCGCGGAAGGACTACGGATATGCCTGAAAGGGACGAGTTGCAGCGGTTGGCGGGTCTGGTCGAGCAGGCCGCGGTGTTCACGGAGCCGGAGCGGATCCGGGTGATCGGGGCGCAGCGCAATCGGCGGCGTCGGGCAGGGCGGGCCGTGGCGGGCACGACGGGAGCGCTGGCGGTGGTGGCCTTCCTCGGCACGGGGCTCGCGACCGGCGCCCTGGGGAACGGCCATGGAACCGTGAGCGCCGGAAGCGCGGTGGCGGCGAACGCGACGGCGAGCGGGCCGGCGACCGCTAAGGCCTCTGCGACGGTCTCGTCCACGGGCTCCGGCTCAACCGGCGTGGCCTACGTCCTGCCGACCAGCGTGACCGCGTCGCGGGGGTCCGCGGTGGTGACGGTGCTACAGCAGCGCGGCTTCGTGGAGGTGACGACCAAGTCGGTGGGCAGCAACACGGTCCCGGCGGGGAACGCCGTCGACATCACCGACGCGAACGGCCACTCTGTATTGGGGCACCAGGTGTCCATCGCCACCGCGTTGACCGTGGTGGTGTCGGCGGGTCCGGCTCACTGAGCCTGACGTGGAGGGAGCGCCATGAGTTCGATCGCGTACGTGAGTGCCGCGGGGGCGGGCCGGGAGCCGGACGGATCCGGGCCCGGCGGCGGGCCGGTGGACACGATCATGGAGCACCTCGGGCCGGGCGCGGAGTACCTGCCGGTGGTCTCCGGGTCCTGGCCGCCCTACGACCACGTCAACGTGCAGGTCGGGCTCGACCGGTGGCTGGAGGAGGCCGCCGGCGGGCACGAGCTGCTCGGGCTCACCGCCTTCCGGCACCGGATGTTCGGGCTGGCCGATCTGTGCCAGGTCGGCGGCGATCAGGGCATGCGGATCGGCGGGGTCGCGATGCGCGACTTCCCGTCCGGTCCGGACGACGAGGTGCGCAGCTGCGTGCAGTGCGGGCTGTACCTGTACGAGGACGGCGATCTGCGCATGGCGATGCTGCTGCGCGGCTCCGACCAGCGCGGGCCGCAGCCCGACGTGACGCTGGAGGTCGTCGCCAACGATCCGGACGCGGCCCGCGCGCTGCTGGCGCAGGTGCGCGCGCTGGCCGTGGAGCACAGCGTGTACCGGCACCAGGTCGTCTCGTTCGGGGACGAGGCGTTCGGCCCGGCCCGCGGCGGGCTGCTCGCCTTCCATCCCCGGCCGCGGCTCGGTCGCGAGGAGCTGATCCTGCCCGAGGGCCTGCTGGACGGGATCGAGCGGCAGATCGTCGGCGTGGCACGGCATCGCGAGGTGCTGCTGAGCCACGGGCAGCACCTCAAGCGCGGCGTGCTGCTCTACGGCGAGCCGGGCGTTGGCAAGACGCACACGGTCCGCTACCTGATCAGCTCGCTGCCGGAGCTGACCGTGCTCATCCTGTCCGGCCCCGCGCTGCGCTACATCCGCGAGGCCTGCTCCGTGGCCCGCGCCTTGCAGCCCTCGCTGCTCGTGATCGAGGACGTGGACCTGATCGCCGAGGAGCGGGCGGTGCACGCCGGGTCGAATCCGCTGCTCTTCCAGCTGCTCAACGAGATGGACGGGCTCGGCGACGACATCGACGTCACCTTCCTGCTGACCACGAACCGGGCGGACGTGCTCGAACGCGCGCTGGCCAGCCGCCCCGGCCGGATCGACCACGCGGCCGAGATCCCGCTCCCGGACGCCGAGGGGCGCCGCCGCCTGCTGAAGCTCTACCAGGGCGGCCTGGCGCTGGACCTCACCGATCCGCAGCGGGTGCTCGACCGCACCGACGGCGTCACCGCGTCTTTCCTCAAGGAACTGCTACGCCGCGCTGCCCTGATGGCGCTGGAGGAGGACACCACAGAAGACGACACGACCGACGACGACACCGCCACCGCTGCCGCTGCCGCTGCCGCCGCCAAGGAACCCCTGCACGTGACGGACGAGCACGTGAACGCCGCCCTCGACGTACTCCTCGGCGACGGCAGCCGCCTCACCCGCAGACTCCTTGGCGGCGGAACAGACTAGCCCGCAGACTCCTCGGCGGCGGAGCGGACTGGGCCCCGCGGACTACGACGTCGTCGTCAGCACCTCCACCAACTCGCGCGGGAGGCCGTGGGTCTCGTGCAGGAAGCGGAGCGTCTCCTCGTCGAAGACGGTGCCGCTGGGCCAGCGGGAGAGGAGTTTGCGGCCGCGTTCGAGGGTCTTGGTGAAGCGCTGCTGCTCGTCCAGGATCACAGTGCGAACGTACCCAGAACTTTCGCTGAGCTGGCCGAAGTGGTCGAGGGTGTGCTCGTACAGGCCGAGCGGCAGGTCGTCGAGCACGCCGCCGTGCCGCCAGAGGATCGTGAGCACGCGGCGGAGCAGGCGGCGCAGCACGTAGCCGCGGCCGTTGCTCGTCGGCAGCACTCCGTCGCCGATCACGACCATGCTCGAACGCAGATGGTCCAGGACGACGCGGTGTTCGTACTCGTCGAGCGGATAGAGCGTCGGGATCGTCTCCTGCCAGGGGCGGAAGACGTCGCAGTCGTACACGGAGTCGGTGTTCTGCAGGATCGTCAGGAGCCGTTCGAGGCCCATGCCGGTGTCGATGCTGCGCTGCGGGAGCGGGATCAGGCTGCCGTCGTCGAGCCGCTGGTACCGCATCATCACGTGGTTCCAGACCTCGACCCACTCGGAGTTCGTGCCCGGCGTGCCGCACGGTTCGCCCGAGCCGGTCCAGACGAAGATCTCGCTGTCCGGTCCGCAGGGGCCGGTCGGGCCGTTCGACCACCAGTTGTCCTCCTCGCCGTTCAACTCGATCGGCACGCCGAGGTCCTGCCAGGTCTCCAGCGACTCGGTGTCCGGGCCGACCTGCTCGTCGCCGCCCCACACCGTGACGTAGAGCCGCTCCGGTCGCAGGCCGAAACCCTCGTGCAGCAGCTGATAGCCCCAGCGCAGGCTCTGCCCGCTGCCGTAGTCGCCCAAGGACCACGACCCGAGCATCTCGAACACGGTGAGATGGCTGCGATCCCCGACCTCGTCGAGGTCCGTAGTGCGCAAGCAGCGCTGCACGCCGCTCAACCGGCGGCCCTGCGGATGCGGACGCCCGAGCAGGTACGGCGTCAGGTGATGCATGCCGGACGTCGTGAACAGCACCGAGTCGTCGCCTTCCGGCGGCAGCAGCGTGTTCCCGCGCAGCAGTTCGTGGCCGTGGTCGCGGTAGTAGTCGGTGAAGGTGCGGACGGTCTCGTGGATGTCCATGGCGATGACGCCTTTCCGGGCGAGAGACGACCGGACGGCACCAGCGATGACGGAACGGAGCATGCATGGGACGACATTCATGGTCACGCCACGCACGAACACGCACCTCGACGGGCCGATCCGGCCGCCGGGATGAACGTGCTTGGAGAAGAGAAGATCAGGCAGCGGCAGCCGGGGAGCAGGTAGCTCGCGCGGCCGCGGCGACAGAGTGTCGGGTGATCTCCATGTCTCGATGGTAAGCCGAGGCCCGGCCGGGCGGCCAGGCAATAAATGGCCGCGTCATCCCAACCCCTCATGAGATGGTTGGCAGCCTATGGCTATGACGACTTTTGCGCTTCAGTTGTTGAGCGACGAGCATGCGACGGCCCTGCTCGCCTTCGAGCGGGAGAATCGGGCGTACTTCGCGGCGTCGATTCCGGACCGGGGCGACGCGTTCTTCGCCGAGTTCGAGGACAGGTTCGCGCAGTCGCTCGCCATGCAGGCGTCCGGAACCGACTACTTCCACGTGCTGGTGGCGGACGGCGGGGAGATCGTGGGTCGGGTGAATCTGGTCGCGGTGGAGAACAAGGCGGCCGAGCTCGGGTATCGGATCGCCGAGAAGGCCGCGGGGCACGGCGTGGCCACCGCGGCAGTACGCGAGGTGCGCGAGCGTGCCGCCACGGAGTACGGCCTCACCGTGCTGCGCGCCCGGGCCACGTTGGACAATCCTGCCTCGCGCACGGTCCTCGAGCGCAACGGATTCGTCGCCGTCGGAGAGCTGACCCTCAACGACAAACCGGCCGTGTCCTACGTCTGCGAACTCCGCTAGCCGTGATTGGCGGCCTTGCGTAGGGCGGTGATGAAGGCCTGGCCGTTGGGGGTGCCGAGGCCGGTCATCGTGTCGTAGCCCTTGGCCGTGACCTGCGTGGTCGAGGCGGGGTCCTGCGCGTCGAAGGTATTGATCGCGGCGGGGTTGTCGGCGCCTGCTGCCGGCGTGTATGCGTCCTGGTTCTGCTGCGGGGTCGAGGCGGCGGTGATCGGCAGGGTGTCGTGGAAGGCTGCGGTGCCGTACAGGCCGTAGATCAGCGGATTGACGAAGCCCAGGGCGGACGATTGGCCCTGCTGGGCGTCGGCGATGAGACCGGCGACAAGGGGGCAGGCGAGGCTGGTGCCGCCGTTGACCTCGGTCTGGTACGGCCCGGGCTTCGCATCGGTGCCGGTGGCGATGTAGCCGGTGAGCATGCCGGTGTTCGTGTCGGCGTCGGCGGCGATGTCGGGCACGGCGCGGTCGGTGACAGTTTTCTTGTTCACGGTGACGTGCGACATCGACGTGGGGACTACGCCGTTCTGGTACGCGGGTTGTGCGTAGTCCAGGCTCGTGCCGCCGCCGGACGCCGAGGAGACGCCTAGGTCGTTCCACTTACCGCCGTCGAGCTCCACGTAGTCGTTGGACCAACCGGTCTCGAACAGCCGGTCGTCCTTCGCGCCGATGCCGACGGCGGTGCCGCCGACGACAGTCGCGTCCGGGTCCTCGCCGGTGGCGGTCAGGCCCGGAGTGTCACCGGCGGCGAAGTACATGCCGACGCCCTCGGCCACGGCGCGCAGGTCGATCGCATGCACGACCTTGACGGAGACTCCGCCGAGCGGGATCTGCCACGAGTTGGACTCGATCGTGGCGCTGGGCTCGGCGCCGTTGCCGGTGAGCACGGAGAGCGCGGCGTCGAGCAACGACTGGTCCTCGCCGCAGCCGCTGCCGACGACCATCAGCTGATTCGCTCCCGGGGCCATCGCGTAGACCGCCTCGGAGTCCATCTCCGACTCGTCCGAGTACGGCATCTGTGACGTGTCGGCGTCGGCGGTGCCGGTGGCCTTGGATGCGGCAGAGGCGGCCGGGGCGGAGCCGCAGCCGCCCACGCCGGTGGAGGTCACCTGGCGGAACTGCGACGTGGCGGGGGCGGGCAGACCGTTGGCCTTCGCGTAGTCGGTGAGCGTGTGGAACATCGCGACCGGCGCTTCGTCCTCGATCAGCGCGACGGTCTGGCCCTTGCCGGTGGCGGCGGACGTCGCGCCGTACGCCGCACGGAGTTGGCCGGCGGAGTAGCCGCAGACCGGCAGCGAGCCCTTGGTCAGCTTGCCGTACGCGGGCTTGAAGGTGCTCACGTGCTGGGCCCAGTACTGCGAGCAGCTCGGCGCCTTCGACGCGGTGGTCTGGGAGCTGACGGCGGACGCGTCGTCGAGGCCGGTGACCGCCAGCACGTCGGGGGCGAGGGCGGCGGGCACGGACGTGACCTTCGCGACCGGGCCGGTGGCCGACACGTAGTCGCGGCCGCTGCTGACGCGCACGTCGGTCATGCCCGCGGACTTCAGCCAGGCCTCGACGGCGGTGACGTGCGCGGCGGACGGGCCGAATCGGGCGGTGTACGCGTTCGGGCTCAGGTAGTGGTGGAACTGCGCATTGCCCGGGGTCGACACCGCGGCGGCGAACGCGGCGGCTCCGGCGAGGTTCGGGGCCAGCCACACCTGCACCGTGGCCTGCGGTGACGCCGCGGCGGACGCCTGCCCGACGCCGACGCAGCCGCCCGCGACGATCGCGCCGACCGCCAATGCCGCGGCCGTCGTCGTCCTCCGTGTCGTTGCCCTCGTCATCGAACCGCTCCTGCCGCTGGTGCCCCGTCGTTCATCGCCTACCAAGACGGCCGGGGATCATGCACGGTTGAGATCTTCCGGGTGAACGCGCACTGATCGGTTCCTCCTCACCGCTCGTACTTCTGAAGACGGCTGACGACAAGGAGCGGCGAGAGATGGTTCAGGAGCGCAAGACGTCCCAGTTCGTCTGGGAGTCACCGGAACCGGCCGAACAGGTGGCGGCGGACGCGGAGTCAGGGAGCCGATTCGCGCTGCCGCCGCGTCGTGCGCTCTACGCGGGCGCGGCGGCGATCGTGCTGGCGGCCGGGACGTTCGGCATCGTCGACTACGCGGCGGGTCACGGCTCGGCGAAGGCCACGGCGGCGGGGAGCACGGTCTCGGGCACGGCGACTGTTCCGGCGGTTCCGGCAGCTCCGGCAGTTCCGGCAGTTCCGGTGACGAGTGCTACCACCTCCATATCCGTATCCCCGTCCGCGTCGCCGTCGCCATCCCGGGCGGCCGCGCCGAGCGCCACGCACTCCGCCGCCGCAGCAGCGACGACAACGCCGACCGACCTGGCCCTTGGGAAGACGGAGTCGTCGAGCAGCCATGCGGGGAGCTTCGTGGCCTCGAACGTGATCGACGGGAATGCGGGCACGTACTGGCAGAGTCAGGTCGATTCGGGGAGCTTCACGGAGTGGGTGCAGGTCGATCTGGAGTCGGCGACGAAGGTGTCGAAGATCGTGATGCGGCTGCCGCCGAGCTGGAGTTCCCGGACGCAGACGATCGAGATCTACGGGCTGGCCACCGGTTACGACGCGTTCGTGATCGAGCCGACGAGCACGTACTCGTTCGACAGGGCGTCGGGGAACACCGTCACCGTCACGTTCGCGGCGCTCAGTACGCGGTACGTGCAGCTCGTCATCACCGGGAACAGCGTGCTGGACGCCGGGCAGATGGGCGAGGTCCAGATCTATCGTTGACTTCGTTGACACGATAACTCGCCAAACGATATATGTTGGATGTGAACTCATCGACTAGGACGGAACAGGTCTTCCTGATCCTCCTCGCGCTCGCCGACGAACCACTGCACGGCTACGGGATCGTGCAGGAGGTGGCGACGCTCACCGGCGGCCGGACCCGGCTGAAGGTGGGCACCCTGTACGGGGCGCTGGACCGGCTGAGCGCGGAGGGGCTGCTCGCGCTCGACCGGGAGGAGGTCGAGTCCGGCCGGCTGCGGCGCTACTACCGGCTGACCGACACCGGCGCCGCCGCGCTGGCCGAGGACGTGGAGCGGATGACGGCCATCACGCGGGCGGCGACGCGGCGGCTGCGGGCACGGGGCGTGCCGATCGGCGGGGCGAACACGGCTACGGCTGGGGGGACGGCATGAGCGGGCAGGGCGGCAAGGGCACGGCGCGGGAGCAGAAGGAACAACGGGAGCAGGGACCGGAGCGGGGACGGGAACAGCAGCAGGAGACGGTTCCGGGGAGTTATCAGCGGGTCCTGATGCTGCTGCCGCGGGGGTATCGGGAGCGGCGCGGGGCGGAGATCCTCGGCACGCTGCTGGACGCGGCGGACGCGGAGGGGCGGACCCGGCCCTCTCTCCGCGAGATGCTCAGCATCCTGAGTCTCTCGCTGCGGGTGCGGACCGGGGCGGCGGGCGGGAGCACGCGGGCCGACGCGCTCGGGGCGGTGCTGCGGCGGACGGCGCTGACCGGGTTGCTGCTGCAGTCCGCGATCTACGCGATGCAGGTGTACGGCAGCGGGCACCAGATGGAGTCGCTGTGGAACTCGTGGCTCTCCTCGGGTTCGACGCAGATGCACGACCTGTCGGTCGAGTACCTGTACGAGGCGCTGTGGCGGAGCGGGGCGTTCGTCGCCGCGTCAATGGCCTCGGTGCTGCTGCTGGCCGGGCGCAAGCGGTGGGGCGTGCTGCTCGCGGCGGTCGGACCGCTGACGACGGTCGTCGACGTGAACATCGGGGACGGCGACTCCTTCTCGCTCGCGTTCGTCGGGCCGGTGAACGGGATCTACCTGGCGTTGCTCGGCCTGGGAGTGCTCCCGCTGCTCACCGCGGCGCTCGGCTTCCAGCGCTTCGACCGTCGTACGCGATCGGTTCGGCGTCAGTGGATTGCCACGATGATCCTGGTGGACGTCGTGCTGCTCGGGCTGACCGCGCTGATCACGCAGTGGGGCGACGCGCTGCCCGGCAGCCAGTTCCTGGTCCCGGCGGCGTGCGTCGTCCCGGCCGTGGCGTTCGTGGCGGGCGCCGGACGGCTCTCCCCGGCGTGGCCGCTGGCGTTCCTCGCGGCCGGAGCACCGGTACTCGCCCTGCTGCCGCGCACGATCACCGATCTCGGCGGCGACGGCGTCGGCGGGTTCTCCGGCGTGTCCGGGTCGATCGCCGCGACCGGCGCGGTGAGCCTGCTCGGCGAGGTGCTGTTCGCCGGAATCCTGGCCTGGTCGCTCTACCGGAACCGCACCCCCGCCCCCGTCACCGCGCGCCGCTGACCGGCATGATCCGGCCGAGCGCGGTGCGCGAGGAGACGCCGAGCTTGCGGTAGATCCGGGACAGGTGGGTCTCCACCGTCCGTTCGCTCAGGAACAGCTGGGCCGCGATCTGCCGCGAGCGCAGGCCGGAAGCGGCGAGGTCGGCTATCTCCCGCTCGCGCGCGCTCAACTGCTCGACGCCGCTGCTCACCGGGACATCGGCGGCCGGGGACTGGGCGGCGGCGTCCGCGGTCAGCACGCTGCGCACCCGGGCCGTCTCCTCCAGCACGAGCCGGGCGCCGCAGGGCCGGGCCGCGGACACCGCCGCGTCCAGCCGGTCCAGCGCGGCCTGGCGGCCCAGGGCGGCGGCCGTCATCCGGACGCCGATCACCAGCGTCCACGCGTACTGCACGGGCATCCCGGCGACCCGGAAGCCCTCGGCGGCCTCGTCGAACATCGCCACCGCCGCGGCGTGGTCGCCGTCGACGACGCGCAGCACGGCGCGGGTGCGGCGCACGTAAGCGTCCTGAGTCGGCACGCCGAGGGCGTCGGCCTGCCGCTGCGCGTCGTCGAGGCGGGCGCGCGCCTGCGGGACGTCGCCGCCCTGCAACGCCGCCAACGACTGCAACGCGAGAAGCGAGGGCCGGAATTGATTCGGGAGCAACGGCAGTTCCGGGCCGCCGCCACCGTCGACGAGCGTTCTGAGACACGCGGCGTGTTCCCCGGCGAGCATCAGCGTCTGGGACAGCATCGCCACCGCGGAACCGTCCCACCAGCCCTGATGCGGCGGGGCGAGCCGGATGCCGCGTTCGGCCAGCACGACGGCCTCGCCCACGGTGCGCCGCCCGAGCGTCCACGCCGACGCCGTGGCCCGCATCGTGATCGCGAGGCCCGCCACCTCCAGGGCGCCGAGTTCGCGGGCCAGTTCCTCCGCCTCGCGCGCCCGGTCCTGGGCCTGGTCCAGCGCGCCGGTCCACTGGTCGTGCAGGGAGAGCCCGAGCAGGACGTGCATCCGGATGTGCCGGTGCGCGCCGCCTTCGGACGCGGCGAGCGCGCGGCGCAGGTGCCGGGACGCGTCCGCGAACCGGCCGAGGCACAGCTCCGAGCGGCCGAGCAGGGCGAGCAGCACGGGCGCGTGTTCGGCCACCGCGTCCGGCATGGCGTCCACGACCCGCGCGCACCGGTCCACCTCGACCGTGGCGGCGGCCGAATTCCCCAGGCAGGTCTCCCCGAAGGCGGCCAGCGCGCGGATCGCAGTGCCCGAAGTCCCCGACGTCGCGCCGTCCGGCCCGTCCACCGCGTCCGCGCCCTGCCGGATCAGCGCGTGCGCCTGGGCGTGCGTTCCGCGCAGCGCGTGCACCATGCCGTACTCGAAGATCACCTCCGCGGCGGCCTCGGGCAGCGGCGCGGGCAACGGATTCGGCAGCAGGACGAGCGCGTCGTGGGCCACGGCCTCGGCCTCCGGATAACGCCCCATCAGCCGCTCGACGCCGGCGCAGAGGGCGTGCGCGCGCAGCCGCACCTCCGCGGACAGCGCGTGCGACGCGGACAGCACCTCGTGGGCCAGGGCGCGGGCCTGCCGCAGGTCCCCGGTGGCGGTCAGCGCCCGGCAGCGGGCCATCGCGAGCTCGACGCGCTCGGTCTCGGATCCCTCGCCGGACAAGGACTCCAGCGCCATGTGCAGCCAGCGCGCGGCGGTGGCCGGTTCCCGGTCGAGGATCTCGATGGCGCCGTCCACGAGCGAGGGCAGCCCGGCCGCGCGGTCCACGCTCACGATGTGCTCGGCGTGCCGGGCCCGCGCCGGTGCCGACGCCCCGCGCGCGGCGAGCCGTTCCAGCGCCCGTCGATGGGCGGTCAGCCGCACGCCGAAGTCGGAGTGCTCGCGCACCACGTGCCGCAGCACCGGATGCCGGAACGCGAACCGGCCGCCGCCGCCCGCCGAACGCACCAGGTCCTCGCGCGCCAGCACGGCGAGCGCCGCCACGGTCCGGTCGGCGCCGAGCCCGGAGACCGCCGCGACGTCCTCGGCCCGGAACGGGTCGCCGAGCACCGCGCCGACGGTGGCCGTGGCCGCCTCGTCCGGGGTCAGCGCGTCGAGTTCGGCGGTCAGCGCCACCGCCTCGCGCAGCAGGCCGCCGGTGTCCGCGCCGGGGTTGTCCGGCCACGCCTCGGGCCGCCAGCCGGCCGCGGCGAGGATGCGCAGGTTGCGCGGATTGCCGTCGCTGGCCTCGCGCAGCCGGGCGGCGAACGCGGGCGGCACCGCGTCGGGCTGCTCGGCCGGCCGCCAGCGTTCGAGCAGGCTCGCCACGGCCGCCTCGTCGAGCGGCTCCGGCTCGATCCGCACCACGTGGCCGCTGCGGGTGCCCTCGTCCAGCGCGTCGAGCAGCACGGGGCGGCCGCGCCGGGGCTGGTGGGCGAGCGCGAGCAGGAACGGGCCGGGCACCGGGGTGCGCACCAGCCGGGCGGCGAGTTCGGCGGAGGCCTCGTCGCAGAGGTGGAAGTCGTCGAGCAGCAGCACTCCCCCGCCGTCCGCCGCCCAGTCCCGCAGCAGGGCGCGGGCGCGGCCGTCGCCGTCGCGCGCGGCGGCCCGGGCCACCGGCACGCCGCCGCGCTCGGCGAGTTCGGCCAGCACGCCGAGCAGGCTGGTCTTGCCGATCCCGGCGTCGCCGGCGATCTCCAGCACCGCGCCGCGCCCCGCCTCCAGCGCGCGCAGCACCGCGGTGATCCGGGCGGTCTCGACCTCCCGACCGACCAGTTCCTCATCCGTGCTCGACGGCGACACCTCGTACATGCCCGCTTCCCTTCCGCCGACCGCCCGACCGACGCAGTGCCGAAGTCCGCAGCTAGAATCCGCACCGCTGGACGGGAACGTAGGCTGGCCCGCCCGACACTGTCAACTAAGATGGATCATAGTTGCCACGAGTTCATCTCAGTTGCGGCAACACGAAGCGGAGAGGCTGTGATGTCGCGGTGACCGAGAGTCGGCCGGGCGGTGAGGCGTTGGCGGTGAAGATCGAGCGGCTGTTCCAGACGGTGCGCCGCCCCGACGGCGGACGCGAGCCGTACAGCAACAAGGAAGTCGCGGAGGCCTGCCAGACGGCCAGCGGGGAGAGCTTCTCGACGACGTACATCTGGCAGCTGCGCACCGGCCGGCGCGACAACCCGACGAAGCGGCACCTGGAGGCGCTGGCGAACTTCTTCGAGGTGCCGCCCGCGTACTTCTTCAACGACGAGCAGGGCGCCGCGATCACCCGCGAACTGGAGCTGCTCGGCGCGCTGCGCGACGCGGGCGTGCGGGACATCGCGCTGCGGGCGGTGAACCTCTCCCCGGAATGGCTCGTCATGCTGAACGATATGATCGACACCATCACGCGCAGAGAGGCCGAGCGGAACCAGCCCTGAAAGGACACCGCGTCCGGTGCGTTCGACCCGCGAGCACGCGCAACAGGCCCGACACGCCCGGCAACTGGCCGGGAGCCTCACGCTGCCCCGGCCCTTCGACGCGGTCGCGTTCATCACCTCGGTCGCGGAGGACTCCGGCCGTCGCATAGAGCTGATACCGGTCACCGGGCGCACCAACACGCCGTGCGGCCTGCTGCTCGCCACCGACGACTGCGTGCACGTGTTCTACGCGGCCGACACCAGTCCGCTGCACCAGCGCCAGATCCTGCTGCACGAGGCCGCGCACCTCATCTACGGGCACGAACACACCGCGGCGAAGCTCGTGCTGCCGCATCTTTCCCCGGAGCTGATCGCCAGGGTTCTGGGACGCACCGGATACACCGAGCCGCAGGAGCGCGAGGCGGAACTGCTGGCGTCGTTCATCCTGCGCCGCGCCTCCCGCGAAGAGGTCGCCGCGCGCCCGCTCGGCCCGAGCGAGTCCCGGCTGGAGGCGGCGTTCGGCCGACCGGAACCGCCGGGTCGGACGCCGTGATCGACTCGGCCGTCTACTTCACCGCGCTGCTGGCCCTGCTGCTCGGCGTGCACAAGCTGTGGACGGTCCGCACCGGCGACGCGAATCCGCAGACGCGGCACCAGGTCCTGTTCGCGTTGTGCATCAGCGGCCATTTCGCGCTCGCGGCCCCGGCCACCATCGACTTCACCCAGCGTCTCGGCGAGTCGTACGCCGGACTGCTCAGCATGTTCGACGACGAACTGCGGACCGCCGCGATCCACTTCTTCGCGATGCTCGCGCTCGCGCTGCTTCCCGAGGGCGAGGACCGGCAGCGTGCAGAACGGCGGCAGCGTCGCATCGCGGCGGCCACGATGACGGCGGCCGCGATCCTGTTCCTCGCGGCCGATGTGCACGGCGCCGGAACCGCCCTCGTCGTGCACGGCCTCGGAGTCCCCGCGCTCGCCACATACGATGCCTTACTCGCCGGATACGCGGCCTGGTGCCTCGGCACGACCGGACTCGGGATCGCCCGCTACGCCCGCCGCGTCGAGCCCGGCATGCTGCGGTTCGGCGCGGGCCTGCTGGTGGCCGCCGCCGTGGTCGGCGTCGTCTGGGCCGTCTGGAACCTGCACGAGGTCCAATCGGTGCTGCACCTGCGCCGCGGCGAGGGCGACGCGGACACCGCCGACGCGGTGATCGGCTCACTCAGCGTCGTGCTGGGCCTGAGCGGAGCCGCCCTGCTCATCGGGTACGGCCCCGCGCGCGATCCGGGCCGTTGGCTGCGCAGCTACCGCCAGTACCGCGCGCTCGAGCACCTGTGGAGCGTGCTGCGGACGGCCGTGCCCGGAATCGTCCTCGACGCCGGCGGCCGGCGCCACGTTCCCGGTCTGCCGCTGGACGCCGAGTTCATGCTGCAACGCCGCGTCATCGAGATCTACGACGGCCGCCTCGCGCTGCGCCCCTACTTCGACCCGCGCGTGCCGGACTGGACCGCCGAGCACGAGGGCGACGCAGCGGTGGTCGAGGCGGCGGTCATCGCGGCCGCGATCGAGGCGGCCAAGGCCGGCCGGCGCGTCGGCGAGGAGAACGCCGCCCCCTCCGCCGCCCTCACCGACCTGCACAGCGCGGACGACGAGGTCGCCTGGCTGATCCAGGTGGCCGAGGCCTTCGGCAGCTCCCCCGTCGTCGCCCAGGTGCGCGACCTCGTGCGCGCGGAGTCGGCCGTCTGAGAGCGACCGAGGAGTGGGGGCCGGATCAGGGAGCGGGTCGAGGGCCGAGTCTGGCAAGGCCGAGGAGGGAGCCACCCTGGGTTTGGGTGGCGACCGACGAGAACGCCGCCAGGCGAGAGCCATCGGCCCGCGAGCCCGGCCCCCACTCCTCGGTCGCTCTAGGGCGCACGATGCGTACGCACAGGCCCGAGAATACGTGGTTTCACGGATGTAGCCGGGGCCTGCGGGACGGGAGGATTCCTGCCGTGCTCCGTGTCGATACGTTGATCAGCAGCCCGATCTATCGCCTCGGGCTCGTCCAGGTGCTCGCCGACGCCGGGATCGCGGTCGTCTCGACGAGGACGTCCCCGGCCGAGGAACCGTCCTGGCTGGCCCACGCGGCCGTGTTCGACGCCGAGGCGCTGCCCGCCGGGAACGAGCTCGGCTACGTCCGGGAGCTGTCCCGGTGCGCGCCGGTCCTGGTGCTGACCGACCGGGCCTCGCTGCCCGCGGACGAGTACCTGCGGGCCGGGGCCAGGGGCGTGATCCGCCGCGACGAGAGCGCGGAGAACCTGGTCGAGGCGCTGCGCGCGGTGCTGGTCGGCGCCCAGGTGCTGCCGGAGAGCGCCACCGCGCCGGTGCCGGAGCGCCCGGAGTCCGCGGGCCCCAACCTGTCCGAGCGCGAGGAGCAGGTGCTCAGCCAGATCTCGCACGGGTTGACCCACGGTCAGATCGCGACCCGGCTCGGCATCAGTCCGCACACGGTCGACACGTACGTCAAGCGGATCCGCGCCAAGCTCGGCGCCGGGAACAAGGCCGAGCTGACCCGGGCCGCGCTGCTCGGCCACGTCGCCGGGCCCTCTGCCTGATCACCCGCAAAGCCCGTCGGCGTGGCGCGGCGGACGGAGCGCGGCGAGAGTGGGCAGATGCGGTTCAACGAGAGAGCGCAGTTGGACACCTCCCAGGTCGACGACGCGCGCGGCCGCTCCTTCCCCGGCGGCAAGGCGGGCATGGCGGGCGGCGGCCTGGGCATCATCGGGCTGATCTTCGCGGTGCTGTTCGGCGTGGACCCGGCGCTGTTCGAGGGTTCCGGCACCGCCCCCGCGCAGAGTTCGGGCGGAACGATCAGCTCCACCAGCACGCAGTTGGCGAGCGAATGCCGCTCCGGCGCCGACGCGAACCGGCAGGCGGACTGTCGGGTCGTGGCCGTGGTCAACAGCGTGCAGAACTACTGGAACGCCGAGTTCGCCGCCTCGGGCCGTCGCTACACCGCCGCCGCCACGCAGATCTACTCCAGCCGCACGTACACCGGCTGCGGCTCCGCGACGTCCGCCGTCGGGCCGTTCTACTGCCCCGCGGACAAGACCGTCTACCTCGACCTCGGCTTCTGGGACGAGCTCAGCAACCGCTTCGGCGCGCCGGGCGTGTTCGCCGAGGCGTACGTGGTCGCGCACGAGTACGGCCACCACGTGCAGGATCTGCTCGGCGCGATGAAGCTCGTCGGCAAGGACACGCAGGGCGCGAACAGCAAGGCCGTCCGCCTCGAACTGCAGGCCGACTGCTACGCGGGTGTGTGGGCGAAGCACGCCGCGAGCACCAAGGACGCGTCCGGCCAGGCGCTCATCAGTGAACTGACGACGCAGGACATCTCGCAGGGCCTGGCCGCCGCCGCGGCGGTCGGCGACGACCGGATCCAGCAGTCCGCGGCCAGCCGCGTCACCCCGGAGACCTGGACGCACGGCTCCTCGGCCCAGCGGCAGCGCTGGTTCACCACCGGCTATCAGACCGGCGATCCGAGCCGCTGCGACACGTTCGGCGCGAGCTCGCTCTGAGCCGCGGCGCGCGTCAGTCGAACGGCCCACCCGCGTGGCCCGCGCCCGGCCGAGCGGGTTGGCTGGCGCGAGAGGCCACAGCGCCGCACCGCGAGCGGATGGAGAGCACACGATGGGCACCGCGAGTCAGTTCATGAACCCGAAGGTCGAGTCGATCCCGTCCGGCGAGACGGTCGACGTGGCCGCCAAGCGCATGCGGGACGCCGACGTCGGCGCGCTGCTGGTGACCGACGAGGGCGGCCAGCTGGTCGGCGTGATCACCGACCGGGACATCGTCACCGGCTGCATCGCCTCCGGCCACGACCCGGCCAAGTGCCCGGTCTCCTCGCTCGCCGACGCCAAGCCGGTGACCGTGGACGCCGAGGCCGACCTCGCCGAGATCGTCAAGACCATGGGCCGCTCCCGGGTCCGCCGCCTGCCGGTCACCGAGAACGGCCGGCTGGTCGGCGTGCTCGGCGTCGCAGACCTGGTGAAGGCGGCCACCCCGGACGAGATCGGCTCGCTGGTCGGCAAGATCGTCCAGCGCTGAGTGCCTGGTGCCTGAGCGCCTACGGTTCGGCGAGCGTCTCCAGGATCTGCTGGCCGTACTTCGCGAGCTTGCTCTCGCCGATGCCGTTGATCTGGCCGAGGGCGGCGAGGCTCGCCGGGGCCTGCACGGCGATCAGACGCAGCGTCGCGTCGTGGAAGACCACGTAGGCGGGGACGCCCTGCTCCTTGGCCGTGGCGCCGCGCCAGGCGCGCAGGCGTTCGAAGACCGGGACGGCCTGCTCGGGAAGGTCCGCCGCGGCCGCCGCCTGATCGCGGCGCTTGGCCGGGCGGGCCTTCGCCTGCTTCTCGGGTTCGCGGCGGAAACTGACCTTGTGGTCCCCGCGCAGCACGGCGCCGCTGGCCTCGGTCAGCGCCAGCGTGTTGTGGTCGCTCTCCACCATCAGCAGGCCCTGTGCGAGCAGTTGCCGGACCACGCCGCGCCATTCGCCGTCGGTCAGTTCGGTGCCGATGCCGAACACGCTCAGCTTGTCGTGGTCGAACTGCGTGACCTTCACCGTCTGCTTGCCGAGCAGGATGTCGATCGACTGGCCGGCGCCGAACCGCTGCCGACGCTCGGACTTCAGGCGGTAGACCGTGGACAGCAGCTTCTGCGCGGCGATCGTGCCGTCCCACGACTCCGGCGGGTTCAGGCACGTGTCGCAGTTGCCGCAGGGGGCGCCGCGTTCGCCGAAGTAGGCGAGCAGTTGCACGCGGCGGCACTCGACCGTCTCGCACAGCGCCAGCATCGCGTCGAGGTGCGCGGTGAGCTGGCGGCGGTGCGCGTCGTCGCCCTCGGAGCCGTCGATCATCTTGCGCTGCTGCACGACGTCCTGCAGGCCGTACGCGAGCCACGCGGTCGACGGCAGCCCGTCGCGGCCCGCGCGGCCGGTCTCCTGGTAGTAGCCCTCGACGGACTTCGGCAGGTCGAGGTGGGCGACGAAGCGCACGTCGGGCTTGTCGATGCCCATGCCGAACGCGATCGTGGCGACCATCACCAGGCCGTCCTCACGCAGGAAGCGGGCCTGGTTCCTGGCTCGCACGTTCGCGTCGAGACCGGCGTGGTACGGCAGGGCATTGATTCCGTTGTCGACCAGGAACTGCGCAGTCTTCTCCGTGGAGGCGCGCGAGAGGCAGTAGACGATGCCCGCGTCGCCGACGTGCTCGGTGCGCAGCAGGTCCAGCAACTGCCGCTGCGGCTCGTTCTTGGGCACGATGCGGTACTGGATGTTCGGCCGGTCAAAGCTCGACACGAAGTGCTTGGCGTCCGTCAGCTTCAGCCGGGTCGCGATCTCCGCGTGCGTGGCCTCGGTGGCGGTCGCGGTCAGGGCGATCCGCGGCACGCTCGGCCAGCGCTCGTGCAGCATCGAGAGCCCGAGATAGTCCGGCCGGAAGTCGTGTCCCCACTGCGCCACGCAGTGCGCCTCGTCGATGGCGAACAGCGAGATCTCGCCGCGGTCGAGCAGCTCCAGCGTCGCGTCCAGCCGCAGCCGTTCGGGGGCGAGATAGAGCAGGTCGAGCTCACCGGCGACGAACGCGGACTCGACGAGGCGGCGCTCCTCGTAGCCCTGCGTCGAGTTCAGGAATCCGGCGCGCACCCCGAGCGCCGTGAGCGCGTCCACCTGGTCCTGCATCAGCGCGATGAGCGGCGAGATCACGACTCCGACGCCGCCGCGCACCAATGCGGGCACCTGGTAACACAATGACTTCCCGCTGCCGGTCGACATCAGGACCAGCGCGTCACCGCCGCCGATGACGTGCTCGATGATCTCGCTCTGCCGACCCCGGAACGCGTCGTACCCGAACACGCGCCGGAGCACCGAGACAGCGTCGACGTCGGACTCGTGATCGATTTCCGGCGAACTCATGCCGAAAGTCTAAGGGGCGCGGTCACCAGTCGGCGGGGAACGTGACCATCGAGTCGACGATCTCGCCGCCGGTGAACGTCAGCTCGTCGCGCGTGACGGCCATCCGCAGCGTGGGCAGCCGCCGGAGCAGCGTGCCGAGCCCGATGACCAGCTCGGCCTTGGCCAGGTGCGCGCCGAGGCAGTAGTGCGGGCCGCCGCCGAAGATGAGGGAGACCGGGGCGTCGCGGTCGAAGCGGATGGTGTCCGGGTCCGGATACGCCTCGGGGTCGCGCATGGCCGCGTTGCTGGGGATCGCGATCGCCTGACCGGCCTTGACCGTGCCCGACGGGAGTTCGACGTCTTCGACAGCGAGCCGTAGCAGGGCACTGTTGCTCAGCCCGGTGAAGCGCAGCAGTTCGTCGACCGCGGCCGGGATCGCGTCGGGCTCGTCGAGAAGTCGCCGCCACAGCGCGCGATCGCCGTCGAGGAGCTCGGCGAGGAAGCGGCTCAGCGCGGTGGACGTGGTCTCGTTGCCGACCGCGATCAGGCCCGTCACCAGGCTCAGCAGCTCGGTCTCGGTCAGCCGGTCCTCGCCGTCGCGCGCCGCGATCAGGTCGTCGATCAGGTCCTCGCCGGGATCCGCGCGCTTGGCGGCGATCAGTGCGGCGACATAGCCCAGGAACTCGCCGATCTGCGCCGTCATCTCCGCCGGCTCCATCTTCGCGCCGGAGGAGAAGGCGTTCGACCAGACGCGGAACCGCAGCGCGTCCCGCCCCGGCACGCCGAGCAGCTGGCAGATGATGCGGACCGGCAGCGCGAAGCAGTACTCGGCCACGAGGTCGGCGGGCGGCCCGGCCTGCTCCAGCGCGTCGACCAGCTCGTCCGCGACCTGCTGGATCACCGGCTTCCAGCACTCCACGCGGCGCGGGGTGAACGCGCTCGCGACGATGCGGCGGATGCGCAGGTGGTCCTCGCCGTCCTTGTTCAGCAGTACGTCAGGGTCCTGCAGGAAGCTCGGCTCGACCGTCATCCGCGGCGACCCCGGCGCGGTCAGGTCGTGCGAGAGGCGCGTGTCGGCCACCGCCGCGGCCACGTCGCGGTACGTCAGCAGCAGGATCGCCGGGTCACCGCTCGGCAGCCGCACCTGTCCGAACGGGCACTTCGCCCGGCGCTCGGCGTACTCGGCGGGCGGGACGAGCGAGTGCTCGGAGACGAACGGAAACGCCGGGAGCTCGGAAGTTCCGTCGAGGTCTGTCATACGGCTCACGGTAACCGCGCGGCGCGCCGACGCAAGTGCACCGGGGATCTACCGATTCCTAACCGGCCCGCCGGACAGTGGCCGCAGCGCGACGGCCCACTCAGCCCCCTGACGTAGCTGGAGGAAAGCATGTCCGACTCGATCGAGAAGTTCGACACGGGCTTCGGGAACCTCTGCCCGCTGTACATCGAACCGGCGATGCTCGGCGAGGACGACGTCCTGGCCCACAGCGCCGACCTGCCGGCCGAGGACACCGAGGAGCCCGCACGCGAGGAGGTCCCGACCGGCGACTGAGGAACCGGGCACGGCGGGGACCGGTCCCTCGCTCCGTTTGCCACGCTGTCGGTGACGCTGACAACGAGAAGGAGCGGAGGTTCCCGCCGTGAGCATCCAGCTGCCGAGCGAGCTCACCTGGTGCCTGAACATGCTGGGCATCCCGTGGCCCGACATCGACGAGGACCAGTTGCACAACTGGGCGACCCAGGTCCGGACCTACGCGAACAACACGTCGGACACCCACGACGCCGCGCACGCGAAGGTCAAGTCGCTGTCCGCCACCACGCACGGCGAGTCGTACGACGCGTTGCGCGCGGGCTGGGAGAAGGCGTCGAACACCCACATGAAGGAGATGGTGGACGGCTGCCACCTGTTCGCGGACGCGCTGGACGCGGCGGCCGACGTCGTGATCGTGGTCAAGGGCGCGATCATCGCGGCGCTGACGGTGATGGCGGCACAGATCGCGGCCGCGCAGGCGTCCGCGGCGATCACCGGCGGCGCCTCGGAGGCGACCATCCCGGCCGTCGTCCAGGGCACGCAGACCACGGTCCAGTCGGCGCTGAACCAGTTGGCGCAGCAGGTGGTCAGCGGTCTGCTCAAGGCCGTGGCCAACCCGCTCGAGGACACCATCGCCCGCGCGGTCGAGGGGATGGTCTTCCCCGGCATCCGGCTCGGAAAGTAGAGGGGAACCGGCCATGGGCACGGGATACAGCCTGGACATGAACGAGCACCGCGCCGCCGCCGACGTGATCGACGGCTACGGCGACATCCAGGCGGAGCACGGTTCGACGCTGGCCTCGGCGACCAGCACCCCGCTGAGCAGTTCGGGGACGGGGATCTCCGGCGCCATCTCGCAGATCGCGCAGGGCACGCTGCAGAAGATCGTCACCGACGTCACCTCGACGACGCAGGGCTTCGCGCGCGACACCGCGCAGGGGCTGCGCACGCAGGCCGACAACGCCGAGAAGCTGGAGACGGAGCTCGCGGGCAACACCAAGGCGATCCTCAACGACACGCCCGCGTCGCTGCTCGGCAGCGGCTTCACCGGCGGCGGCCTGTCGTCCGGGTTCGGCAGCAGCAGCCCGCTGACATCGTACGGAAGCGGCGGCCTGTCCAGCATGTCCGCCACTCCCCTGACCGGCTCGACTCCGCTGGACGAGGGATCGTCCGCGGAGAGCGAGTCCGGCCTCGCCGGAGCCGGGATAGCCGCCGAGGAGGCGCCGCAGGAGTCGTCCACGGCGATGATGTCCCAGCCGATGCGCGGCGGCATGGGCGGCGCCGGGAGCACGGAGGAGCGCGGCCAGCGTCCGGACTATCTCAAGTCCAAGACGGAGCTCTCCGACAAGGACGGCGGCAAGGCGAAGGCCGCGATCGACAAGCACCTGAAGGAGTGCGGCGCCGCGCCGATCCCGCTCAGCGCCGACACCCTGGTCTGCGCGAAGTGCGGCAGCATCCTGACGATCGAGGCCGACGCGGTCCCCGCCGGAACTCCGTCCGACGAGGACCCGTTATCTCAGTTCGCTGCTACTGCCAGCTGAACGTGTCGCCGAGGAACTTCATGGTGGCGGCGGTGAGACCGCTCTTCGAGGTGTTGCCGTCGCCGTACCAGACCGTGTCGCCGTCGTCCTGGATCAGGTAGACCGAACCGCCCGCGACCAGCGGATCGGGCACCGCGCCGATGCCCTCCCAGGCGCCGTCGGCCGCCGGGGCCGGGATCGTCACCGCGTCCTTGACCGGCGCGTCGGCCGCCACGCCGTCCCAGGAGTAGAGCGCCGCCTGGTCGTTGTCGCCGTTCGCGGTGCCCGCCAGGATGACGTACTGGCTGTCGGCGTTCTTCCGGATGTCGCGGATGCCGAGGCCGCCGAGGTTCATCTGGATCGCGCTGCCGAACGTGGCGGTGCTCGCGGCCCCGGTGACGAGCTGGTCCAGGTTGGTGACCGGGACGATCAGCGCGTTGGTCCGGGTGGAGGTGTTCTCCAGCGGCGCGCGGAAGGAGAAGTACGCCGTGCTGCTGGAGCCGGGGGCGAATTCGAGGCCTTCGACGTTGAACGACGAGGTGGTGTGCCCGCCGACGCCGTCCGCCGCGGAGGCCGCGAGACCGAGCGCGTTGCCGTTCGCCTCGTCCCAGCTGAGCATGTCGTCGCGCAGGCCGGTGTAGGCGCCGACGTAGCTGAGGCTGGTGGACGCGCCGGTCCCGGTCACGTCCGTCGCGAACACGGTGCTGCGCGAGGGCTCGAGGTTGCCGCTGCTGCTGTTGCTCATCGAGCCGGTCCAGTAGATGCGGCTGCCGACCTTGGCCGCGCCCTCGATGTCGACCTCGGTGGTGCCGTAAGGCAGTTCCGAGGTGAAGTCGAAGGTCTTGACCGGCTGCGTGACGCCCTGCTGGTAGAGGTAGAGCACGTTCGTCTCGTCGTCGCCGACGATGAAGTAGCCGCCGCCCGCGTCGATCATCGCCGAGGCGTTGCCGATGCCGGAGTAGTAGTCGGCCGACGGATCACCCGAGTCCGCGAACGACGCCGCGTACGCGATGCTGGCCGTGGCGGTGCTGCCGTTCGGGGCGGTCGCGGTGATCGTCAGCGTCGCGTAGCCCTCGGCCGACGGCGTGACCGTCAGCGTGCGGGCGGCGCCGGTGCCCGAGAACGTCAGGCCGGAGTCCGGAACGACGCTGGTCTTGGAGGACGTGGCCGTCAGCGTGACCGCCGAGGCGCCGTAGTACGGGTCGCCGACCGTGATCGTCGCCGTCGGGTTCTTCGTGTTGCCCACCGCGCCGAGCAGCGTGGCGGGACCGGCCGCGATCGTCGGGGTCTTACTCGCGCTGCTGCCGACGCTCGGCACGAAGGCCACGCCGCGGAACGCCTCCTTGGACGCGGCGGAAGCCAGCGTCGTGACGGAGCCGGACATGGACGCGGCCGCACCCGCCGTGTCAGTGACCTTGTACAGCGTGCCGCTGGTGCCGGACGAACCGGCCGCGGTCGCGTACAGCACGGCCTGGCCGCCGACCACCGAGCCGGTCAGGCCCACGATGTTGGACACCGACTTGCTGCCCTCGGCCTTCCAACTCCCGCTGACCAGGCTGAACTTCTCGACCTTGCCCGCGGTGTCGTCCGCCACGTACATCGTGTCAGGGGTCGAACCACCGGACAGACTCAGCAGCACCGCGCTGTAGGGGTCGCCGCTGCTCTCCGGGTCGCCCGGCAGGTTCGTCAGCGACTGCCCGGACGTGGTCGGCGTGCCGGTGCCCACGGCCGAGACGCCGATGCCGCTCTTCGCGGACGTCGTGTACAGCTGGCCGTCCACGACCTCGACGTCGCGCACGTTCGAGCCGTTGAGCTGCGTGTAAGAGCTCGAACCCAGCGTCGTGTAGCCGATGCCCTCGCTGGCCCCGGAGACCCAGATGTTCGTACCATCGGTGCTGGCCGCGCCACGCACGTTGTTGCCGTCCGCGAACCCGCTGAGCATCGTGGACGTGTCGATGGTGCCGTCGCCCGCGACCCGCGCGACGGTCACATCGTTCGTGCCCGAGACGCTCTTGGTGCCGACCGCCTGGTGGTAGCCGGGCGCGAGCAGGTAGCGGCCGTCCGCGGAGAGGGTGAGCTGGCCCTCGGAGGCGGCGCTTCCGGAGGCGGTCAGTTCGTGCGTGCTCCCGCTGTCCGCGGTGGGCAGCTCGATCGACTGCACGAGCGTGCCGGAAGGGCTGTACTCGTCCAGGAAGACCGGAACGGCGGTGCTGCTCAGCGAACTGCTGCCGTCGCCCACGCGGTAGACGACGAGGTCGCCCGCGGTGAACGCGGAGGACGTGCTCGCACTGGCGACGACGGCCGGGACGACCAGCGCGCCGACCGCGAGGGTGCTCGCGGCGACCGCGCTGACGACGGCCCGGCGGCGGCCGGAACGGGAGGCTGGGGCTTTTTCAGTCACGGGTAGGTGGCTGCCACTTCTTCATGAGGTGAGAACAACAATCCACGTCACCATTTCCGCGGCGGGTGACGTGAAGGTGAACCAGGGTTCACACCTCGGCGGCCATCTGCTACTCGTCCTCCGGAACGATGAAGAAGCGCACTGACATCTGCCGCGCGCCGGGCGGGGCCTCGTACAGCGAACGCGAGTACTTTTCGACCAGAGCGCGGTATTCGGCCACGAAGCTGCGCACCTCGTCCTCGGTGAGCGCCGTGCCGAAACGGTCGCCGTCCACCCAGCCGCCGCCCGCGTCGTACTCGGCCGTGAAGCGCAGGTAGAGCTCGATGTCGTGGCTGGCGCGCATCGACGCGAGCTGCTCGGAGGCCTCCCGCTCCTCGGCCGTCATCTGCGAGCGCGGCGGCGTGCGCACCGAGATGCGCGAGACGCGCCACCAGCGCTCCCGGCCGTTCGCCAGCTCGCCGACCTCGTCGATCAGGTGCTGCTCGGCGAGCTTGCGCAGGTGGTAGCTCGTGGTGCCGGTGCTCTCGCCGAGGGCCTTCGCGAGCGCGGTCGAGTTGGCCGGCCCGTGCTCGGCGAGGTGCGCCAGGATGCGCCGCCGGACCGGGTTGCTCCACGTCTGGTAGAGCGCGATCCGCTCCTCCGCCGTCGTGCCGATGTCGCGAAGCCCTGGGTCGGCAGGTTCAGCCATGGACGTAAGGATACCTGCCGAGCCTCTTTGCAGAATCGGTTTGCAAAGAGTCTCTGCAACTGTGTACCGTGGTCGCATGGGAATCAGAACGATCAGGATCAGGCGGAGGGCCGCGGTGGCGGTCGCCACGGCGTGCGCGATCGGGGTGGCCGGGATCGTCGTGGCCGCGGCAGCGAACGGGGCGACCCCGGCGCTCGACCCGGCCGCGCTGCAGAAGGCGATCACCGTGCAGCCGGGCGAGGCGGCCGCCGGGACGGTCGCGCTCGTGCAGGACGGCGGGCAGACGTGGCAGGGCAGCTCCGGCGACGTACAGACCGGACAGCCGATCGCGGCGGGCGCGCACTTCCGGATCGGCAGCATCAGCAAGACCTTCGAGGCCACGGTGCTGCTGCAACTCGTCGGCGAACACCGCGTCGACCTCGACCGGAGCGTGCAGCACTACCTCCCCGGCCTGCTGCCCGCCGACTTCCAGCCGATCACCGTGCGCGAACTGCTCGACATGACCAGCGGCCTGCCGCAGATCGCCGCCGGCGCCCCCGCCGTGACGAACGACCAGATCATCGACGGGCGCTTCGAGTACCAGACGTTCATGCAGGTCATCGAGTCCACGCTGCGCCCGAGCGGCCGAGCGTGGCCCGGCCCGGTGTTCGCGCCCGGCACCGAGCAGGCGTACAACTCGCTGAACTACCGGATCATCGGCCTGCTCATCGAACGCGTGACCGGCCACTCGTTCGCCGACGAGGTCACCACGCGCGTCCTCGACCCCCTGCACCTCACCGACACCTCGGTCCCCGAGCGCACGACGACGCTCCCGACCCCCTACCTGCACGGCTACCTGACCGACGATCAGGGCACCGTCGTGGACGTCAGCGACCAGGGCGGCGACCCGTCCAGCATGAACTCCACGACCGCCGACCTCGACCGCTTCATCACCGCGCTGTTCGGCGGCCGCCTACTCTCCCCCGCGCTGCTCACGCAGATGTTCGCGCTGCCGCACGACGCCCAGGGCGACCTGCTCCCGTACACCGGCAAGGACGGAAACTGCGCGACCGGCCCGCAGAAGGGTGAGGCGTGCTTCGGCCTCGGCATCGGAAGCGACACGCTGCCCGGCGGCACCGTCCTCTGGGGCAAGACCGGCCAGGACCCCGGCTACTTCACCGCGATGTTCGCGACCCGCGACCTGCAGCACGTCGGCGTCGTCTCCATCGGCGTGACCGACACGGCCGGAGAAGCCGGACTGGCGACGGCGAACCGACTGGCGGTGGCCGCCTTCCTGACGTCGTAGCTCACTTCGTGACGCGCGGGGCGGCGATCATCTCGGCGATCGCGTCGTCGAGCGGATGCGGCTCGATACCGAACTCCTTGGCGGCGGCGGAGGAGTCGATCACGAACGGCGCGCGGAACTGGTACTGCGTCTCGCGCAGTTCGCGGACGATCGGATCGGCGAGCCCGCCGAGCCAGAGCACGAACTCAGGCATCGAGGACACGCGCGCCGCGGGCACTCCGGCGATCGCGCAGGTGCGTTCGCAGAGTTCGCGCATGCTGATCGGCGGGGCGGTCGGCACGTGCCACGGCCGCCCCCACGCCGTCTCGGAGTCCGCGACGGCGACCAGCGTGCGCGCCACGTCGCCGATGTAGGTCCAGCTGTGCGGCGCGTCCAGCGCGGCGGGCAGGAACGCGCGCTTGCCCGCCAGCAGCCGGGGCAGCGCGCTGACCGTGAACATCCCCTGCGCGCCCGCGCCGACGTAGTCCGACCCGCGCACCTCGGCCGCCCGCACCTCACCGGCCCGATGCGCCGCGAGCGCGTCGCCCCACATCCGAGCCCTGACCTGCCCCTTGGCGCCGGCCGAACGCAGCGGCAGCGCCTCCGTCATCACGCCGTCCACCGCGCCGTACGCATACAGGTTGCCCACATGCACCAGCCCGGCGCCGCTCGCCTTCGCCGCCGAGAGCATCGAGCTCGCCAACGGCGGCCAGTCCACGAGCCAGCGGTTGTACGGCGGATTCGCGCAGTTGTAGATCGCCGTCGCGCCCACACATCGCCGAGCGAGCGCGTCGGCGTCGGACGCGTCCATGGCCACCCGCTCCACGCCGGGATGCTCCGGCCCCGAACCGCTCCGCGTGAGCACCCGCACCTGGTCGCCACGCTCGGCGAGCAGCAGCGCCGTCTTCGTTCCCACCGGTCCGGCACCCACGATGACGTGCAAAGACATGATTCAGCCCTCCAGATCGCGTACAGCGTTCCAATTCAAGAACACTGTTCTCTCAACTCCAATGTGCCACCGCCGCCGCCCTACGTCAAGAACACTGTTCTCTGAACGGACGCATGTTCTCGATCTGTGCGAGAATGGCCCTCATGTCAGTGCCACCCCTGCGTGCCCGCCTCCGCGCCGAGACGATCGCCGAGATCCGCGCGATCGCCAGGCGACACCTCGCCACCGACGGCGCGAACCTCTCGCTGCGCGCCGTGGCACGCGACGCCGGGCTGGTCCCCTCCGCCCTCTACCGCTACTTCCCGAGCCGCGATGCGCTGCTGACCGCGCTCATCACCGACGCGTACACCTCGCTCGCCGAGACCGCGCAGGCCGCCGAGGCCGCCGTGCCCCGCGACGACCTGCCGGGCCGCTTCCTCGCCCTGGCCCACGCCGTGCGCACGTGGGCCCTCGACAACCCGGCCGAGTACGCGCTGATCTACGGCAGCCCCGTCCCCGACTACACGGCCCCGCCCGAGACCACCCAGCCGGCGGCTATCGTCGTGCTCGTACTCGTCCACATCCTTTTCGAGTCCATCGCGGGCGGCCACCGCCCCCGCGTCCCGGCCCGCCCCCTCCCCGCCGAAACCGTCGCCGACCTGCGCCGCCTCATCGACCAAGCCGCCCCTGAAACCCGCCCCGCGAACTGGACCGACCCCGCCGACCCCACCCCCGAGGCAGCCCTCGCCGTCGGCCTGATGCTCTGGACCCAACTCTTCGGCCTCGTCAGCTTCGAGGTCTTCGGCCGCCTCGACGACATGATCGAGCACCGCCGCGCCTACTTCGACCACCAGATCCGCACCCTCATCGACCTCGCAGGCCTCGAACCCACCCCCACCGGAGCCACCCCGTGACCACGACGTTCGGCTGCCCCCACTGCTACGCCGAAGACCTCCCCGCCGCCGACGCGGACGACCACAAGCGCTACGAACTCGACACGAACCTCGAGGACGACTCGCACTTCATCGTCAGCATCCTGCGCTGCCGCGCGTGCGGCCAGCACTTCATCTCCATATTCACCGAGTACGTCGACTGGGAGTACAGCGAGGACGACCAATACCGGACCCTGATGCCCCTCACCGAGCAGGAGGCCGCCGACCTCCGCTCCCGCGCCGCCTCCGTGCACGACGTCGGCGACCTGGGCCGCACCCGCCGCTACGTCGAAAGCTCCTGGCCCAGCCGCACTGCCAAGACCATCCGCTGGACCTCTGGCGCCTTCGAGGTCCGCGAGGGCCGCTGACGGCCGAAACCCTCTACACTCCCGCGTGGGAGGGTTAACAAGATGCGGTCTCGATGGTGGTATGCGGGTATTGGCACGGTGGCGGCGGTGGCTGCCATCGGGGCGTCCATGGCAATAGCCTCGACTGCGGAGGCCACGCCGCCCCGCTCAGTCTCGTACCTCGGCCACACGTTCGCCGTGCCAGCCGGATGGAGCCTCGTCGACCTGCGGACGAATCCGACAGCGTGCGTACGCTTCGACGTGCACGCGGTCTACGTGGGAACGCCGTCGACCGAGCAGAAATGTGCGGCGAGCGGCGGGGGCGCAGTACGCGGCGCGGTACTCATCGCCCCCTCCCCCACCGCGAGAACGGCCCGCGCCACCGACGATTCCGTAGAGCAGCGCATCACGGCCACGCTCCCCGGAATCGAAATCACCGCGTCGTACGGCAGCGACCGCACCAGTGTGGTCGCACTGCTGACGGCCGCAGGCGTACCCAAGCCCTCCGTCACGTCCGGCGTAACGGCGAAGGTGACGCCGATACAGGGTCCTGTGACAGCGAGCCTCGTGGCCACGATGACGGAGAGCTACAGGGGCCTCGGCTTCGACGCGTGCGCTGCTCCGAGCACCTCGGACATGACCTCGTGGGGCAAGTCGCCGTTCTCCGCGATCGGTGTCTACATCGGTGGCGCGGGACGGGCGTGCACCCAACCGAACCTCACCGCTTCGTGGGTCTCAACGGAGACGGCGGCCGGCTGGCATCTGCTCCCCCTCTACGTCGGGCCGCAGGTCGCGTACAACACGATCACCAGCGCCGCCGCTCAAGGCATCTCCAGCGCACAGGACGCAGCAAACCAGGCCTCGTCCTTGGGGATCGGCAAGGGTGCAGTGCTCTACTACGACATGGAGGGCGGCTCGTACACGACCGCCGAGTCCGCCACGGCCCAGACCTTCCTGGCCGCGTGGACCACCGAACTGCATACGCTCGGCTACCACTCAGCGGTCTACGGCAGCGAGACCGGCGCGATCGGCGCCATGACCTCGGACTGGGGCAAGGTGACCGAGCCGGACATCCTCGACGTCGCCAACTGGAACAGCCAGGCCGACGACGATCCGGGCGCCGACACCGCCAACCACTGGACCGGCCACCGCGTGCACCAGTTCGAGGGCGACGCCAACGCCACGTACGGCGGCGTCACCATCAACATCGATCAGGACTACTTCGGCCTGGCCCGCCCCTGCCCGCCGATCACCACCCCCGGCTCCCCCGCACTCCCGCTCTACCGCGAGAACTGCTCCGCCCTACCGATCCCGTCGCACACCTGATCGCTGCTATTTGCTTCACGGCGTGAGCACGACCTTGCCGCTCACCGTTCCGGACTCGGCCAGGCGCATGGCCTCGACCACCTTGGCCAGCGGAAGTTCCGCCCCGACCGCCGACGTGATCCGACCGTCGCGCATGGCCAGGAACACCTGCGTGAGATCGGCGCGCAGGCGGGCGCGGAAGCGGGCCTTGGACAGCGAGCGCCCGGCCCAGACGTTGAAGAAATATGCGTGGCGCCGGTTCGGCAGCGAGTTCCACAGCGTGACGCGGCCGAGGATCTTCAGCACCGGCCACTGCTTCGAGCCCTCGTCGTCGCGGGTCGAGGCGCTGCCGTAGGAGACGAGCGTGCCGCCGGGCGCGAGCATGTGCCAGGAGTCGATGACGCTGCGGCCGCCGACGTGGTCGAACACCGCGTCTACCCCGCCCGGCGCGATTTCCCGCACCCGCTCGGCGATGTCCTCGGTCCGGTAGTCGATGGGCGTCACGCCACGTGCGCGCAGCTCGTCGTGATGCCGCACGGACGCGGTTCCGATCACCCGCACCCCGGCCACATGCGCGAGCTGCACGAGCATCGATCCGACGCCGCCGTTCGCGCCGTGCACCAGGATCGTCTGCCCGCTACGCACGCGCGCCTTGCGGTGCAACATTTGCCACGCGGTGATCCCGTTGACCACCGCAGTCTCGGCGTCGGCGGCGCCCAGGCGCTCCGGCACCTCGACGAGATCGGCGGCCTCAAGCAGCACATGGCTGGCCCACCCCCCGACCTTGGTCAACGCGGCCACACGCGTGCCCAGCAGTCCACGATCCACGCCCTCGCCGACCGCCTGCACGACGCCAACGACGTCGTATCCGGGCACGAACGGGAACGGCGGCTGGTCGTAGTAGCGCCCGCGCCGCATCTGCTGCTCGGCGAAAGAAACGCCGGTCGCCTCCATCCGCACGACAACCTGCCCCGCGGCGGGCCCCGGCACCGGACCGTGCCGCAGCTCGAGTCCCTCGGGCTCGACCTTGCCGGGCAGCACCACTTCGACGCGCTCTTCGAGTTCCATGACGGGTCTCCTCACGATGGTTGCGCACACGTGGCGCATATGTGTGTGGTTGAACACTCACTCTCGCGCCCGGATAAAACGCGGCCCCGGAGGACCGCGCTCAATCCCGCCGCGCGACTGCTTCGACTAGAAATGCCGAATGTCGACGGTCAGGGTCCTGGCCCACGGCGCGTCCACTTCCTCGGCCCCGATGGAGACGATGAGGTGGCACAGCATGCCGTTGGCGAAAAACCCCTGCACCTGATGCTCGTCTCCCCCGGAGGCGCCGCGCACGTACTCCACGACGTGCGCGTACCCCCGGCGGACGGCGTCGCGCACCGCGGGCTCCGACACCGCCGCGGCCTGCGCGTGCAACTGGATCAGCACCAGGTCGCGGTCGGTGATCAGCTTGGCGTACGCGTCTCCCATGGCGGCGAGCACCACATGCGCCGAACCGCCGTCCGCGTCCGCGACGGCCTGCTCGAGGCAGCCGCGGACCTGGACGAAGCAGCGTTCGACGACCGCGACGAACAGCGACTCCTTGTTCGGGAACAGCCGGTAGACGTACGCCTGCGAGATCCCCGCCTGCTTCGCGACCTCCGTCGTGGTGGTCCCGAAGTACCCGCGCGCCGCGAAGGTGCCGATCGCCGTGCGCAGGACCGTCTCGCGCCGCTCCTCGGCGGTGGACAGTTGGCGGGTTCGCTCGTTCGTCATATGAGTAATAAACCACTCACACTTGCCCGCGTCAAGCCCGAGCCCGCCGCGCGCTTCCGATCTCGCCCATCCTCACTACCTCACCACGAGCTACGAGATCCCGAGGGTGACGCTGTTCGACGTGCCGCCACTCGTGGTCACCGACACGCTCGCCGTAGTACCGGACGCAACCGCCCACTCGTTGCTAGGCCCGGACGGCTCCGGCACCGTGAACGTGATCGACGTGTTGCTCCAGCTGTCGATCGTGAACAGCGCCAGATCGACCGGGCCGCCCCAGTTGATGCCGTTGTCGGAGAAGGTGACGTAGCGCCCCGCCTGGGCCGCGCCGAAATTCGTGCCGGTGATGGTGACCTTCGTCCCGGCCGAGGCGGAGCTCGCAGAGATCGAGGAGATCGCGGGCGCGGACGGGATGTTGGCGACGGTGATGTAGTTCAGATTGATCGCGCCAGTGTCACCGCTCGTGCGCGCGACAGTGATCAGGTTCGTGCCGCCGGTCAGCGTCACGGTGCCGGAAACCGTGCCCCACGTCGTCCACGCGGTGTCGAGGTTGCCGAAATTGACGGTGACCGGGGACATCACGACGTTGCCGGACTCGTCGCCGACACCGACGGTCATCGTGCTCGTCGCGCCGGTGCCGTTCGCGTACCGGTACGTGATGGCGTACGTTCCGGCAGTCGGCGCGTCCACCGCGAAGGTCACCGAGGCACCGGCGTTCGCGGACTGGAGGTTGTCGACGAAGCCCATCGCGGCGTAGCCGGTGTGGTTGTTGTTGAACATCGCGCCGCCGTTCCAGTTGGCGAACGCGGCCTGGTACGTGTTCACGCTCAGACCGGTCGGCACGACGTGCACGATCTGCGAGGCGTGCGGGGCCAGCGCCGTGGAAATCTGGCTCTGCCCGGTGGCGGTCGTGCAGGCCCACAGGTCGTACACGGTCGCGGTGCCGCTGAGCCCGAGGTCGCTGGAGAAGCTGATCGACTTCGTCACGGTGCTGCTGTCGTTCCGGTTGAACAGCGCGACGACCCACGAGCCGTCGGGAAGCTGACCGGCCCAGCGCTCCGTGTCCCGCGCGCCCGAGTCCGACGAGTAGAAATCGCCGTTGTAGTAGTACGGCTTGCCGACCAGACCCTGCCGGCGCAGGGCGAGGACCGCCGTGTTCTGCCACAGACTGATGTCGCTGCCGATCGTGTCCACGCGGTCGGTGATCGCGAGCTGCGACCCGGCGACCGTGAACAAGTTGATCGCGGTCTGCCTCTCCGCGGTGGAGCTGAAGCTGCTCATCGCGAGGAAGTCGCCGTCCAGGATCAGCCCGGTGCGCCCGGACAGGTGCGACCAGCCGGTGAAGCCGCAGAACGGGTTGTACCACTGGCTCCAGTCGTTCTGCCAGGTCTGCCGTCCGCCGCTGAGCCAGGACCAGCCGCCGGTCGTCATGTCCGCGTCGATGCGCACCGAGTCGCCGTAGAGGATCTCGTTCGCGGCGTTGTTGAACAGGTTCGGCATCACGACGCTGACCTCGATGCCGTTGCCCGCCGCCTCCGCGACCCAGGACAGGGCGGTCGCGTAGTCCGCGCTGCCGTGGTCCACGCCGACGGTGCCGACGTTCGCGTCGTAGCCCGACTCGTACCAGGACCAGAAGTCGGTGCGCAGGAAGGCGACGCCCATGTTCTTGAAGTAGTCCACGTAGCCCTGGACGTACTCCTTGGCGCCGTTCGCGCTGACGTTGACCCAGTAGATTTCGTCGTCGGAGTTGAGCACGTCGCCCGAGGTGACGATGTCGGCGACCGGGATCGACGTGCCCACGACCGTGATCGAGGTGTCCTTGACCGCGCTCGCCGCGACCCACAGCGGGTTGTAGTAGACCCCGAGCTTCATGCCCAGGCCCGCGAGGTAGCTGACGTAGTAGGCCCAGCCGTTCGTCCACGAGTCGCTGTAGCTGGTGATGTAGCCGTTGGAGTTCGTGGTCTGCGTGTAGTCGACCCAGCCGTCCGTGCAGCACATCGTGTAGCCGTACGGCGCGAGGTTCTCCGCGACCCACGTGATGTTCTGCTGCCACACGCTCTCGGTCAGCGTGGCGTTGTTCGTGTAGTTCCAGCTGTACGGCGACCAGTACAGCGGCCCAACCCCAGCGCGCGTGTAGACGCTGTTCCGACTGGTCACCGGCAAACTAGGCGACCCAGCCGCAGCGAGAGCCACGTCCAGCGGCACGGCCGGCCGAGCACCGACCACACCCCCGTCCCCCGTGCCCCGCCCCGCACCGATCGCCAACGCCGTCAACGACCCCGCGGCGGCCACTCCAGTACCACGCAGCAGTGCTCGACGGGAGATACTCATCCTCGCTGCCTCCAAAGCCGTGGGCGCACTCCGCTGTGCGCGCGCTGGTGAGTGTGGCCGAGGTAATTTCTCTTGTCAAGAAACAAAATCCGCGCCGACGTGGGCGGGCTGCTCGTACCGTATCCGGAACAGGGCCGCACGCCAGGTCAGCGCGCCCTATCATGACCCGGGAAAGTATGTCGTGGACACGTGCGGACAGGTGGAGAGCGCGAGATGACGGCCGGTGGCGAGCGGATCACGATCGGGTTCTCCGAGCAGCCCCGGCCGCGCGCCGTGGACCGCGGCGCCGACAACACCCGCGGCCGGCTGTTCGCGGAGATCCTGACCTCGGGCCCGCTCTCCCGCACCCAACTGGCACAGCGCAGCGGACTCTCCCAGTCCACCGTCACCAAGGTCGTCAACCCGCTGATCGACGCCGGTTTCGTAGCGGAGACCGGCGAACAGTCCACCGGCATAGGCCGCCCTCAGCGCCTGCTGGCGGTCGCCGCCGACCGACGTGCCGCGATCGGCGTGAAGATCGGCCCCAACGCGGTGACCGGCGTACTCACCGACCTGCGCGCCCAGGTGATCGGCCAGCGCACAAGGCCCCTGACCGCAGGCCACGACCCGTCCGCCGCCCTCTCCGCCGCGGCAGCCGTCGTCTGGGACCTCCTGGCCGGCCATGTAGGCGCCCGAGAAAAACTGATCGGCGTAGGAGTAGGCCTAGGCGGTCACGTGTCGGCAGCCGAGGGACGCGTCGTACGATCCGGCGTCCTCGGCTGGAACGACGTAGAAGTAAGCGCCCCACTAGCCGCGGCGACAGGCGTAGCCACCGTCATCGGCAACGACGTAGACACCCTCGCCGTAGCCGAACGCTGGTTCGGCGCAGGCCGCGACGTGGACGGATTCGCCTTGGTCACAGTGGGCCCAGGCGTAGGCTGCGGCCTGTTCCTAGGCGGCGAACTCGTCACCGGCGTAGGCGGCCTGGCCGGAGAACTAGGCCACATCCCCATGCTCGCCGACGGCCCCAAGTGCACCTGCGGCAACCACGGCTGCCTGGAAACCCTAGCCTCCGACGACGCCGTCCTCAGACGCATCGCCGACGACGGCGGCCACTGCGCCACCATCGAAGAAGCCGTAACCGCAGCACGTGACGGCGACCCCAGCGCCGTGGCAGCCTTCGAAGCCATGGGCACCGCCCTGGGCCGCGGCCTCGCCACCCTCTGCAACCTGGTCAACCCCGGCCGCATCGTCCTGGCCGGAGAACGCGCCGGAGCCTTCGACCTCTTCGGCCCCGCCTGCACCCAAGCCTGGCGCGCCCAAGCCTTCTCCACCGCCGCCACCGACTGCGAACTCATCGTCGACGTCACCGACGACTCCCTCTGGGCCCGAGGCGCCGCCTGCCTAGTAATCCGCGACGCCGTGGGCATGCCCCAGCCCTGACCCCTCGATACGGCGAGGCGCGCCCGTTGAACCGAACGACATTGGGTATGTAGTAGGCGATCGGCCCGGACGTAGCCGGCGGGGCGGCAAGATCGTCGACTGCTGAGTCCCGTCACCGTCCGGTCGCGCGGATGTCACGACTCCGACGTCGATGCCAATTTTTTTCTTGACTCACGAAAATCAGTGGCGCCATACTCCCTGACACGCAGTCGTTGTCGAGGCCTAGGGAGGGGGTTGCCATCATGCGAGCGACGGAACTGCTCGGGGAGGCGACTCGGGCCGAGATCTTCGGGCAGGTGCTCACGGCCGGGCCGATCTCCCGGTCCGGGCTCGCGGCTCGGTTGGGGCTCTCTCCCTCCACGGTGACGCGGCTGCTACCGCCGCTGCTCGAAGCCGACTACATCCGTGAGGAGGCCGAGCCGGGGCCCGCAGCGGGACCTGGGCGACCTCAGCGGTTGTTGAGCGTCAATCTGGAGCGGCATCTCGTGGTCGGCGTGAAGATAGCGCCGAACGTGGTGTCGGGCGTGGTCACCGACATGGGCGCGCGAGTGCTCGCGCGGGCGTCGCTCGACATCGACGGCTGCGCGCCGGAGATCGCTTTGAACGCGGCCGGGCGGCTCGTGCGGCGGCTGCTCGGTTCGGTCCCGCAGGGCACGGTGCGCACGCTCGGTGTCGGCGTCGGGCTCGGCGGACACGTGGACGCCGCGTCGGGGATCTGCCGGTATTCGGGGATCCTCGGTTGGCGCGACGTGGACGTGGCGTCGCCGCTCGCAGCCGCTACCGGCCTTCCAGTGGTCGTCGGCAACGATGTCAATGCTCTGGTAGTTGCGCAGCGCTGGTTCGGCGCGGGCCGCGAATCGGACACGTTCGCCGTCGTCACGATCGGCGCCGGGATCGGCTGCGGACTGCTGGTCGGCGGCGCGCTGTTCACCGGGTCGTCCGGGCTGGCAGCGGAGTTCGGCCACATCCCGATCGACCCGGCCGGGCCGGTCTGCACCTGCGGGCGGCGCGGCTGCCTGGAGGCGCTGGCCTGCTCGGAGTCGGTACTCGCACGACTGCGTCACGTGGGCATCGCACTGCCGGACATCGCAGCAGCGGCAGCCCTAGCCCGCACTGAACCCGCAGCGTTCGGGCCCGAGCCGTTTGAGCCCACAGCTTCGGATGTTCGGGCGGCGCGGGCTGCGTTCGCGGCGGCGGGGGATGCGTTGGGGCGGGGGCTGGCGACGCTGTGCAATCTGATCAATCCCGAGCTGGTGATTCTGGCCGGCGAGGGTGTGTCGGTGTACGACCTGCTGCGGCCGGCTGTGCACGACGCTCTGTCCCACCACGCTTTCTCCTCCGCCGCGGCCGACTGCACCGTCCTGGTCGATCCCGTGGACGACGACATGTGGACGCGTGGCGCGGCCTGCCTGGTGCTCCGGGCTACCGTGCGCGCGCCGCTGCTGTCGAAGCACCACCCACCCGCAACACGACCCTCACTCGCGGCCTGAGCCGCCTGAATCGCAAGGAAGCGATCTGATGACAGCGTTGACGAGAACCGTGACGAACGTGACGAAGAACGCGACGAAGACCAGGCGCCGGACCGCGGCCACGGCAGTGACGGCCGCCGCCGTGCTCGCGCTCGGCACCGCGTGCTCCTCGTCCTCGGGCTCGACCACCGCCCCGGCGGCGACGGGCTCGGCGTCCGGCACGATCACCTGGTTCGCCAACCAGTTCGGCCCGACCTCGAGTGACGTGCGCAAGACCCTGATCGCCGACTTCGAGAAGCAGTACCCGAACATCAAGGTGAACCTGGAGCAGGCGCCGAGCGACTCGGACACCTACCGCTCCACGCTGATCACCCAGATATCGGGCGGGTCGAGCAGCTTCGACGTCTACAACGGCGACGTGGTGTGGCCCGCGCAGTTCGGCAAGCAGAGCCTCGCGCTGCCGCTGAACTCGTACTTCGACTCGTCGTACTGGAACACCTTCTCCAACGGCCTGGTCACGAGCCTGACGTACAAGGGCCAGACGTACGCGGTGCCGCTGTTCACCGACAACGCGTTCCTGTTCTACCGCAAGGACCTGCTCGCCAAGGCGCACCTGCCGGTCCCGACCACCTGGGAGCAGCTGCAGTCGGAGGCCGCGACCCTGCAGAAGGACGGCCTGGTCAAGTACGGCTTCGCCGCGCAGTTCAGCTCGTACGAGGGCCTGACCTGTGACTTCACCGAGTTCGCGGCGGACGCGGGCGGCTCGACGGTCAGCTCGGACGGCACCAAGGCCACCATCGACTCGGCCGCCGACCAGAAGGCGCTGACCTACATGCGCGGCCTGATCACCTCGGGCGTGGCGCCGGCCGCGATCACCACCTTCCAGGAGCAGCAGTCCGAGACCCTGTTCACCTCCGGCCAGACCGCGTTCCTGCGCAACTGGACGTACGCGTACGCGGACTCGAACACGCAGGGCACGTCGAAGGTGGCGGGCAACGTCGGCGTGACGAACCTGCCGACGTTCGCCGGCCAGGCCGCCCCCGGCTACTCCGTGACCGGCGGCTGGAACCTGTACATCAACCCGCACAGCAAGAACCTCGCCGCGGACGTCGACTTCCTGAAGTGGATGACCGGGACGCAGGCGCAGACCATCATCGCCGAGCAGGGCGGCGAGATCCCGACCGTCGCGAGCGTGCTGCAGAACTCCGCGGTGCAGGCCACCAACCCGGCCTTCCCGATCGCGGCGAAGAACAAGCTGAACGCCCGTCCGTCGTTCGTGGCGCAGTACTCGCAGGTGAGCGCCGCGATCTACAACAACGTGAACGCCGCGCTGTCCGGTTCGACGAGTCCGGCGGCCGCGCTGTCCTCGGCGAGCAGCCAGATCAACACGGCCCTGCAGAGCAACGGTCTGTGATCCACCGATGACCGTCGTCGATACTCGCGGAGACCGCGAGACGACCGGCGCGGTCGGCCCCGGCCGACCGCGCCGCGGGGGCCTGCGACGCTCGAACGCCCGGCTCGGCTGGGCGTTCGCGTCGCCGGCGCTGCTGGTCGTCGCCGCGGTGATGATCTTCCCCATCGTCTTCTCGATCGTGATGTCCTTCAGCAACGTCAACGTGACCGGCAACGGTTTCCAGCTGAACGGCACGACCGGCAAGAACTACTCGATCCTGTTCGGCTCGGACCGCTACTGGCACGACCTCGAGTTCACCGCGATATACACCGTCGTCACGGTGACCGCCGAGATGGTGCTCGGCACGCTGGTCGCGCTCGTGCTGGAACGGCTCACGGTCGGACGCGGCTGGCTGATGGCGCTGCTGCTGTTGCCGTGGGCGCTGATCACGGTCGTGTCGGCACAGCTGTGGGCGTATATCTACAACGGCGTCTACGGCGTGCTCAACGCGATCCTGGGCTCCGTCGGCGTGCACAACGTCAACGTGCTGGGCACGCCGATGCAGGCCTCGATCGCGATGGGCGTCGCCGACGTGTGGAAGACGACGCCGTTCGTCGCGATCATGGTGCTCGCCGGGCTCGTCATGCTGCCCAGCGAGGTCGTCGAGGCGGCCCGGGTGGACGGCGCGCGCGGCTGGACGATCTTCTGGAAGATCCGGCTTCCGCTGCTGCGCCCGGCGCTCGCGGTGGCCGTGATGTTCCGCATCCTGCAGGCCTTCGGCCTGTTCGACCTGCCGTACGTGCTGACCAACGGCGGGCCCGGCACCAGCACCGAGTCGCTCGCCGTGCTCGGCTACAAGGTGCTCTTCAACGACCTCGAATTCGGACCCGGCGCGGCCGTCGCCGCGAGCACCGCGATCATCGTGCTCGTGGTCTGCCTTGTGTTCCTCAAGGTGTTCCGCACCCAGGTCGGCGAGCAGGAGGACTGACCATGGCCAGACGCCGCAAGAACCTGGGCACGAACATCGCCGCCATCGCCGTCGCGGCCTTCGTCGCGCTGCCGCTGTACTGGATGGTCGCCTCGGCCTTCAAGGGCCAGGCGGACATCACCTCGGCGGCCGCGGTCCCGCCGCATCCGACGACCGCCAACTTCAGCAACGCGTTCTCGAACTACGACTTCGGCACGTACCTGATGAACTCGGCGATCGTCGCCGTGGCCACGACCGTGATCGTGCTCGCGCTCGGCACCTTCGCGGGCTACGCGCTGGCCCGGCTGCCGATGCGCGGCAAGACCTCGATCATGACCGCGCTGCTGATGATCTCGCTGTTCCCGACGATCGCCGTCGTCGCGCCGCTCTACCTGCTGCTGCGCGACATCGGCTGGCTCAACAGCTACCAGGGCCTCGTCCTGTCGTACACGGCGCTGATGCTGCCGTTCGCGATCTGGATCCTGCGCAACTTCTTCCTCGGCATCCCGAAGGCGATGGAGGAGAGCGCGCGGGTGGACGGTGCCGGGCCGATCCGCACGGTGGTCACGGTGATCCTGCCGCAGGCGCTGCCGGGCGTCTTCACGGCGGGCGTCTTCACCTTCGTCGCCGCGTGGACCGAGTTCATCATCGCCCTGACCCTGAACAATTCCGACCACTACCGCACCATCGCCGTCGGCATCGCGCTGTTCGGCGGGCAGTTCACCACCCCGTACGGGACCATTTTCGCCGCCTCGGCGGTGGCGATGCTCCCGATCGCCGTGCTCGTCCTGGTCTTCCGCCGCGCCGTGGTCTCCGGACTCACCGCCGGCGCGGTCAAGGGCTGACGAGCCAGGCGAGCCGTCCCCACGTCGAAAGGTCCGACCGCACCCGTGTCCGCGCCCACCACCGCACCCGGCTGGCTCACCGACGCCGTCCTCTACCAGATCTACCCGCAGTCCTTCGCGGACTCCGACGGGGACGGCGTCGGCGACCTGCGCGGCATCGCCGAGCATCTCGACCACCTCGCGTGGCTCGGGGTCACCGCCGTCTGGCTCAACCCCTGCTTCGCCTCCCCGATGCGCGACGCCGGGTACGACGTGTCCGACTACCTCAGCATCGCCCCGCGCTACGGCTCGAACGACGATCTGGCCAAGCTCGTCGAGCAGGCGGCCGAGCGCGGGATCAAGGTTCTGCTCGACCTGGTCCCCGGCCACACCTCGGACCAGCACCCGTGGTTCCTCGCCTCCGCCGCCGATCCGGACGACCACCGGTACATCTGGACGGACGGCGGCGAGGCTGAAGGGTCCGGCGGCGCATCCGGCGGCACGTCAGCTGGCGGATCCGTCGGAGCGGGCGGCGCGGAGGGGCGGCTGCCTGCCGGGTTCGTGGCGTCGCCGGGATCACGGGGCGGCGGGTATCTGCCGAACTTCTTCGAGTTCCAGCCCGCGCTGAACTTCGGGTATGCGCGGCAGGATCCCGCGGAGCCGTGGCGGCAGCCGGTGGATGCGGAGGGGCCGCGGGCGAATCGGGCCGCGTTGCGCGAGATCATGACGCACTGGCTCGGGCTCGGCGTGGCGGGCTTTCGGGTCGACATGGCTTCGTCGCTGGTCAAGGACGATCCCGGCTTCGTGGAGACCGGGAAGCTCTGGTCCGAACTGCGCGACTGGCTGGACCGGGAGCATCCGGGGGCCGCGCTGCTCTCGGAGTGGGGCGATCCGGCCGTGTCGGTGCCCGCGGGCTTCCACGCGGATTTCTTCCTGCAGTTCGGCGGCGAGGGCTGGGGACTGCCGTACCGCTCGCTCTTCCAGACGGCGGACGGGACGGTGGACGCGGAGCACGCCGCGGAACCCTGCTACTTCGACGCGGCGGGCGAGGGCTCCGCGACGACGTTTCTTGCCGCCTACGCGCGCACGGTGGCGGCGATCGGCGAGCCCGGTCACGCCATTCTCCCCACCGCCAACCACGATTTCGCCCGCATGCACTGCGTGCCGCGTACCGCCGAGCAGCTCCCGGCGGCGTTCGCGTTCCAGCTGACCTTCCCGACCGTGCCCGCGATCTACTACGGGGACGAAATCGGCATGCGCTACGTGCCGGACCTGCCGGAGAAGGAGGGCAGCGTCCTCGGCCCGCACTACAATCGCGCCGGTTCGCGCACGCCGATGCAGTGGAGTCCGGGTGCGAACGCCGGTTTCTCGTCCGGTCCCGCCGACCGGCTGTACCTCCCCGTCGACACCGAGCCCGGCGCCCCCGACGTCGCCACGCAGCGTGCCGACGAGAACTCGCTCCTGCACGTCGTCAGAGACCTGATCACGCTGCGCCGCGAGAACCCCGAACTCGGCCCGACCGGCTCTCTCGAGGTCCTGCACGACGGCTACCCGCTCGCCTACATCCGCGGCGGACGGTTCCTCGTCGTCGTCAATCCGTCGGGCAGGCGGGTCGAGCTCGCCATCGACGGAAGATGGGATCCGGCCGCGGCGACACCGTGCGTGCGCGGCCGAGGAGTGGAGATCAGCGGCACGTCCGTCACCGCCGACCCCTTCGCATTCGGCGTCTTCCGGTTCTAGGTTGTAACGGTCCACCACCCCGGGGGAGTCACGGCCGGGTGTGCGGCGGTACGTCGCCGCGCACCCGGCCGACGGTCTCTTCGGGCGTCAATCCGAGGGTGAAGACGGTGCGCGTCGCCACGTCGTGCGGAGTCGGGTCGTCGAGCCACGCGGCGAGGAAATCGTGTCCCTCCGCGATCCACGGCCCGCCCTTGGTCGCGATGCACCGTTCCCGCAGCTCGGCCAACGACACGTCTCGGTCCGGCGAGGGCAGCACGTGCACCACGTCAGGGCAATTTTTGAGCGCGGCCCGCACCTGATCACGCAGCTCTGGGTCGGTGTAGCTGGTGTGCCCCGCTCCCAACGCGATCACGGCGTCGGGGTGGTCGGCGATGATGCGTGCGACCGCGTGCGCTCGGGCAGGTTCCCATTCGATCTCGGCCGCCAGACGTCCCACAGCAGTAATTCGCTCCCGCAGCCGCGCGATGCTCCACCCGACCTCGGCGTAGTACGGCTCCCCCACGGCGTCCACGTCGATGAACGGGCACCGCAGCTCGGCCGCGAGCAGTTCGCCGAGGGTCGTCTTACCGGTGGCGGGCGGCCCGACCAGAACCATCAACGGCAACGGCAACGGCAACGGCAACGGCGCAGATTTTGTCATGCCGCGTTCACCGGCTTATCTGCCGGCTTGATCAGCGGCACGTCACGCGAGATCTCACGGAAGCCGAGGCCGTAGTACAAACCGCGCGCCGCAGGTTGTCCCGGCGAGCCCACGCATACGACCGTCGCGTGTTCGGCGCCCGCCGCGCGTGCCAGGTGCATGCCGTGCAGCATCATCGCTCGCGCCAGGCCGAGGCGCCGGTAGTTCGGATGCGTGCCGACCGGCTCGAACTCGATGGACTTATTCACCGCGTCGAACCACATGATCGCCGAGCACGCCATGGTCCCGTCCGGCGCCTCCACCAAAACGTGCAGATCCCCGCGATACGCCGTCGTCCCGCGCACACCCTCGTAACTCTCGGCCGTGTACGGCGACGGTGTCCACGCATCCAGGTGCGCACGCACCGCAGCTTCCGGAGCGGCCTCGTCAGCGGTACGGAAGCGGAACCCGGCGGGCAGCACCGGCTGCTCGATCTCCGCGAGGTCACGCTGGTTGAGCTGGGTCCAGTCGCCGTCGTCGGCGAGCAACTTCGCGTCGGGCTCGTATCCGTGCGCCGCCCACCGCGCGAGCGCGTACTCCTCAGCGTCCGTCGGCGAGAGGGTGCGCTCAAGCCCGGCTGCCACGTCTTCGTGCCAGGCGATCACCTCGTCGACCAGCTCGACGTGGTCGGGATGCACTTGGTAGCTGAGCGAGGTCCCGGCGACGACCTTGACCGACCCGTCGTTGCGCCGGACCGTGCGCGGCATAAAAACCCATCCCCACGCCACGAGCTCGCCGCCGGAGAACCACAGGCGCCGCGGCCACGTGTCGCCGTACGCCGCGTGCCCCTTCCCCCAGACCCAGGCGAGTTCCCCGTACGAGGCCCCGGAGCTGATCAGATCCGGCCGGACGGCCGTCACGCGCTGCGCCAAGCCCTGCATGAGCTCCACGTCCGCCGCGCTCAATAGCTCGAAGTCGGTCACGTCTCGCCACTGTGCCAGCCCGCCGCCGCACCGTCGATCCGTTTTCCGCACGACGCGGCAGGGCGAGGCGGCAGGCGAGGCGGGGCGAGGCGGCGGCACGACGCGGCACGCCGTGTTGCGGCATGGCGCGGCTAGCATGGCTGACGTGGCGAAGGACCCGCAGATCAAGAGGCTGACCCGGCTGCGCAACTCGCGCGGTTGGAGCTTCCCGAGCCCCGTCGGCGGGTTCACGGCGACCGAGATCGCGGGCTTCGATCCCGTCGGGCAGGTCTTCGGCGCGACGGTGGCGTACCTCGGCCCCTCCAACCTCGGCCTGTGCTTCGTCCCCAACGGCAGCGGATCACGCGGCGGACAACGCGGCGGCGCTCGTTCCTGCGCCGACCCGTCCAACCCGCTGCTGGCGAAAATCACCGCGGCGCGCGGCATCGCCATCGAACGCGCGGTGGCGGAGTGCCAGGCGCTCGGCGGCGACGGGATCATCGGGATGCGCGTGAACACCACCGGCATCTTCACGGAGTCGGTGGAGGTCATCGTCGAGGGCACGGCCGTACGCGCACGATCCCTCACGCGCCCGCCGGAACCGTTCACCACGCACGTCTCCGGCCCCGACCTCGCCCGGCTGCTGCGTTCCGGCTGGATGCCCTTCGCGCTGGTCTCCGGCCTGTCGATGGCCGCCTGCCACTTCGAGGACGCCATGTTCCAGCAGACCCGCCGCGGCGTCGGCACCGCCGCCAACCGCGAGGTCACCGGCTACACCCGCCTGGTCAACGACGCCCGCCGCGAGGCCCGCGCAGCCCTCGACTACGCCGTCCACAGACAGCAGGGCGAGGGCGCCGTGATCGACGGGATAACCCTCCAGTTCAGCGAGCGCGAATGCCCCGACTTCGACCAGCGCGCCGACTACCTCGCCCAGGCCACCATCCTCGGCACCGCGATAATTCCCTTCGACCGAACCATCCCCACCACGCCCCGACCCCCGCTGACCATCATGCGCCTCGACGCGCGCACAGAGACGGGGACAGGGGCGGCGGCCACGACCCGGCCCGGGCCCGAGCCTGAATCCGGCCCGAGCATCGTCCCCAAGACCAGCCTCGGCGACAAAACCTTCGCGTACCTGGCCAGCCGCCAGCGCATGCAGTGAACGGCCGCGGCCGCTACTCCACTGCCTGGCCGTGGAACCTGGCCAGGACCTGCTGTTTTTGGCGGCCGGTGGGGGTGGAGAGGTCGAAGGGGGTGGCGAGGACGATGGCGGCGGCGCCTTGGGCCCAGGCGGCGTCGTCCCAGGGTTCTACTTCGATGGGGGTGTCGGACATGGGGGCGGGGATGGCGCCGATGAGGGTGGCGCGGAAGGCGGCGTCCCAGTGGCGCCAGGCGGCGGCGCCTTCGCCTAGGACGATGACGATCTCGGGGTCCAGGACGGTGACGAGGGCGGCTACGGCGCGGGCGAGGGTGGTGGCGGCTTGGGCGTAGACGGCGGCTGCCTGGGCGTCGCCGCGGTCGGCTAGTTCTTGGAGGCGTTCCACCCCCTGGCCTTCGCGGAGGATGCCCGCGGTCTGCCCGGCGCGGACCAGGCCTGCGGAGCCCACGATCGTCTCCAGGCAGCCGCGGTTGCCGCAGGCGCAGGGGGTGCCCTTGGGGTCGATCGGGAAGTGGCCGAATTCGCCGGCGCCGCCGTGGGAGCCGCGGTAGACGGTGCCGCCGGTGACGATGCCGAGACCGACGCCGCTGCCGATCGTGAGGACGAGGAAGTCGCGGTGGCGGCGGCCTCGTCCGAAGAGCTGCTCTGCCACGGTCAGGGCTTTGACGTCGTTTTCCACCAGGACGGGCAGGCCCAGGGCGCCGTGCAGGTGTCGGCCCAGGGGTACGTCGCTCCAGCCCAGGGTCGGTGCGTGCACGCGGCCGTTGTCGGGGCTGTCCACCACGCCGGGCACGCCGATTCCCAGGCCGAGCAGCGGGATCTCCAGCTGTTCCTCGACGAAGGGACGCAGCGCCGAGGCCAGCCTTCCGGCGGCCTCGGGCGCGAGTGCGTCGAACTCGAGGGTGTGCGCGGCGAGCACGGAGCCGTCCAGTCGGGCCTCGACGATGGCGACGTGGTCGGCCGCCACCTTGACGCCGACGGCGCGCGCGGCGGTGCCGACCAGGCCGATCAGCTGGCCGCGCCGGCCGCCGCGGGACGGGGCCTCCTCGTCCAGCTCCCGGACCATCGCCTGGTCCAGCAGCCTGCGCACGACGGCGGTCACCGTGGGCGGGCTCAGGGCCAGCTCGCGGGCCACGTCGGCGCGGGACATCGGCCCCGCTCTCCCGAGCAGGGCCAATACCGCCGTCTGGGTCAGATCGCGTCCCGCGGACGACTTCGTGCTCACCTGCTACTGCTACCTTTCAGCGCACGCGAATGATGGTGCGCCCTTCAGCGCCTCGGCGCCTTTTCAGCGCGTCACGTTTCCGTAGAGCGTAGTACTCGACGAACCCGCCAGCTCGTAGTGGACGGCGCCGAGGTCGTCGTCGTCCCACGCGCCGGTGGACGGGTTCTGATACGCCAGCTCGACGTCCAGGTACGACCACGAGCCGGTGGCCGCGGATCCACCGCTCGCGAGGGCCGAGATGGGGATCTCCGCCTCGATGCGGCCGGTGGAGGTGTCCCACTGCGGTGCGATGGTGCTCAAGCTCGAACCTGAGGTCCAGCCGCTCGAGTTGGCCGAGAAGGTGGCGTAGCTGCTGCTGTCGCTCCATCGCCCGACCAGGTAGTTCATCGAGTGGTCGAGGGTGCCGCCGTACTCCGCGGACGTCGTGCCGGTCAGCGAGGACGAGTGGTTGAAGTCCTGCGCATAGACGAGCAGCGCGAACTTGGGGGTCGCGCCGTACGCCGAGAACGCACCCGAACTGTTGTCGACGCGGACGTAGATGTTGCTGGCGTCGTTGCTGATGTAGACGTCGCCGATGTTGGTCATCGCGCTGCCGGACGAGCTCTTGCCGGATGCGAAGGTGTAGTAGGGGATGTTCGTCCACTTACTCCAGTCGCTGCTCGGCGTCGTCGTGATGTTGACGGACGCGTAGTCGCTGGCGTTCACGTTCGTCGCGTAGACCCGCGGGTCGTATTTCCCGCTGTAGGTGAGCGCGGCCAGGATGAACGCGGAGGCGGTCAGCGGCTCCGACATCGTGCTCAGCACCGGCTGGCTGGTCGGCCACGCGACGGCCTCGCCGGGCGGCATGTCGCCGACGCCCGAGACGCTCACGTAGTACTGCAGCCGTTGGAGCGCGAGCGCGTTCTGGCCGCTGTAGACGTCGTAGACGGTGTCGAACATGGTCATGTTCGGCCACACCGGTTCCGCCGCGAGCGCCTCGTCACCGGCCGGGTCGTACTGGCTGGTGTAGTAGTACGTGTCGCCGGTGTAGCGCGCGATTCCGTACGTGTCGTGGGTCAGGTTGGTGTCGATCGCGCTCGCCATCGCCGCGGCCCGCGAGGAGGATGCGTCCACGTCGCCGGTCACGACGAGTGCCATCGACGAGGAGTCGAGCAGCGGGTTCACGGTCGTGCCGTCGGTCTGGATGCCGCGGTCGTAGTAGCCGCCGCTCGCGTTCCACAGGCCGGGCGTGCTCGCGGTGTCGCTGCGCTGGATCGACGAGAGGATCGTGCTGGCCGCGCCGTTCCACGCGTCGGCGCTGGTGGAGGCGGATTCGGTCTTCGCCAGGATCGCGGCGGCCCGGAGACCGGCGACGTAGTACGCCTGGGTGAAGATCTGGTACTGGTAGTTCTCCTCCCAGATGCTGTTGTCGGGGGCGCCGAGTCCGTTGCTCGCGATGTTGTTCTCGACGAAGTTGGCGGCGGCCTCGACGACCGGCCACATCGTGGAGAGGAACGTGCTGCTTCCGGTGTCCGCGTAGTGTTTCTGCACGCCGACGAGGAATTCGCCGATGCTGTCGTATTCGGGTTCGACGAACGAGACGTAGCTGCCGGACCATTCGTCGTACGTCGTATGCCAGGCGCCGGTACTCAACTGGTTGGCGGCCATGAAGTCCCAGAACTTCTCGGCCTCCGTGTAGTGGCCGCTCGCGTCGAGGGCCATCGCGTCGAACGCCGAGTCGCGCATCCAGGCCTTGTAGCCGTACGAGCCTTCGTTGGTGGCCGCCGGGAACAGGCCGTTCGTCGGGTTCTGCGAGTTCTTGATCACGACGAGGTTGCGCTCGTACGCGGTGTTGACGCCGGTGTCGCTGGTCGAGACGTTGGTCCCGGCGGCGAGCCAGTTCGCGTAGTCGGTCGCGGTCGTGTTGAACCAGTAGGCGCCGGTCTCCGCGCGCGCCGCGTCCGATGCCGACTGCGCGGCGGCCATGGTCGTGCCGAGTCCGAGGTAGTAGTACAGCGTCTGCGAGCTCGACGGCGCGATCGTGACCGTGTTCTGGAAGCCGAGGTCGACGTTCGGCGTGCTCTCGGAGGCGTTGTCGTCGAGGGTGCCGTTCGTGTCGAACTGGCACCACGCGCTCGCGGTCGTGTCGCTGGCCGTGCAGTCGGCGTCGTTGCCCGCCTGGTACGCGGTCGGGCTCTGCAACGCGCCGAGCGTCACGACGTCCTGCCCGGATGCGGTCATGTTGCCGAACAGGGCGTTGCGCGTCGAGTCGTAGGACGCGGCGACGTTCGTGGTCGACGACGTGTTGTTCAGGTGGACCTGGTCGAGGACCTTCCACGAGTACGACGTGGTGGAGGACGGGTTCGTCAGCGTGTAGCGCGCGACGAGGAACGGCTCGTTCGGCACCATCACGTAATCGCGCTTGACCTGGATCGGCATGCTGGCGCTGTTGTACTGGCCGTACGTGGTGTTGAGCACGCCGTTCTCGTCGAGGTACCCGGTGGACGCGAAGTCGTGCGCCTGGTCGTACTTGACGTTGTCGGTGGCGTCGTCGAAGAAGCCGGTGTAGTCGACGATCTGGTTCGTGGACCACTGGTTGCTCGCGCGCAGTTCGGCGATCCGCGGTCCGTAGGTCCCGGTGTCGTTCTGGTTGAGCTTGCTCGCGTTCCAGATCGCCGTGAGGTTCGACCAGTTGTTGATGTATTCGCTGGCCGACGACGTGGTGGACGCCTGGGTCGCGGTGGCGGCGGTCGCGGTGCCGGGGTGCACGGCGACCACGGCCGCGGCGGCCAGCGCGAGGGCTGTGAGCGTTGTGCGCAGGTATGGGCGCCCGCGGCGCCGCACGGAAAGGCTCAGCATGCTGCGGATGCTAAATTCGGCGGCTGAATAATGTCAAGGAATAATCTGACCAAGACTGTGCCGGGACGGTGAGGAGTTCGTCGGTCAGGGCGGGGTTGAGCAGCGGTCCGTGGTCGCCGGTGACGGAGAGCGCCGAGGCCGCGGTGAGGTGGCCGCGACGCAGGCTGCGCTCGACGGATTCGCCGCGCAACCGCCCGACGAGGAAGCCTGCGGCGAACGCGTCACCGGCGCCGACCGGCTCGACGACCTCGACGGCGAGTGCGGGAACGATCGTGCGGTCGTCGCCGTGGTACGCGGTCGCCGCGCGCTCGCCGTCCTTGACCACCAAGGTTTTCGGCGACGGGAGCAGCGCGCGCACGTCGTCCGGTTTACGCAGCTTCTCGCCCCACAACGCCTGCGCCTCGTCGAGCCCGACGAACACGATGTCGGCGGCCTGTGCGAGGCGACGTAGCAGCGGACCGGCGGGCTCGCGCCAGACGGCGGGACGGTAGTTCACGTCGAAGCTGATGACGGGATGGTCGCCGACGAGCGCGGCCTCGACGAGATCGCGGCAGCTCGCGGAGAGCGCTGGCGTGATTCCGGTGAAGTGCCACAGGTCGGCGGTGCGCAGGGCCTCCTCGTCGAGCACGTATCTGCCCATCGCGGAGGCGGCCGAGCCGTGCCGGTAGTACGAGACCTTCGTGCCGCCGCCGTTGCCGGCCGGGTTCGGGTCCTTGAACAGCAGTCCGGTCGGCCGGTTCGGATCCGTGCGCACGGCCGAGACGTCGACTCCGGCCGAGCTCACGTGGTGCAGCACGCGGCGGCCGAACGCATCGTCGCCGAGCCTTGATACCCACCGCGCGTCGACGCCGTGGTCGGCGAGGTACATGGCCACGTTGGATTCGGCGCCTGCGGTGTCGAGACCGAGCTTTTCGGTGTCGGCGAGGGCGGCGCCGTCCGAGGGGATGAACGACACCATGGTCTCGCCGACGCAGGCGACAGCCGTCATCGACCGGCCTCGGCGGCGATCTGCAGGAACGTCCGGGCCCGTTCGCGCAACGCGGTCAGGTCGCCGCCGTCCGCCGCGTCCTTGATCAGGGGGCTGCCGACGCCGATGGCTGCCGCGCCGAGTTCGAGGTAGCGGCGGCCGGATTCGACGTCCACGCCGCCGACCGGGACGAACGGCGTCGTGGGGAACGGCGCTCGCAGGTCACGGAGATACGCGGGACCGCCCATCGCCGAGGCCGGGAAGAGCTTGACCGCCTCCGCGCCGACAGCCTGCGCGGCGATGACCTCGGAGGGGGTGAGCGCGCCGACGACCGTCGGGAGGCTGACGTGCTGCGCCTCCAAGGCTCCGGCGCCGAGGCCCGGCGTCACGATGAATTCGGCACCGGCGGCACGTGCGTCGCGGGCATCCTGCGCGGTCACGACGGTCCCCGCGCCGATGACCGTTTCCGGCCCGAGCGTCGTGCGGGCGCGGGAGATGGCGTCGAGGGCACGCTCCGAGGTGAGTGAGACCTCGATCAGGCTGACGCCCGCGTCCGCGAGGGTGAGCACGGTTTCGAGTACTGATTCGGCGTGGCCGCCGCGCACGATGGCGAGCAGGCGGCGTTCGCGGAGGAGAGATAGCAGATCCATGATTAGTCCTTCTGCCGGTACGCGGCGATAGTCAACTGCCAGCGCACCTCGCCGGACGCCGGGGTGACGGCGCAGTCCCCCTCCTCGGCGTCTGCGAGGTCGAAGACGCGGCCGAGCATCGGTTCCACGCCGATGCTGCGGTACGGGTCCGCCTCCGGCCAGCCGCCGAGGTTGCGCCAGAGGGCTATGGACGTCGGTTGGTCGCTGACCTGGAGTGATAGGTGCAGGCGATCCGGACCGTCGTCGAGCACTGCGGTGTCGCCGGCGATCACGTCGCCGACGGCGGTCCCGTCGTCCGGGCCGAGCGGGATCACGCGTGGCTCGACGTGCAGCACGGAATTCGGGCTCAGGTCGAGGAGCGCGTGACCGGCCCAGAGGAAGCGGTAACCGGGCTCGGCCACGAGGCGGTAATCGGCGACGACGGACCCTGAGACCACGTCGACCCTGCGAGTCAGTTCGAACTCCGGGCAGGCGACGCGGTATTCGAGCATTGCCTTTCCGGCAGTCCACGCGCGGCTCCAGGCATCGCCGTGGTCCGGGATGCCGCGCACGGTCGGCACGCACTCCTCAAGCCCGCCCGCGTCGGCGAACGCGTCGCCGGGGACGACCTGTGTGCGGCGCGGCTCGTCGCGGTGCCAGAGCCATTCACGTCCGCCGCCGCTCAGCGAGGTCCACCGGCCGCCGTGCTCGGGGTCGATGCGCACGGCAAGTGAAACGGGCGCGAGCCCCACGGGGATCACCACTCGGCCAGCGCGCCGTCGTCGTGCCGCCACACCGGATTACGCCACTTGTGCGCGATCCGGTCGGCCGCGCGCACGGCGTCCTCATCGACCGTGACGCCGAGGCCCGGCTGCCGGCCGCGCACGGCGTGACCGTCGACGAAGCGGAACGGCTCGGGGTCCATCACGTACGACAGCAGGTCGGCCTCCTTGTTGTAGTGGATGCCGAGGCTCTGCTCCTGGATCAGCAGGTTCGGGGTCGCGAAGCCGACCTGCAGGCTGGCCGCGAGCGCGACCGGACCGAGCGGGCAGTGCGGGGCGAGCAGCGCGCCGAAGGTCTCGGCGAGCGAGGCGATCCGGGTCACCTCGCTGATCCCGCCCGCGTGCGAGAGGTCCGGCTGCACGACGGCCATCCCGGCCTGCAAAACCGGCAGGAAGCCGGCCCGGCCGTAGATCCGTTCGCCGGTGGCCAGCGGCACGGGGCTCGCGGCGACCAGCGAGCCGAGCGCCTGCTGATGTTCCGGCAGCACCGGCTCCTCGACGAACAGCGGCCGGTACGGAGCGAGTTCCGGGATGACGCGGCGCGCGGTCGCCGGGGTGAACCGGCCGTGACAGTCCATTGCGACGTCGCGGTCCGGGCCGAGGGCCTCGCGCGCGGTCGCCAGCCGGGCCACGACGTCGTCCACCTCGGCCGCCGTGGCGATCGGCGAAATGCGGCCGCTGGCGTTCATCTTCACCGCCGTGAATCCGGCCTCGACCTGCGCGGCGATCGCGTCCGCGAGTTCTGCGGGCTCGTCGCCGCCGACCCACGCGTAGACCCGGACCTTCTCCCGCACCGGCCCGCCGAGCAGCGCGTATACGGGTGCTTCGTAGGCCTTGCCCGCGATGTCCCACAGCGCTTGGTCGAGCCCTGCGACGGCACTGCTGAGGATCGGCCCGTCGCGGTAGAACCCTGCTCTGGTCATCACCTGCCAGTGGTCCTGGATGCGCAGCGGGTCTTGGCCGATCAGGTATTCGGCGAGCACGTCCACGGCCGCGCGGACGACCTCGGCGCGGCCCTCGACGACGGGTTCGCCCCAGCCGACCAGGCCGTCGTCGGTCTCTATTCGGCAGAACAGCCAGCGCGGCGGAACGAGGAAGGTCTCGATTCGGGTGATCTTCACCGGCCGTCCTCCGCCTTCGACGTCTCCGACAGCTCCGAGCGCAGCCGCTGCTCGTCGCTGATGGCCTTGTCCAGCAGGGCGCGCATCGCGGCTTCCGCCTGTTCGGGGTCCTGGGCCCGCACGCCGTCGAGCACGGCCTGGTGGCTCGGGACCGGGTCGTCCGAAGCGTGCTCGGTGCCGTGCACCAACTGGTCACGCGCGGCGAGCGCGGACTCCAGCACCGTCTGCATGCGCTCCAGCAGCTCGTTGTGCGTGGAGCTCAGCAGAGCCCTGTGAAACGCGAGGTCGGCATCGACGGCGGTGCGCGAGTCGTCGGCCTTCGACATCGCCTCCAGCGCCACGTCGAGCCGCGCGAGGTCCTCGTCCGAGCGGCGGATCGCGGCGAGGCGTACGGCGGCCGGTTCGATGATGCCGCGCACCTCGTCGAGACTGCGCAGCAGCGACGCGTCCGCGACCGCGCTGAACTGCCAGCGCAGCACGTCCGGATCGAGCAGGTTCCAGTCCGCGCGCGGCCGCACGTAGGTGCCGCGCTTCTGGCGCGCGTCCACCAATCCCTTGGCCGTCAGCACCTTCAGCGACTCGCGCAGCGCGGTGAGGCTGACACCGAGCTCCTCCTGCAACGCGGTCAGGTCAAGCGTCGCGCCCTCGGGCAGCTCCCCGCTGAGCACGCGTCGGGCGATGGTGTCCACGGTCTGGCCGTGCACCCCGCGGTTTCCGTACAGCGACATGTCCTACGTGTCCTTACTATCTTCGATTCCGGGAGCTATGCCGAGGCCTTGGCGACGGACCAGCCGCCGTCGACCACGAGGCTCGTCCCGGTGATGAAAGAGGCCTGCGGACCGGCGAGGAAGGCGATGGCCGCCGCCACCTCCTCGGGTCTGCCGAAGCGGCCCGCGGGCGTGGCCGCGACGCTCTGCCGCCGATCCTCCGCGCCGACGCGGTCCCACGCGCCGGTCATGATCGGCCCGGGCAGCACGGCGTTGACCCGCACGTCCGGCGCGTACTCGACCGCGAGCTGCCCGCACAGGGAGATGAGCGCGCCCTTGGCCGCCGCGTACGCCGGATGGCCGGGGATGCCGAAGCGCGCGTGCACCGAGGAGACCAGCACCGCGCTGCCGCCGTGCTCGCGCAGGTCGGGCAGCGCGGCGCGGACCCCGAGGAAGGCGCCGGTCAGGTTGACGGACAGCTGGCGGTCCCAGGAGGCGAGGCTCGTCTCGTGCACGGCCGCGACGTCCACCGTGAACGCGTTGCTGACCAGCGCGTCCACCGGCCCGAACGCGTGCGCGGCCTCGATGACGCGGTCCCAGTCCTTCTCGTCGGCGGCGTCGGCCCGCACGAAGACCGCCCGCCCTCCGACCTCGACGATGCGGGCCGCCACCTGCTTGCCCCGCTCGGAGATGTCGGCGAGGACGACCGCGGCGCCGTCGCGGGCCAGGCGTTCGGCCGTCGCCGCGCCGATCCCCGACGCCGCGCCGGTGACCACGGCGACGGATACCGGCTCGTTCATCTGCTGAAAGCTCCTCACTCGCGCTGCCCGTTACATTAATTATGAATTGTGAAGGTTCTCAACGCGCCGCAGCACGACCGCGTCGGCGTCGAAATCAGCCCTCCAGCCGCACGGCAGTCCGGCGTGCAGCAGGTGGGCGCCGCTGTATTCGACACCGGAAACTGCGTCCACGTAGCGCGCGGCCGGGTCCAGGCCGCGTAGCCGCAGCCGGTCCGGACGTCCGGGGAGCAGCGGCAGACCGGTCAGATCGCCGCTGTTCCAGGCGAGGACGATCTCGTGCGAGCCGTCCGGCGCCGAATACTGCACGCCGTACGAGTCGTCGTCCGCCGGAGTGCCGATCAGGTGCACGTCGCCGTGATGCAGCGTGCCGCGCCACCGCTTGTACCAGGCGATCCACTCGGCGGCCTCGGCACGCTGCTCATCCGTCCAGCCGCGCACGTCGGCGCCGATGCCGAGCGCACCCGCCATCGCGGTCACGAAGCGGAAGCGCAGCGAGCGCGGCCGGGTGTCGAAGAACCCTGCGGAGTCGGTCACCCACGAGCTCATCACGTGCGGCGAGTGCGCGTGCAGGAACCCGTGCTGGATGGCCAGCCGATCCTGCGGTCCGGTGTTGTCGCTCGGCCACACGACGTCGGTCGCGGCGACGGCCGCCGCATCGGCGCGCCCTCCCCCGCCCGCGCAGCCCTCGACCAGCACGTCCGGATGCTCGGCGCGCAGAATACTGAGAATCCGGTGGTAATTGGCCACGTGCGCGGCGTCCAGGTCGACGGCGCGCGGCAGCGGATCCCCGGGGCGGCCACGCTCGGTCGGCGGACGGTTCATGTCCCATTTCAGATAGCTGATGGGATGGTTCCGCAGCAGCTTGTCGAGCCAGCCGAGTACGTACTCGGATACGTCAGCGCGGCCGAGATCGAGCGCCAACTGCCCGCGGATCAGTGCGGAAGGCCGTCCGTCGATCGCGTAGATCCAGTCCGGGTGCTCGGCGAGCAGCCGCGATCCCGGGCTGACCGCCTCGGGTTCGACCCAGAGCCCGAAGCCGAGCCCGAGCCCGCGCACCTGGTCGACGAACGCGCCGAAGCCGTCCGGGAACGCCGCCGGATCCGGCTCCCAGTCGCCGAGGCCCGAAGCGTCATCGGGGCGGCCGGTGAACCAGCCGTCGTCCACGACGAAGAGTTCGGCCCCGATCGACGCGGCGATCCGGGCGAGCTCGAGCTGCCCCTCCTGCTCGACGTCGAAGCCGGTGGCCTCCCACGAGTTGTACAGCACCGGCCGGGGCCGCAGGCTGCGCGGCCGACTCTGCCGCCGTTCGAACGCGTGCCAGACCCGCGCCAGGCCGTCGAGCCCCTCGGGACTGAACGCGACCAGCAGTTCCGGCGTCGTGAGCGTGCCGCCGCCGGGCAGCAGCACCTCGGCCTCGTGCGGCTCACGTCCCGCGCGCACCCGCAGCAGCCGACCGGCGTCCACCTGCGCGTCGATGTGCCACGAGCCCGACCAGGCCAGGCTGACGCCCCAGGTCGGCGCGCTCGGGCCGTCCGGTGTCGCGGCGTCCTGCGCGGCGAGCCACGGTGCATAGTCGTGCCCCGAGACGCCCTGGGTGCTGCCGATGCCGAAGCTGCCGCGATCGAGCTGTACGTGCGTGAGCTGGAACTCCTGCGCCCACTGCCCCACCAGATACGTCAGCCGCGCGCCGCCCGGCACCGGCACGTTCACGGCGCCCGAATCCAGCCGCCCGAGCAGCAGATCGCCGTCGCCCATGTTCGCCAGTTCGACCCAGCGCCGGATCACGTCCGTCCCTGGCACCGTCGCGTAGCAGAGCACTGCATCGAGGCCCAGCACGGTGTCCTCGAACTGAATCCGTAGTCCGTCATCCGTGGCCTCCGCACCGGCGAACGACCACCAACTCCCCCGATCCGTGCCCGGCCGCCGCACGTCCAGCTCGGCGCCGCCGAACGGACGCAGCCCGAGCGGCACGTACTCGGCCGGGGCGGCGTCGGCAGCCGTGCGGAAGGGCGTGCGACCGTGCCCGGCCAGCGGCGAGGGACCGTCCTCGACGCCGATCGGACCCCAGGAGGACAGTTCTGCCCAGCCTCCGTGTTCGGGTACTTCGACGGTGTAGGACGTCGTCGCCGTACGCAGCGTCCAGCGGTTCGCGCTCACTTGACGGCTCCGAGGTTCAGACCGGCGATGAAGTGCTTCTGGAAGCGCAGGAACACGGCCACCGTCGGGATCGCGGCGATCACCGAACCGGCGGCGATCACGTTCCAGTACGAGACGAACTGCCCCTGCAGGCTCAGCAGCGCCGGGGTGACCGGCATCTTCGACTGCGTGATCAGCACGGTGATCGGCCACAGCAGGTCGTTGAAAATCCAGGTGAACGCCAGCGCGCCGAGCGCGGCCAGCGCGGGGCGGGTCAGCGGCAGCACGATGCGGAAGTAGACCTGCCACGCGCTCGCGCCGTCGAGCAGCGCCGCCTGCTGGATCTCGCCGGGGATCGTGCGCATGAAGCCCTGGAGTACGAACACGTAGAAGCCGAGGCCGAAGCCGATCTCCACCACGATGAGCGTGGCCAGCGAGTCGTAGAGCCCGAACACCTGGCTGAGCTTCGCCACCGGCACCAGCAGGATCTGCGGGGGCAGCAGGTTGCCGCCGAGCATCAGCAGGATCAGCGTGCGGCGGAACGGGATCCGGTAGCGGCTGAGCGCGAAGGCCGCCATCGAGCCGAGCAGCAGTGTGAGCAGCACGGCCGGGACCGCGACGATCGCGCTGTTGATCAACGCCTGCTGCATGCCGCCGCCGGACCAGGCCGCGGAGTAGTTCCCGGGCGCGAAGGAGTGCGGCAGGGCGTTGAGTCCGTTGCCGAGCACGTCGTCCGTGGAGCGGAAGCTGATGACCAGGATGAGCGCGATCGGCAGGAACCACAGCAGCGACAGCACGCTGGCGCCGGTGTGGAATCCGATGGTGCGCAACCGCTTCGTGCTCATCAGTCGCTCTCCTTGAACGCGCGGACCAGGTAGCTGACGATGACGCCGAACGCGAGCACGAAGATCGCGACGGCCAGGGCGCAGCCGTAGCCGAAGTCGGTGTTCACGAAAGCGGTCTGATACATGTACGTGCTCAGCAGCTGCGAGGAGTTGTAGGGGCCGCCCTGCGTCAGGGCCCAGACGACGTCGAACGAACGCAGCGAGTCGATGATGATCACCGACAGGACGACGGCGTTGACGCTGCGCAGCTGCGGCAGGGTCACGTTGCGGAACTGCTGCCAGGCCGACGCGCCGTCCACCTTGGCCGCCTCGTACAGCGCGGGGTCGATGCCCTTGAGCCCGGCGAGATACAGCACCATGACATAGCCGATCTCGCGCCACAGCGCGGGCACGATCTGGGCGTAGAGCGCGGTGCTCGAGTCGGCCAGCCACGCGTGCTGCCAGCCGCCGAGGCCGATCGAGGACAGCAGCCCGTTGACCATGCCGTTCGGCTGGTAGAGCGTCTGCCACATCAGCGCCGTCGCGGTCAGCGAGAACACCACCGGCAGGAACAGCGCGGCCCGGTAGACCGCGATGCCGCGCCGCTCGCGTTGCAGGAACAGCGCGCAGCCGAGACCGCCCGCGGCGGACAGCCCGCCGAACAGCACGAGCCAGATCGCGGTGTCCTCCAGCGCCTTGCGGAACACCGGATCACCGAACATCTTGCTGTAGTTGCCGAAGCCCGCGAAGCTCGGCGGGTTCACGCCGTTCCAGTTGGTCAGCGAGATGTAGAAGCCCTGGACCGCGGGCCAGAACACGCTGACCGACTCGACCAGCAGCGGAACCAGCACGAACGCGAGCACCAGCGGCGACGGCCGGCCGGGACCCCACGACCGCTTCGGCCCCCGCCCCCGGCCCGTCGCGCGCGAGGCGACGGGCCGGGCGTTCGTCGGCGTCACAGAGTTCGTGGACGCGACGGTCATGCGGTCTTCCACGCCTGCTGCGCCTGCGACTGCCAGGTGCTCAGGATCGAGTCGAGCTTGCCGGGGTTCTGGATGAAGTCGATCAGCGCGGTGTTAGCGGTGTTCTGCAGCGCGTCGGTCGAGTCGCGGTTGAAGAACTGCGTCAGGTCCGAGGCCGCCGCGAGCATCGCCTTGCCCTTCTGGACCAGCGCCGTGGACGGTGACGTCGCCTGCGGGTTCGCCGGTATGACCGTGCCCGAGGACGTCTGTGTCCACAGGTTCTGCGCCTCGGGTGTCGCCATCCAGGTCATGAAGTCGAGCACGGCGGCCGAGTTGTGCGTCTTCGAGCTGGCGAACAGGCCGTCGGTCGGTGCCTCCTCGGCGTCGGGGACGGACGCGTCGATGACCGGGAACTTGAAGAAGTCGAGGTCGTCGAGCGAGCCCTTCGGCACCGCGTCCGCGAAGAACGTGCCGGTCAGCAGCATGCCGCACTGGCCCTGGATGAGCTGGTTCGACGCCTCCTGCCAGCTGACCGCCGTGCCGTTCGGGTCGAAGTACGGCAACACCTGCTTCCAGGTGTTGAAGACGTCGACCACCTTCGAGTCGGTGAAGCTGTGCTTGCCCTGCAACAGATCGCGGTGGTACTCGGCGCCGTTCAGCCGGATGTCGAAGTAGTCGAACCACGCCGACGCGACCCACGCCGTTCCGGTGCCGGCGCCGAGTCCGATCGGCGTGACACCCTTGGCCTTGATCGTGGCGCAGACGTTCAGGAAGTCCGACCACGTCTTCGGCTCGCTCAGACCCCACTTCGCGAACTGGGACTTCCGGTAGAACACGCCCCACCAGTAGTAGTCCGTCGGCACGAAGATCTGCTTGCCGGCGGCGTCCGTGCTCAGGGTCTTGAGAGCAGGCTGGTAGTTGGACATCGTCTTCCACACGGAGCTCACGTCGAGCAGCAGCCCGCGCGAGGAGTAGTGGTCGGCGTCGGAGCCCGCGTACCACGTGTAGACGTCCGGCGGGTTCGCAGAGGTCAGATACGTCGGCAGCAGCGGCTGGTACGTGGTCGCCGCCACTGTGTTGAGCTTGACCGTGTACTTGCTCTGCTTGCCGTACGCGGCGACCAGCGACTGCATCGCCTTCTCCGCCAGCGGCGAGGAGAGGTCGGACTGCAGCGTGACCGCGCCGCCCTGCTGGGCGGAACCGCCGGTCGAGGTGGCCGTGGCGCAACCGCCGAGCGCGAGCCCGGCGCCGAGGGCCCCCGCCCCGGCCAGCAGGCCGCGGCGGGAGAAGGTGGGGGAATAGGACATGGCTGTACTTCTCTCCTACTCAGAGCTCGATGAGGTGGACCCGGCCGTCGACGCCGCGGTATGTGAGCCAGGCGAAGCCGCCGTCCCCGGCCGCCGCGCCGAACGCGCCGCTCAAGTCGTCGCTGGTGAACTCGCCGCGCTTGAACCAGCCGCTCCACGAGCCCGAGGTCAGATTGTTCTCCCAGACCGTGTAGTCGGAGGCGCGCACGAACAGGTACACGCGGCCCTCCGTCTCCAGCAGCGTGGGGCTGTCGCTGACCGTGCCGCCGACGCTGGTCCAGCCCGACCACTGGCCGGTGGCGCCGGACGTGTCCAGCCAGACGGAGTCGTCGTTCGTCCGCACGGCGACGTAGGTGGTCGTCCCGTCGGTGACCGCGGACGGCCGGCCGTAGACCGACAGACCGGTCGGGGTGCCGATGGCGCTCCACGTGCCGGACGGGGTCAGGGTCCAGATCTGCCCGTCGGATCCGGTGGCGGTCAACGTCCAGGAGTTCGGCCCGCTGTACGCGACGGTCGGCGCGTCGGCCAGCTTGCCGCCGAGCGGGATCCAGCCGCCCCACGTCCCGTTCGCGAACGTGCGCCGATACGCGTGCCCGTCCACGCCGAGCACGAACAGGTCGATCGAACCGTCAGAGTTCGCATACGCGGCGGGCTGCCCGTCGATGCGTCCTCCGACCGGCCCGCCGAGGTTCGTCCACGTGCCCGACCAGGCACCCGACGCGTTCGTCGTCTGCTCGTCGAGTTCGCCGTTCGCACCGCGCACGAACGCGGCCGAGTCGGCGTCGTTCACCCGCGCCAGCGCCGGATCACTCGTCGCGGTCCCGCCGAGGCTCGTCCCCGGCAGCGCGTCCGTGCCGCTGAGCAGCAGCATCACCGAGCCGTCCGCCGGAACGGTCGTCGTGTATGAGCCCGTATACGTCCCGAGGCTCTGCCGCGCCGCCAGATCCCGCACCGCCACGCCGCCCGAGCCCGAGCCCGACAGACCGGCGTCCGCGAAGGACACGGACATGCTCTGCGCCGTCGCGGTCCGGTTCAGCAGCACGACAGCCCGCCGCCCGGTCCCCGACAGGACCTTGCTGTACACCGTTCCCGCGGACGAGGAGTCGATGGCGACGCCCTGCACGTCCAGCGGATCCTGGTCCACAGCCAGAATCTCCGGGTTCTCCAGCGTCGCGATCATGCTCGCCGGGAGCGTGCGCGGATCCGAGCCGAGCATCAGCGGCGAGGCCATCTCCGCCCACATCTCGAACTGCGCGTCCGACTGCGTCTCGTTCAGCTCGTAGCCGCCGCCGGACAGCTGCCGCATCGGGATCAGGTAGTCCGGGTCGTTGTAGTGCCCCGGCCCCTCGGCCTCCGGATGCGCCTCGTTGTCGTCGATGTTCCGCAGCACGTCCGCGAACTCGCCGGCCGTCGGCGTGCCGAACGCGATGTCCGTGTCCGTGCGCCACGAGTCGGCGATCGTCGGCCCGAAGGTGTAGTTGTTCCACGCGTAGTACGCGGCCGGGTTCGACGTGCCCCAGTCCGCGGTCAGCGGATTGCAGAGGTTCAGCAGCATCGGCCGGCCGGACCGGGCCACGGCCTGGCTGAACTGCGCGTACGACGTCGCCGGGTTCATGTCCTCCGCGATGCCGCACAGGAAGTCGACCTTGATCGCGTCGATCTTCCACGAGGCGAACTCGTCCGCGTCCTGCTGGTAGTACCCGCCGCCGCTCGCGAGTCCGCAGTTCACGTCGTTGTACACGCCCGCGTCGGTGTAGATCCCCACCTTCAGCCCGCGCGCGTGCAGCCAGTTGACCAGCGCCGGAATCCCGTCGGGGAACTCGCTCGCGTTCGCCTGCAGCGCGCCGGAGGCGTCCCGCGGCGGCGAGGCCTGCCATCCGCCGTCCAGCCAGACGTAGTCGTATCCAGCCTTGGCCAGCCCGCTGCTGACCAGGTAGTTCGCCACACTCTCCACCGTCGCCTGCGTCGGCGAACCGGTGCCGTAGTAGGTGTTCCACCCCATATAAGGAGTCGGATCCAGCCCACTGTCGTAGTAGGCGGGCGACGAGGCCGACGGCTTCGCGACCTTCGCCGGTACCGCCGCCGTGGCCGGAACCGAGGTCCCCGCCACCATCCCGACGGCCGCTACCGCCGCCGTAACCCACCGCCACCGAGCGCCCGCCCGCAAAACCAGGCGGCGCCCGCGTCGTGCGCGCAACGATTCTGACATGCCCTCGATCTCCGTCGTCGTTGACTGCTGGGAGCAGAGAAGACGGTGCCGCATGCCCCGGCCGCCCGTCAAGGAATATTACTAATTAATGTTTTCTTCGTGGGTGCAAGGCAGGGCAGAGTGGTGCAAAACGGAGCCTCGATCGCCGAAGCACCCCAGCAGGCAGGGCCCGTGGTAGAAACCCTTGTGACAAGCACTGGAGAGACTCCTCAATCCCCGGACGCCGCGGACTCCGGGACCTGGCCGCTCGGCGATCGGCAGGTTTCCCGGCTCGGGTTCGGCGCGATGCGGCTGACCGGCACGGCGGCGTTCCACGCGGGGACGCCGCGGGATCGGGACGGGTCGATCGCGGTGGTCCGGCGGGCGGTCGAGCTCGGGGTGAACCACGTGGACACGGCGGCGTTCTACTTCTCGTCGCTGCGTTCCGCCAACGAGATCATCAACGCGGCGCTCGCCCCGCTCGGCGACGCGGACGTCCTGGTCGCCACGAAGGTCGGGCCGCGTCGTGACCGGGACGGGCAGTGGGCGGAGGCTGCGCGGGCGGACGAACTGCGCGGCGACGTCGAGGAGAACCTGCGGCAGCTCGGGCGCGACCACCTCGACCTCGTCTACCTGCGGAACATGCGCTGGGACTCGCTCGCCGAACACTTCGGGGCGCTCGCCGAGTTGCGGGAGGCGGGCATGATCCGGCATCTCGGGCTCTCCGACGTGACCGTGCAGCAGGTGGCCGAGGCCCGGGCCGTCGCGCCGGTCGTCTCGGTGCAGAACCGGTTCAGCCTCGGGCACGACAAGTCCGCCGAGGTGCTGCGCTACTGCGGGCAGGAGGGGATCGCGTTCGTGCCCTTCTTCGCGATCGCCGGGAACCGCGCCGGTTCGGCCGCTTCCGACTCGGCGGAGTCGGCCGAACCCGCCGAGGTGCTCGCCGTCGCCGAGGCGCACGGGGCCACGCCGCAGCAGATCCGGCTCGCGTGGACCCTCGCCCAGGGACCGCACGTACTGGCCATCCCGGGCACCGGCGACCTCGGCCACCTCGAGGCGAACATCGCGGCGGGGGCCTTCCGGCTCACGCCGGCGGAGATCGCGTCGCTGGAATCGGTATACGCACATGCATGAGCATCAGTAACCTGTAAAACCAACGGAGGGAGAACCATCATGAGCAAGGAAGCCGCGATCCGGATCGCGCCGGACGTGTGGCGGATTCCGGCGGCCCGCTTCGACTTCGTCAACATCTACGCGCTCGTCGACGAGGACGGCCAGGTCACGCTCGTCGACACCGGGTTCAAGAGCGGCCCGGCGAAGGCCGCGGCGGGGCTGGCGGCCATGGGCAAGTCGGTCGCGGACGTGACGCGGATCGTCCTCACGCACGCGCACGGGGACCACGCGGGCGGCGCGGCCAAACTCGCCGAGCAGTCGCAGGCAGCGGTCGCGATCAGCGCACTCGACGCGCCGTTCGCCCGCCTGGGCCAGGCGCCGCCGCGCGACGCCGCCACCTTCCTCGGACGGCGCGTGGGCGCGATGAGTAAGCCGGGGCGGGACTTCCCGGCCGTCGTCGTCGCCGAGGAGTTCAACGACGGCGACCTGCTGCCGGTCGCCGGCGGCCTGCGCGTGCACCACACACCGGGCCACACCCCCGGCCACGTAGCCCTGCTGCACGAGAACTCCGGCACCCTGATCACCGGCGACTCGATCTGGAACGTGCGCAAGTTCAGCTTCGGCGTGAAGGCGTTCTGCACGGACATCAAGCTCAACCAGCAGACCGCGCACGCCCTCGGCGAACTCGACTACCAGGTCGCCGCCTTCACCCACGGCCCGCACGTCACCGACCAGGCCCGCGAGAAGGTCCGCGGCTTCCTCGCCGACGCGGCGAAGAAGAACACGTAGGGAGTATCAGGAGGCTGGGACCCGGGCCAGGACGCCGTACGTGCGCAGGATGGGGGCGGACTCGCTGTCGGGCTCGGGATGCCAGTCGTTGACGGTGACGAGGCCGGGGGGCTGGATCTCGAGGTGGCCGAGCCAGGAGGCGATCTGCTCGGGCTCGCGGTTGATGAACGGGACGCTCGTCGAACGCTGGTAGTCGGCGAGCATCTCGTCCTGCTCGCCGGGGTGGCGCAGGTCGGGGGCGGCGTGCGAGAGGGCGAGGTAGCCGCCGGGCGCGAGGACGCCGGTGTATCCGGCCACGATGTCCCCGGGGCGGTCCTCGTCCGGGATGAAGTGCAGCACGGCGTTCATCAGCACGGCGACCGGCCTGCTGAAGTCCAGCGTGGCGCGGGTCAGCGGGTGGTCCAGCACGGCCTCGGGACGGCGCAGGTCGGCGAGGATGGCGACGGTGCCGGGGACGTCGGCGAGCAGGTGGCGGGCGTGCGCGATGGCCACCTGGTCGATGTCGACGTAGACGACCTTCGCGTCCGGGTTCGCCTCGAGCGCCACCTCGTGCACGTTGCCGACGGTCGGCACGCCGGAGCCGAGGTCGAGGAACTGGTCCACGCCGAGGGGCCCGGCCAGCTGCCGCACGACGCGGCCGAGGAACGCTCGGTTGGCCCGGATCGCGGCGGCGAGCGTCGGCATCGCGGCCGCGGCGCGCCGGCCGACCTCCCGGTCGGCCTCGAAGTTCTGGCTGCCGCCGAGCCAGAAGTCGTAGATCCGGGCCGGGCTGGGCTTCTCCGGGTCTACCTCGGGCAGGGACAGGGCGAGTTCTGCCGCCTCGATCGAATCCACACCCCGCACGATACAACCAGTTGCGAAGGATCCGGCGCAGGCCCTAGGTTCTGCGCGTGACGGAGAGTGGGGGGCGCCCGGCGCCCGGACGGCCCGAGCCCGACGAGGACTTCGAGGCCCAGTTCGCCCGGCTGGTCAAGGACGTCGAGGAGGGCCGCAAGGCCGCGGCCGAGGAGCCGTCGGCCCGGGCCAGGATGCTCGCGGCGAAGTGGCGGGACCAGCCGCCGCCGAGCACGCCGTGGCGCGGCGACGTGCCCACGTTCGGCGACGCGACGGCGGAGCAGCAGCGGACGGAGCGTGCGCGGGGCCGGGGCGCGCGGCGGGTGTGGCCGCGGAACCTGGCGATAGCGGTGATCATCGGCGCGCTCACGGTCGGTGTCGTGCAGACGATGCGGGAGCGCAAGCCGCAGGCCGCGGGGACGGCGACCCCCACGGCGGCGGCCACGGGAGCGGCGAGCGCGGCCGCGAGCCCAGCCACGTCCTCGGCTGCCTCAGCCGCCGCGTCCTCAGCCGCCGTCGCCCAGATACCCGTGTCCGAGCTGTTCCCGGATACGGTGCACGGGTCGAACGGGACCGTCTACACGCTGGTCACGGCCGGTGCGCTGAACAGCTGCGTGAACTCGGACATGGTCGCGCCGACGCTGGCCGGGCTGTTCGCGCAGAGCAACGGCTGCGTCGGCGGCGAGGGCGCGTTGTACAAGGACGCGGCGAAGGACCAGTTCAACATGACGGTCTTCACGCTGAAGGACCCGACCGACGTGATCAGCATCGTGAGCGACCTCGCGATGGACCCGACCGACTTCGAGGTCGGCGCGCTCCGGCCGCCGCCGAACTCGGGGCTCACGACACTGTCGGCGACGAGCGGGATCATCCAGCAGTTCGCGGGCTCGGGGCACTATCTCGGCGTCTTCATGGCGCAGTGGTCTGACGGCCGGGTCGCCGACTACGGCAGCCTGCAGAAGCTGCTGAATCCCTTGCAGGACACAGTCTCCGCAACTATGAACCGGACGCACTGAATCAGGCCTATCATGCACCGTAGAGCGCGGGTTGGGGCGCCCTTCTGAGAGGTGTGTCGCGGTGGTGGGTAACGACGTCAGCATTTCCGTCGAGGCCGTGGACGGGGACGGTGCCGTGGACACGGTCGAGAATCTCGACGCGTGGCTGCGCGGTGAACCCGAGTTCTCCGGGCGGGTACGGCTCGAGCATGCCGCGCCGCGCCCCGGGGAGATGGGCTCGATCACCGACGCGCTGATCGTGGCGGTCGGCGCGCACGGTGCATTGACGGCGTTGGCGGGTTCGCTGCGTTCCTGGTTCGCGCAGCCGCGGCGGTCGGACGTGCGCATCAAGATCACGGCGGCGGACGGCTCGTCGCTGGAGCTGGACGCCGAGCGCGTGCGCAATCCCGAGCTCGAGGCCCTGCTCGCCCGCTCGCTCGACGCCCGTGCTGCCGGAGCCCGAACGCCCGAGGCGCGCACCGCACTGCCCGAGTCCGTCGGCGGTGGTGAGCACACGCCGTGAAGCTGCCGGACGGTGGTGCGTCGCGCTGCGTCCTGATCGGCACGAGTCAGTACTCGGATGAGCGGATTCCGCCGCTGCCCGAGGTGGCCGCGACCGTCCAGGCGCTCCAGGCCATGCTCACCGACGAGGACTACGGCATCATCCCCGCGAAGAACTGCGCCGTGCTGGAGGATGAGGGCGACCTGCGCCGCGTGGGCAGCGTGCTGCGGACGGCGGCCCGGGACGCGCAGGATCTGCTGCTGATCTACTTCGCCGGCCACGGTCTGGTCAGCGGCACCCGGCACGATCTGTACCTCGCGCTGCGGGACAGCGAGCTGACCGACCCCGAGTTCAGCGCGCTGGAGTACGACAAGCTGCGCGCGGCGGTGCTGAACAGTCCGGCCAGGACCAAGGTGATCATCCTCGACTGCTGCTTCGCCGGTCGCGCGATCAGCCGCTCGATGGCCGACACAGAGGCGGTGTTCTCGCAGCAGACCGAGGTCGGCGGGACGTACGTGCTCACCGCCGCGCCGCGCGACAAGGTGGCGCTGATCCTGCCCGACGAGCCGTACACGGCGTTCACCGGCCGCCTGCTGCAACTGCTGTCCGACGGCGTCCCCGAGGCCTCCGAACTGCTGTCGATCGATGACCTCTACCGTCAGCTCTACCGGGTCATGAAGGCCGAGGGACTGCCGCTGCCGCAGAAGCACGGCACCCTGAACGCCGACGAACTCGCCCTCTCCCGCAACCGCGCGTACGCCGCCGTGGCCGGGCCCAAGCTGCGCGAACGCAGCGAGACCGCGTGGACCAACGCATGCGGCGGCCTGACCCCGTGGGCCGACGCGCTCACCGAGTTGCGCGACGTGCACACCCGGCAGGAACGCATCCTCGGCGCCGAGCATCTCGACACCATGCACACGCTCTGCCTCATCGGACTCTGCGAAAGCGCAGCCGGCGACGCGGATCAGGGGACGAATACCCTCGACGGCCTGCTGCGGACACAGATGCGCCTGTTCGGGCCCGATGATCCCGAAACGCTGTCCACGCGCCAGTGTCTCGCGGCCGCTCTCGGCGAAAAGGGCGAGCACGGCGCGGCAGTCGACATGCTCAGAGTCCTGCTGCCGGACCGCCGCCGCGTACTCGGCCCGGACGACGCACTGGTACTCCGCACGGCGCACCTGCTGGCCCGCAACCTGGTCGCCCTCGGCGAGTTCACCGAGGCGGAAGCCCTGCTCCGCGAAGTCGTCACGGCCCGCGAGCGGCTCTTCGGCGCGGACGACCCGCACACGCAACGTGCCGCGCGCGACCTCCAGGTGCTGACCGATTCGGGACTGCCGAACCTGCCGAACCAGACGCGAACGGGGTGACGCGGAGACCATGTTCGAGAGGTTCACGGATCGCGCGAGGCGGATCGTCGTCCAGGCTCAGGAAGAGGCCAGGAGGCTCAACCACAACTACATCGGCACCGAGCACATCCTGCTCGGCATCATCGACGACGGCGAAGGCGTCGCCGCCAAGGTACTCGAATCGCTGGGCATATCTCGCGCGGAGCTCAAGCAACAGGTCGAGGAGATCATCGGCCGGGGTGCGGAACCGGTGGCTCCCGAAGGCCACCTGCCGTTCACGCCCCGCGCCAAGAAGCTGCTGGAGCTCTCCCTGCGTGAGGCGCTGCAGCTCAGCCACAACTACATCGGCACCGAGCACATCCTGCTCGGCGCGATCCGTGAGGGCGAGGGGGTCGCCGCGCAGATCCTGGTGAGCAATGGCGTCGACCTCAACCGCGCGCGTCAACAGGTCATCCAGCTGCTCTCGGTGTATCAGAACACTTCCGCCGAGACCCAGCCCGCAGCCCCCGCCCCGGAACCGACGCAGCCCGCAACCTCCGTCCGGGAGCCCTCGCCGGTGCTCGACCAGTACGACCGCAACCTCACCGTGGCCGCCAGCCTGGGCAAGCTCGACCCCGTCGTCGGGCGCGCGAAGGAGATTCAGCGGATCATCCAGGTGCTCTCCCGGCGCGCAAGAAACTGTCCCGTCCTGATCGGCGAACCCGGAGTCGGCGCGACGGCGATCGTCGCAGGCCTGGCCTTCGCGATCGTCAACCAGACCGTGCCGACGCCGTTGCAGAGCCGCCAGCTGTACATGCTGGATCTCGGTGCGCTGCTCGCCGGCACGGACGGGCGTGCTGATGGACGCGCCGAGGTCGAGTCGCGGCTGAACGCTATCTTCGCGGAGGCGCGCGAGGCCGAGGACGTCATCCTGGTCTTCGACGAACTGCGCGCCACCACCGGCTACATCCTCACGGCGATCCTGAACCAGCCGGACCTGCGGGTGATCGTGACCGCGACGCCGAGGGACTTCAGCGAGTATCTGGCGGCGAACGCGGCGGCGGGACGCAGTCTCCAGACGATCAACGTCGCCGAGCCGTCGGTCGACGACGCCGTGGAGATGCTCAAGGGCGTACGCGACAAGTACGAGGCCTACCACCGCGCGGTCATCCTGGACGGCGCGCTGCTCGCCGCGGCCATGATGGCGCGGGAACGCATCACCGATCGCGCGCTGCCCGGTAGCGCCGTCGCGCTGCTCGACGAGGCGGGCGCGCGCCTGCACACCAAGCGGATGGCGGCCCCGCCGCGGCTGCGCGAACTCGACGAGAAGATCGCGGACGTCCGCAGGGCCAAGGAAGCCGAGATCGACGCGCAGGACTTCGAGAAGGCCGCGAACCTCCGCGACGAGGAGAAGCGGCTGCTCGCGGAGAAGTCCAGGACGCAGAAGGATTGGGAGGACAGCCGGGACACCCTCGCCCAACTGGACGAAGAGGACGTCGTGCAGGCCTGCGCCGATCTCGCCCCGCTGCCGCTGCCGCCGACCGAGCCCGAGCGGGAGCCGCAGCCCGCGGAGACTCCCCGCCACCAGAACAGACCGCCGGCGACGCTCACGCCCGAGGTCGTGGCCGTGCTGGTCACCACCGACGCGGAGTTCTGGGGAATGATCTGACGGTCGTCGCCCGCCGTCCACCGCGCACCGCTCAAACCCGCGTACCGCCGTTCGGTGGACGCTCTGACCAATCCAGCGGCCCGCTCGGACGCCTAGCGCACCCGATGCCGGAATAATCGGACGGGGCGCGGCGGATTGATCAGATGGTGGAAGTCGCGCTCCGGCAGGACGGACGTGGCTCGCACCGTTCTGCATCGCACGATCTTGACGACGGGTACCAGATGAACGCGCTAGGTAGCGGATGAACGCGCTCTCGGTGGTGACGGCGCTGCTCTCGGCGCTGTCCAACGCCGCGTCGCTGGTGCTGCAGCGCCGCGCCTCAGTCGACCTGGCGCCGGTGCCCGGGCGTGGGCTGCGCGCCGTCATCACGCGTCTGGCCCAACCGTTGCGCCGGGTGACGTGGTGGGGCGGCGCGATGGCGACGCTGCTGTCGGCCGCGTTCCAGGTCATCGCGCTGGACAGCGGCCAACTCTCGGTCGTGCAGCCGCTGCTCGCCTCGGAACTGCTGTTCGCGCTGCTGCTCGGGGCGCTGGTGTTCCACCGCAGGCCGAGCGCGGCGCTGTGGCGGTCGTTCGTGATGCTCGCCGGGGGCCTGGCCGTCTTCCTGATCGCGGCCTCGCCGTCCGGGGGCGGCGACACGGCGCCGGGCGTGCGCTGGCTGGCCGTCGGGGTCACGCTCACGGCGCTGGTCGCGCTGCTGGTACTGCTCGCGCTGCGGATCCGCGGCACGGTGCGCGCCGCGATCCTGGGCGCCGCGACCGCCGTCTGCTTCTCGACCACCGCCGCGCTGATCAAGGAGGTCACGCGGCGTTTCCCGGACGGCGCGGTGGCAGTGCTGACCACGTGGCACACGTACGCCGCCGCGTTCGTCGGCGTGCTCAGCGTGCTGCTGTTGCAGTGGACGCTGCGGGCCGGGAGCCTGGCCGGATCGCAGCCCGCACTGACACTCGGAGACGCGATGCTCAGCGTGGCGCTCGGCGTGTTCCTCTTCGGCGAGACCATCAATCTGGGCTGGCACATCGTGATCGAGCTCGCCGGAATCGGCCTAATGGGCCTCGGCGTGCTCGGACTCGCCGAGGCACACGTCACCGCGTACGACACCGCGGACACCCCGGAACCGGAGCCGAGCCCGAGCCGCCGCTGAGGGCCGTTCCCTCCGCTCTCTCCGCTGACGGCCCGGGCGCCGCCACCGCCGTCCACAATCGCGATCTTTACGCGCCCGTCACAGACGGTGTCCGATCATGCAACGTCGTGCATCCACTCTGGGAGCATGACGTCACGCAACCCGATCCGGCACCACCGGCACCTGGTGGAACTCGCCTCCCTGCTCGCGACGGCCGGGCTGGCCGACGCCTTCGCCGACGTGTTCGGCCTCAAGCAGCACGGTTCGGCCGCGCTCATCGGCATCGGCATCGCACTGCTCGTCGGCACCGTCGGCCACCACATCTGGCTCCGCCGCACGGACCACGCCCCGCCCAGCACCGCGACGAAGACGGCTGCGACGGCGACGTCGGCTACGGCAGCAACCTCGTCCGGCCCGATTCCCACCCTCGCATCGACGTACGACGGCGCCTCCACCGGCGTGTTCTGGAAGCTGCGCACCGAGATCGACAACACCCCGGGTCGCCTCGCGATCCTGGCCGGAGCGCTCGCCGCCGCCGGAGCGAACATCCACGCCCTCGGCGTGCACCCGGCGGCCACCGGCGTGATCGACGAATTCCTCATCGAGGCGTCCGAGGACTCCTCCGCCGAACGGATCTGCGCCGCGGTCAACGCCGTCGGCGGACGCCACACCCACGCCGTGCGCGCCGACGTGCTCGCGCTGCTCGACGGCCCGACGCACGCGCTGGAACTCGCCGGACGCCTCGTGCACGACCCCGACGCCCTCGCCGACGTGCTGACCGACCTCCTCAACGCCGACAGCGTGACCCGGGTCGTGGGTACGGCCGATGCCGCCGACCCCGACGCACCCGGCGCCTGGATCGACGGCACGACCCTGCTGCTGCGGAACGGCGACGGCAGCACGCTCACCGCCGTACGGTCCGGTATGCCGTTCACCGCCACGGAACTCTCCCGAGCCCGCGCGCTCCTCTCCTGCACCGTCCAGTCGTACACATCCCGCTGACGCCGCCTACGCCGCTATCTCACGCTGACGCCGCCTACTTCACGGTGAAGGAATCCACGAGCATGTACGTGCCCGACTCCTTGACCACCGTGATCGTGTGCGTTCCGGAAGTCAGCACGGCGCTCGTGAACAGCGTCTGCTGAACCTGCCGCGTGGACGAGTTCGCATTGAACGTGCCCTGATTGACGCCGTCCACGAGCACTTCGAAGGTGCCCTCGTCCGAGTTCGTCTCGGTGGCGAACGAGACCTGGGTGCCTTCGAAGGTCAGCGTCGCCTGGTCGCCGTTCGTCGTCGTGTAGTGCACGCCGTCGTCGTAGTCGCCGAGGCCGCGGAATCCGCTGTCCGACCAGCTCCCGGTGTACGAGATCGCGAGGCTGTCGTCGTCCACGACGCCCGCCGTCGCAGGACCCTGCTCACGCGTCGGACCCGCGGCCTGCATGATCTGCCGCGCAGCCGTCGGCCAGTTCCCGCCCGTGACGATCGTCGCCTGGTTGAAGGTGATGCCGGTGCCGTTGTTGTTGTAGGCCGAGTTGTCCGAGTAGTTGTCGTGGATGTCGATCGTGTTGATCGTCGGCGTCCACATGCCGATCCAGTTGGACCCGCCGAACTCGACGACGTTGTTGTACGTGTTCCAGCAGGAACTTCCCTCGTCCTGGTAGAGCATGTTGTTGGTGCCGTTGCCGTCGGCGACGACGTTGCCCGCGAGCACGCTCGTCTGCTGGCACGGCGCGCTGGACACGCCGGTGCCGAGCCCCTGGCCGCCGTTCGTGTAGATGGGGCCGCCGTCGTGCAGGATGCCCATCACGTTGTGGATGAAATTGCCGGTGATCTGGTTGCCGCCGGCGTACATCGTGCCGTGGCGGCACGGCGTCGAAAGACCCTGCTTCGCCTGGAGCGTGCAGTCCGACTGCCAACCCCAACCCCAGCCGAGCGACATGCCGGAGTACGGGGTGTATCCGATGTCGTTGTTACTGATCGTGGCGTTCTTCGTGTAGCCAGCCCAGACGCCGACCGCGTCGTGGTAGTCCTGGCCCACGTGCTGAATCACGTTCTGCGTGACGACGTCGCCGCTGGTCATGAGCTTCGAGTCGGTGAGGTAGTAGTCGTCGACCTCGCCGAGCAGCACTCCCCCGGCCGACACGTCGCTGACCTGGTCACCGCTGATCGTCGAGTTCTGCGTTCCGTCCGCAAAGTCGATCGCCGCGCCACCAAGATGGTCCAGAACATCCCCATCAAACTGCACAGCGTCACCACGATGCACCTGCACAGCGGCCGGAATCAGCTGCGGCGTCGTGGTCCCCGGCGCCCACAGCACTCCGGCCTGGTTGTCGATGTACCCGGTGCTGTCCGGCTGCGTCCACGTCGTGCCGGTGAAGGTAATCCCCGAGAACTGGATGTTGTGCACCGGAGCGACCGGATTCGGCGTGACCGTGTACGCGTTGACCAGCATGTACTGCCCGCCGGTCTTGACGATCTTGACAGTATGCGCGCCCTGGCTCAGCCCGCTGATGTCGACGACCGGCTGCTGCGCGACCCGCGTGGTACTGCTCGCATTCACAGTCTCGGTCTTGGTCCCGTCCACGTAGACGTCGATAGTCCCCTCGTCCGAGTTCGTCTCGCTGAGCACCTGGATCCCCGTGCCGGTGAACGAGAACGTGGCCGAGTCGCCGTTCGTCTGCGTGTACTCAACCGCATTGCCGAGGTCTCCATACGGACGCGCCGAGCTCACCGCCCACGTGCCCGAGTAGCTGACGCCCGAAGAGTTGTAGAGCTGCGGCGCGAGATGCCCCGGCGTGCCCGACAGATCCACGAGCTCCTGCAGCGTGGGCAACTCGACGTCGGCGGTAGCCATGTTCTGGCCGGTCAGCGGGATGTAGTAGAGATATCCGGCGCCACTGTCCAGGTAGAATTGACCCGGCTGCGTCAGCAACTGGTACGCGTTCTCGATCCAGCTGATCCCGTTGAGCGCGGGCAGACCCGACCCGTTGAACGGGAACCCGGCGTTCGGCACGCTCGTGTTGTTGTTGGCGAAGCACGTCGGGTTCACGTTAAGGCTGGACCCGCCGGACGACGTAGCGGTGATGCTGGAGAGCGGACACCGCATCTGCTTCCAGTCGTTGTCGTCGACGATCTGGATCTGACTCTGATTCGTGAACGAGGCGTAGGAGGGATCCGACGTCACGAAGCTGGACCCCGACAGCGTGAACCCGGACGGATTCAGCACACTGCGAGCCCGCTGCGCACGCGCCCCGTTCACGAAGAGCTGGCTGCTCTGCGTACCAACCGGCACCGCCGCACGATAGATGCCCTTGGTCGAGTCGTACTCACTCCACCCCGTGACCTGCCGAGCCCCAGTGATCACCGGCGACTGACCAGCCGCCGCCTGATACACGACGTTGTGCCCGTTCTCCCCCGAGTCCTGCACTCCAAGCTGGAACGTGGACGCCAGTCGATACGTGCCACCGAGCAGGTCGACGTCGATATCCCCGCTCATCGAGGGAGCAAGCGTCCTGACTTCCGTACGGGCCTGACTCAGCGAGCACGGCACCGACTGCGAGCAAGCCGCCCCCTGCCCACTCGGCGACACGTACAGAGTGGTGGCGACCTTGGGTTGAGCATGATCCGAGACAGCCGCGGACGCAGACGCAAGCGCACTCGGCGTACCGAAGAGAAGGACAAGCGCACCGGTAGCCGCCGCAGCGACCGCCCACCGCGTGCGCCGCTGCGGGTATGTGGGTTCGAGCATGAGCACCTCAGAAGATCCAGACAGCATTGGCCGGTTCGAGTATTGCTCGGATGAAAACGTCGAATTCCGCATCGATGAAGCGGATCCGCGCGATGGAGACTAGGAGGACATCCGATGTCTGTCAACGCCGCGGCTCTGAGGTCGCCCCTACCTACGTCACCGGCACTACGCTCGTCCCTCGCTCCGCACCGCCGACTACGTCCGGGCCGATTACCTACCCCGCCCACCCGCCCTACTCAAGCCGCCCTACAGTCGCTCCGCTCCTTCGGGAGCCTCCGGCCCGCTACCTACGCTCCCTCGTACCTCGGTCACTACGTCCGCGGACCTGCGGCGCTGCTTGTCTACTTGCGTCCATCTGGTCTGACTGAACGTCAAGGTCAAAAACGCCTCCGGCGGGCCGGCTCAGACAGCACCCCACAACACCGCCCGGCTGCGGTTGTCCTGTTGTCTGGGGTGGGGTCCGGTTGGGGTGCTCTCCTCGCCTGGCACCGAAGGCGACCAGGAACCCGCCGGGGCCGCAAACAGCGACGGCTCACGCCGGTGTAAATATCCGCTCCGCTGTTTGCGGCCCCGGCAGAACCCTGGTTACCG